>NZ_JAMYJW010000019.1:0-76270 GCF_024136975.1 Haladaptatus sp. AB643
TCCGGCGTTCCACACGAGGAAATCCCGTACTACATGAACGCGAGCGACGTCCTCCTCGTCAGTTCGAAACGGGAGGCCGGACCGATGGTCGTCAAGGAGGCCGCGGCATGTAACCTGCCGATCATCTCGACCGATGTCGGGTTCGTTCGTGAGGTGCTCGACGGCGTTTCGAACTGCACCGTCTCGGACGTTGACAGTGAACTGGTTTCCGCGGTCGAAGACGTGCTCACCCGGGGTGACCCTTCGGACGGACGAACTGCAATAGACGGACTGAGCGTCGATGAAATGGCCGACTCGATCGTTGATGTGTACGACCGAGTGCTCGCTGATCGCGGTTCGAAAGTGGCGGATTCTCGGTAAAACCATCAACTAATCGCCACTTCTGCAACGGGTTGAAACGGTCTTTTTTCGGAGTACTGGTGCGCCTACTGATCCATTACGAGGTCTATAATTAACCCGGTAAGGACCCATACACTATCCATGTTACCGGTGGAACCGGATACCCAACTACCGACGGGGATACCATATGAACACGGATAGACTCCTCGCAGCGGGCATCGCGTTGTGTTGTATCTTCGCCATCGGCACGTCAGCTTCGACGCTCGGGAAGGCGGTTCACACCAATCCCGACGACGTCATCGATATCAATTACAAGTCACTTCCCATCAACCCGGCCGACGCAGGGGAGTTGAAACGGGAAGCTCAATCGAAGGGAGCACCGACAGCATCACAGTCAAACGATCAACAGCGACAGCAGTCGAACCAGCAACAAAGTCAATCCAGCGCGAACAAGCAAGCAAAACACTCGAAGTCGAGTTCATCGTGGCAGAAGATGGAGTTCCTCGACGAACTCCTCGCGCTGCTCCGGAAACTCGTTCAATGGTTGGTCTGGATCGTTCCGGTCTTCGTCATCGTCGGCGGCGTCGCGGCCGGCGTTCGCTTCCGCAACCGACTGTTCGGCGGGTCGGACGAGCGGAACGCCGGGGGATACGAACGAACACCAACACCGGCACCGACGCCTGACCCGTCGAACGAAATCGAACAGGCGTGGTGGGCGATGGTCGAACGCTTCGGCGTCGATCGACCGCACACCAAAACCCCCGGAGAATGTGCACGCGAGGCCATCGACGCGGGTGGCGACGAGGACGCTGTTCGTACCCTGACGCGCACGTTCGAAGAGGTTCGATATGGCGGAGAACCGATCACTGACGACCGACTCGCCCGAATACACCATGGAACCGACAGACTCGGGGTGGGATCATGAACGGGCGCCGTGTCATGCTCGGACTCGTCGGAGTGCTCGCGCTCGTCTTCGTGGTCGCTGGCGGTGCGAACGCGATACCGATTAACTCGCTCGTAGCGACGCTCGGGAACGACTATCTGCTCGTCGTCGCCATCGGCACGCTCGGCCTGCTCGTGGCGATTCCCGTCCTCGGTTCCGGTAGGGACGGAAATCTCGTTCAAGCCGACATGCCCACCCCCGAAGAGCCAGTGACGGTTCCTCCCGCGGGAAACGACTTCGATGAGACCATCGGGTCGTGGTCCTTCCGACTCCCGTTCGTCGGTCGCAAGCACCGGCGCAGCGTCGAAAAACGGCTTCGAGCGGCGGCCGTCGAAACCGTGATGCGGGCCGAAAACTGCACTCGAAAGGATGCTCGACAGTTGGTCGAATCGGGGGAGTGGACTGACGACCCGACTGTAGCGGCCTATCTTGGCGGTACCAACGTCTCGGGAGTGGGTACCGGGAGCCGTGTTTCTACCGTCCTGACCGGTCGGTCGTGGCACCAGCGTTGCGCTCGCCGCACCGCCATGGAGATCGCGGACAGGGGTGAGCGACTATGACCGAAACACATCGTTGGCGCGGTGTCATCGCGCTCTCCCTCGCCGCCGGTGCGGTCGGTCTCGCCGTCAACCGTCCATCGATGCTTTTGCTCGGCGTGATCGGCGTCGTCTTTGCGGCGTACCCGAGCGTCTTGGGGGAGCCAGAGCCGAACCTTCGACTCGAACGTCGACTCAGCAACAGTACACCACGACCTGGAAACGAGGTCACGGTAACGGTGACGGTGACGAACGAGGGTGGGTTCCTCCCCGACGTTCGCATCGTGGACGGAGTACCTGCACTGCTCTCAGTTTCCGGTGGTTCTCCGCGGAAAGGGGTCGCCTTCTGGCCCGGTCGCTCGGTGAGTTTTTCGTATCGGGTACAAGCCAAACACGGGAAACACCCGTTCGAACCCGCCGTCGTCGTCGCCCGTGATCTGAGCGGCGCACACGAGGTGGAAACGACCGTGGCCGCGGATACGGAACTCGACTGTACCGGGACCGAGACCGATAGTTCGCTCCGGGACAAGACGCTCGACCAGGTCGGTCGCATCGTCGCGCAAAAAGGGGGGAGCGGCATCGAATTTTACCGAACCCGCGAGTATCGTGCCGGAGACGCCATGCACCGCATCGACTGGAATCGATACGCTCGAACCGGCTCCTTGACGACCGTCGAATACCGCGAGGAGAACGCCGCGACGGTCGTCGTCCTCGTGGACGCACGGGCCGTCGCCTACCGGGCTGCAACGGACGAACCACACGCGGTTGCGTACAGCGTTTCCGCGGCGGAACAGCTGCTCGCGTCGCTGCATCGTGATCGTAATCTCGTCGGTCTCGCGGCGTTCGGCCGCGAGATGTGCTGGTTGGAACCCGGTGCGGGACGGTCACATCGAGCGAATGCCCAACAGTTGCTTGCGACACATACCGCGTTCGCATCGTTTCCGCCGACTGAAGAAGCGGACCACGGGGAACAGCTCGAACAGCTCCGTATGCGGCTTCCGAGCGCAGCACAAGTGGTGTTGCTCTCCCCGCTCTCGGACCAAACCATTATCGAGACGGCGCGTCGCCTCGACGCGTACGGACATCCCGTGAGCGTCATCAGCCCCGACGTAACCGACGAGGAAAGCGTCGGCCAACGGCTCGCTGGCGTCGAACGGAGAAACCGACTCAGTGCGCTTCGAAAGGCGGATATTCCGGTCATCGAGTGGGATCCGGAGACGCCGCTCGCCGCGGCATTGCTGAATCGTCCACGGAGGGTACACGCATGAGCACGGTAACCGGAACCACGACTGCGACCCAACGACCGACACGCGTCGCGAGCGCGCTCGCAGTCGGTATCGCACTGCTCGCGATGTGGGAGCTCGGCGCGTCATCACTCGCACTCGTCCTCGAACTCGCCGGTGTCGCTGCCCTCGCCGGTGGGGTCGGTCTCTGGCGACGTGAGTGGCTCATCTCGGGCGCGTTGGTCGGGGTCGTCGGTGTCGCCGGAGTCGTCGGTGCGCTCGCCGTCGCGTCCGCCGGAATCGCTAGATTGAGCGGATTCATCCGGTTGATTCCGGGGCTTATCGGCGTCTTCGTGCTCGCGCTGGCACTCGTACCGGTGCGTGGGACGGGGTCGCGCACGCTCGTGAAAGTCGGTACTGCACTCGTCTTCATCGGCGTACTCGCGTCCGGTATCTTCAACGCGGTAACGCTCGGGACGTTACTGGTGGCGGGTGCCGCAACCGTCGTCGCGTGGGACGCGGGCGAACACGCCATCAACGTCGGGGAGCATCTCGGTCGCGGACGCGATACGCGGGAGATCGAACTCGTTCACATCGTCGGGAGCGGAGTCGTCGCGTTCGTCGCGGTCGAGGCGGCGAAATTCTCGGGAGGAGTCGGGCCATCGGGTCTCTCCTTGGCGTCGCTGGTGCTCCTGCTGGTCGCGATCGTCCTCCTCGCTGTGGCCCTCCACGATTAGTAAGTCGATAATAAAGCACAGCGGGAACGGACCTACGAGCAACGAATGGCCCCGACTGTGAGTGTTATCGTTCCGACGTACAACCGTGCACACTCTTTGCCTCGAACCGTCGAGAGCGTTCTTTCACAGACGCTCGAGGATTTGGAACTCATCATCGTCGACGACGCATCGGACGACGATACAGCCTCGGTCGTCGATTCGTACGACGACGACCGAATACGGTTCTTCGAACACGACGAAAATCAGGGTGCGAGTGCCGCACGAAACACGGGAATTGAGCATGCCGAGGGCGAATACATGGCGTTTCTCGACTCAGACGACGTGTGGCTACCCACGAAACTCGAAAAACAAGTTCTCACCCTCGAACTTCGCTCCGACGAGTGGGTCGCGGCATACTGTAAGGCGGAAACCGTCCACCCGGGCGGACAGAACCCGGCGATAAAATGGGTGACGGAGTTCATTTCACGTCGAAACAAAGCAGAAGGTGCGGAGGGCGGTAAGGAACTCATCGGGCTGGTGTTGAGCGACGATCTTCACACCAGTGCGGGATCGACGCTCATCGTGAAGAGCGAGGTCGTCCGGGAAATCAACGGGTTCGACGAGTCGTTCACCCGCTTTCAGGACCCTGAGTTCCTCATCCGAGTCCTCAAACACGGGAAACTCGCCTGCGTGAACGAAACGCTCCTCCTCCGCTACGAGACGGGGTCACCGTCGGCGGATTCGGTGGCAAAAGCTGACGAACACTACCGTCGGACGTTCACAAAAGAAGTCGAGCAACTAGAACGACAGGGAATAGACGTGACTGGAGCGCATCACTACATTCTGGCTAGACACTTCCTGAACGAAGGACAGCTCAGGACGGGGTTCCGGTACCTTCGCCGGTCGCGTAAACCGGAAGTACGACAGCTACCCGGCTTGCTGATGAACGTCTACAAGGGAGTTAAAGCAAATATCGGATGACACGACCACGATACGCACACTACTATCTGGCCCTCTCGGTACTCTCGACGATTCTGTTCGGCGGTACTATCCTTGGATTCGGCCCGCTTGGATGGTTGACACCCACCCAATCGACGGGAGTAGTGATCGTATCGTTCACGGTGCTAACGCTGTTTCAATCACTGTCAGGTAGTTAGACAATAGCACGCATTTTGTTCCCACGATAAAATATCTCCGAAGAGGCATATATTCGCGGTGGGTTCACTCCGTTCAAACTGTACAATCGCAAGACGTAAACGGAATGCAACGGCGTGCAAGAAAGCGAGAGGGTCGGTCTATTTTATGATGTGTCCCCGTCTGGATACCGTCGAAGAAACATGAGCGCTACGACGCAAACTCTCTCTGAAGCCCCGTCGTTGCCGAACGAGAACGAACCGGAAAACCTCACGAAGGACAAGATCTTCCACATCCTTCAGACACAACGACGGCGACACGCCCTACGGTATCTCAAAGAGCACGACAACCCCGTGGAAATGCGCGACCTCGCGGAACAAGTCGCCGCATGGGAAAACGACACCACCGTTCAAGCACTCGCTTCGGACGAACGCCAACGCGTGTACATCGCACTCTATCAGTCGCATCTCCCGAAACTCGACAGCGAAGGCATCATCGAGTACAACAAGAGTCGTGGAATCGTCGAACGTGACGATCTGGCCGACGAATTCGATCCATACCTCGAACCGTCTATCGAGTCCGAAACATCGGAAACCGAAATCGACATCGAGTCGGATAACGACCGTTGGTTCAGTTACTACCGCTGGGCAACCGCAGTCAGCGCGGGAACGTTCGCGGCAGCGTGGTTGAACGCACCGCTCGTCTCGGCCGCATCGACCAACCTTCTCGGTGCATTCGTCGTCGGACTGTACGCGATGATATCCGCCATGCAGATCGCCCTCCGTTAACGACAAACGTCCGAAACGAATCGTCTTGTGAGACAGTTTTTATATGTTTTTATAATTTAGAATGCATTCATATCAATTTTGTCTGACGTAGAACTATATGGCGAAGGAACTAAGCGTCCGACTACGTACTCGAAACAAATGTTCGGCCACCGGAACCATATTTGGTTGGTTATCCATACTATCCTTGTCGTTTTCCTCGTCGTCGGTGTCGCCGTGGTTCCGGCAACAGCAGGGGGTACGGACGGGACAGATACTGGACGGATTATCTCGATACATCGAACCGGAGATGCCGTCGTCACGAAAACGAACGAGACGACGTACGTTTGGCAGTCCGAACGGTACACCGCCGATGTAAAATTCCGTATAAATTCGAACGTGTCGAAGTATTCGGTCTGTCTACTGGAAAGTTACAACGGCAAGGACCCCCACAGCGTCGTCTGTCAAAGTGCGACCGTCGGAAACGGTTCGACCACGACCGTCACACTCAACGGTACCAACGCGAGCGAAACCGGAAAACGGACGCTCTATTTCCGACTGAGACCCACGTTCGGAAGCGACGTTCCGATCATCGACAGTCGAACGATCAACCAGACGGTCATCACGAAAGGGGGAGACTACGACCAAGACGCCTGACGAACGAGTTCGAGGCCGACAAAATACAAAAAAAGGGCTGGCCAGCTGACGCCCTCAACGATTCGGACATGGACAGCGACGGACTCAACGACGGGGAGGAAGTCAACAAATGGGGAACGAACCCAGTCAGCAAGGACAGCGATAACGACAGTATACTCGACGGAAAGGAGATACTCAGCGGAACGAACCCAAACAAGGCGGATAGCGATGGGGACGGCGTCAACGATGCAAAGGATCCCGAGCCGATGAACCCGAATGTTGCGAGATCGACTACGCAAGCGTCGAAAACGACGACGGCAACGAAACACCAGCAGTCGAACGGTCTTTCGGGAATACAACTCCTGCTCGTCGGTGTCGTCGGTATCGGTATTTTCGGCGCTGCAGCCTTGCTCTGGCGGGTCGGTCGTGACGACCCCGATCCACCGACACCGGTCCCCGAATCGGGAACCACCTCGATACCGGTAACGAAATCAGAGGAGGGCGATGCCGACGGTGATGAAGACATCCTCACCGACGAAGGTCAAGTGTTGAAACTCCTGCGCAATAATCGAGACCGGATGAAACAGGTTGATATCGTCGAGGAAACCGGGTGGTCGAAGTCGAAGGTAAGCAGACTGCTCTCCAGAATGGAAGAAAGGGGTGACATCAATCGATTGCGCGTCGGTCGTGGCAACATTGTATACCTCGAAGGCGCGAAACCTAACGGTGCTCGGTCGCCACATGAAGAAGATTCGTATAGTTAGTTCGATATTTAAAAAACCCGCACAGGCAAGGTGAAACGGTTGGAACACTACAGAAGTTCGACATTGTTCCAGTCAGTTTCACCTCCTTAATTGCTGGATAATAATAGTGGTACCCTGTGAAGCATGGGATACAATGTCGATAGACATGAGCGGTTCCCGAAACGTCGACGGTAGCACGATGGCCGATACACAGTGTCGTAACTGCAGTTCGTTCGTGACCCCCCAATTCGCCCGCGTGTTCGGGAACAACCGAAACGAAGTCTACGGCTGTTTCGAATGTATGACTGCGACCGAAGTGAAGAAGGGACGTGCCAACGACCCCGCCGAAGCCGACCTCGCCCGAGAGGAAATGCGGTAGTGCTAACGCGCACCTTTACTTCTCACTTCATTCCATAGCCGAAGATAACAGACAGCGCGGAGTTACTTGTCCCGAGAGACTTCCTCGTTCGGGAGCGTCATCGCACCTTCCGAGAGCGTGACACCCGGATAGAGACTGGTGTTGATGCCCGTTTTCACGTTGTCGCCGACGACGACACCGAACTTCCGCCGTCCAGTGGAAACACGGTCACCTTTCACCGTGTGTTTGACCGACTTACCGTCGTGACGGAGGTTGGCCACGTTCGTTCCCGCACCGAAGTTCACGTCACGACCGAGGACGCTATCACCGACATAGGAGAGGTGACCGACCGTCGCACCTGGCGACAAGACGCTGTTTTTCACCTCGACGCTGTGGCCGACTTTTGCGCCTTCATCCACGAGCGTTGCACCCCGGATGTACGCGTTCGGTCCGATGGTTGCATCCGAACGGATCAGCGCCGGTCCCTCGATGACGACGCCGGATTTGACCGTTGCACCCTCCTCGACGACTACATCCCCCGTGATCGTGGCCCCATCGCTCACGTCCCCACTGATATCGCGTTCCAGCTCTC
Organism: Haladaptatus sp. AB643; assembly: GCF_024136975.1. Taxonomy (NCBI): domain Archaea; kingdom Methanobacteriati; phylum Methanobacteriota; class Halobacteria; order Halobacteriales; family Haladaptataceae; genus Haladaptatus; species Haladaptatus sp. AB643. Next base: position 7,985 of record NZ_JAMYJW010000019.1, read on the forward strand.
CGATTTTCCATTCGTTCGCTTCGAGCAGTTCCCACGGGCGGCCCACGTCGAGCCATCGTTTGACTTCGACGGCAGTGACGTCGTATTCCTCGATGACGCGCTCCACTACGTCCGTGATTTCGAACTCGCCGCGTTCGCTCTCACCAACGTCGAGCCAGTCACGCGCTTCTTCAGGGAACACGTATGCACCAGTGTTGGCGAGGTCCGTCGGCGGGTCGTCCGGTTTCTCGACGATACCCGTCGCACGGTCACCATCCGTCGAGATGACGCCGTAATTCGAAGGATCATCGACTCGGTACGTCCCCACACCGGGGCCGTTCGAGAGTAGCTGTTTGACGGCAGCAGTATCATAGAGATTGTCGCCGTTGAGGACGGCAAACGGCCCGTCGATGTGTTCACGGGCCGCGCGAACCGCGTCGGCCGTTCCACGTTGCTCTTCCTGTACCGAATATTTGACCGGGATTCCGGCGTACTCCGCGCCGAAGTACTCCCGGACGGTGTCAGCCTCGTAGCCGACGACGAGAACGAGTTCTTCGGCACCCGCTTCGACGGCGGCGCGCGCCGTGTGAGCGACAAGTGGTTCCTCTGCAACCGGCAACATGGGCTTCGGACACGATGCGGATAGCGGTCGCATTCGTGTACCCTCACCTGCGGCCAGAACGATTGCCTGCATAGCAGTATCTTCCGCTAGAAGGCGTATAATTATTCACGGGCTAACGAGCGGACTACACGCGGAACGAGTTCTGCGTGGACGAAATCATGTCACGGAACGGATTCGACCGCTCTCGGGATGGGAGATCTTCCCAAACATCCATACCATCGTACGTCTGTCCGAACTCCAGATACTCACGCGCCAACCACAGGGCGTGGTTTTGTGACCCGAGTCCAGGGAAGAGCGTTCGCGTCTCCCCGTTCCGAACGACGAGGGCTTGCCACTGATCGCCGACTCGACGGCAGATCACCGATTCAACCCCATCCGACCATTCGATCCCGCCGTAGACGTTGCGTTGGAGCCGATAACCCTCGATACGGATCGGAATACCACTGTAACAGCCGTCAGCTTCCTTGACCCTATGATTGGCAACTTGCTTCATTCTTCTCCCTCGCTCACGTCGCGGCACTCCCAAACCATCTCTAACGTATCATTTCGAGGACACGGTAAAAGATGTTGACCTTCGTGCTCCCACTTTTTATATAGGGATGGATAGAATGGTACATATTCTATGATAAAACGGATGAAACGCAAGACGGTACCGGTTTCCCTGTTGTCGACAAACGAATAGAACAGTGTGAAACCGTATTCCCCCTTTTTAGAGATGGGGAAAGAAACGCTAGTTGTAATGAGTGCGACCGAAAGCCGCCACAAGGTTTCCGATCTCGTCGACTCGTTCGTCGGCCTCGAAATCGAAGACCCCCTCCGCGTCACCGTCGGTGACGTCACTATCGATTGCCACGTGCACGATATCGACCGAACGAACGACCGATTTACCATACTGGTGAAAACCTTCGCGGAAGATTATCTCCGCATCGAGACCCAATGGGTCGGTGGATGGCTCGATCCCCAAGTAGACCGCCTCAAGCCGATTGCGGAGGAGCGACAGCCGATCGGCGAGCTACAGAACATCGAAGCGGCGTAAAAACGGGGGTATCGATCGTTTGGAGGGAGAGGACTTTTTCACCGTTTAGCGAGTTGCGTAATCTCAACCATCAGGTCGAGACCATCAGCACACCGGAAGGTCCACGCACGATCGAAGCCGATTCCGGACCGATGTGCGCCTCGGAGTAGGGATGACAGTTTGGTTTCGAACTCCGTTTCGTCCATCGTAGGTGCGTGCTCCCCACAGGTATGTGTGGTCTCGGGGTCACTCGCCAGTCGCGTCACTTCGACCATGAGGTCGGGATGATCGTCCTCGCGGCGGAACGTCCACGAGCGGTCGAACGTGACCGCACCACGGCGTGCCGCAACCAGGAGGGCCTTCAAAGAACCCTCGAATTCTTGGGGACCTGTCCAAAGAGAGGCGCTGTCAGTTTGGCTCATTTTTCGCTTTCCTCGGTTCGGCCATATCCCCGGGGGGTAATAAAAGGAGAAACTCGTAGTGCACCGTTTCAGATCGTTTCAAACCGCGTATGTACTGTTGTCGACGTTTGTACGTCGAAAATAAGCGACTCAGAGATCACTGCCGCGGAGAGACTTTATCCAACTGTTCAGACAACAGTCCGTTGATAGATTGGGGGTTGGAAACGTTCTCAAAAACGAGATTGTTCGTCGACGTACCAGCGGTGTGTATCGTCACCGTCCCGTAATCGAAGATGCGTTCCGGAAGTGATTGTGAGAAGGCAATATCCTGCACACGATCCAATCGCATTTGTGTCACGTCCTGTGCGAAGACGCCACGCTTGTGGTATATCTCCTCGGTCGTGAGGACGAACCATTCGCTTCGCCAACGGAGAAACGGTGGGACGGCGACCGCGATTCCGGCCACAATCGGAAGAACGCCGAGCCACTTCGCCCAACCGAAGTAGCCGCTTCCGATGATACCGACACCGATCAAAACGAGGACGATACCGGCGAGAATCGACGGAATCGTCCGATAGAAACTCCGGTGACCTGCCCAGAGAACCTCCTCGTCGGGTGTGAGGTGAAGCCACGACACGTCCAAATCTTTCGTCATGGTATGAAACAACGAGGGGCGCAAGCACCTTTACGTTTGCCGCGATGTTCGTGCAAACGAGCCTGGACTATTTTCGGCCGCCGAAATGGAGAGACGATGACGACGTCGAGATAATGAGCTAAAAGGGCTATCCTCCGGCCACACCCCTCACCGTATCGCGTGTCTTTCCACAATCGTCCGAGTACCTCATGACCCGAGACACTGAATACGGTGGGCAAGGGGTGGGGCGGTATCACGAGTACACACGATCACGGAAAGGAAACCGGTATTGCCAGTAATGGAGCCATTTAAATTCCACACACCACTTTTGCCAGTATCCATACCAACCGTAAAACGTAATTTCGACACCACACCTTTGCCACTCGACTCCCTACTACCCCGTGGGACATATTGACATGCATCGGGTCGCGCTGGTACAATCGAACTACACCGTCGGGGATATCGAGGACAACGAACGGAAGATCAAGGACGGAATCCGTCGAGCACGCGAGGAGAACGCCGATCTCGTCGTGTTCTCGGAACTCGCGCTCGTTGGCTATCCACCCCAGGACCTCGTGAAACGCGAGTCGTTCATCGAAACACAACTCGCCGCTCTCAATCGGATCGCCGAGGAGGCGACTGACATCACGGCTATCGTCGGATTCGTCGCGCGGAACGCCGACGATTACGGGAAAGGAGTGCAAAACGCGGTGGCGATCTGCCGCGATGGAACGGTCGTCGGTCGGACCGAGAAACGGCTCCTCCCGACGTACGACGTGTTCGACGAGGACCGATTTTTCGAACCCGCGACGAGCCAACCGCTCCACACGCTCGGCGACGGAACCGACCTCGGCGTCAGTATCTGTGAGGACGCGTGGAACGAACCCGACGTCTGGGAGCGCCCGGAGTACGACGAGGACCCTATCGAAGACCTCGTAACGGCGGGGGCGGATCTGCTCGTGAACAGCTCCGCCAGTCCGTTTTACGGCGGGAAAGGAGAATTTCGAGAGCAACTGTTCGGCGCACACGCCAGCGACCACGGCAAGTGGCTGGTCTTCGTGAACCAGGTCGGTGCGAACGACGAGCTCATCTTCGACGGCCGATCGTTCGTCGTCGCACCCGATGGGACGATAGCATGCCGACTCGCGGCCTTCGAGGAGGATTTCACCGTCTACGACGTTCCACTCGACGCTGAATCGCCTGCGACGGTAAACATCGCCCCCGAACCCCCGGTTGGAGCGGCAGAGATCCGGTCGGCACTTGCACTTGGGATCAGGGATTACGTCCACAAAACGGGGTTCGAGGACGTCATCGTCGGGCTTTCGGGTGGTATCGACTCCTCGCTGACGGCCGCGCTGGCCGTCGATGCGCTCGGCCCGGAGAACGTCCTCGGCGTCGCCATGCCGACCAGATACACCAGCGACGAGAGCGAGATCGACGCCCGCGAACTCGCCGACAACCTCGATATCGACTTCCTCGACATACCGATAGAGGACACCTTCGAATCGTTCGAGACGGAGTTGGCACCGGTTCTCGACGAGGAACCGAGCGTCACGGAGGAGAACGTCCAAGCCCGAATTCGAGCGACGACGCTGATGGCGATCGCAAACGAACAGAGCCGTCTCCTCCTCGCGACCAGCAATCGGAGCGAACTCGCCATCGGGTACACCACCCTCTACGGCGATATGTGTGGATCACTCGCTCCGATCGCGGACTGCCCGAAAACGTTCGTCTACGGGCTTGCAAATCGGATGAACGAATCCGAGACGACCATCCCCGAACGCGTCATCGAAAAGCCGCCCTCCGCGGAGCTTCGAGCGGATCAAACCGACGAGGACGACCTCCCACCGTACGAGGTTCTCGATTCGATTCTGGTGGGGTACGTGGACGAAGGGTTGACCGCCGACGAACTGGTCGAATCGGGACACGACCGCGAAACGGTTCGTCGAGTACTTTCGATGCTACATCGATCCGAGTACAAACGGTTTCAGGCCGCTCCCGTGCTCAAGGTGTCACCGAAAGCGTTCGGCGTGGGATGGCGATACCCGCTCGCGGCAAAGTACGAAAGCATCCTCCCGAAGTGAACGAAATCGGAGAAGTGTGTCACGTCCGCTCGCAAAATATTCACCATTTTACGAAGAATGATTTTTATATCTATACTGTGTAATTAAGTTCCGGAGAGGAGGTCGCTTCTTCGAGCCGTATCCTTCTCATCGGCGATCCAGAGAATGAAAATCGGTACTGAGACGACGGGGGAGACCCCGTCAGACGATTCGAGAGATGAATCGCCCGCCGACTCGATGACGAAGTGGCGTCGGCTCGGCGAACTGCTGAAGGTGTGGGGGGCCGCCATCGAAGTGTGGCTCAAGATCCTCGCCACGATACTCGTCGGCGTGGCCACGCTGCTGAAACTGCCACACTAAGACGAAATGGGAGAACCGGCCTATTTCCCCTTTCCGCCGCGGAACCGGGACGCAAGACCGGATGCGTACTGCGCCACCGTCAGTCCGAACACCAAACTGACGAGCCCGAGTCCTCCCCAGAAAACGAGCGTCGAAGACAGGTTACCCGTCTTTGCTGGGGAATGAATTCCGCTCAAACCGCCGGATTGTTTGTTTGCGCTCCCACCCTTCTGTGACCCATCACCACCGCCGACGTTCGATCCCGCATTGTCGGCCTGTTGGAGGTCCTGTAGCCGTGGTTTCGCGGTCGTCGTGACGTGCTTGTTCAACCACGGTGTCATCGACCGTCCGCCCACATCGGCGACGATATTCCGGAAATCGGCGTACGTGACCGTCCCATTGTGTTCGTTCATCCGATGAAATACGTCCATTAGACTATGACGCCCGTCGGTCGCCTGCTGTATCTTTTCGTCGAGTACCCACAAGGTGAGCGCCCCGCGATAGTACGGGACCTCGCGGTCGGCCCATGTACTCGGTTTCGAGAGCGTCGATGCGTCGTACGATTTCGACGAGAGCGTTCCGACAACGGAGGATTTCGAGGTTTCGTCCTCCTTCATCGCCAAATCCGACGCGAAGTAGGCGGCGCTGGCCTCCCGAAACCACTCCATCTTATCGCCCAGTTCGAACGACTGTCGCGTGTGGAAATACTCGTGTAACCAGAGGTTCTGCGGATCGTCGAGACGGGCGTCTTCGTGCACCCATAGTTCGCCGTACTTCGGCGAGGCGTACCCACCGCGCCAGATCGGATCGGGGAGGACGAACATCAGTACGTCGTCCGGGGATTGGCCGGGAATCCGTTTGCTCGCCGCGCTGACCGAGTCGAAAATCGACTTGGGGGACTCGGCGGGGGACGCATCGGCCGCGACGATCATCCGAAATCGTTGCCCGTCCGCGTGACGGACGTGTTCGTCGTACTTCCCGACGTACGTGAATGCCGACCCGAGAACGCCGGAATCGGCGAACGAAACGCTCCGATCCGGATAGTCGTCCTGGAGGGGGTGAAAATAGCTCCAGTCGTCGGCGGCCATGGATTCCCACGCAACCGATACCCTCGGCGTCGGTGCGAGCGCCCAGTCGTCGGTCGCCGCGAACTCGCGACCGCTTCCGGAGTGAACGCTCGTGGTGATCGTCATCGACGGGGAGTCAGTCTCGCCGTCCCAGCGGAGTGCGTGGTTTCCGTTCCCCGTTTGGTCGCTGACGAACCCATCCGAGGACACCACGTTTCCGGTGTAATTGATGAGCCAGAAGTGGCTCCCGTCGTCGGGTGTCTCGAAATCGAGATGATACCGAACGGTACCGGATTGGGACGCGTGCCGCTCGATGGAAACCGAAACGGCTGGCGGCCCGCTTGACGACTGTCTGCCCGACGATTGTGCCGTCGCTTGCGGAGCGAACGTGCCAGCGACGAGCGACAGCACGAGTAGTAGTACGACTGTCCTCCCGGTAACCAGACCCACGGACCCCATTTACAGCCTCGTCGGCCGGATGGAGTTTTGTTATACGTCGCCTGAACGAAAACAGGGTCGATCAAAGTTGTATGATGGTTTGCAGTGGAGGATGAGTTTCCGGAACTTCCGAGTTTCCCAAGGAAACAGTTTTTAAGTGAGATGGAGAAATCCCATTTCCGACGTTCTAGGAGGTCAGTTTCAGTATTCTTTGTTGGGAGAAAAGAAAGCACACGCCCCCCACGTTTCCGACGTTCTACGAAATTCTATGTGAGTCTCTTTATGGAAGCAGTCAATGACTAACCGGAACAGGGAATTGAAGTCACTGGTTTCCACTCACACAGCAATTAGAAGACGAGTGGGGAGTGTTTTCTAATTGAAATCTAAGTCTAGAAAGTCGCTAGAAGAAACGTCGGAAACACGGGGGGTGTGGGTGTTCTCTGTATAGAGTCTCCACTAGAGGATAACGTCGGAAACACGGGGGGAGGGAGTGAAAAATGAATTCCTTCGATGAGATTTCGGGAACATCGGAAAAGAGGGGGGAGAACCGGTTCAAACTTCGGAAACAAGGTTATGATATATAAATGGAAAGTAGATCGAAATACAGCCCAAGAACGCTTAAATCGGGTAGAAACATCGGAACAAAGGGGAGAACAGATGACTATACGTCGGAAACGTAGTTCAATACAATCCACTGCAAATACGCCTCCAAATGCGTTGCAACGCCGATAATCACAATAATTAACGTCGGAAAGGAGGCTCCATAATATCATAGGAGGTATATGTGAGTTGTTACAAATAGTTGGTGTATGAACCAGTCTCGTGGTAACGAGCCAAACCAATCCCAGCTACGAACAGATGGTGGTGAGGGGTTCGACGTTGCTCGTGAAATTTTCGAGCAAGAAGATAACATCTTTTCAAATAAGGGCTTGCTCGAAATCGATCACGTCCCAAGTGCCGACCGGATCGTCGGCCGAGATGACGAAATTCGAATGTTAGCGGAAGAACTGCGAAGTGCCGTCAATGGGCACTCACCTGAAAACGTAATTATCTACGGGAAAACGGGAACAGGGAAATCACTGGTTTCGCGCCACGTCACAACCCGTGCAAAGGAGTTAGCGAAAGACGGGGTCAGTATTGGCACAGCATACGTCGATTGTTCAACCCATAGCACCGAGACACAAGCAGTTTCGACCCTTGCACGCCATTACAACCAACCGGATGTAACACAGCTTCGAGTTCCTGAAACTGGTCTCTCTACTGCTGCCTACTATGAGCGACTCTGGACAGTCTTGGATTCCCAATATGACGTTGCCATCATCATCCTCGACGAAGCAGATTTGATGACTGACGATAGCATATTGATGAAACTGTCTAGAGCCGGTGAATCCGGTAGCACATCCTGTCGTATCGGAGTTATCGCGATCAGTAACAAGATCGAATGGGCAGATGATCTGAACGAACGAGTAAAGTCGAGTCTGCAGCCAAAGGAGATGGCCTTCCAACCGTATGACGCCACTCAGTTGGAGCAGATCATGGAAAACCGGAAAGACGCATTCCAATCCGATGTATTAACGAGCGACGTTATCCCGCTCTGTGCGGCTTTTGCGGCTCAGGACTTCGGTGATGCACGAAAGGCAATTGACATCCTTCGTCATTCGGGCAATTTAGCATATAAGCAGGATGCAGAGCAGGTAACTGAAGCGCATGTCCGAGAGGCGCGTACTGAAGCAGAAAAGGATCGCTTCAAGGAACTTATCGAGGGGGTTCCACAACAAGCAAAAGCAGTGCTCTTAGCACTCTCTATTCTCACAAACAACTCGGCACAAGACGAATTCGCCACACAACTCGTCTACCGCCAGTATTCGAATATTTGCAGGACAATCGATTTAGACACACTCTCCGAGCGGCGCTTCCGTGATATCTTGAAAGAGCAAGCATTTCTCGGCCTTATCGACATCCAAAAGGAGAATCGAGGTCGTTCCGGTGGCATCAATCTCCTCAATCGGCTTGTCGAAGATTCTGACCTCGTGTACGATATCCTTATCGACGATAACCGATTTTCCGAACTGAATGATAATCTCGACCAACGCCGTGTCCAAGACTGGTGAACCTGAACCTCTCTGTGCACAGTAGTTCCGAACGTCAAAATCTGTGTGTGGAGTACCTCTTCAAGTAGTGTGAACACTAGATACTAGTCACAAAATCGACTCCTAAAAATCATCTCTTTAAATACATCGTGGCTTTTTGCTTTAGCTTGCTTCCGTAGGAGACTCAAGACACTCTACAACTGGTGTGTGACCACAACCATTTCCGATGGATGGATACGCAAGCAACGGAATTACACCGAACCGTCACCACTCCGCGACGCTGCCGTCATCGTGTCGCCAGACCGGGTTGTGCCAGTCGTCGTGACCGGCGCGCTCGCGCAGGGTTTCCTCGTCCGGTTCGACGCCCAAACCGGGGGCGTCGGGGAGCGAGACGTACCCGTCCTCGTAGTCGAAGACGCTGGGGTCGGCCAGATAATCGAGCACGTCGCCGCCCTCGTTGTAGTGGATGTCGAGGCTCTGTTCCTGAATCAACGCGTTCGGCGAGCAGGCATCGACCTGTAGACAGGACGCGAGTGCGACCGGGCCGAGCGGACAGTGTGGCGCGAGCGCCACGTCGTAGGCCTCGGCCATCGACGCGATTTTGTGCGTTTCCGTGATTCCGCCCGCGTGCGAGAGGTCGGGTTGAATCACGTCCACTGCGCCCGATTCGAACACCTCCTTGAAATCCCAACGGGAGTACATCCGCTCGCCCGTCGCGATCGGAATCGACGTGTGAGCCGCGAGTTGTGGGAGGAACTCGTTCTGTTCCGGAAGCACCGGTTCCTCGATGAAGAACGGGTCGTGCGGTTCGAGGACGTCGGCGAGTCGCTTCGCCATCGACTTCGCCACGCGCCCGTGGAAATCGACGCCGATGTCCACGTCCGGGCCGACTTCCTCTCGAACCGTCTCCAGTCGCTCGCCGACCGAATCGACCGCCGCGGGCGTGTCGATTCGACGGAGTTCGGGCGTCGCGTTCATCTTCAGCGCCGTGAATCCGGCATCCACCTTCTCGCGAGCGGCCTCGGCGACGCCCGCCGGGCGGTCGCCGCCGACCCACTGGTAGACGCGTACCCGGTCGCGGACCGGGCCGCCGAGCAAGTCGTACACCGGCGCACCGAACGCCTTTCCACGGATGTCCCACAGCGCTTGGTCGATCCCCGCGATGGCGCTCATCAGAACGGGACCGCCGCGGTAGAATCCGCCACGATACAGCCGTTGCCAGTGATCCTCGACCGGCATCGGATCCTCGCCGACCAAGTAGTCGTCCATCAGTTCCTCGACTGCGCCGCGGACCGTCTTCACACGACCCTCGACGACGGGTTCACCCCAACCGACGAGTCCATCACTCGTCTCGATTCGAAGGAACAGCCAACGCGGCGGGACGGCGAACAGTTCGTAGTCCGTAATTCGCATGCCGGACTGTTGTCGCGGGCGGTGGTAGTGATTTTGGGTCGCGACAGACACCGCGATCCGGCGGTGGTAATCGCCGTCTGTCGGACGGGGCCCCCCGGACGACCGCGAACGGAACCGTTCAACACGTCGCGGCGGATACCGTCGGAGAACGGATGAACGCGTTTTGCTCGTGGAGCGGCGGCAAGGATAGCAGTCTGGCGTGGCATTTGGCGCTGGACGAGTACGACGTCTCGCGGTTCGTCACGATGATGGTCGACGGAGGGGACGACCGCGATGCCGGGTCGTACCACGAACTCGTCCAGCGACAGGCCCGCAGTGTCGGGACGACGCTCGTGCAACGACGGGTGACGTGGGAGACGTACGAAGTACAGTTCGAACACGTCCTCGAATCGCTCGACGAGGAGTACGGCGTGTTCGGAACCGTGGACGTCGATGCCGATAGGGAATGGGTCGAATCGATCTGTGACAACACCGGCGTGACCCCGGTGTTTCCGCTCTGGGGTCGGGAACCGACCGCGACCTACCGGACGTTCCTGGACAGGGGATTCGAGGCCCGCGTCGCGAAACTCGATTCGACGGAGATCGACGAGCGATGGCTCGGACGGCCGCTCGACGAGACGTTTCTGAACCACCTGCACGAACGCGGTGTTCACCCGTTGGGCGAAGGAGGGGAGTACCACACCGTTACGGTCGATGGGCCGCCGTTCGAAACGCGGATCGACCTCGAACTCGTCGGCTCGAAGCGACAAGGCGACGACATCGTCGCGACGTTCGAGCTCGAACGGGGGGACACACGAGATAGCCAAACGTAAAGCGCTCGCCTTCGATACGCGAACCATGGACGAATTCGAGAGCCTCAAAGGCTTTTACGACCGCTACCCGGAGGAGTGGGCGGCGTGGCGCGAACTCGTGGACACCGTCGAGGCGACGGCCCGCGAGTTCGGGTTCCGCGAGATCGACGCGCCGAGCGTCGAACCCACCGACCTCTTTCGGGTGAAGTCGGGCGACGAAATCGTGGAACAGACCTACAGCTTCGAGGACAAGGGCGGACGCGAAGTCACGCTCATCCCCGAACAGACGCCGACCCGTTCGCGGTTGGTCCAACAGCGAAAGGACCTCGGCACGCCGATCAAGTGGTTCGACACCTCGAAACGCTGGCGCTACGAGGCGGTCCAGAAGGGACGCGACCGCGAGTTCTTCCAGACCGACATCGACATTTTCGGCGTCGAATCGGTCGAGGCGGACGCGGAGATCATCGCCTGTGCGGCCACCATCTACGAGAAACTCGATGTCGCCGACTCGGTGGAGTTCAGGCTGAACGACCGACAACTGCTGGATGCCTTACTCAACGCGATGGACGTGGAGGGAAGTAAGGACGTAATGCGCGTCATCGACAAGAAGGAAAAGATCAGCCGCGAGGAGTTCCTCGACAACCTCGAACTCGAAGGCGTGGACCGCGAAACCGCCGAGGAGATCGACGAACTCACCGCCATCAGTGGAGACATGGAGAGCGCACTGGTCGAACTCTCGAACAAAGCACCCGAGGGCGATGGGGCTGACGACGCGATCGACCGCATGCACGACCTCTACGACGTGCTTTCGGCCTACGGCGTCGAGTCGATGTGTACCTTCGACCTCTCCATTGTGCGCGGGATGGACTACTACACCGGTCTCGTCTTCGAGGCGTTTTCGACCGAGAGCGACCTCCGCGCGCTGTTCGGCGGCGGCAGATACGACCACCTCATCGAGCAGTTCGGGAGCCGCGAGGTTCCGGCAATCGGGTTCGCGTTCGGCTACTCCACGACGATGCAGTTGTTGAAGGAACTGGACCAGTGGCCCGACGAGGCACTGTCGACCGACGCCTACGTGTTGACGATTTCCGATTCCGTGCGCGAAATCGGGATGGAGTACGCGAAGGGACTGCGTGCGGAAGGGCTAACCGTCGAAACCGACCTGACCGGTCGGAGCGTCGGCGAGCAGTTCGGCTACGCCGACCGCATCAACGCAGCGTACACCGTCGTCGTCGGTGAACGAGACCTGAACGAGGGCGTCGTCACGGTCCAAAACATGGACTCCGGCGAGGAAGAACAGGTACCGAAGGACGAGGTCATCTCGGAAGTCCTCGATCGACTGTAGGGTCGTTTCCCTCTTTTTATTTGTCCGGGAATCGACCGACAGCGCTGTCCGATGGTGATGGCGTCAGCGATTCCAAATATTCACTACCAAGTTATACCACTTGAGAATTGATATGGTAGCATGGCGTTCAGTGACCATCTCCTCACGAAGGGGAGCGACCTGTGGGAGGAGCAGAAAGCACATCCATTCGTCGTCGAACTGGCGAACGGAACGCTCGAAGCGGATGCGTTCCGTCATTGGGTAGAGCAGGATTATCGCTACCTGCTCGATTACGCTCGCGTGTTCGCCGTCGCCGGCTGCAAAGCACGTGACGAGGCGACGATGACCCACGCGTTCGATGTCGCACACACGATTCTTGCGGACGAAATGGAGTTACATCGCTCGTTCGCCGCCGACTACGGAATTTCCCGTGCCGAACTCGAAGCGGTTCAAAAAACGCCGACGTGTCTCGCGTACACGAACTACCTGTTGCGAACGGCCTACGAGAGAACACTCGCCGAACTCGCAGCGGCCGTCTACCCGTGCGGTCAGGGATATCTCGACGTCGCGGAGCACATGGCAACCATCGCGGACGGAGAGCACCGATACACGCCGTTCATCGAGAAGTATACGAGCGACGAATTTCGTGACTCCGTCGCATGGATGCGAACGTTCGTGGACCGACAAGCGGACGAATCACCGGGAATGCATGATGCGATGGAGAATGCGTTTTTGACGAGTACGCGCCTCGAAACGGCATTTTGGGGAATGGCGTATGACGGAGAAACGTGGTAGCGTTCTGGGGATAGAACCATCAAAACTAGCAAAACCGACAAAAATAGAAAATCCATCAAAGCTGTCAAAACCGTCAAAACCATCAAAACCACCAGATGCGCCAAAACGGGGTAGTCACCTTGGCGGTTTACTTTCACTTAGCTGTAGTTCCGTATGCGGCCGAAAACGGACGATAGCGGAGGTAAACGTCACGAACGAATGAGGAATTACTTTCACCATGGATAAGGCTCGAAGTTTTTTGAAGAATGGTCGTATGCCAGCGTATGGGTATCCACGACATCGACGGCCCGATCACGAAGTGGCGCTACACGTGCCCGAACGGCCACACCAGTTGGGAGACGACGAACAGCCATTTCTGGTGTCACCAGTGTAGTCGGCTCCCCGGAATGGACGCCGAATTTTGGAAGCTACATGATAGAAAGACGGGCGAGCGCCTCGCGCGCGAGAAGGTGAGTATCCATGGCTAAATCCGAGTGGCAGAACACGGGCGATACCGTTCGACGTGGCGTGTGGAATCGGCACACGGACTCGAAGCGCTACTGCCGAAACCCTGATTGTGGAAACGAACACGTCGATCCTTCGTTCGCACGGACGATGGGGACCGAGGACGGCATCGTCTATGCCTGTCCCAAGTGTACCCGTTGGGCGACGCTAAAACGTGGTGCCGCCGCGGATCCGACGATCGAACATCGTGTCGATAGGGAATGGCGTTGACGCCGTCGAGTTCCGGCTTTGGCACCCACACGCTTCACTCGTAGGACGAGTCGAGTTCACTCGGATGAGAACAACGGCTTTTCGGTGGTTCCCGTCGTTTCGAACGCGGAAATCCGCAGGGGTTTGCGCGACTGTCATCCTACGTCTGTCCACGAATTTCGTTTCCACGATAGCGGGCGACGAGAGCCACCCGTCACTCGAAATCGATACCCGTGATCTCGAACTTCGAGCCACCCGTACCGCCCTCGTAAACCTCGATTTCCCAGCCGTGTGCTTCGACGATCTGTTGAACGATGGAGAGACCGAGACCGGTTCCGTTGTCCGTCGTGTAGCCGCTTTTGAACACTAGTTCGCGCTCGTCCGGATCGATTCCGGGACCGTCATCGACGACACAGACGCCGTTCGGAGTGCGTTTGACGTGAACCGTAACGTCCCGGCTGACGTGCTCGATGGCGTTTCGAAACAGGTTTTCGAAAACCTGACTCAACCTGTCGATATCGGCCGAGATCTCACCCTCGACGTTCTCCAACACGAGGGTTGCCTCGGGCGGAGCGATACGCGACCACGCGTTCTCGACGATATCGTAAAACTTGGTGATTTCCTTGTCGTTGAGTGCGTCGGGTTTGCGTGCGAGGTCCAGCATTTCGTTTATCATTCGCTCCATTCGGTCGAGCGCACCACGAACCTCATCGAACGCGTCCTCCGAGTCTTCCATCTCCGCGACACGAAGATATCCCTGTGCGATTCCGAGTGGATTACGAAGTTCGTGAGCAAGCATGCTAGCGAACTCGTCGAGACGTTCGTTCTGCCGCTGGAGTTCCTGCTTTCGCCGCTTGTGCTCGGTGACATCTCGGATGATACCGATGATTTCGGGAATCTCCTCGTCGAACCGCATCAGAGTGGTATTGATTTCCGCATATCGTGTTTCCCCATCCGGCGTCATGTACGTCACCGAGTAGGGCGAAGGGTCAGGATTTCGCCCTTGGCCACGCATGTCGGCGGCGAGCCTGTCGAGCGAATCATTGGGGAACGCGTCGATACTCTCCAACCGTTCGCCAAGCACGGTCGATCGAGTGAGTCCTGAGACACGGCAAAACGCGTCGTTGACTGCCTCGATTCTGCCATCAGCATCGAGAACGAAGACTGGGTCGGGGGCGGTCTGAAACAACGTTCGAAACCGCTCTTCGCTCTGTTCTTTCTCCCGCTCGATTTCGACCGATAGTCGTCGACGTTCGAGCAACCCATCCAATCGTGCCTGCAAGACTGCCTTCTCGATAGGTGTCGTGATGGCTTCGTCGACTCCCTGCCACACTTCCGGTGTCCGTGCGGGGGACGTCGTCGACGTGACGAGCAGATAGGGGAGAAACGTGGGAAGTGCGGCTTCCTTTCTGCGTTCGAGTTCATCACGATGTCGGCTGAACGATGCCTCGTCGACGATACAGAGGTCAAACGACACATCGAGACCGTTCTCCGGAAGAACGACTTCGTATTCGGACGTGAGCCAGTCGGCCAACAGTCGACGGTTCCGTCGATGATCGATGAGCAACAGAACACTCCCCTTCGAAACGGACTCGGTCTCCTGTGCTGTCCTATTTTCGCTCATGGTTGTCGTTTCCAGCTGGACGTCAACGAACGAGATCGGTGGAGGGTGGAGAGTAGTGAATGAGCGACGGACGAAACGACCCATAGTTGTGTCCAAGAGGGAAGCATGATAGACATCCTCTTCCTGTCAGATTTGGGATCATTATTCATAATTCTATCGAATAATCCAACACGGCATCTCTTTAACGAAAACCGTCAGTTTTTCGTCTCCGATGCGTCGTTCTGCTTTGCGGACTCCATCAACTTGGAGCCGGATCTGTTACGGTTGTGGAACTCCGCGCGGAGGTCATCGTCGTCCAAATCCATTGCCGTGGACGAAAGTTCGTTTCGAAGCGATGCCAACTGTGTTTCGAGAGCGACGTAATCCTCGTTTTGCGAGAGTTCGTTCGCTTCCTTTCGATCCTCCAACGCGGCCCGTTTCGACGACAGCGAGAGAAACTGCTGTACCTGTGAGTCGTACGCCGAGCGGGTTTCGAGTGAGGAGACGATCTCTCGAAGTTGCTCCGGATCGGAAACCGGTTTGCAGATGTAATCGTCGAATCCGAGTTCAAGGATGTCGAAATCGGGTTCGACCGCAGTTACCATCGCAACTCGACAATCGATCGATAGCTCACGGATTTTGTCGAGGACTTCCTGACCGGAGTAGTCCGGCATCCGACGATCTAGGAGGACGATATCGACGGAATCGTCGATTTTATCTAGCGCTTCAGTCCCGTTGTACGCCTTCCTAACGTCGTAGGAATCTTCAAGCCACCGAGCATGCAAGTCCGTGATCGCATGCTCATCGTCAGCAATGAGAACAGTTGGCTCGTCAGACATTGGTTACGTGGTGTTTCACTGCCATTGCTATATCAAACGTAGCGATATCAATTATACGTTGGCAGTGACTTCGAATATAATGCATGAACTACACTCACTTGTCTTGCAATCAATAGACGGATGGACTCCATTTTGATAAAAGCTTTTCGATAATAGCGCCGAAGATGGGAGAAAACGGCGGGAGGAGGCACCGATAGCTACAATATTGCCGACACCATGCATGGGATAGAGAGATGAGCGTTTTGACCGAGTTCGTCGTGCCAGCAGAGGAGTTCATCCTCCACGAGACACTGCGACGAGTTTCCGCGATTCATGTCGAGATCGAGCGCGTCGTTGCGGACAGCGAATATGTAACTCCGTACTTCTGGGCGAGTGGAGAGACGTTCGAATCGTTCGAACGTGCAATTGAAGACGACATAACTGTCGAATCACTGACTGTTCTGGAAGAGCACGACGACGAACGATTTTACCGAGTTTCATGGCGCCAGCGTACTGGAACGGTCGGTCACGCCGTCTCGAAACTGAAAGCCAGTATCCTCGAAGCGACCAGCGATGGAAAGGATTGGTTTCTCAAACTGCTGTTTCCAAGTGAATCGTCACTGACGGAGTTTCACGACTACTGTGAAAACTACGATCTCTCGTTTCAGTTGACCCGACTCTACGAATCTCGACACCCGAACGCGTTCGGGAAATATGAAGTGACGCCGAAACAACGAGAAGCCCTCGTGACTGCGCTCGATTCCGGTTACTTCAACGTTCCCCGCGAGGTAACGTTGGAACACGTCGCTGGCGAACTCGATATCTCACCGAACGCACTTTCGACGCGATTGCGGCGCGGGTACGCAAATCTTATCACGAACACGTTACGTCACGAAGGGTAACCCTGCATTTGCAAGCCAATACTTTTTGATAACCGGGTCGCTAATAAAGGATGGTAATAGTCACACACTGGCTTTAGGGTAGGCTGATGTATGACTTAAAACGAACACGGGTTGTCGGTAACAACTCGCAGGTATGAACGACGATAGACGGGTACGAAACATCGGGGTAAGCACGTATTTACCTCCATGTCTATCCACGTCACTTCGAAGATATCCTCGACAGTTACACCGAAAAAACCGGAACGACAATATTTGGGCCCTACAATTCACGAATCGGATACTGTCAAAGATATCATCGCTTCGACAATTGGAAATGCAAACGTATATCAGAGGATAGTGTAGGAGAACAATACATTGATATCATGCCGCAGTGCATTTAATATGATAGATACTATCCAGAATATAGAAGTGAAAGAATATATTGAGAAATGGAATAAATGAACGTTCGCAAGATAGAAGAAGACCTTCAAGGAGCGTCAAACGTTCTCGTCCTTGCCCCCCTCACCCCTGATGGCAACCGGGCGCACATGGAGCTTGTAGCTTCGATGCGGCCCAAAAATCTCAGTTTGGCAACCGTTACCTACACGCAGCCACCGGGACAGTGGCTCGAAGATTGGCAACGGAGTGTCGGGGCACCACCACGGGAAGTACGGTTCATCCATGCGAGTGGAATGGCCCAGTCCGAGACGTATGACGAACAGACTCCCGATTACGTGACGACGGAGGTCGTTGACCCGACCGACCCGATGGAGATCATCGTTCCATTGAGTGACCGTCTGAAGGAGTGGACGGACGGAGAAACGCAACCAGTAGTATCAGTACAAACCCTAACAGTTCTCCTCGAATACGTCGATTTTGATACTGCATTTCGCTATCTCCACATACTTACACACCGAATACAAGCTGCAGGAGCGGTCGGATATTTCCAGATGGATCCCGATATCCACGATCCAGAAACCACGAATACCCTAAAAACGCTGTTCGACGTCGTCGTCGAGGTTTCCGACAGCGGTGCCGATTGGACGACCACACCTACCTACACTCCGAGCACGGAAACGGCTGAAACGACCGAAGCCGAGGACGAAACCGAGCAAGCGGAACAACCATCGACTGGCCCACTGTCGTCCATTCGAACGATCCTTTCCGGCCTGTTCGACCGAAAGAAGCCGGAACTGGAAAAGGAGGAACCCGCCACCGAAACCAGTGTCGAGGAACCGGCCGAAAGCGAAGAGGAGAGTACGGAGACGGTCCAGCCACCGATCGGGAGTTTAGCGGACGAGGAGATGCTGACCGACGAAGAACGGATCCGTTCCCTTCTCATTCAGTACGGCGGTCGAATGAAACAGGCGGATATCACGACCGAAACGTCGTGGTCCAAGTCGACCGTTAGCAGGAAGCTTTCGAAGATGGAGGAAAACGACGAGATAACACGGGTCCAAATCGGACGGGGGAATCTCGTCTTCCTCAATGGTTCCGAACCGGAAGCATCGAAATCCCCGTTCGAAGCTTAATCCTCATCGACGGCGAACGTACTGGCGATGAGTTGCCTGGTTGCTCGTCGTAACTGTTGTGAAATCGCCGACGTCGAGACGTCGAGTTCTGCCGCGAGTTCGCCTTGTGAGATTCCCCGAGGAACGTTGTAATAGCCCGATCGATAGGCAGTGAGAACGGTGTCTCGCTGACGTTCGGTCAACCGTGTACTGTCGGTATCCGTATTCGAATCCGAATCGTACAGTTGACGGACGTGGAACGTAGTGCCGATTTCCAGACACGCTTTTCGAAGATCGATGAGGGACTCGCGCGACAGGAGTTGGATTCGAACGACCCACCCTCCGTTTCCGCTCTGGATATCGAGCGTCCGAATTCCCAGGTCGCTGGCCGTCGGAAGGAGCGGGATCGTATCCGGTGATGGTCGAATTCGGTACGTTCGTCGGTCAGCAGACGTCGAAAAAAGGGTTGCTTCGCTTACGGTCGTGTCAATCTCGAGGGAGCGTTCGAACGACGAAAAATCGTTCCCAAAGACGGACATGAAGTGAAACGAACCGTCGGATACCGGTGTTCCCTCGATCTGAACCGACAGTTCGGAGATCGATTCGAGTGTTGGAACGAGAACGAGACGTTCATGAGAAATGAAAATCTCGGCGAGGAGGGTTTGCGGAGCGGAAGTAGACGAAGAATCATCCTGCATACTGGCCTCCGACGAATCGTTTAGCTCATTGGGTATCTTGTCGGAATTGGATGCGCCATGTGCCATTGTCGAGGAATCAAATCCGGTTGTGGTATTACGTTACCTGGGTTTAAAGTTTAGGGAACAAAATGAACGCGAAAGGAAGATATTCGAAATCGTATCGGAAGGCATCCTTTCGTAATTGAATTAAATCTCGAATTATTTCTTGAATTGTTTCTAAGAAGGTATGGAACTGAACACGAGGGAGATAGGAGTCATGAGCGCTAACGACCCTCGCGGCCGGATATTGTCACACCCCGCCTCCGTGCTGGGCGTATCTTTCTACGTCTTATCGCCTGATTACTATAGAGAGGTTAACCGAAACCGTTCGCCGAGAGTGATTTGATGGGAAAATGGGCGTAAAAAAAGAGCCGAGGGATACCGTTCACAATTGTTTCAACAGACATTTCGGACGACGATAGAGACCAATTCAAAGATAATACGACCGATAATTCAAAAATATATTCCGACAATAATCCCCAGACAGGTGGATGAAGAACACAGAACCCCGCGGGAAATGTCTTCATAGAGCCTCAATCACCATTTTTAATCCTCTAACAGCCATGATGACTATCGAGATACGTGTTAGTACCCCCACAAATAATAGAAGCAACAGATGTGGTTATCTTACATATTATAGGGTCGTTAACTGAACTAACAATCTATCACAACCGTTCGCAACAAATCGGGAGAACATTATTGGTTTATTACCCATTCTAGCGATAATTCATCCGTCATGAGCGCTACTGAAGTCCAGGCGGACAACGGAAGCACGTGTATTGCATCAGATGTGAGTCCTAAACCGGAACTTTCGAAGGATAAAATCTTCCATCTCCTCCAGACCCCTCGACGGCGTCACGTGCTCCGTTATCTCAAAGACAATGACGGAATCGTCGAGATGCGTGATCTTGCGGAGCAGGTCGCAGCGTGGGAGAACGAGACGACGGTCCAGGCGCTCACCTCGGACGAGCGTCAGCGTGTGTACATCCCCCTTTACCAGTCCCACCTTCCCAAACTCGACGAGGAAGGGATCATCGAATACAATCAAAGTAGGGGAACGATCGAGCGAACGGAGCTGGCGGATCAACTCGACCGGTACCTTACCGTCGAAACGCAAACGGAAGACGACGAAGAATCGATCCAACAACCGTCGTGGGAGTCGTACTATCTGGGTGTCTCGGTGCTCAGTACCATTCTCCTTGTGGGAACGGTTCTCGGCGCCCCAATACTCGCAGCATTACCTGGCGTAGCGATCGGTGGGAGTATCGTTGCGATGTTCTCACTCGTAACGCTCGCACAAGCGATGTCAGAACGGGCGCGCGGACGATAACGGAGACCTATTCGACGATACTTCGGAGGTACAGAAGCTATCAGTTAGCGTGTGACGTCAGTTGCTCTTCTTTCGTAGTCATATTGTCAGTAATTCTACTGATGAGCGCAAAGATGGCTTCCTGGTGGTCAGTTTTTGAATGATGTATCGATGTCGGGTTGACACCGATCCGTTCGTACTCAGAAAAGTCAAGGGTTCGATCGTTTCGTTCCTCGTACTGGGCCCGTACCTCCGCAATCAGTCCGTGAATGTGAATCAACTCTTGCTTCTTCATATCATAGCCACATGATGACTCAGCACATATATTATCTTGGGCCATTTTTGGGCGGATTTTTCGGGAATAACCGTTTAGAAACCGGACAACAGTGATGAATGTTTGTCAAGATTGAGGAACTGTCAAATTCAAAAACAAAGGGGGACGCCCATTTTCACTGCGCAAGACGAGCATTATCATGCACTTAACTAATACCCCATAGACATAACATCGAGTCGAACATGTACGACCTGACTGGCTTCCAGCGAGACCTGTTGTACGTCATCAACGGGTTGACCGAACCACACGGCCTCGCCATCAAAGAAGAACTCGAAGACTACTACGAGAAGGACATTCACCACGGGCGTCTGTACCCCAACCTCGACACCCTCGTGGACAAAGGACTAGTCGAGAAAGGACAAGTCGACCGCCGAACGAACTACTACACCCTTACTCGACGTGGTCAGCGGGAGATCGAAGCACGACGGGAGTGGGAAGCACAGTACGTTGGCGAGAAAGAAGCAGCAGAACTCGCAGACTGACGGCACCGCCTTTTTCCGTCCGTTGTAGTCCGTTTGTACTTAAAGTACGGAACTACTAACGCATACCTTTTGGAGGGTTCTTTTCATATCCTCACCAGATGGCCATCGGACTGCAACGGGAGCGGAGATAATGCCGAGAAATCACGACGTATCGAACCGAGTCGACGCTATCGAACGATGTGCATACTGCAAAGATTACGTCCCAGTAACGCGCATCGAAATGGAATTACAAGAGCAAGAAGCGTATCTTCGAGCGAGCGTAGACATCTGTGAGAACTGCTTAGACGAATTACGCTGAGAGGGGATGAAAACGAGACAGTTCGCGTTGCTCCCGACTATCGTCACGTTGCATGGAAATCACACGGAGAGGGAGTGGCTAACTGACACGAGCCAAAATGCAGCTAGCACACATGCGACCACTGCGATGCTGGGAACGAGAGTAAAAAGGGGAAAGTGAAACGTCGCGCCGATTAGTAAGAACGATCCGAGCGAGGAGACACAGAGGTAATACGTATCCCATCGGTGTTCATCACCGTCGGTCTCGATGTCCGATGACTCCTCGACGGACAAATACCGTTCTAACTCAGCTGCTAGCGGGGCCTTTCTGACGATACCGCGATCTTTGTTGTACTCGATGACGCCCTCTTCGTCGAGTTTGGGAAGGTGGGACTGATAGAGGGGAATATAGGCACGTTGACGCTCATCCGGGGTGAGCGCCTAGACCGTCGTCTCGTTCTCCCACGCCGCGACTTGCTCCGCAAGGTCACGCATCTCGACCGGACCTTCCGTCTCGCGGAGATATCGAATCGCGGCACGACGCCGTCGACTCTGAAGGATGTGGAACACGTCGTCCGTCGAGATTTCCCCCTCGATTACCGATTCCCCATCTGAAGCCCGGTCATCGATACTAATCGAAGGTCGCTCCGTCGTGCTCATGACTAGTATAACCAGAATCTGGCGAGATAATAAACCGACGACGCCCTCCCATACCGTTTCAAACTGTTTCAAACGGTAAAAAATATCGAAACTGCACGGAACGGCATTCCGAGTTTATATGGGGGATGTACGTAGCACTGAATGAAATGAGCCAGGCAAACCACATACCCGCCTGGGCAGCATCTCCCGAGGAGTTCGAACGAACTCTCGAAGTCCTCGTTTCCACAGCACGTGAAAACGGCGTCCAACTCGACCGCTCGTGGACGTTCCGTCATGACGAGCCCGAATATGACGATGTGATGGTGGAAATAACGAGCCTCGCCCCGCGCCCTGAACTAGCCGATCCAACTCCAAACCAACCGAGCGTCTCCAAGAATACGACCACCGCCGACTTCGAGGTAGCTCTCAACGAGTTGCTCATGAAGGGACAGGAAGCAGGAATGGCGTTCGACCGTTCCTGGACGTTCCGCGACTCGAACCCCGAAAGCAACGATACGATGGTCGAGATCTCTCGATTAGCAAAACCTAGCTGCTAACCCTATTCTCGTTTTATACACCATAGATAATATACACATTACCCAGAATACGTCGCCGTCTTCGTGTTTCCGGGACAGAGATGTCAGAAGGAACCGAAAGTCACCTATGAGGTGCCATCCGGGGATTTAAATGTTCGCATTGAGTATAGAACATTGATGAAACGGTCCACTCGCCAACGGGAGCGCCGCGCGGAGCAAACCGAAACCGAGGAGGAGGGGGTCAAAGGATGTCCCGAGTGCGGGTCGAAAAACCTCGTCAATAGTGCGGACCAGTCCGAACTCGTCTGTGATGACTGTGGATTGGTCGTCGAAGAAGACCACGTCGACCGCGGGCCGGAGTGGCGCGCGTTCAATCACAGCGAGCGACAGAGCAAGTCGCGCGTCGGTGCACCGACCACGCAGACGATGCACGACAAAGGGCTGACGACGACCATCGACTGGAAGAACCAGGACGCGTATGGTCGGTCGCTGTCGTCGGAAAAGCGCAGTCAGATGCACCGACTGCGAAAGTGGCAAGAACGCATTCGAACGAAAGACGCGGGCGAGCGCAACTTGCAGTTCGCGCTGTCCGAAATCGACCGAATGGCATCCGCGCTGGGTGTTCCACGGTCGGTACGCGAGGTCGCGTCGGTTATCTACCGGCGTGCATTGGCCGAAGACCTGATTCGCGGACGCTCCATCGAAGGCGTCGCAACGAGCACGCTGTATGCCGCATGTCGGCAGGAGGGTATCCCACGAAGCCTCGAAGAGGTTGCAGAGGTATCGCGGGTGGATCAGAAAGAAATCGGCCGAACATATCGGTACATCTCGCAGGAGCTCGGTCTCGAGATGAAGCCGGTCGACCCAAAGCAATACGTCCCCCGTTTCTGTTCCGATCTCGGTGTCAGTGAAGAAGTACAGTCGAAAGCGAACGAAATAATCGATACGACCGCAGAGCAGGGGCTCCTCTCGGGGAAATCCCCGACAGGCTACGCTGCTGCCGCGATTTACGCTGCCTCGCTTCTCTGCAACGAGAAGAAAACGCAGCGCGAAGTCGCCGACGTCGCGCAAGTGACGGAAGTGACGATCCGAAATCGATACCAAGAACAGATCGAAGCGCTCGGTATCCACTAAGCGTTTAAGCGCTTCAGACATCCAGCCCAATTTTTACTGCCCGCGGGAGTTTCCGACTAGTTGCGAGACAGGTCGGCTACATCGGGCACCCTGATTCCCGATGAGTATGAGATGTCAGGAGTCGTGTGAACGTCTGGCATTTAACATCTCCCTTGGGCGTGGCTGCTGGGGGAGAACACATATTGTTGGATTTTCTATTCGAATCGGGGCGGAACTTCTCCGTCACGTTTCGTCAGAATGGACCGTAAAACGCGGAGGTACGCTATCGAAGTTACGTCAAGTGGAAGGAAACGTTCGCCCGGAAGGAGAACTTTCGTAGGAGGATGGTGACACGAAGCGGGGTGCCAGCCCACTACCATCGCCTCCGGCAACGCCGAGCGAGTCGTTTACCGTAACGCACACAAGACGCCCACATGAGGGCGTACTAAACACGACGTCGATAGAGCACATTATTATCCACCAATTAAACGACAATAGAAGCATCAATACCAGTGATGGAAGGATGGTGAAGGAGTGTCAGAACCAATTATCAAAATAGATATTGATCAGTATCATTAAATATTTTGGAGTCTTTGTTGGGAATATGATTGATATTATTGAACTCGTCGAGGATAATCTCGAGTCGATGTTAAATTCCGGGGAGATAGAATGTCCGTCGGAGGACTGTGACAACCGGCACTTTCGGGTTGACATTTGGCAGGACGACGAACAGGGGATCGTCGGAGACGCCTGTTGCCGCGACTGTAATCTACAGATACGACTTGATTTGCCCGACAAGTCGATCAATGAGGCCGGATCCACGCTCGAAGAGTTGGGATCGGAATTACAACAGCCGACGCCATCTACAAGCGATCGAAAGCAGGTAGAGATCGTCGAATGACGCCAGAGGATAGTAACAGGTGTCCAAACGTTCATCGACGCGACGTCCGATAGATATTTGTCCGCTGCACAAAAATCACGGGTGTAAGAATCGGAGAAAGAGCAGTATTTGAGTATTGTGCCAAATATCTACAGACATAACTCAATAATCTTCGATCAATCGGATACTGTTAAATAATATTTGTAATAGGGGGGCATAAATATTGTCTGAAGTAGGAAGGTTTATAACCTCTGTCAAAGAATATCACACCATACTACCATGTCAGAGGCAGAAACGGTTAGTAACGTGGCGACCGCACGCGACCTCACCGCGTTTCAGCAAAACGTCCTGATAGTCCTCGCAGAAGAATCCCGATACGGCCTCGCTATCAAGCGCGAGCTCGAGGACTTCTACGATGAGGAAGTGAACCACGGCCGTCTATACCCCAACCTCGATACGCTTATCGAGCGTGGGCTGGTCGAGAAGAGCGAGCTCGACAAACGGACGAACGAGTATGCGATTACGGACGAAGGTATCGAGGTTCTCCTCGACTCGTTCGAATGGCGCTTCAAGAAGTTCATCACGAACGACGAGCGCGCGGAAAAGGTCAAATCGCTCCTCGAAGCGGCCCAATAACCTCCGACGGTCCCCGATCTTTTTAGAGTAGTACCGACGCGTAAGCGTTCACTCGAACTGCATGAGACGTTCTCTAATCTCTTCACCATCCACTCCGTCGAGTGCTTCGAGTCCGGCCTGTACGACCAGCGGATAGAAATGGCGGTTCTTCTCTAGTTCGTCGCCGACGGCTCGTTCGTACGCGAGATTGAGCTCCTTGTAGCGGAAGTCGAGCGTGGAACGTTGGTTCTCGGGGAGATACATGTAGGTGCCGACGCGAGTCGCTTTCACGCTCTCGGAGTCGCTCACAGCGGAAGAACCAGTGGTATCGTCCACGTTCCGCGTTTGGGAGGATTCGACCGATTCGTCGCTTGCGGACGCTTCGTTCGGTTCTGAGAGTTCGGATGATTCGGATGGTTTTGATGGTTCGGATGATTCGGATGGTTTTGATGGTTCTGATGGTTCTGATGACTTTGATCGTTCGGACTGTGTGGACGATTCTTCGGAGTCTCCCTGTTGCTCGCGCTGTGCACGGCGACGACGCCGAAGACGGTCGGCACGGCTCTCGTCGCTCATGCGGTTACCTCCACTAACCCGAGTTGACGTTCGAGGTCCTCGGCGATAGAGAGGAAAACGGCGGCCATATCACACTCCTCCTCGAACTCGAAGATCGAACAGCCAGCCGAGAACGCACGTTGGAGGGTTACCCGTTTTCGAACCTCCCAAACGGGAATATCGGTGAACGCCTCATCGAACCACTTGAGCATCGAATCCGCCTCGTTGGTCGCCTCAACGCGATTGGCGACGACGCCGAGATCGCGAACCTGTGTATCGTACTCCGCCTCCAGTACCTCCATCTGGTCGAACAGGATTTCCAGCGCGCGTTTACTCGTCGATTCGGCAAGTGCGGGGATGAGCACGTTTTTAGCGGCGAGCAAGGCGTTGTCAGTGAGGTTTCCGAGATACGGTGGGCAATCGATGATAATGACATCGTAGTCGGTATCGAGCGCGTCAAGCACCTGTACGAGCCGCTCTCGGCCGCGCATTGCCATCGTCAGTTCGGGTTCGACGCTGGTCATATCGATATTGCTCGGAAGCACATCCATCTCCTCGTGGGCGACGATGAGCGAATCGACATCCCCGCGCACCTCGTGATCGGTCAACGCGTCGAACAGGGTCGGTGGTTGTGCCTCGTACTCCGATTCCAACCCTAGTCCTTCGGTCGCGTTCCCCTGTGGGTCAAGGTCCACAAACAGTACCTCATTCCCCCGATGACTCAACGCCCCAGCGACATTGATAGCCACCGTCGTCTTTCCCACCCCACCTTTCTGATTCGAGACGGCTATTTTGGCTGTATCGGACATACAAAATCGAAAAACCGTCCAAACCACATAAAACTGCGTCAGACATTCACAAAGGAAGCTCGGAAGACGGGTTACGGGCTCCAAAAGCCGAATATTCCGAATTGGAGGGAGAAGAGAGTACGAACGACACCCGTGAGCAAAACTAGCAAAGAGAGAAAAACCATCAAACGTTTGATGGTTCGTCTAGCAAAACCGGTTTGGCGCGATTGGTACTAACGGAGGGGCGGGCGAGGAACTCCGGAGTAGCTGTACGACGGCTTTAGACGGGACGCTGTCCCCGTTCGACAGCGATCATGAGCGTTCCGGCGGCGAGTACGACCACACCGATTGCGAGCAGCACAATTGGCCCGTCGAATCCAGGTATGTAGCTTTCGAAGAGTAGAGCAGCACCAATTACCAGTAAAGCCACCCCAGTCCAAAACCGTCGTGTTCGACCGAACATCCTGAACTAGTTCGAGAGGCATGTGCATAAAGAGAGTGGCAAAGAGTGGCAAAGTAACGGGAGAACGAGTTCGATCGTCAGCCAACAGAACCGACGAGTAGTGTCGAATGAGGGTATCGGAAACAACATATTTCGATCGACAAATGATAGTAACATGAAACGGCGGCAGTTCGTCGCAACGGTCGGTGCCACGGGGGTTGCTGGCTGTTCCGCGTTCAGTGTGGACGACGAGGTGAAAACACCGACATCCGGTCCGAAGGGGGGTAACGCGACAGTAGAGATGAAAACCAACGGGGATGGCAATTACTTCGACCCAGTCGGGTTGTATCTCGAGCCGGGAGACAGCGTGACGTTCATCACGAAAAGCGGTAACCACTCCGCAACGGCCTACCACAAAGGAAACATCTACGCCGAAACCAATCGGATTCCGAAGGAGCAGCTGCGTGGGGAAGCAAAGTCCTACAAAAGGGAGAATCATACGAGCACACGTTCGAGGCAGTGGGAACACACGACTACTACTGTATCCCGCATAAGACGCTCGGGATGATCGGACGAATCATCGTCGAAAAACCGGGTGGATCCGCCGAAGGAATCATGACCTCGGATGTGAAAGTACCAACGGGAGATACGATTCTCCGTAAAGGGTCAGTTTCTCACAGTGATTTCACGAAGTGAACCGCACATCGTGAGCGAGAGTTTGTGTACCCGACTAAAGTGTGAGAAATGAATAAGAGCGGTAGAACGCCCCCAGCGGGTTTTGAGCGTCATCGTATGAGAGGTTGTCTCAAGGAAATACTATAGGGGTTCGGTCGTTAGTTGTCGTCGGGATGAAAAAACAAGAGCTCATTCATCTGCATGGACTGCTTTCGGAAGTACGAACACGATTCGAGATCAAATCCGACTCTACATTTGACTTCCCGGAATACGACGGACAAAATACACGACCTACTTCTATTCATCACTCGAAAAACGACCACCGAGAAGCAGTGCTCACGCTAGCCGACGATCTTACGACGGAACTGATGAGCGAGACGGCCGAGACGGTCGCCCCTCACGCCGACTAATCCTACACAGCAGTATCGGAAGATCACGATAACGATCAGCGGTAGCGCTCGATAGCGACGTTCTCCAGAGAGGGAACAGGTAAAGATCCGCCAATCGGGGAGGAGATCAAGTCGAAGCAAAGACAGAACGACGAAATCGGAGAAATGAAGCCGATCGTCGAGAGTACTGTCAATTGATTCACGTTACCGGCGAGAATATTTCAGGGATAGAAACCAGATTCTATAGAACTGTAAATAACCCTTCGCTAATTTTGTATAGCGTTATGCAATATATCCCCTCGGGAATCGGCCGCAGTCATGCGATTTTCGGGAGGCGGATAGCAATTCCGATTATATTGGTAATGAGAAGTGGAATACAACCGGTGGCTGTGCGGAATGGTCAACCGATAGAAAGGGAGGGGTTTCACAGTCAAAGAGCGGGTCAAGCGGGGATCAGTTCAGCACTATCGGAAAAAACGGCAAGGATGACGAAGACGATCACGAGGACGCGCGGTCGCGAGTCCGAGAATCGGCATCTACCAGCACCGATCGAGGGCACTTCTATCGGACAGACGTTCCGGTTCGAACGGGTGGGGAGGACATGGCTTCCGTTATCGTCGCATCCGAACATGATTTGTTATCACACAACTACAGACAGCAATTGAAACAGACAGTAATATGGTACGTTTTTGAGCAATCAATATGCAGAGCAGGAAAACCAGCGGTATATGCGAGCATTAGAGGATTCGGAACGACGTGAAACCATCTGAAAGAGATATCTGGGTTTAAGACATTACAACCGTACATTTTATCCATAGGAGAACGTACAACTGACTGAAATCGGAAGAGTAAGGTGTTGTCAGCGGTCGTACAAGGTATCCCTTCACGGAAGAAAACAATGATTGAAGCAGTTCGCATCCTCTTCGTTTCCCCGCCCGACGACGAGGGAGTGACAACGGTGCTTCGAGAGCGATCGGGTGTCACCGTCGAAACGACGGCAAGCGTCGAAGATATCCACGAGATACTCGAAATAGCCGACTGTGTCGTTTGTACGACAGCGATCGGCGGAATGGGAGTCGTTTCGTTCTTGCGGGACGTTCGACAGTCACACCCATCTATCAGGCGTTTTCTCTTTTGCGATGCGGATGACCGAGCCGTCGAAAACGTCCTCGATAACAACCTCGCGGAATGGATACCAGCAGCGGGTGGTGGCCGTGCATTGGCGAGTAGAATGAACCATACTGCGAAACGGATTCACCACGATAGACGACTTTCGGCAGTACAAGACGCACAGAAACGTCTGATAGACGCCGAAGAGGAGGACGCGATCGCTGAAACGACGGCCAACGTTGTGGAATCGGAACTCGGCTACTCGTCCGCAATCGTGGCACGATACGACAGCGAAGAGGGTGCACTTCGACCGGTCGCATGGGAGGGCGTTTCCGAACCGGACGACCAACTGTTCGATATCGACGCCGGACTCGGGTGGAAAGCATTTCTCGAAGGGGAAACGTGCAGCGAGAGTCGAAATGACTACGGGCGACGTCTCGCCCTTCCGCTCGGAAAACACGGTGTACTGATCGTCACCGAGGATTCGCAGAACGAGTACGACGAGAGCAAGTCGAAACTCACAGAAGTACTCGTTTCGAACGCCGAGACGGCACTTACCCGTCTCGATCGTGAGTGGGAACTTTCGACGCAAGAAGCAGCCCTGTCGGATACTGAAGCGATACTCAACTGCACACAACGCCGAGAATCGGTCGTTCGAGACGTACTGACAACGCTCATCGACATGGATACGCGAAGTGGCATCGAGCACGCTGTCTGCAAGCGGTTAACGAACGCGGACCCCTATCGGTTTGCATGGATCGGGGAGTACGACTCGACGACCGACAAACTCTCGGCGCGGACGTGGGTCGGTAACGAACAGGAGTTTCTCGACGAGCTCTCGGAAGCAGGGGCCGAGACTGCACAAACGACCGCATGGACGGCGGCTCGGGAAAGGGAACCAGCAATCGACGATGATCTCCTCGGTGACCCACCGTACGAAACGTGGCGACAAGAAGCACTCAAAAGGGGATATCGAGCGGCAATCAGCGTTCCCCTCGTCTACGGTGGGAGTATCTATGGCGTTCTCACCGTGTATGCTGGCGGACCGGATATGTTCGATTCGGAAGAAAAATCCCTGCTCGAAGACATCGGAAAAACGATCGCCTACGCCATCAACGCCGTCGAAAGCAAGAAAGCACTGGTGAGTGACAGCGCAGTAGAGCTGGAGTTCCGGGTGTGTGACCCGCAATTTACGCTCATCAAGTTCGTCCAGATGGCCGACTGTCGGTTCGAATTCGAGAGCGTTATCCGCGAAACGGACGATACGCTTCGACTGTTCTTCACTACGGAAGGAGCGATGCCGGAATCCGTCGTCTCGTTTTCCGACCAGTCACTCATCGTCAACGATATCCGACACGTCACCGGTGATGACAAAAAGGATTTGTTCGAATGCACAGTGACGGGGGCGAACGTAATCTCGTTGCTGCTCGACCACGGAGCGATTCCAAAATCCGCGACAGCGGAAGGAAGGGAAGCGAGACTGACCGTCGAATTGCCACAAACGGCGGACGTTCGTCTGTTCGTCGAAACGTTCCAAAATCGCTACAGCGACACGGAACTCATCGCCCGTCGAAAGCGAGACCGACCGGTACAGACCGAACAGGACTTTCGAGCACAGTTGCGCCAGCGCCTCACCGATCGGCAATCGGAAGCGTTGGAAACGGCGTACTGGAGCGGCTTTTTCGAGTGGCCACGGGAAAGCACCGGGCAAGAGATTGCCGAATCGCTTGGAGTCTCACAGCCGACGTTCAATCGCCATCTTCGGGCATCAGAGCGCAACCTGCTAACAATACTGTTCGAAGACGAGTGAAACAGGGACACGATTTATACATATTGAAGCCCGGGGGAGAACGGGCTACGAATATAGCTATAACATCCATCAGTCGGCCGTTAATTATATACTACAGAGATGAGTGGAGAATCCAACAATGCCACTAACCAGCCACATTCTGGCAGTTTGACAAAACCGGCACCGACGGTATCGAATAACGACGAGACGGGTATCGAACGACAACTGTACGATATCGTCGCCGAAGTGTCCCTCTCCGGTCCTGATCTTCTCCTCTCTCCTACTATCAAAGCCGTTAATGTCACCATCGAAACCGAACACTTGACCGGGACAACGCCGAAGCATCTCTTTATTTCCGTCCGTGGCGAGGAGTTCGACACGTTCGAGCGTGAACTGCAACAAGACCACACGGTTGCCGAGCCGGTACTCGTCGAGACGTACGAAGGACGCCGAGTCTATCGGCTGGAACCGGTTTCCACCGTCGAGCTCATCGCGCCACGCTGTCCGGAACTCGACGCGCGTATCCTCGACGTAGAAAGTGGGGACGGCGGTTGGGTCGTCAGGATGCAGATACCAACCCGCCAAGCACTCGTCTCGTTCCGGGAGTACTGCCTGGAAAACGACGTGACGTTCCGTGTCAATCAACTTGGTAACGCGACGGACCACGAGGAATCCGATGTCGTGGGGCTGACTGAAAAGCAAAAACAACTGCTCCGGATGGCGTTCGAGTGCGGGTACTACGAGATCCCACGTCGAATCTCGCAGAACGAACTCGCACACGAGCTCGATATATCGACATCCGCGATATCACAGCGACTTCGTAGGGACACGGAACAACTAATCGGTAGTACGTTAGCCGTCGAGAAGAAGGATTGCTGACGACAGTGAAGGAACGACACAGAATCCAGCGAGGAGGAACTTAAAGTCTACACGGTTGAAGCCGCACGTTTTGGGAGGGACAGTACATAGGATCGTTTGAGCATGTCAGGGGATGTCAAGCGTCCGGTGGCCACATGAACCCGCTCGGTCACTTCGGGATAGTACTGTTCGTCTTTGGATTCATCATTTTCGGATTAGTTACGCGCGACAAAATACGGGCGGCGAAAATAGTAACTGTAACAGCACTGGCCATGGGTATCGCACCCGATATCGACCTCCATATCGCACAGTTATCACACCGAGGACTCACGCATACGCTTTGGGCGGCTCTCCTCGCAGGGGGAGTACTCGCCCTTATCGTGTACTGTTTCGAGCCGCTCGCGCTCGCTGGAAGACGGGAAGAATCGTTCTATGGATTCGTCACTGGGTTCGGAGGGGTCTGTTGTCATCTTGCTGGCGATGTGATCACGCCGATGGGAATCAAACCGCTCTACCCAGTGCTTAAAAAGCCACATACATTCAATCTCGTCTATGCGAACAATGGACCAGCGAATATCGCGTTACTCGTCGTCGGCATACTGACCTTCCAGTTGACGGTCCGTCAAGCACGGAAATCCGACCCCATACCAGCCTACGACACGGGGTTCGATCACACGGATTTTCGTTTCGATTCCGAATCAGGAACGGACGTCGAAACGTGACTCGGTGCTGTATGTCCCCCTGAACGGTTACGCCAAATCCGTTTTCGATGGCAGAGAATACACATTGTGTCCTTGCTCGAGCGTTCGGGCAACAGTTGCGTGTGTAGTCCGAGAACTTTGTTTCTAAATTTAGAAGCGTGAAATAATCTCCGAGGAGCGAGATGAGGTAGTTCAGAATTATGAGTGATATCATATATATTTTGGAATAATCGATATCAAGCTCTATGGCTAGTAATAGATAGAAAAATATATAATATGACGGAAGTGTGTGTTAATCGAGAACAGAGCGATGAGTAGAAACGATAGAAGAGGGGGTCTCGTATCGAGGGAGACAGGGATATCGAGAGAGACCGAAACGAAGACAGGGACGGATATCTGTTCGTACTGCGGTTCGATAGTTGAGACGAACGAGTGGCATCCAGTTCTCGCCAGTGATGATGGAAGCGGGTTCCGAATCCATGCGTTCTGTGATAAACGATGTCGAGCACTGTGGGGAGAATAAACGTACCTCGGTAACATTCGTCCCCGAGCAACTGCTTTCGTCCGTCGGGAATCAGTTACTACTCGGTGACGAGCACTTTTTTGACGACTTGCGGATCTTCCAGCAATCGATGTTCGGTATAACTCCCTTCAGCACTACCACCACTCTGACGGGCTTGTTCGATAACATCGAGGAACGCTTGCTCACGGAGCAAGTCTCGAACGCGTCGGGTTGAAAGCGGATCGCTATCCACCTGGCGACAGACCTGTTCGTACACTTCGTATACCCGGCTGGTTCGGAACGCATCCACGTCAGGATTGTCCAGCGAGAGGATTGCAAGGGCCTGGAGCGCGTATTTCGAGTGGGGTGTCGCACCACGGATCAGTTCACGAAATCGGTCGTTTTCCGCGCGTTCGCGGGCCTTCTTCACGTATTCTTCCCGGACCCGTTCGGCGTTCTCCGCTTGCGCGAGTTCGCCTGCGTATCGAAGGATATCGATCGCTTTGCGAGCGTCCCCGTGTTCCTGTGCGGCCTGAGCGGCGGCGAGCGGAATCGTTCCCGGTTCCAAAACGCCCTGTTTGAACGCGTCACTACGAGCCTCCATAATGGCTCGAAGCTGGTTGGCATCGTATGGTGGGAAGACGAATTCACGCTCACAGAGGCTCGATTTTACCCGCTCGTCCATCCGATCTTTGTACTTGATCTTGTTGCTGATGCCGATGACGCCGAGTTTACAGTGCTGTAGTTTCCCTGCTTCACCCGCACGCGAAAGCTGCATCAGAATATCGTCGTTTTCCAACTTGTCGATCTCGTCGAGGATGATGACGACGACGTCGTACAGAGCGTCGAGAATCCGCCACAGACGCTTGTAGTATGTCGAAGTGGAGATTCCTTTGTCAGGAATCGAGATGTCCGTCTCCTCGGTGTTCGTTGTACTCGCAATCGTCTGGACGGCTTGTGTTTCGGTGCTGTCCTGTGCACAGTCCACGTAAGCAACACCGACGGTGACACCCTCCTCGTCAGCCTCTTCGACGAGACGCTGGGAGACGTGTTTGGCACAGAGTGATTTACCAGTTCCAGTTTTTCCGTACAGTAAGACGTTGCTCGGAGATTGGTTGAACAAAGCAGGATTCAGGGCGTTCGCTAGAGCAGAAATTTCATCGTCTCGGCCCACAATCCTCCCGTGAGTCGGGAGATGGTTGATTTCGAGGAGTTCCTTTTTGGCGAAGATGAGGTCCTCCCGGGAGAAGAGTTCGTCCGAGTCGGCATCGCTCATGGACACCACGTTTCCAGTGAAATCCCTTTACTGTTCCGGGCCGAAGAGAGGTGGGAGCCGGTTACAGGAATGTAGATCACCGTCACAGAGCAAGGTCCGTTGAGGCGGAAACGGAGGTATGAGTGATACATGAGAAATCGGGTTGTTCGGTTGAGTTCTGCTGGTCTCGGTTGAGCCGCGATCGTGCTCTGCACTAGACTTTGGTCGGTCGCTATCGGTGGTCAGTTGTTTTGGTGTCCGTTTTTTTCGGGTCCGTTTTTTTCATGTCCGTCGTTTTGGATGAGATTGAAGTGAGACACACACCACGTTTCCAGTGAAATAGGCAGAAAAGGTGGGGGAGGGAAGAGAACATCAGGTAAAAATTGCCTCGAATAATGTAACTGATAGGATATTTAAGGGATGGCCATAGAAAAAAATATATACTCAAGATGTGTTAAAGTCCATTAAGCTAGTCGTTGACTAAGATAAATTCGTGACGTATGTCACGAATAGTTAGAGTTGAAACGGGGGTTGAGATGTTTTCTCGAGTCCATAGGGGGGTTTTTCACTGGAAACGTGGTGTCTTGAGAACGCGACCGAAGCTGCTGATGGCGAGAAAAAGATCGAAAATGAAAAGAAAACGTGTTGTATTTCACCCGCTTTACGTGGATGTTCTCACACCTGATTTCCAGTGAAATCGATCTGTTTCCCACACCACGTTTCCAGTGAATTCCCTCGTTCTCTCGATTCTCCCGTCATTCTCGCTTCTTTTTTACCGTCCCTTTCGTTCTCTTGTAACCTTGACTGTCACTCCGTGATTTCGTTCCCGTTTGCTCGGATCGGAAATCCAAGAACTGCTTCTTTTCTTTCCGTTGGACACCTCGCTTCCGGTGAAATTTGTGCTTATACGGCTTGTAGATCGCGTCTGTCTGCTGACCGCACTTCCCCCATTTCATGATTTATTTGTGACTGTTGCCGTTTGTCAACTCCCTCTCATCCGCTTCCTTTTCGACTTCTCGGCGTTTCCTCTCCGTCTGGATCAAAAGTTTATAATCATCTATTTTCACTGGAAACTCGGTGTCTCCTTTCCCCCTATATATTCTAATTAAAACATATTTATATATTCTCTATCCTATGTTCTCAACACATGATATATGGGGGTGAGTAGCGTTTCTTGTCGTTTTGTGGTATGGAAATTCCATCAAACCCCCATTTCATTTGCACCCTCCACCCACCTTTTTCCTATTTCACTGGAAACGTGGTGTGTGTGTGTATGCGCTATATGATACCATGCATCATATATGATAAATCGACATTTGTATTATTTTGTCTACTATCCGATTGTATCTGTCCTATTTTCCAAACACGGTCGGTTGACTATCGAATGGATACGATCGATATCACCCGAGACACGATCGCTCCCTTACCTCGAATGGGCCGTGCGAGCAGTTTCCATGCTATCAACGATTCCACAAAATTAAGTATACTGTGCTGTATTTTCCCATATATGATCTCCATATTATCGTTCTGCGACTTTCACTTTCCAGTAGGATCGTACTATATCGTTCATTCACCGTTCAAACAGTGCTTGAACGGCTTAGTCACGCGATAATAAAAAGTCTCCACGTACACGCTATGAAAAAGATGCCCTCCCTGATGCCGTATCGCCGTCCCCCCGTGCTCTCCTCCCACGTGTTCGATACTGCGATGTCCGAACCGCGTTTCGAACGTAGACGGAATACGAGCAGGAATTGTAAGCATCGCGGCCAGAAAGAAAGTATAGTCGGCCGCTCTTGCATACAAGCAACAACTCTCTCGCCCACTAGGTTCACAGATCGGTGCCCATCCCACTCACAAAGCGAATGGTGCGTGTCGGAGGGTGTCGGCGAACCCCGGTCGGGGAAACTATCAAACGACTATCGAAGTTGGAGTGAAATCTGATGTCACATGAAATCAATGATCGACAAAAATGGGATGCCGTATCGAAGTTAGTTGAGCTTGCCAGCGACGAACGTGCATGGCTCGCGACAGCGATGGGGACGGGAGTACTGGTGTATCTCACGTATCTCATGACGCATCCGTACCCGGCGTACGGTGCGGGCCTCTATATGAAAATCGCACGTGAGATAAGTGCACACGGCTACGGTCTTCCGGCTCAAATCCCGCTTTATACACAGGAAGGTGTTCCGTTCGCCTATCCACCGTTGATGTACTACGTTTCGGCAATTTTGATGGATACGACTGGCGTCGACCCTATCACGTTGAGTCGTTTCCTTCCTGGCCTCGTCACGATTCTGTATCTCGTGCCGTTCTACTATCTCTCGCGTGAGATACTCGACTCGACGCCGCGAGCAGGGTTCGCCACGCTTCTCCTCGCAGTGTCACCGCCCGTCCTTCAGTGGCACCTCTCCGCGGGCGGTATCGTTCGTGCCCCCGCATTCCTCTTCGTCGTGACTGGCGCGTACACGGGTATCAAACTGTTCAAAACGGAAGAGAGAAAGTGGCTCTTAGCCTCCGCTGTCCTCTTCGGGCTGATCATACTCACCCATCCGGTTTACACCGTCTTTTTCGGGACGACGTATCTCGTGATGTACGCGTGTTTCAATCGAACGCTCCGGGGACTGGTGTACGGTGGAATCGTCGTCATGGGAGGGGTGATCATATCCTCCCCATGGTGGCTTCAAATCATCGCCATTCACGGTCCCAGTATCTTTACCGCCGCTTCCGGGACACACACTGGTTTGGGTGGTGGAATGCACCGTCTGATCAAGCAGTTCATCTACCCGCTGGACATGAGCATGCCGACCATCTTCTTCATCGGCTCGTTCGCCGGTGCGGCATATCTCGTCGCAAAGCGCCGGTTTTTCCTCCCGTTGTGGATGCTTTCGGGCGCGTACATGCTCGGAAAACTCCGATATCAGTTCCCGGCCGGTGTGATGATGGCGTCGGTACTCGTGTTCGAAGTCATCGTTCCGCTGGTCCGTCGTTGGTCGAAGCGGACGCGATACTCCCGGTCCGCACCGCTCGCCGTCATCATGGTTCTCGCAATCCTGGTTTCGAGCGTCGGTGTCGCGTTCGCGGCGGGTGATTTACACTCCCATCTCGGCAGTTCGACACAGCCGTCGTTCGTGGACGACGACGACATGGCTGCGATGCAGTGGGCTCAGGACAACACGAGTCCGAGCGCTAACTTCGTCGTCCTCGGCGACAGCGCGGAGTGGTTCCCGCTCATGACCGACCGGACGATTCTCATCGGACCGTGGGGGGTCGAGTGGAAAGGCCACTCCAAGTATCGGCATCAGCTCGGCTTGTACAAGCGGATATCTCGCTGTCCGGGCAAAACCTGCTTGACCCAGAAGTTGGTTTCCAACAAGGTCAACCCGGATTACGTGTACGTCCCGAAAGGACATTACACCGTCCGTGGCATCGACGAATATCAGAAACCGTGGATGCGTGAACACCTCGTCGATTCGGATCGATACAAACTCGTCTACGAGAACGAGGGTGCGATGATATACCGCATCGAAGAGCCGATGGAACCGACACACGTTCCGGACGATGGACCGCAACCGGTTCCGTCCCTCTCCGAACCTATTTCTTCATCGTCGTCCGTCTGATCGTATGAATCCGGATTCTGTTGAGATTCGGTGGCTTCTGACCGAAAGCTCCGTATCGGCACCATAATTCTCGTCGCCTTTCTCGTCGGTGCGTTCGTCGACGAGGCCATCGGTGCATTGATTTCGAACTACTCTACGGGTTTTTCGGATGAACACGTCACCCGAACAGCGTCGAGTAGAGCAACCAGATGTTGAGGACGATGATGAGCGCGATGACGATCCCGAGCATGCTCGTCGTTCGCGACGAG
Source organism: Haladaptatus sp. AB643 (assembly GCF_024136975.1). Classification (NCBI taxonomy): domain Archaea; kingdom Methanobacteriati; phylum Methanobacteriota; class Halobacteria; order Halobacteriales; family Haladaptataceae; genus Haladaptatus; species Haladaptatus sp. AB643. Next base: position 46,312 of record NZ_JAMYJW010000019.1, read on the forward strand.
TTGCGGAACGAACCCATGATTCCCTCCTCCCGGGTGAACCAGACGAGTGGGATGAGGACGAACGGGAGTTCGAAACTCAGCGCGACCTGCGAGGCGACGAGCACCGACGTCGGGTCGAACCCGGCGATCACGACGGCTAAACTTGGAATGAGCGTGACTGACCGTCGAATCCAGACGTTGATGTTGAGGTCGAGGAAGCCGTCCATCACCGTCTGCCCGGCCATCGTCGCCACGAGCGACGAGGAGAGTCCGGCGGCGATGAGGGCGATACCGAACGCCAAACTGGCTTGTCCACCGAACACTCCATCGAGCGTGACGTACGCTTCGTTGAGGGTCTCGATGCCGGTGCCCTGAAGCGCGGCCGCCGCAACGATGAGCATCGCCGCATTGACGAACATGGCTCCGAAGAGCGCGATGACGGTATCGACGCTTTCGAGGACGAAGTGACGCCGGTGAACCTCTTCCGTATCTCCTTCGTCCTCGATGAGACGGCTCCGACGGTCCTGGACGATGTACGGGTGGAGGTAGACGCTGTGAGGCATCACGGTGGCACCGAGTATCCCGATAGCGACGTACAGTGCGCTCGCATTCGGGATACTCGGTGCAAGCCCGCTCGTGATCTCTCCTGCGGTCGGTTGCGCGAGCGCCATCTCGAAGATGAACGCGATCGAGATGACGCCGACCAGGGACATGATGAGTAGTTCGACCCACCGAAATCCGCGTTTGTGTGCGGTTCTGACCCCGAGAAGCGCGAACGAACTGATTCCCGCTAGTATCGCGCCCGCCCAAAGCGGAAGTGAGAAGATGAGGCTGAAACCGATGGCTGCGCCGATGATTTCCGCCATATCCGTCGCGATCATCGCGAGTTCTGCAGCAGTCCAGAGTACGAGAACGACAGGCTGGGGCAATCGCTCCCGACAAAGCTGTGCGACACCCTTCCCTGTTGCGATACCGAGTTTCGCCGCAACTATCTGAATTCCCATCGCCATGAAACTGGCGAGGACGATGACCCAGAGGAGCGCTGATCCGAACTTCGCACCGCCTGAAATGTTCGTGGCCCAGTTACCGGGGTCCATGTACGCGACACTGATGATGAATCCCGGTCCGAGGTATGAGAGAACTTCCCGAAAGGAGTATTTCATCACATCATCTCCCCGTTGTCAGCAGAGAATCCCGATCGCTCGTTCGTTACTCGCGACATGGTATTCCAACTCCCCGTTTTTGACCCATCTAATTCTTTGTTTAGCATGCTCAAATATAACTCTGATGTCTTCCCCGGTATGTTGCGGGATTCTCCCGACAGCATCAAAATTTTGTTCACTTCGGTCGCTCAGCCGTCGGCGCTACCGATTCGAACCGTGAGGACGGGGACCTCCGAGCGACGGATGACGTTTTCGGTGACGCTGCCGAGCATCCCTCGCACGATCCCGCTTCGACCGTGAGTTGCGATGACGATGAGACTAATTCCGTTCTCGATGGCATACTCGACGATCGTTTCGTGGGGAACCCCTTTGAGGACGTGGCCTTCGATGGCGAGACCCTGCTCCCGTCCCTCCTGGACGATTTCCTCGATGAGCGCTTCCCCCGGTGGGTTGTGAACGTCGGTGAGAACGTTGTCGAGTCCAAGCGGACTGTTCGCTGTATTGAGTACGTACACCACGTGGAGCGTCGCGTCGAACTGTGCCGCCAACTCGAAAGCGTGCTCCAACGCGATGGCTGACCTGTCGCTTCCGTCGGTCGCCACGAGTATTCCCGTGTACATCCCCACTCACTCGTTTCGAGTTACTATTCGTTCCTTTGCGTGATATACTCTCACATTCTATGTAGACGGACGGTTGTGAACTTTTCTCTCATTTGGTAAAAACCGACGACTCATGCCTGCTTTCCGGTGAACAGTCCCGTCCGAAGGGAACCCTTTTGGCCGTCCCGGATGTCGTACGAATCAATGTTCGGAACCAGCGGAATTCGCGGCCCTGTCGGCGAAGTAGTCACTGGAGACCTCGCGTTGTCGGTCGGTCGAGCGCTCGCCTCGACCGGCGTCGAGCGCGTCGTTATCGGACGTGACCCCCGCGACAGCGGACGATTCCTCGCGGATGCACTTTCGGCCGGTCTCCGCGAATGTGGTACCGATGTCGTGATGCTCGGTCTGGCCTCGACGCCGACCGTCGCTCGAAGCGTCGAGTGGCAGGACGCCGATGCGGGCGTCTCCATCACCGCATCGCACAATCCAGCGACGGACAACGGAATCAAACTCTGGAACCCGTCCGGGCAAGCGTTCGATGCGGACCAACGCGCGGAAATCGAATCCATCATCGAGGACGAGGCGTTCGACCTCGCAAGCTGGGACGAAACCGGCGAAGAAACACATTGGAATGGGGCACACGACAAACACGTCAAAACTCTCGCCGAGGCCGTCTCGCCCGCTGATCTCTCCGTCGTCATCGATGTCGGGAACGGTGCTGGTGCGGCCACCGCCGACGCCCTCTACGAACTCGGCTGTGACGTGGAGACGTTGAACGCTCAACCCGACGGTCGTTTCCCCGCACGTCCGAGCGAACCGACGGCGGAGAACTGCCAGTCGCTCTGTGATCACGTTACGGCAATCGGCGCGGACCTCGGAATCGCACACGACGGCGATGCCGACCGCATGATGGCCGTGGACGAAAACGGCGACTTCATCTCGGGCGACGTGCTGCTCACCCTGTTCGCACGCCAACACGCCAGTGAGGGCGAAACGATCGCCACGCCGGTCGATACCAGCCTCATCGTCGAAGACGTCCTCGCCGAACAGGGCGCAGACGTGGTGCGGACGCAGGTCGGTGACGTGTACGTCGCCGAGCGCGCAACCGAACCCGGCGTCGTCTTCGGCGGCGAGCAGTCCGGCGCGTGGATCTGGGCCGACCAGACGCTCTGCCCCGACGGTCCCCTCGCGGCCTGCCGCCTCGCCGAACTCGTCGCCGAAAACGGGTCGCTGTCGGAACTCGCGGCCGACGTCGGCGAGTACCCCATCCGCCGGAAGAACGTCCACGTCGAGGACAAGGTCGGTCTGATGGAATCCCTCTCGGCCGCCGTCACCGAGCGCTATGACGACGCTACGACCATCGACGGTGTGCGCGTATCACTGGACGAGGGCTGGTTCCTCATCCGCGCCAGCGGCACCGAACCGCTGGTTCGCATCGCCGCCGAGGCCCGCGACCCGGACGCCGCCGACGAGGTGTTCGAGACGGCCGACGCCTTCGTGGCTGAGTACGCGGAGTGACGCTTGCGCGAGTGGGTAATAATCCCAACGCGACAGACGAAATGTACCTCCTTCACGACGACATCGACCGATCCTCCCCCGCAGCCGTCGCTCTCAACTTCGATGCGCAGAAGGATGTGGATGAAAGTGGATGACAGCTGTCCCTGCCGACGTCTGCCACGGCGACGACGGGACGTTTGTTACTATTCAGCGATGCTAGTAATAAGTTTTGGCTCGGCCGATATTGCTACTTTCAGGCATTTCCACATATCTGTCTGTTTGTTCTTTTTCACCGTCGAATTCGTCCGTTTATGTGGCGACTAGCCACGCGTTTACTCACCTGATAATAATATTCTTCCCGTGTGACCTCCGGACGATGTCTACGACCGACTGGAGCGTTCGGTATCTTTGGCTCGCAATTCTCAGCGTGTGCGGGGTGGTTGGTGCATGGGTCGTCGATAGTACGTTCGTCCTCTCGGTTGCGTACGTAACTATCGCGGCGTTCGCACTGCTCGCTCTGTTTCACGCGTATCGACTCCAAACACGTTCCCGTTCGTATCCGCAAAAAATAGACCGCGTTCCATGACACTACCTTCGTCGATTACTCGACGGTAACGCTTTTCGCCAGATTTCGCGGTTTGTCTATCGGGCGACCCAAATTCTTCGCCGCGTAGTAGGACACTAGCTGCAACTGGATGTTCGCCAGCAGTCCCGCCCAGACGGTGTGGGTCTTGGGGATTTCGAGGAATGCATCGGAGATTTTCTCCGAATCGTGGCCTGCACACGCGACCGAGACGATGGGTGCGCCGCGTGCTTGTGCTTCCTTGGCGTTCTGCAGCGTCTTCTTGTCCTTCTCGCCGTTGAACAGCGCGAATACGGGAGTATCCGGCGTTACGAGTGCGAGCGGTCCGTGCTTCAGCTCCCCGGAGGCGAACCCTTCGGCGTGCTCGTAAGTGATCTCCTTGAACTTCAGTGCCCCTTCTTTTGCGACGGCGTTGTTCAGCCCTCGACCGATGAAGAAGAACGCCTCGCTGCCGGTGTATCGGCTGGCGATCCGTTTGGCGTTCGTGGTGTCGAGCACTTCCTGAACGTGCTCGGGCAGTTTCTCCAAGTCGCGGAGAAGGTCAGCTTGATCCTTCGGTGGGGTTGCCGTTTCCATGTCCTTGGCAAGCCGTAGCGAGAGGAGCGAGAGCATGACCGCTTGCGAAGAGAACGTCTTGGTGGCGGCCACACCGATCTCCGGTCCGGCTCGGATGAACAGCGCGTCGTCGGACTCACGGGCCGCCGTCGAACCCATCACGTTCGTTACGGTGACGGTTCGTGCACCCTTCTCCTTCGCACCTCGCAGGGCGCTGAGGGTGTCTGCTGTTTCCCCGCTCTGGGTAACGGCGACGACCAACGTGTCCTCCGTGATGGTGCTGGCCGACGAATCGACGTATTCGCTCGCTCGGAACGCCTGTGCACGGATTCCACACTGATTGAGGAGTTGCTGTCCGTACAGCGCGGCGTGATACGACGTCCCGCAAGCGACGAACTGAACATCGTCTACATCGGCGAACGTCCCGTCCGGGAAGTCTTCGAGGCTGATTTCCCCGTCCTCCACTCGTCCTTCGATGGTGTTGGCGAGTGCGTTCGGTTGGGTGTTGATCTCTTTGAGCATGTAATGCTCGTAGCCACCTTTGCCGGCGTCCTCAGGGTCCCAGTCGATCCGTTCCACGTCACGAGTGACCATGTTCCCGTCGAGGTCGGTCATCGTCACGCCGTTCGGTTCGAGGATGGCGACGTCGCCGTCCTCGAAGTAGACGACCCGGTCAGTGTGGTCGAGGAACGCGGGCACGTCGCTGGCGAGGTAGTACTCGTTGTTATCCAGCCCGAGGATGAGCGGCGATCCCTGTCGGGCCGCGTAGATGGCGTGAACGCCATCGACGATCGCTGCGACCGCGTAGCTGCCTTCGAGGTCGCGAATGGTTTGGCGGAACGCGTCTTCGATGCTCGACGCGTCCTCGAGATAGTATTCGAAGAGGTGTGGAATGACCTCGGTATCGGTATCACTCGTGAACTCGTAGCCTTCTCCCTTGAGCCACTCTTTGAGCTCGTTGTAGTTCTCGATGATACCGTTGTGAACCACGGCGACGTTTTCCGTCTCGCTCGTGTGGGGGTGAGCGTTCTCGTCGGTCGGTGGTCCGTGCGTGCTCCATCGGGTGTGACCGATTCCGATGTTCCCCTTCGGGACGCTCCCGACGATGCTGTCTTTCAGTTCGGAGATCTGGCCCGAACGCTTGTAGACCGATATCCCTGACCCGTTCTGGACGGCGACCCCGGCCGAATCGTAGCCTCGATATTCGAGGTTTTCGAGTCCCGTAACGAGCTTCGTAATCGCATCCCCTTCGCCAATACGGGCGATAATTCCACACATCCTACGTCTCCTCCGTTTTTCTTGTGGACTGCTCGTACTGTCGTTCCGAGCTGGCACGCCCCGTCGTATCGTGAAGCAAGCCAGAACGAACTGTCGCACGTCCGTCTATTGTGTCAAGGTAGTTCATGGGTGTGTCCTATAGGCCCCGCCGTCCCAACTGCTGGAAACGACTGGCTCTTGTCTTCGACATTTCTCCCTACCCCCATTACTATAGACTGATTAAGGGGGTATCTTAGCAGGAATGTAAACCGAATGTATTTGATTTTGATACAGTTCTACTCTGTTTAGATGTGTCTTTATAATGTCGTATATTTTGATATTTTGGCGCCGAACTACCCGTTGAATAGCGGTTTCAACAGTCTCTACTGCGGTTTTTCTGACGTGCTATTCGTTTTTCCAGGTTCCTGTCCGTAGAGGATGACGATGTTCTTCCGGCCGATGTTTATCTTACTCACCTGTTTTCTGTCTTCCATCTTCGAAAGGAGGCGACTTACCTTCGATTTCGACCACCCCGTCCGCTCGATGATTTCCCCCTGTGGAAGCCGACCTCCGTTCTCTCGCAGGAGTTTTAAGACGCGATCAGCGTCTGTCGTCACTTTTCCATCCTGTAGGTGTGGCTCGGGTTTGGGCTCTCCGTCCCGATTGCTCTCGCCCCCGAATAGCGTCGGTAGCCATTCGGTTCCGTTCCGCTGAACCAACAGCGCCATCCCGACGAGTAAACTCAAGAAGACGAGGTACAGGCCGCCAGTGAGAACGCGACTGTTCGGGTTCGTCCCGAAGCTGTGTTCGAATCCATCACTCAGTCCATCGCCGTCGGTATCTCGCTTCAACGGATCCGTCCCGAGTTCTTTCTCCTTTCCGTCAGCCAGTCCGTCCCCATCGGTATCTACTTTCGTCGGATCGGTCCCGAGTTTCCTCTCTTTTCCATCTTCCAACCCATCCCCGTCGGTATCGGGTTTCATCGGATCCGTGGCACCTGCGACCTCCACGCTGTCGTTCAGTCCGTCCTTATCGCTGTCCGCCATCGTGGGTCTGGTCGTGCCGTTCACTTCCGAAACGTCGGTCAATCCATCACCGTCGGTATCGGCGTTACTGACGTTCGTTCCGAGTTCGTATTCGCGCTTATCGGACAACCCGTCCGCGTCGGTATCCTCCTGAGTCGGATTCGAACCGATGCTTATCTCTTGTCTGTCGCGGAGTCCATCCCCGTCCGTATCCGCTTTCGTCGCGTTCGTCCCGTAGTTGTTCACTTCTTCGCCGTCTTCGAGCCCGTCCTTGTCGGTATCCTTGCTCGTAACGTTCGTTCCGAGCTTGATCTCCTTCTCGTTGGTCAGGTCGTCCCCATCGTCATCGCCTGTCTTCACCATGAGATAGACGGAAACCGTTTGCTGTGCGATGACCTTCTCTCCGTCTTTGACCGTCGCAACAGCGTTCTGTCGCCCGCTCGCGTTCGTCGAAATACTCCCGAAGCTGAAATTGATTTGTTGGACGCTGTTAGGGGAGAAGGATACCTCCCGACACGTCTTCGTGCCCGTCAAATTCGTCGTGTCGTTCCCCGTCGTACGGAAATTCGTACACACCTCGTGCGTTCCGGAACGGTTCCCCGTATACACTGTTACTGTTTCGTTGTGTGGTGCTGACCGCCACAAATACGTCATGTTGCCCCCGGCTTTGGCAACGCCCGCACCCGCGTACGTAACGCTCTGAATAACGAATTGATTACCTCCCGGTGTTGCACCGGCGGACGCGGTCGGCGCGACGGCGGCGAGGAGTAGCAGGCAGACGGAGAAGATGGCTAGTTGCCTGTTTGTCATGTTGGTGTGAAGTCTGGCTTCCGGTTTCGTAAGGTGAACCGTTCTATGTTTGGTATTTCCGCGCTGAGTATTTTTCCTTTGGGGTTGGATTTCTACTGCTTATACCTTTTGTATTTAGCCTGCCTTACTAGTAGGTTACGACCGAGATTCGTCGGTTCATGGTGATCTGACGAATTCACAGGTGTAACTAAACGAAAACATGAGTTGTATTAGTAAAAAACTAATCAGCAAAACATCCCCTATCTCTCGGTCGTTTGGTCGATCGTCACGCGAGTCGCTGTCCAACTGTTAACGCCCAAAACATGCCGAGGATCGCCAGTCCGACCGAACTGGATGGGAGTATCGCGAACGGGGACAGACCGAGTGTCGCTCCGGCGAGCAGAGTTACGCCGATGCCGGATGCGCCGAGGTAGTAATGTTCCCAGCGAGTTTGCTCGTCATCACTCCCATCTTCGTCGTCATCCGCCGCAACTACGGTCGGTTCGAGGTAGTCGTACAACACGTCGGCCATGTCCGTTTTTTCGACGGTCCCGCGACTCTGGTCGTACTCGATGATACCCTCTTCGTCGAGTTTCGGCAGATGGGACTGGTAAAGCGGGATGTACACGCGCTGGCGTTCACTGGACGTGATCGCCTGAACGGTGCTGTCGTTTTCCCATGCCGCGACCTGTTCCGCGATGTCGCGCATCGATTCCTGTCCGTTCGAGCCGTGTAGATATCGAAGGACGTAACGACGTCGTTCGTTCTGTAGGAGATGGTAGATTTGATCCTCGCTCAGCTCTACGGACGATGTCGTATCCATGGAGCTAGATTGTTCTTCGACCTGTTGTGTCGTTGCGCTCATACATGTCCGTTCCTGGGGGAGGTAATAAACGGAGAAGCTGCTCCCGGATGTTGCACCCACTTTCCCGTACTGTTCGTTCTTGTTCGTTTACCATTCAAACCGTTGTATCGAGTTCATAATCCCGCAGTCTTGCGATTACCCACCCGCATGTATTTTCATAACATATCGGACCCGTCAGTCACGAAGATCGGCTGACTCGGGGGTGGCTTATCTATTTGCTATTACGCGTGCGTGACTGGTTGTGGATATTATCTATCTGCGGATTGTGGTGTGTTATCTCCCCTCTCACCGCATATCTTCCTACTGAAAAACCGCCATTTTCGGGCATGAGGCCATTAGTCAGTGTATAATAAAGCCCACAGGGTTTGATGGATTTTAACGAGGAAAGTCCGACCGGAGAATCGAAGGAAACTCAACCTCCGCTTTCCCTCGCTGCCGGTCGCTCTGGTATCAGTCGATACCGGGGAGCACTCGAATGGAGGACAATCACCCATGAACTCGACGATAGGAGACATCGACAGCCAGCCGGACTACGCTGGAAGTGATGAGAGCGACGTAACAGAGGCCCGGGAAGCGACGATCTGTGTCGTCGGTCTCGGCTACGTTGGACTCCCGTTGGCAGTCGGATTCGACCAAGAAGGGTACAGCGTCGTCGGCTTCGACATTGACGACAGCAAAGTCGAAACCCTTCGCGGCGGCACTGACACCACGGGAGACCTCGGAGACGAGGCGATCGCTGAGAGCGAAATCACGTACACGAACGATCCCGATGAGATCACCCGTGCGGATTACGTGATGATCGCGGTTCCGACGCCGGTCGACAAAAACGACCAACCCAGCCTCGACTTCGTGGTGGCTGCCGGCAAAACTGTGGGCGAACACATCTCCCCCGACACGACCGTCATTCTCGAATCGACGGTCTTCCCGGGAGCGACCCGTGAAGTCCTCGTTCCCGCAATCGAAGAAGCGTCCGGACTGACCTGCGGTGTGGACTTCTTCGTCGGCTACTCGCCGGAGCGCGCAACGCCCGGCGACCCGGAGCACGGTCTCCGCGACGTCGTGAAAGTCGTGGGCGGAATGAACGACGAGGTTCGTGACGATATCGCCGAACTGTACGCGACCGTCATCGACGCGGGCGTTCACAAAGCGGACTCCATGGAAGTCGCGGAAGCGAGCAAAGTGGTAGAAAACGTCCAGCGTGACCTGAATATCGCGCTCGTGAACGAGCTGGCGATGGCCTTCGACAGCATGGATATGGACATCGACACGCGTTCAGTCCTCGAAGCGTCGGGGACGAAGTGGAACTTCCACGACTACCGCCCAGGACTGGTCGGTGGTCACTGCATCCCCGTCGATCCGTACTTCTTCATCCATCGTTCCAAGCAGTCTGGATTCTCGCCCAAACTCATCCAGCAGAGCCGTGACGTCAACGAAGCCATGCCTGCCCACCTCTCTAACATGATGATAAAGGAGCTGAATCGGGCAGGAAAGACGCTTCGAGACAGTCGTGTCCTCATCCTCGGGCTGACCTACAAGCCGGACGTGGCCGACATCCGCACGTCCAAAGTGGACGGCATCATTCGTCAACTCCAGGAGTTCGACATCGAGACCGTCGGTTACGATCCACACGGTGACAACGAACTCATGCGTGAGAAGTTCGGCATCTCCGTGGAGGAGGACGACGATTTCTCCTTCGACGGATACGACGGCATCGTCCTCGCCACGCCGCATCAGGATTTCTACGATTTCGACTTGGAGGACATGGCTGACCGGATGAACGACGACCCAGTCTTCATCGACGTAACTGGCGCGTTCAACGCCGAGAAAGTATTCGACGCCGGATTCGCTTACCGGAGGGTGTAGATGTACGAAGGGCACACGATAGGCGTCGTCGTGCCCGCGTACAACGAAGAAGGGTTCGTCGGCGATGTTCTCGACTCGCTCCCCGACTTCGTGGATCGTATCTACGCTGTTGACGACGCCTCGACCGACGGTACGTGGGACGAAATTAGAGCACACGCAACCATCGAGCGTGCACCCCGTGCAGGGGAGAGTGACGACACCGTCAGTGGCGTCGTCGCCATTCAGCACGCGGTGAACCGAGGGGCCGGTGCGGCGATCAAAACGGGGTATCTCGCGGCCCGCGAGGACGGAACGGACATCACCGTTACCGTCGATGCGGACGGACAGATGGATCCCGATATAATGACTCGGTTTCTCGACCCGATCGTGGCTGGAGACGCCGAGTACACGAAAGGCGACCGTCTTTCGAACTCGGAACTCCGCAAAGAGATGCCACGATTCCGCCTACTCGGAAACTGGTTGTTGACAGGGTTGACGCGCATCGCCAGCGGCTACTGGAGCATAACTGATCCACAGAACGGATACACGGCGATCTCGTTGCCAGCGCTGGAGGCTATCGACCTCGAAGGAATGTACGAGTACTACGGCTACTGTAACGACATCCTCGTGAAGCTGAACGTCGCCGGCATGCGGGTCGCGGACGTGGATATGCCTGCGACTTACGGTGACGAGGAGAGTAGCATCAAGTACGGTGACTACATCCCGAAGGTGTCGCTCATGCTCCTCAGAAACTTCTTCTGGCGGCTCGGGGCACGCTACCGAACTCACCCGCTCGGTATCGCCTATCTCTTCGGCATCGTCAGCGGGTTGGCAGGGATCGCACTCGGTGTCCGAGCGTTGGGCTCGGTCCTCACCGGGACGAAGAACGACGACGCGCGTAAATCGCTCACGTCGCTTCTCGTCAGCGTCGTCGGAATCATCGTCGGAATCGTCCTCGACAGGAGGGAGAACCCATGAGAGTGTTCGTCACCATTCAGCACCCGGCACACGTCCACTTCTTCCGCAACGCGATAGCGGAACTGGAGGACGAGGGGCACGACGTTCACGTCTTCGCCCGTGAGAAGGAAATGGCGGTCGAACTGCTCCATCGGTACGACATCGACCACGAGGTGCTGGCTGGCACCGCGTCGGGTCTGTCGGAACTGGCACGGGTACAGGCGACCTACGAGGCGCGTCTGCTCCGCCGAGCAGTTCAGTTGAAGCCGGACGTGATAACCGCCATCGGCGGTGTGGCGGCCGCACACGTGGCAACGGCCGTGCGCGCACGCAGCGTCATCTTCTACGACACGGAGCACGCGAAACTCATTCAGAACCTCGCGTTTCCGTTCGCTGACGCCATCTACACCCCCGATTGTTACACGCGTGATGTGGGTTCGAAGCAGGTTCGATACCCCGGTTATCACGAACTCGCGTATCTCCACCCCGACCGATTCACGCCCGACCCAACGGTGGTCGAGGAACTCGGTCTCGATCCCGAGGAGAAATTCACCGTCCTCAGGCTCGTCGAGTGGGGTGCATCACACGACGTGGGACAAGGTGGATTCGACGACGTACGCGATGTCGTCACGCAATTGGAGGACGCCGGTTCGGAGGTGCTCATCACCTCCGAGCGCTCGCTCCCCTCGTCGCTCGAATCACACCGGGCAACGGTCGCGCCACACCGGATGCACGACCTGCTCGCCTTCGCCGACTTGTTCGTCGGGGAAGGCGCGACGATGGCGGCGGAGAGTGCCGTCCTCGGCACGCCTGCCATCTACGTTAACACGCTAACGATGGGCTACACGGACGAACTGGACGAGCGCTACGAACTCCTGTTCAACTATCAGCAGGAAGACCGACACGAACGCGCGCTCGAAAAGTCGGTTTCCATCCTCGAAGGGGATACCGACTGGCAGCAACGCCGAGAACGGCTTCTCGATGACAAAGTCGATACGACCGATGTCATTTTGCGCGCCCTCACCGGCCGTTCTCGGGATGCACATGGTCGAACGACACGGCCGGGCGCGGAGGTTTAACTATGATGACGGAACCACCATTTGACGGACGGAGGCGATAATCGATGTTTGGGAGTATGTCTGGCTGGTTGAAACAGCGCCGGTTCGACGTCGATGCGGCAATTATCGGCCTCATCGTCGCCATCGGGCTGTTTCCGCTGAGATTTTTCGCCTCACAGATATACATCAAGACGATTCCCATCGTCCTCGGTCTCGGCTGTGGACTCTATCTGCTCGCTGTCCGCAACGACCGAGAGACGATTTACGAGTATCCATCGTTCTCACAGCTAGTTGCACAGGTACTCCCGAGTATCAGTTTCGTGCTGATGACCGCGATGATCGCCGTCGCACTGCACGCGAGCGAGCGCTCCCGGTTGTTCTACGTTTTCTCGGGCATCACGGGAACGCTCATCATGCTTCAAATCCTGTTCGTGGACGACGAGGACCTCCACCCATCGCTTCTCTTGGTCCAGGTAATCGCGCTCGCGTTCGTCATTCGGCTCACGGCGGTGTACACCACACCGACGTACATCGGAATCGACATCTGGACGCACATGACACAGTTGGCCCGTGGTGTTTTCGAACAGCACTCCCTCTCCGCGATGAACGGGAACAAACACATCGCGGCACCGCTGTTCCACTTGCTCGTTGCGTCCTCCGCGATGTTGTACGACGTGTCGCTGCGGAACGCGCTGTACCTCTCGATCGGTCTCGTGATGCCGATGGCGATTCTGTTCGTCTACGGCGCGACGAAGCTGCTCGTTCCGGTACGGTGGGCCGTGCTCGCGGCGATGCTGTACTCGCTCGGTGACTACTTTATCGAATGGGGGATTCACATCATTCCGACGAGTCACGGGCTGTTGTTCTTCATCGCCATCGTCTACGCGCTCCTGCGAATCATGCGCCTGGAGTACAACGCACGGGACTTCGGCCTGCTCGTGTTCCTCTCCATCGCAATCATCCTGACCCATCAGGTGTCGACGTTCATCATGCTCGTCGTGGTGTTCTCGGGACTCTTGGCGCAGTTCGTGCTCAAGCTCGACATCTTCCAGACGACGGCCCGGAGACCGGGTGTCTATCGGAAACTGGAACCCGTCAACCTCGCGGGGCTCCTCGCGTTCGACATCGGGCTCATCACGTTCATGTGGTCGTTCACCCCGTACAACGGGAATTCGTTCCTCGCAACGGTGTTGTTGTATCTGGAACAGACCTTGGTATCGAGCGCGGGACTGTTCAATCTCGCGAGCAACAACTCCCAATTCATCACGCTTTCCGCACCGACGCTTCTCCAAAATATCGAGACGTACATCGACGCGTCGGGATTCCTGATCCTGTTCGCGTTGGCGACCGTCGGTTGTCTGTACGTACTTCGCCGGAAGCGTATCTCACACTCGGTGTTTACGCTGTTGTTCGCGACGCTCGTGATGACGGCCTTCACGCTCGGTCTGCCGATGTTCGGCATCCGAAACTTCATCCCACAGCGCTGGTTCGCGTTCCTCTACGCGCCGATGGCCATCCTCGGTGCGATGGGCGTCGGTTATCTCGTGCACAACCTCAACCGGAACGTCGTGGTTACAGTGTTGGTCGTCCTCGCGCTCGTGTACCCGAGTGTGATGGTCATCTCCAGCCACGGGACGTTGGACAGTCCGTTCTTCCCGCAGGACCAGGAGCGACTGACCTACTCCGAGTCGGAAATCGCGGCGGTTCACACCATCGCGGATATGACGGGGTCGCCCGATTCGTCCCAGCTCCCTCGGGATAAGTCGTTGTTCATCCATACCGACCATCCGTATCAAACGGTGTTCGCCAGAACAGGGGCGTATCCGGCGACTGCGGCCAATCTCTCGGCGGATAACAGGGATGGTCCGACCGACCATCCGCTTACGGTGTACCGACAGTACGAGTCCACCGGGGCACCGTCGTTCCAGCTCGTCAAACAGCTCAACAAGAGCCAATCCGAGCAGGCCAACGGCGATAAAACCGCGAGCGTTCCCGTCTATCGACAGGTCTCCAAACAACAGATCTGCCGTCCCGACCAGAGCATCCTCTACGACAACGGGGACGTGATGCTCTGTGCCAATCGGACTGTCTGAGGTTGACAGCCTCCTCACCCGGACGGGCGAGGTTTTCGCTTTGATGTTCCAGTAGCCTTTTTTCGTACCCTGTCAGATGGTGAACCATGCAGGGAAAACGCGTTCTCGTAACCGGTGGTGCCGGATTTATCGGCTCGAACCTCGCTAATCATCTCGCCAAACAGAACGAAGTCACTGCGATCGACGATGGTTATCTCGGAGTCGAGGAAAACCTCGACGACGACGTCGAGTTCCACGAACGGAGCGTCCTCGAAGACGACCTACCGACCGACGTGGACGTGGTCTTCCATCTCGCTGCGCTCTCGTCCTATGCGATGCACGAGGAAAACCCGACGAAAGGTGCACGGGTGAACGTCGAAGGGTTCGTCAACACCGTCGAACAGGCCCGGAACGACGGCTGTGATACCGTCGTGTACGCGACGACGTCGTCCATCTACGGTAGTCGGACGGAGCCGTCCCCGGAATCCATGGACGTGGAAGCCCGTACGGGCTACGAGGCGTCCAAACTGGCCCGCGAACGCTACGCCGAGTACTTCGCCCATCACTACGACATGAACATGGCCGGAATGCGATTCTTCTCCGTCTATCAGGGCTACGGCGGTGCGGAAGAGCACAAAGGGGAGTTCGCCAACATCATCGCCCAGTTCGCCGACGATATCGCTCACGGAGAATCACCGGAGATCTACGGCGACGGAAGTCAGACACGCGACTTTACGTACATCACGGACATCGTCAACGGGCTGGAGGCCGCAGCGGAGAACGAACTGACCGGCGTTTACAATCTCGGCACCGGCGAGAGCCACGACTTCAACACCGTGGTCGAGTACATCAACGACGAACTCGGCACGGACGTCGAACCCGTGTATGTCGAGAATCCCATCCCGGATGACGTGTACGTCCACGACACGATGGCGGACGTGACCAAGTTCACTACCGAAACCGGTTGGGAACCCGAAGTCAGCTTCGAGGAAGGCGTCCACCACGTTTGCGAGCAGTACGAATAATCCCCCGTCGTTTCCTTCGAGCCTTGAGTGCGCGTGGGTGGTCTTTCCACCGTCTGTCCGATAAACACGTCACACACGACCGGATTTTGGATTCGATCGGCCAGCTACGGCCGACCGACCGTCGAATTAGAAGAAGCCGCCGTCGTCAGTGGTCGTAGTCGTCGTGGTACTCGATGTCGTCGATGTGCCGCCTCCGTTGGTCGTGGTCGTCGTTCCCCCTGTCGTGGACGTACTGCTCGTTGACGACGTCCGCGAACTCGTCGAGGTGCTCTGCCGTTGGGTCGTTCGCTGTGTCGTCTGCTGGGCCGTCGTTTGCTGTTCCGTCGTCCGCTGTTCCGTCGTTTGTTGCTGGGTGGTCTCCTGACCGCTGTCCGACCCCTGATTCTGGTCGCTACTGTCGCCTTGGTCCGAGGAGGCACTTCTCGAAACCGGCCAAACGCGGGCCTGTTCGTCCGGTTGCCCCGACGCCGATCCTTTGTACAGATAGAGTTGAACTCGAACGTTCTCCCCGGTGAACGCTGGGTCGCCGGTGAGCGTTACCTGCTTTTTCTGCCCCGCATCGACCGTTACCTGTTTTTTCGTAAATTGAGATTGATCTGTCACTTTCCCGTCCTCGACCCGCTGGAGGACGGCGACGACGGTGTACTGCACGGTTTCCCCCTCGTGGTTGTGAATGTTGACGGTCACGCCGTCCGAGGCAAGGTCCGACTGATACATCGTCTGTGTGTTGCCGTCTACCTTGTTCGTCTGCGGATAGAACTCGGTGAACGTCTTCGGTTGTGGCGGGTGGAGCACGGCGAACCCGGCGCTAGATGCGAGCAGAAGGAAACTGATGACGATCCCCACGTTCAGTGCCATCGTCAATCCGCTGTTCGAACGATCCGTTGGACTGAACAACAGTCCGGGAAGACCGGGCGAATACCGATTTTCCGCTGGCACGCGTAACCGGCGGACGAACGCGACGACACCGGTCACTGCGGTGAAGATCACGATACCGTACAAAATCGGGTGCAGACGAACCCCCCATGGCGTGAAGTTCGACAGCGCGGCTACCATCGGGACGATGGCGACGCTGAGGGTTGCTGCGAGCGCGACCCGCACAGATCCTCCGATGGCGTACGCCGAGATGTTTTCGCTCGGCTTGAACGATCGTTCCTCGTTGTCTCCTCCCTCCGGGAACAGCGCCGAGACGAGAACGTACCCCGGTAAGAAGACGACGAGCGGGACCACGAGCGCAACCTGTAATCGTCCGCCGATCCCCATATACGAAGCGACACCGCCGACAACAGTCAGCACAAGCGCCAGCGTGAGGTCGAGAAACCACCAGCGGCTATTCGTACTCATTATCCTGGAAGTCGTTGTACGCGGGTTTTATTATACGGCTGCTAATCAGTTCTCCGACGGAACCTCGTCCGCTCCGTTCGTTTTCGATCCCGCATCGTCCGTGTTTTTGGCTTCCGTCGGCAGATGCAGCACGTCAGTCGGGTTGACCCTGTTCTCCGAACATTGGGCGACCCATCCGACCATATCGTTGATCCTGAGTTTGTGCCGTGAAGGTAACTCGTGGATCGTTTCGTGCTCGGGGAACAACCGCTGGTCGAGATTGTAGCGGTCGTACACTTTCTGACGGTCGGGCCACGCCGACTGATATTCCGTAACGAACGGGATCTTTCGGCGTGCGAACCGCTCCATCTCCGACAGGAGCGTCGAGGTGTACGGACGGTCCGGCGGACGGTGACGGAACAGGTCCTCATCCAGTTGCCGAATCGCCCGAATCACCGTGGACGTGTTGCGGTACTCCGGGGGTGTTTGGAGGTGCCATTGCAGCAGTTCCGTGTCGGCCGCGATGAACGATTCGAGATAGTTGTCCGCGAGGTGGGTCCGGGACGGAATCGTCGGTTGGTTTCGGATACTGAACAGCGCGAGGGCGTTCTGGACGTCGTCGGTTCGACTCCAACAGCGATCGAACTCGGCGTCGATGGCGTTTCGGACGAATTTTCCGGCGGCATCCGGGTCCGACGTGTACTGTTCGGCGAGTTCAGCACTGTGATCGGGGAGGTACCCGAAGTTATCGAGCGAAGCCTCGACCGGGTCGGGATTCGGCTCCATCCGCTTCGTTGGAATCGTCTTCCCGAACAACTTCAGCTCCGTCCGCTTGTGACCGAAACCCTTCAACAGCGTATCGAACAGGAGAGCGTGATACATCGTGTCCACCTCTATTTCGCTGTTGTAGCCCGCGTGGTGGATGTGAATCGACTCCTTGATGCCGTTGGTGTCCCGGACCTTCTGCTCGCCGGGAGTGATGTAACGGTCGTTCGTCACCAGCGTCGTGTGGTCGACACCGTACTGCTTTGCCAGCCGACGGGCGACTTTTACCTCCTGTGCGTCCGGCATTCCGACAGTGTACGTGTGATCGATCTTGGGAAGTTGGGACAGAAGCGTCCGTGAGTCGTACCCCGCTGACAGTAACAATCCCTTCTTGCCGGGTTGGCGCGAACGGAGACGAATCGCACGCTGGAGGCGGTCCGCTAGTTCGTCCACGTAGTCCATCTCCTGTTCGTCGTAGACGAACCTGTCGAGCTCGCTCACACTGTTCGGAGTCAGGTAGCCGTCGAACGGCGTTCGGCTGAGCTCATGAAACAGCGTCTTGTCCCCTAGAACGACGCCCATGTGGAGAAATTCACCCACGGACTGGCGACGCATCGTGGGATTATCGATGGTTTTTGCGACCGCGGCCGCGTCGGACCCGAACACGCGGACACCCGGATCGTCGGTGTAGAAACACTCCCACGACCGAATCGGATCGGTGATGACGACCGTTTCCCCCTCGTGTTGGATGAATGCGAGATACGATCCGTTGAGATCCCGAACGGCGTCTTTTCCCTTCTCTACGTACTGTTCCAGCAGCCAACGGGCGGGTTCGGACCAGCCTCGTTTGTTGGGGTATGCCTCCCCCCAAATGACACATGACCCGAGGTCGCCGGAATAGGAGGCGCTCCGGCCTGGAATCCCGAGCCCTGTATCCCGAATTCCGACGGTCGCGACTTCACTCGTCACGATATCGTCGAATTCCCGCTCGGAGCGGAACCGTTCGAATTCATCCTTATCACCGAAGACACCAAATATCTCTTTGTTCATCGTTCGTCCTCCTCTATTGGGGTATTGGGCGGTTGTTCCGTGCCACGACGGTCGACGGCTGCACGCCGATTTCCTCTCGTTTCTTCTGCTCTCGCTCGTGTCACGGTTGGCTCTACTATGACTATAGCCTCAATGGCGGTTAACTATACACAGTATAACATCAGGAATATTGTGTTTAGGAGTATCTGAAACGGTCCTCATTCTCCGATAGCACCGACCATCGTCCGGAACACGTCGCGGATTCCGTAGTTTCCCCAGGTCTCCATCACAAGGATGGCCATCCCGTAGAACACCGCGCCGGTGGCGACCATGACGAGGAACTTCGGAACTCCTCCGAATGGGAGTCGTGCGCCGACGAAGGTTACGACGGCGAGCATACCGAGGCTTGCCGTGAGCGGATAGAAAAGGAGACGAAGGAACTGACGATAGCTTCCCTCGACCTCACGCACGGCGAGGTACGTTGCGACCGGTTCCGAGAAGAACAGCCCGCTACCCACGATGAGCGCACTCGTTCCGACGATACCGTAGGCTTCGGTTACTGGATAGATTGCGATCACGAGGATGACCAGCTTTCCGACTTGTATCTTGGTGGCGATATCGGGTTTCCCGACCGCTTGAAACAACGGCCCCGTCGTCGAACCGATCGAACGAAGCATACCCCACAGCGCGAGCAACTGCATTATTTGGACTGCGGGTTGCCACTCCGCCCCGAGAAACGCATCGACGAATACGGGCGCGACGGCGACGATACCCACGGCGAGTGGGATCGAGACGAACGTGGCCAGTTGTACCGTTTTGAAAAACGCGCGACGGAGGTTCGAGGCGTCGTTCTGGAGTTTCGAGTAGGTCGGGAAGATGACGCTCGATAGTACCTTCGTCACTTCCGTCGCCGGAGCGTTTGAAACTTTGTACGAGTACTGGTAGATCCCGATGGCGGCGTTCCCAAGTAACCATCCGACGAACATATCGTCCCCCTCCGTCGTGAGAAAGACGACGATTCCGGACGCGGTAATCCATTTTCCGTAGCCGACCAGATCCCTGGTTTGCTCCCTATCGATACTCGGCCACGGTTTGTAGTCGTGAAGGACGTACGATAACGTCGTTGCCGTCAGCACGCCTGCGATGTCGCCGATGACGAGTGCCCAGACGTTTTCCCACAGGTACGCCAACCCGATCGTGACACCGACCGCGACGACTGCTTTTCCGACCTGATAGACGAACTGCTTATCATAATCCAGGTTTTTCTGGAAATAGACGATACCGGGATTCTGGATCCCCGTCAAAAATGGTACCAACGACATCACCCGTATGACCTGCGTCGCCGGCGGTCCTGCCCCGAAAAACGTCGCGATGTACGGTGCGCCGAGAAACCCGATTATCGAGAGGATCGTGCCACGAATCACCGTCAACGTCCATGCAGTATCGAGGTATTCGTTGACGCCGTCCTCCTCTTTTTGGATGAGTGCCTCTTTGATACCGAGATTCGACAAGCGTCGCATGGCGGCCAACGTTAACAACGCGTACGCGACCAGCCCGAACTGTACCGGTGTCAGGATGTTTGCGAGGACGATTAGCTTGACGAGCTGTAGTCCACGTCCGATGAAGTTCGCCATCGACGCCCAGATGCCGCTTTTCACTGCCCGTTCCGAGACGCCGCCCCGGGGTGACAACACGCGCTTTAGCCACTGAAACAATTCGAGCGGTGATCTGCTACTCATCGCGGGCGTGGCACTCCCAGAGATGAGGATGCGTCTAAATACGGATCATCGTCGTGATTCGGTAGAAATAACGCATTCATCGGTGTAGAATAGTAATATATTGATATGTGGTGTGGATATCGTCCGATACTCGATATAACATATATCCTTTATTGACTTCGTTATGGCCCTGCTAATTCATCCACCCCCCGTTCGGCTTCGGATTATCTGTGATATATATTTATGAGTCGCCTCATGATACATTCGTATGCGTGATTTAGAGCGGTTTATCGCCCAAAGCCGCCCTTGGAAATGGTGTAAGCGGACGGGTATCGCACCAGCATTGTCAACGCTCTACTGGCACGCCAAACTCGCGATTCATCTCTGGTCTACTACGGTGACGATCGACGGTGTTACCACTGAATTCGCGACCGATTCTCGAACCGAGTATCACAGAGCATCCTCGCTCGTCGGCGAACAAGCCGTCATCGAATCCTTGCTCCAGGACGTCCGCGAGTCGGATGTAGTGTACGATATCGGTGCGAACATCGGGACACACACGTGCTTTGTCGGAAAGCGTCTCCGGAGCGGGAGGGTCATTGCATTCGAACCGATGCCGACGAACGCGGTTCGTCTCCGACACAACCTCTCCGCGAACGTCCCCATCGATCGGTGGGAAGTCGCCGAGATCGCCCTCTCGGACGAGGACGGGATCGGATCGCTTGCGATCAGGAGTCTCAATTACGGCGAAGGAAAACACTCCCTTTCGGTCGATGGCGAACTCGACATCGATGTGTACCGGGGCGAAACGCTGGTCGAAGCGGGGCGATATCCATCCCCCGATATTCTCAAAATAGACGTCGAAGGTGCCGAGTTACAGGTTCTCCGTGGATTCGAATCGATCCTTCCGGACATTCGTGTCGTGTATGCAGAACTCCATCACGAACTCAGCCGCCACTATGACACCTCGACAGAGGAAATCGAGGCGTATCTCCGTGATCACGGATTCGACGTCGAACGGCTGAGCGAGCGGTCCGATGCCTATCACATTCGGGCGACGCGGTCACAAACCTGAGTCGATGTCGAAAGCGGGGAACAGTGGTCGCCGATCAGAAGTCGTTGCCCCAACCGTCGTATCCGTCGGAGCTACGGTCATCGATGCCGTTGTCGAGGTCGCTCTTCTTGACGTACGTATCCTCGGAGTCACTCGTGAGGAGCAGTGCGACATCGTCACGCCGTGAGCGTGCAGATACCCCTTCGATCCACGTTCCGTTGCCACTGATTTCGAGCGGGTGATCTTCGGAGACGTAATCTCCCTCGTAAACCAGACAGTTGTCGCCTGCGATAGTCAGTGCGCGTCGACCCCAGCCACCACTGTAGTTGACGTTGACAGCTCGGAACTCACAGTCGTCACGGTTGTTTTGGATGGCGCTTCGCGATCCCACAGTCGGTGCCTCTCCCGTGATAGTGACGTTTTCGAGGTAAACGGGATCGTCGCCGTCCTTGATTTTGATGGCTGGACCGCCACCCGTATCGTGCTTGACTTCGGTATTTTCGATACGCGTGTGTCCCGCACTACCGCGAATCATGACTGCGGTCGTCGGATCGTCCGTTCGGACGGTGACGGTACAGTTCTTGATGTAATTGTAGTTGGCATCGTGCGTCACCCATATCGCCGGACTTTCCTCGACGTTCGTCTGGAAATCGACGTTTTCGGCGACGAGCAGGTTACCCTTCTCCATGCGGAGACCACGCTGGGCGATTCCGTGCGGGTTCTCCTGGTCCACGATGATCGTGGCGTCTTTGATATAGCTGTCGTGACCGCCGAGACGGACGTTCGTCCCCGTACTGTTCTGGAAGCGGCCCCCCTCGATTTGCACGGAACCGTTGCCGTTTGCGGCGTACAGACCGTTGTCAGGGAAGGGACCGAGCACACAGTCACGGAACGTCATCGTCCCTTCGTTATTGTCGTTACACATGATTCCCGTCGGACCACGCCAGAGCGCATCGCTCGGCGTTTCGCTGGACCATGCTGCGCCATCCGGTGCGTGGAACCGTTCTACGAGACCTTCTCCGTCGGAATCCGTGATGACCATCCGCGCTGGACCCCACGTTCCACTGTCGTGTTGGCCGAGAACTTCGATGTCGCGGACGAGGAGACCGTCATCGATGGCCGCCTCGATGACACGAATTCCCGTGTTGTCGGCCGTTTGATCGACGGTGAACCCTTCGACACGAAGATCCGTTCCCGGTTCGTATTCGACTCCCAGTCGGAAAAGACGGTAATTCCCATCGCCCCCACTGTCGAAGTCGTGGTAGTTTGCCGGAACGAGCTCCGCGTCGTCGCCGGCGAGACCGAAGTTATTGAACCCAGTAAATCGGAACTGTTCGTCCATATAGTACCGCCCCGATGGGAAGTAAAGGAGCGTGTTGTCGTCCGCATGTTCCCGGAGAATCGGTGTAATCGACTCGTCCCCTCCGTCGTCAGCCCCTACCTCTGTCACGTCAATGACGGTATCGTACTGGTCTTCATAATCGGACTTGCTTGCAGAAGCAGATCCCATGACAGCAGCCGATGCCGCAATTGCTCCAGTAAGTTTAAGATAGGTTCTACGACTCGTAATATTTCGATTTTTCCTGTCTGACGCCATCAAAAGTGCGGTATCGACCCCACATATTAATTATCTGGTGCCTAGTTCAATTCCTCCACGTTTTCCCTCTGTTGGAAACGTTGTAAACGGTGCTTTCGAACCGATTTTCCCATATGCACAATCATTGACATTGTACCCTTAAGCTCCATATAAGAAAATACCTATGCCTGGTTAGGTAGGGTAGCGATGAGACGACAGACACGACGCACGTTTCTGGCGACGGTCGGTGCGGCCGGTGCGGCCGGTCTCGCCGGATGTTCCGCCTTTGGGAGTGACGATAGCTCCACCACCTCCACGAAGAGTACCACCAAGAAGGGCGACGGCAAGGGAACGACCTCCACAAAGGGTGGTAACGACACGACCACCAACGACGGCGGCAACCAACAGAGCGGTCCGGAGACTTTCGAGAGCTTCGAAAAGCTCGGTAACTGGAGTGCGACTAGCGGGCAAGGGAGCCTCAAAAAGAGCACGAAGGTGAAATACGAGGGTTCACAGTCGGCCCACATCACGGGAAGCAAGAAGACGAAGTACGGTCAAATCAAGCGCGTCAACTTCGGTAGCAACCCTGCCGACCTCAGCGACAAGAACCTCTCGATCGCGTACAAGTGTACGTCACACAAGGAATCGAAGGTCGACATTGAGCTGTACGCGCCCGACCGTGGCCACATCGTCACGCTGAAGCGCACACTCTACGGCCCGAAAGGGAAGTGGGTGCGCATCAACCTCGGTGTCACCAACCAGATGGACCCGAAAAAGATCGACCTCTCGAAGATCTACGGTATTCGAATCACCGGCCGTCCACGTGACCCCAACACGACGACACCCATCGAATTCTACGTGGACGACCTGAAGACGGTACCCGCACCGGAGAAGGGTATGGTCATGCTCACGTTCGACGACGGGGCCGAATCGCAGTACTCGGTTGCGTACAAGAAGTACATGAAGAAGTACGGCTTCCCCGGTGTCGACGCCATCATCACCGACGCGGTCTTCGACGACGGCTATCTCAACCGAACACAGATGAACGAGATGGTCGGGGACGGCTGGGACATGATTTCTCACCCGAACACGGGGGCGAAGTCGATGGACCAACGTTCACGTAAAAACCAGGAGCAATTGATGAAGGAGTCACAACAGTGGCTCAAGCAGTACGGCTACGAGGGCTACAAGTACATGGCCGTCCCGAAGAACGTGGTCGGTGCGGACACGTTCGAACTCGCCAAGAAGTACTACGACGTGACGATGACGTTCGGTGGTTCACCGAACGCGCTTCCCGTCATCAAGAAGAACACCCTCATCTCGCGCGCATACGGTGACAGCAGCGTGAAGACGTCCAAACAGCTGATCGATTACGCTGCGCGGTACAAGCAGTTGACTCCGCTTCTGTTCCACCGCATCGGCGGCGACGAAGGCTTCTCGGAGAAGAAGTTCAAGGCCATCTTGGACCACATCAAAAAGAGCAACGTCGAAGTCGTCACCCTCTCCGACCTCGAGAAGAAGGGAATGATCATCTAAATCGTTCGACCCGCCCGTCATTCGCTTTCTCTCCCCGCACGACCGTCGTCCTTTTTTTGGATTCCATCCACGAGTCGTACGGATTTCCCGTCACTCGTGACGCCGATCCGTCTCGCGCTCGGCTTTATCCGTTCATCCCTTTCGTGGGCTACGTGGTCGTTGTTTCGACCGTCCTGGCCGTCTCACCATCATGGACACGGGTCGGCACAGGGTGATCCCCTCGGACTGTGACTCGATGGAGGGCCGTCTCCGACTTTCGTGTACTCTCCTCCCGCCGCTTCGATCCGACGCTCTCCGCTCGATTCGGTTGGTTCGTGTGTCGGGCATGTCCACCGCGGTTTGTCCCTCGTGTGTTCGTCGATGGAGGCCTGTGCTCACATGCTATTCGCCGAACGATGTCCGTCGAGAAATCCCCCTTGTGGCTCGATGATGTCCCGAAAAGGAGTACCTCTCCGCTACGGCACGTACGTATCCGCTAGTTCGAAACCGCTCCCCTCAATCGACTCTGACACTCCGGATTCGAATTCCGATATCCTCCACGATGGGTTTTGCGTCACACGCCATCAACGACCGCTCAGTTCGTGATGGCTCCCAGCGTGGGGGCGATCAGAAACGTTCCGGACGATGTAGTGCTAGTCGTTCCTGTCGAACTACCAGTTGTGCTGGATGACGATGTGGTACTCGACGTTGGAGTCGTGGTACTCGTCGAACCCGTAGTCGTCGTACTTGTTGATCCCGTGGTAGTCATCGAACTCATAGTCGTCGTACTTGTTGATCCCGAGGTGGTCGTCGAACCCGTAGTCGTCGTACTCGCGGATCCCGAAGTTGTCGTCGAGTTCGTCGTTGTAGTGGTCGTACTGGTCGTCGCGGGGGTTGTGGTGGTTGTCGTGGTCGTCCCTGCCGACGTCGAGGTGGTACTCGTCGTCGATGTCGTGGAACTCGTCGTCGTTCCCGACGTTGGTGGCGATGTCGTACTCGTCGTACTCGAGGATGGCGGCGGGTTGGTACTCGACGTGGTTGATGAGTCCGGTGGCGACGTCGTACTCGTCGTACTCGAGGATGGCGGTGGTGTGGAAATCGTCGTCGAGGACGATGCAGTCGTCCCTTTCGTGGTTTCCTTCGATTTCGTCGTGGTCTGTGATTTCGACGGTGTGGTGCTATGTGTCGTCCCGGCCCCCGTCGTTCCGGGGTCTGTCGTTTGTGTACTGTTCACCGACGATCCTTGCGTTGGCCCGCCAATCCCGCCGAAGCCGGGGTCGAGGAACGCGTATCCGATCCCCGAGACGAACAACAGGACTCCAGCGACGATCATCAGTTTCTGTATCGAGTCGGTTGACATCGTGTTTTCACTCACTTTCGTTTGCAGTGTTTCGGCACGCGAGCCGAGCGGTTCAGGGAACGACGAGACCGTATCGAGGACTTCAGAGACTCCTAACGCGCCTGTTGCAAAGCAGAAGAACGCGAAGACCGCAAGTCCGAGTGGTGGAACCGTGACCAGCGACAGCGGGACGTGAATCCCGAAGATGAGTGGCCGAACGTCCAACCAATTCGCGAGCACAAAGATGGGTGGTGCCGACAGTATCGTGGTCACCAGTACCCGTCCCAGACGGGCATCCGAAAGCGGGTTGAACCCGACTCTTCGAGCGCTCCAAATGTGGAAGATGAACATCGAACCGTATCCGATGCTCGTGGAGATGGCCGCACCTTGCATCCCGTATCGGGGGATGAGAAGGAGGTTCAGCACGAAGTTCATACCGGCGGCGGTTCCCGTGGCGAGGATCGGATACTTCAGATTCCCCTTCCCCTGGGAGATGGCGAGGATCGGCCGTGCAACCGCGAAGCCAAGCGCTCCCGGCAACAGGAGGATGAGGGGAGTAACCGCTGGCATATATTCCTTGCCGAAATACACGGGGACAGCGACGTTGGAAAGTGCTGCCAGTCCGAGGGCCATCACTCCGGTCAGCAGGAACGTATAACGGGTCGTCAGCGCCGAGAGCTTCGAAATCCGCTCGGTTTCACCGTTCGACCACAGCTCCGACATCGAGTGGACGAACACGGTTTGCAGAGCCATCGGAATGAACCAGAGGAATTCCGCGAGCTTTAGCGCGGCACGGTAGTACCCGACTTGCTCGTTACTTCCCGATATCAGTTGCAGCATCAGGATGTCGACGTGGTACAGCGACATGAGGAGGAAGATGAGGACGATGGACAACGAATTGAACGTCAACATCGTCCGCCTCGGGAATTCGTTCGGTGTTTTTCGAACGACGCCGCTGAGTGACACCTGTCTCGTGACCAGTATCATCCCGATGACCGCGACGAGCGCACCTCCCACTATCTTCCCGGCCAGCGCACCACCGACACCGAAGCCGAGTTTGACCAACGGGAGCGCGACGGCGAGGAACACGACTTGTTGAACGATTTTCAACGGTTCCGAGTAGCGTTCCAGCCCGAACCCCATCAGCGTCCGTCGGGAATACGCACGGAACTGCTGTGTCATGACGAGGAGCGCGAGGATGTAGAAGTACGGCTCGAAGTCGGGACCGAACACCTGCTTGACCAGTCCAAACCACGCACAGAGCGCGAGGACGATCGATCCGGCGACGGAAAGCAACAGGGCGAGTCTGAAGTAAAACCCGACGACGTGCTCCTCCCAGCAGTCCATATCCCTGTCCTCGGCGAGGAATTTACGAACCCCATCGGTAATGCCGGAGCTCACCAGTATCATGAACATCGAAAACACCGAGAGAACGGTGGTGTAGATGCCGACTCCTTTCGGTTCGAGCAACCGATACAGTATCGGTGTCGTGATGAGCCCGATAATCAGAGTAAGCACTTTCGTCCCCGCAACAGAGAGCAGACCGCTCATCATGCTTCGTTGCACGAAATTACCACCCTACGTTCTCTTCACCGGGGTCTTCTTCGGATGACACTCGATATCCATTTCCCACCAAAGGGGCTTTATTATACACTAACTAGATCGGATGGTGTCGGTGATAATACGATGAGAATGACCGGATAGGACGGTTGTCCGGGATCGCTGTTTATGCGCTAAAGTCGTTGCCCCAGCCAGCGAGTCCGTAGCTGCCACGGTCGTCGATACCGTTGACGATGGTGTTCTTCTTGATGTACACGTCCCTGCTGCTGTCGGTGAGTCGAAGCCCAGCGGAGCCGTTGACCGCTTCTGAATAGATACTCTGTATCCACGTACTACTTCCAGCGTCGATTATCGGTGTCATCTCCCCGATGTAACTTCCATCGTAGACTAGACAGTCGTCGCTGGTGATTTCGAGTGACCGGCGACGGGACGAACCGGTTTGCTCGACGTCGAGATTCCGGAACTCGCAGTCGTCTCGGTCACAGCGGATGGCGGCACGTGCGCTAACGTGACCTCCGTCTCCAGTAAATTTCGAATTCTCGACGAAGACTTGGTCGTCACCGTCGTGAATCCATATCGAGAAACCACCGTCCGCATCGTGGACGAACGTCGAATTCTTGATTCGCGCTTTGTCGGTTCTACCCTGCAGTACCAACGCGTGCACGACGTCGTCTCCAGCGGTTCGAACGGTCGACCCATCGACGCTTAGCAGTCCGACGTCCATCGACTTGATGGCGTGGCCGTTCGGGTCGGTCACCTCGACATCACAGTCCACGATACGGATGTAATTCGTGTTCTCGACGCGAATCGCGTGTTGGTTGGACTTCCCATCGCTCTCGTTCACGGATACGGTCGCATTCTTGATGATGCTGTTCTCACCACCGATTCGGAGGCTTGCTGTCTGGCTGTTCTCGTAGTGTCCTCCGTCGATGACGATTTTTCCCGAACCGTTGGCGGCATACAGACCGTTGTCCGGGAAGCCGCCGAGACTGCAATCTTTGAACGTCATTCGGCCGCGGTTGTAGTGGTTGCAGATGATACCGGTGGGGCCCCGCCAGAGTCGGTCCCCGGGGGTGTTCTTTTCCCATGCGCCGCCGTCCGGTGCGTGGAACCGCTCGACGACACCCGTTCCGTCGGAATCAGTAATGACGAATCGACCTGGCCCCCACGTTCCGCTGTCGTGTTTGCCCTTAATGTCGATGTCGCGGACGAGGAGACCGTCATCGACGGCTGCTTCGATGACGCGGATTCCGGTATCGTCCGCTGTTTGGTCGATATTGAGGTTCTCGACACGGAGATCTCTCCCGGGATTGTAGGAAATACCGAGGCGGAAGAGCCGGTAGTTCCAATCCCTGTCGTTGAAATCGAAGTAGTTTGCTGGGACGATGGTCGTGTCGTCTTCTCCGACGATTCCGAAGTTGTCGAATCCGGTGTGCCGGAACTGCTCGTCCATGTAGTAGCGGCCCGATGGGAGATAGAGAAGCGTATCATCGTCCGCATACTCGCGAAGGACGGGTGTGATGGAATCCCCGTTGTTGGGGTCGGCACCACCGTCTTCTACGAGGTTAACAACCGTATCGTAGTCGTCAGCGTATGGGATCTGCGCACTCGCTCGACCGGACATCGTTCGTGCCCCGATCGCACATAACCCCGCTGCGCTCACCCCCTTCATGAAAGTACGTCGTGATGCTCCGTGCGTCGATCTTCTATCGTTATTGTCGCTTGATTGATGTGCGTCGATTTTTTGAGTCATTTTGAATCCCAGCGTTTACTGACAACCGTCGTGAGAGAGGAATCCCATCCCGATGTACCGGAAGACAGGTACGTTGGCAGTTCTGACGGTCAACAATAATCTATATTAGAACCTTTTGGCCAAAGTCTGTGGCTTAGTAGTTCCATTCTTTAAGTCCCATGACTATGGTAACTCACCACACAATCGATGAGGCCCCAAAACGAGTCGAAAAATCATCAGTCATATCCAACAGTCAGGTCAATCACTATACCAGAATTCAAATACATATATAAGACATCATTAAATCAAAAACAAAAATCCCTTCCGAGCACCGATTCCGTGTTCACGATGCTTAGTCGGTATATAATAAAAGCCGCATGGAGCATCGATACGACAGAGAATGACGTCTATCGGAACGGACGGCACCCGAGTCGAGCGACACGAGAGAATGAAGGTGTTACAACTCGTCACGACACCGCGTCCGTTCTTCGACCTCCAGATTCGAGAGTTGGAGGAACGAAACATCGAGTGCACGACGGTAACGGTCCCTCGTCCGGCGGAGGGCGGCCGTTCGATAACCGACTATCTACGCTATTATCCCACGGTACTCCGTTATTCGCTCTCCGAGTACGACCTCGTCCACGCGAACTACGGCCTCGTCACCCCCTTCGCGCTCGCTCAACCCATTCGCCCGCTCGTGATCACGTTTTGGGGAACCGACCTGATGAGCGAAAACGGGTGGCTCCCCCGTCTCAGTACGGCAGTTGCGCGGCAAGCGGATGCGGTTATCCTGCCGACGAAAGCGATGGCCGCCAACTACTCCGGCCCCCACTCGCTCATCCCGTTCGGCGTCGATACCGAACGTTTTCGACCGATCCCACAGCGGGAAGCCCGCGAACGGATCGGCTGGGATTCCGACGTCCCCATCGTCCTCTTTCCGTACGACACCTCGCGGGACGTCAAGGACTTCGCGCGGGCGAAACGCATCGTCGAGCAGGCCGACGTCGATGCCGACCTGCGTGCGGTGTCCGGCGTTCCACACGAGGAAATCCCGTACTACATGAACGCGAGCGACGTCCTCC
>NZ_JAMYJW010000001.1:0-941512 GCF_024136975.1 Haladaptatus sp. AB643
GAGTGCCCCCATACACTTAAGGGCATTGGATTGGCTTTCTTTCGCCCGAAACCCAGCGGGCACATCGTGAGATGTGATGGGTTTCGGGCTGACACCTCGCGGGGTGACCACGAGGCGTCCTTCGCATTTACTCAAAGTCGGGGGTTAGACTTAAGCCCGTCGAATGAAACTCTCATAGGCACAGATTAACTAGCATTATATCTCAAAGTAAGCCCACAAAAGGGAGAAATAGTTCACCAAGGGCCATTGATTTCGAGTTATCGAGCAAGCGGGCAACCGATGTGGCTCGAAGGGAACGCAACTCGGGTAGTTCGGTTTGCGGATTAGCGTAACGGTTGAACGGTTACAGCTACTGGTCGAGAGAACTATTGCGCGAGTGGAAGATCGAACCGTCATCCTACGCGTCGTGCGTTCAGTCCGGCCGGATGTGCCTCGCGCATCCTGTTATTTTTTTGAGCGAGCAAAAAAAACTTCTGCTACGCTACGCGCATGCGAAGAATACTATACTATGTAGCAGTCGAATAAAACACTCGGTTATTGAGTACGTTCGATTCACTCGTCCAGGTGCTCGATGCCCTGTTTGGAGACGTTTGCCTCCGTTATTTCGGTCGGCATCCAGTCTGGTTTGTCGTCAGGGGCCTCCTCGTGCCATGCCCAACCCTCGTAGATGTGGACTTTGTCGGTACCCTTCTCTCGAAGTCGGAGCTCGACTCTGTCCGCCGCATCTTCGGAACTACCTGGGTCAAGTCGACGTGCTGCTTTGAGCGCAGCCTGTCGAGGGGTGTTCCCCGAAAAGACACTTGATTCGTCTCCATCCGATTGGCGCAGTGCAAAGTTCCGCTTACCATCGTCACGTACCATGGTTTTCTCCTCCATGCCAACCCAGCACAGGGTCCACTATAAATATATCGCCGATATGAGCGGTTTTCGGCGATAGACATAAATAGGAGAGTTCCGCAGTATCGTGGTTTCACACTGGAAAAACAGGCCGAGCAAGGTAAGTGGTCTCGGCTCATAGGGCATTTCTAAGAGAGACGGAGCGGAACAGTACGGTAGAAAACACTTAAGTACATCCTACGGTGAAGGACTGCATAAGATACCGCGATGGTACGGAAAAAGAAGCTCAGCCCGAGTGGCGCGAAAGACGAAGACGGAGAATATCACAACGTCCACGTCAACCTACACGAAGACGAACTTGCCGTCGCTGGCATGGAGATCGGTGACGAAGTCTTTGTACGAGTTCGGGAAGACAAGATCATTATCCAGAAGGCGGATAAAGACGAGGTCGAACACGAATTTTAGGTCGCCGCGGGCACCCCGCAGGTGATTTTCATTCGAAGAACGATGAACGGATACGAGGTCGTTAAACCACTTTTATTCCAGTTGCCAGCAGAGCGTGCACACAGCACGGTTCACACGCTCTTGAGAACGGTGCAGGGGACACCGGCCGAGCGATTGCTCGGGATGAACTACCGAGTCACCGACCCCCGCCTGACGGTCGACGCGCTCGGCCAGAGATTTCCCAACCCGGTCGGTGTCGCTGCCGGGTTCGATAAGAACGCGGAGATTCCCTCCGCATTGGCGAGCCTCGGGTTCGGACACGTGGAAATCGGGGGTGTAACTGCGGAGGCCCAACCGGGCAACCCGAAACCGAGAATGTTCCGACTCCGCGAGGACGAAGGTATCATCAACCGGATGGGGTTCAACAACCACGGAGCCGACAGAATCGGTGCACGCATGGCAATGCAGTCGCTCCCGGACGTTCCCGTGGGAGCGAACATCGGGAAGTCGAAGACGACCCCATTGGAGACGGCAGAGGAGGACTATCTGTACAGCTACGAGCGCGTTTCCTCGCACGCCGACTACTTCGTCGTGAACGTCTCCAGTCCGAACACGCCCGGTCTACGTGAACTACAGAACCGCGAGAATCTCGAACGGATCTTGACGACGCTACAGGATGCAGGCGCAAGTCCGTTACTCGTGAAGCTCTCGCCGGACCTGCCGGAGCCAGCGATCGCGGACGCACTCGATCTCGTGGCGGAACTCGGGTTGGACGGCGTCATCGCCACGAACACGACGACCGACCGCCCCGAAACGCTCCGGAGCGAGTACCGAGACGAAGATGGCGGGCTATCGGGAATGCCGATCCAAACGCGTGCAACGGAGATGATTCGATTCGCCGCCGAACGGGTGGACGTTCCAATCATCGGTGTGGGGGGAATCTTCACCGCCGAGGACGCGTACGAGAAGATTCGTGCAGGTGCACACGTCGTCCAGTTGTACACCGGTCTCATCTATCAAGGGCCGTCAATAGCGCGTGATATCAACGAAGGACTGCTTGAACTCCTCGATCGGGACGGCTACGACAGTATCGAGGACGCCATCGGAGCGGACCTTTCGTAGAATCACTCGTCAGGCATCACGCCGCATTTCGAGAAATTCGTACTCCCCACCGTTGGTTTCCTGTACGAACACCTCGACGCGCTCGAATCCAACCTTCTCATAGACAGAAATCGCGCGGTCGTTGAACGTCGCGACGGCGAGGGAGAACTCCTCGGGGTCGTACTCCTTCCGAGCGAACACCAACCCGGCTTCGACGAACGACCGTCCGTTGCCTCGTCCGGTGAGATGGGGATGCATCCCGAGCCCTATTTCGAGCGTTCCATCCGAGAATTCGAACGAGAAGAAACCGGCGCGTTCGTCATCTGCAGCGAACACCGCGTACTTGTCGTCCCAGTTAGTCGGATTAGTGAACAGCGCCAAATCCTCTGGGTCACTCTCCATGTCGTAGAAATCGTACGGCGGGTCGTAGTGCCACGAGACGATGGCGCGCACATCGTCCACAGTGATAGGACGAAATTCGTAGTTCATAGAAAAACCGCCACACGAAAAGGAGTTAGTCGTTACTCTAGTGCGTCCAGTCGGAACTCGAATCCGGTGACCGGAACCTCCAGGTCGTGCTCAACGAGCACTTCCGGATGGATTTCGCCGACGATTCCGACCGTCTCCCCGTCGATGACGACGGCGGCCGCACGGCCGGAGATGAACGACGGGTGCTCCGTCGGGGGCGTTTCGAGGGTCACGTCGAAGTTGCGAGCGATGGCTTGCAGACGCGCCTTGGCGTCCTCGTAGGAGGCGTCGTAGCGCGCGAGGACGCCGGCCACGGTTCGGTGTTCGGCGACGCCCGTGTTCTCCGAGTCGTCAACTGCCGCCGCCAGACCGATTTCCGTGAGGTCCTGCGGGTACGTGCGGTGAGTGTTGTTCTCCAGCACCATCATGAGCGAGGGGAGCGCCCACGTTCGGAGCATGGTGTAGTCCTCGCTGTAGGGGTTTTTGATGGTCGCAGGAGTGCCCCCGCCGACGACGTCGGTGCTGGGTTCCACGCGCATGCGCTCGAAGTTCTCCTCCTCGCTTATCATGTGGAAGTTGAGCAGGTCCTCGAAGCCGAGACCGACGAGAACCTCGCGCGCTGCGTCTTCGAGTTGCGAGCGCTCGTGTCGGCCGCCGACCGTCCCCACGTCAGGGTAGCGGGGCGAGAGGTCGTTGAAGCCGTATGCGCGGCCGATGTCGTCCACGATGTCTACGGGGTGGAGCACGTCCACGCGATAGGGCGGAATTTCCACCTCGTAGACGACGCCCCCGTCGTCGGTCTCCTCGGCTTCGCCGGAGAGGCCGGAGTGGGCCAACAGGTCCAGCACTTCGTCCGGGGTGAACTCGATACCGAGCAGGGTCTCGATACGGTCGTGGGTGACCTCCTTGGTCGTCACGTCGAAGTTCGGCCGGACCAGCGTTCGGTCGTCGTATTCGACTTCGACTTCCTCGATGGTGCCGCCGCGGGCGTCAAGCGCGTAGCAGATGATGGCACACATCTTGTCGATGGTCCACTGGTCGGTTCCGGTGAGTTCGACGAACAGGTTGCGCGAGTCGGCTTCGACCTCGGTCCGGCGGCCGTTGATCACCGGCGGGAACGAGAACAGACCGATATCGTCGTAGATGGCCGGGTAGCGGTCGTACTCCGAGACCAGATCGGCGTACTTCTCGCCGGTCGGGTGGGCACGCAGGACTTCGTCGGGTGTCATCTCGGCGTCCGCGTCGAGCGGCACGAACCGGTCGCCGTCGGGGTCGACGCCGACGTAGCGAATGGAGTTGCCGCCTTCCTCGGTGGCCGAACTCCCCTTGAGCATCGTCAAATCGTGAATCCCGATGGCACCTTTCGCACGTTTGCGACCCATCGTCGCGTGGAGTTTCTCCTGCAGTTGGATGAGCGAGTCGAGTGCGTCCTCGCTGAGGTTCACGCCACGGACGATCGCACCGGTGACATAGGGGCGTTCCTCGGGGACGCTCTCGTCCACCTCGATGGTCCAGTCCGCGTCGTTCAGCTTCGGGACGTAGACGCCGCTGTCGTCGCCGTACTGGTAGCGAAGCGAGCGCGCGACACCCTCGATGGAAAGACGGTCGAGGCGGTCAGGGGCGAACTCCAACTGCATGTCGCCGTCCTCCGTGTCGCCCTCGTACTCCAGGCCGAGGCCGAACATGTCCTCCTTGAGTTCGTCGTCGCTCTTTTCGTCGTGACCGGTCAGTTGTCGCAGTTCGTCGGGGTTGACATCGACAGTTGGCATCAGTGAATCACCTCCACGTCGCGGAGCAGTTCGAGGTCACACAGCGTCCCGTGAACGTCGCGGATGTCCTCGAAGCCGTACATCAACATCAGCAGGCGTTCCAGGGCGAGACCCCACGCCATCACGTCGCACTCGACGCCGAGGGGTTCGAGCACCTCGGGACGGAACATCCCGCTGTTCCCGATTTCGATGAGTTCACCCGTCTCCGGGTGGTTGCCGAACAGTTCGAAACTCGGCTCAGTGTACGGGTTGTAGTGCGGTTTGAACTGGATGTCCGTGATACCGAACTGGGCGTAGAACTCCTCGAACGTACCCATCAGGTCACGAACCGAGAGGTCCTCGGCCATCACCCAGCCCTCGATCTGGAAGAACTCCAGCAGGTGAGTCGGGTCGAGCGTGTCGTTGCGGTACACCTTTTCGACGCTGAAGAAGCGCTGTGGCGGTTCCAACTCGCCCTGCGCATAGCCCGAGAGGTATCGCATCGACAACGAGGTGGTGTGCCCGCGAAGCGCGATTGCTCGTGCGAAGTCCTCGTCCCACGGCGAGTGATATCCCTCGCCGTTTTCGCCGACACCTTCGAGGTGCGCGCTGTGGACGCGCTCCACGAGGTCCTCCGGCAAGTCCCCGATTTCGGTGGGGTTCGACAGCGCGAACCGGTCCCAGTGGGTGCGCGCCGGGTGGTCCTGGGGCATGAACAGACAGTCGTTGATCCAGAAGTCCGCGTCCGCGTGCGGGCCGTCCATCTCCTCGAAGCCCATGCCGACGAGCACGTCCTTGACGCGGTTCGCGGTCTGGCGCAGGATGTGAACCTTGCCGCCGTCGACTCGCTCGGCGTCGGCCGCGACGTTGTACTCGGCGAACTCCACGTCGCGCCAGTCGCCGGTCGTGAGCATTTCCGGTGTTAGCTGGCCGACCGTCTCGGCCGCTTCGATACCTTCCATCATCGCGGTGACGCCCGCCTCGGTCAGCGTCACGGAGCGAACCGTCGATTCGGAGCGCTCGACGAGGCCGCGGCTTTCCAACTGGTCCAGCGTGTCCGCGTCGTCCACGGATTCCCCATCCGCGAGCGCGGCGAGCGCGCTCGCTTCGTCGTCCTCGTCCGGGTTCGCGTCGGGGTCGACCGTGATTTCGCCGCTGTCGATGCTCCCGTAGCCCTTTCGAGCGTAGTTCGAGAGGGCGATGTTCACTTGCGGACCGCCGAGTCCGGATCCCCCGATGGGTTGGCCCATCTGAACGGCGTCGTCGTCAGCCCCGGCGTCGATGGCTGCCTCGTAGAGGGCAATTTCCGGCAGTCCGTCCTCGGCGTACTCCTCGCCTTCCTCGGTCAGCGAGACGGATTCCTCGGTTCGTTCGTCGATCGACAGCAGTCCCTCGTCTTCGAGTTCGAAGACCGCGCCCGTCACCGTCTCCGGTTTCAGACCGGTCTCCTCGGCGAGTTCCGCTATCGTCTGTTCGTCGTTCGCGCTCGCGGCTTCCAACACCGCGACCTGTGATTCTGGTAGTTTCATGTCCACTGGTAGTCGTTGGTCGTATCTCCCGTTCCGCCGGTTTAGCCCTTCTGAAGACAGACGGACCACTCGGGCTCCTGCACCCGGTTTCGTCCTCCCGCCGCGGGAGGAGTCCACCGACCGCTCAGACCGCGATAAAAAAGCCGAATCCCAGCGGTGGCCGTGGTTCGACTGCACTACTGCCATGGTGGGATTCGGATGGCATGGCTGAATGGTGGCGTCAAATCGACAAAAGGGTTCCGGAGGGGTTTACCCCACATGGCGTGATTTGGGGACGATGATGGACTGGGAGCGGTTCTACGACAGGGCGAACTACGACCGCTGTGCCTACATCGGCGGCGAGCGGATGGCAGACCTCGTGGAGCGATCTTTCGAACGGGAGGGCACGCCCGAGAACTTCGCGTCGGTTGGCTGTGGACCGGCGGTCGTCCCGTTCCTCCTCGCCGAGCGCCACCCCGACATCGACGTGTACGGGTTCGACATCTCGGAAACGGTCGTCCGGGACAACGCCGAGAAAGCGACGGAAGAAGGGTTGAACAACCTCCATTTCGCGGTCGATTCGCTCCCGAATCTCGATAGGAATCGGAAATTCGACGTGGTGTACTGCGTCGCCACGCTCTATTTCGTGGACGAACCGCGCCGAGCAATCGAGAACCTGTACTCACACGTTCGAGCGGGAGGTCATCTCATTTTGAACTATCCGAACGAACAGAGCAGGAGAACGTTCGATAGGGAGTTCGAGGGACGCAAACGGGAATCGTTCGAACTCGTCTTGAGCGGCGCGAATATCATTAGCGAGGATGTCGTTCGGAACATAACTGGCGCGAAAACGCGGAGCTACTGGGAACTGATAGACGCCGAAGACGAGGAGTTCGTTGATTCGGCGACTCCGTGTGTCGTCGTCGAGAAGTGAGGAGAGTATCCGGTCATCATTCGTAGTTCGTAGCTGGGTTCTTACCTGTAGAAAACGAATATTAGCTATGTCCGCTATCGCAACCCGAGGAGGGACGGTACGATGGCTCCGCGGCCTCTGGGAGTACTATCGAGAGTACACCCACACGGCGATACATGCGGCCGCGACCGCGGCGCTCACCGCATTCGGGTTGCTTATCTTCGTCAACAAACTGTTCGTGCTGCTGGCGATTGCCTCGTACGTTTTCCCGCCGGTTATCCTCTACAGCATCGGATTCAACGTCGAAAAATCGCCATCCTCTCCCGAGACCGGTGCTGGCCAAACGATTGCCGGAGCGAATTCGAGCGGGACTTCGAAAAGCGACGGGGGAAGCACGGGTACGATTAGGCATGACGGGGACGCGGATTCGGACGGATACGACGGCGATACCGATTCCGATAGCGATGACGGCGACACTGATTCGGACAGCGATGACGGCGACACTGATTCGGACAGCGACGACGGAGATACCGACTCTGACGGATGATGGTATCGATCATCGAAATTCATACGAACGCGATGCGTCGAACGGGAAGCAAGCGCGTGGAGGTCGGTCCGATTAGCCGTCGGCGTCCGGTGCAGAGGACTGCTGATGTTGGTATCCCAGGAAGAAGAGACCGAGACCGATGAGAATGAGGATGACTCCGGGAATGAGGAGGATGAAACTCGGACCACAGGGGTTACCGACGCTACTATTGGGAGTGCACATCTGGTCTCGAAACCCGAGCCAGATCAAAAACACACCGACGACGACACCGGATACACCGAATCCTTCGAACGAACGGAGCCGTGACATCACGTTTGAGATAGAGACCGGACCCGCAAAACACTTCTGAAGCGTCGAAATCGGGAATCGGTTATCGACGCGAGGATTCCAACTCGATATCCAAGCCGTCCAACAGTTCTTCCGCCTCTTCACGCTTTTCCTGGTGGTCTTCCAGGAACTCCTTCATGAGTTGAGCGGCCTGCTCCTTGCAGTCGCCACAGAGGCGCTCGCCGGAGACACATTCGTCGTAGACCTCCTTCGTGAACTCGTCGTCGTCACCCGCGAGGAGGTAGGCGTACAGTTCGTACACCGGACATTCGTCGGCCTTTCCGCCCAACTCGCGCTGTTTTTCGGCGGTTTCGCGGCCGCCCGTCGTCGCGGATCTCACCTTGTCGTAGCCGTCCTCGGGGTCGTCGAGCAGGCTGATGTGGCTGGCCGGAACCGACGAGGACATCTTGCCGCCCGTCAGACCGGTCATGAATCGGTGGTAGATCGACGATGGCATGATGAAGCCGTAGCCATCGTTCTCGATTTCGATTTCACGGGCGAGGGTTTTGGCCTCCTCCCGCGAGTAGTCGAACACGTCGATGTGCTCGTCGAACACCCGTTTTTCGCCCTCGATGGCGTCGATGAGTGCCCCATATGCCGCTTCTGTCGCGTTGCGGTCGAGGAACCGAACACGGGGGCGAAGCGGCTCCATGCCGGCGTTTTCGAGCTTCGAGATGGTCGTCTCGACGGCCGGAACGTCCGGGTCGCCGTTCTCGGCGAGCCACGCGGCCGCGTCCTC
This sequence comes from Haladaptatus sp. AB643, assembly GCF_024136975.1. Lineage (NCBI taxonomy): Archaea > Methanobacteriati > Methanobacteriota > Halobacteria > Halobacteriales > Haladaptataceae > Haladaptatus > Haladaptatus sp. AB643. The sequence goes on from NZ_JAMYJW010000001.1 coordinate 8,633, forward strand.
ACAGCGGGGCATCTCGGGGTCCTCGGCGTACTCCTCGCGTGCTTCGTACGCCGCCGCGATGTGAGACAGTTCCGTCTCGTCCGCCTCGAAACTCGCGTAAGCTTTCGTCACGCCGAAGTAGCGCATCCGAACCGCCAGGTCGCGGGCCAACCTGACGTGCGGGTCCTGGTCGGGACCGACCGGAATGACGGTCGGTTTCGGTTCGTCGAGTTGCGGGTAGAGGATGTCCGCCATCTGCGTGACGACGCTCTGGACGTGCGAGACGTTGGTTTCGCCGTCGAAGCCGTAGATGGACTGGAACTCCGAGAAGTTGGCCTTCGACCCGAGTTCGAACGCCAAATCCTGTAGTTCGCGGTTCTCGGACTGGCGGTAGAGCGTCCCCGTCTCGGCGTCGAACCCGAGGGCGATGAGCGAGAGCAGGTAATCCCGCGAATGCTCGTCGATTTCCTCCCACGAGAGGCCACGGGCGCTGTGGGCTTCGAGGTCCGCGATGAGCCCGTAGGTGTCCCCGCCCTGCTGTTGATGCCAGATGAGTTCGTCGAACACCAGTTTGTGTCCGATGTGCGGGTCACCGGTCGGCATGAACCCCGACAGCGCGGCGAACGGTTCGTCGTTCTGCATCGCCTCGGCCACGCGGCGGTAGCCACGGTCGCCGAAGATGACGCTCCGGCGCATCAGGTAGTGTGGGTCCGGAACCGCCGGGAGGACGTCGTCGAACTCCTCGATACCGAACTCCTCAAACAGTTTGCGGTAGTCGGACACCGTCGCCGACCCCCACGGGTCGAGGACGACGTCGTCCTCCCCCGTTGCGGTACCACCGTCGGGCAGGAGTCCGCCCGTTTCGGATGAATCGTCTCGTGTCATGGTGTAAGTCGTGTCACCGACAGCCAAGTGTCTATTCGTTCGTTCTCCGTGATGAGCGCAAAAATCATTTGCTTTCGTACCCCGTGTGCCAGTCGAACGTCGAGCGCGAGGTCACGCGGGACGAACTCGTAGTCGTCCTTCAACACCCGAATCAGATACTCCGAGTGCCCGAGGTCGTCCACCGACTTCACGTCGGCGTAGGTCCGGAAATCCGCGCCGAACTTGAATCCCGTCTTCGGGACCACGCCATGTTCCCGAAGGGTTCGATACACCAGCAAGCGGCGGTCGAACCGCTCGCCTTCGACCTCCTCACCTCGCTCGACTATGTCGTCGTACGTTCCCCCGATTTCGAGATTACCCTCCGCGACCAGATGGGCGGCCTCCACGAGCGACAACTGTAGAATCCCCGTCGCGTCGCGTCCACCCATCTGCTGGCCGTAAAACGCCTTGCCGTGGAGTTCGTCGGGAGCGTCCCACACCAGCACGCGGTCGCCGACGATCGACCCGGAAAGGTCGGTCGGTACGTCGTGATCCGTCGTCCCCTCGATCTCGATGCGATCGGTCTCGAAGTAGGTGATTTCGCTCTCCTCGTCCACGATCGCGAGGACCACGTCGCCTAGCTCCGCGACGGGAATCGGATCGCGCTCGCTCGCGACCCGAATCCGGTGTGACACCTCGTCGTCCCACGGGCCGCTCCCGCGCGGATAGACGACGAAATCCGACGACGGGTGGGGGTTCGACACCCATCCCTCTCGATCCGGCGAGAGGTAGAACCCGCGCTCTCGAAGGTTTGCGTAGACGAGGAATCGGGCCGCAAATCCGTTGCCAGTCGATTCCTGTAAAAATTTCTGAAATCCGTTACCATCGACCGAGTCGAGGTCGCCGCGAAGCAGGAGGTGGGCGGCTTCGACGCGTGAAAACGCTACCTCGTTGCCACTGAGTGGGCGACCGTATCCCCGCGAATCGTAGTACCGCTGGCGGGCGTCGCCGCCGACACGGACTTCGTCGTCGCGTAGGCTTCCATCCATACGTCTTCTGTGATGTGGGCCTTCAAATGCACTACGACTCAGGGACGAACTCACCCGACCGTCCGGAGAACGGTGTTCTGCCACCCCGTTAATACACCACTCGGACGGCCGAGAGAGCAGTCATCGATGGGAAATCAGCCCTCCAAACGGCCGTCTTCGAACATCTCGCAATCGGTGTTCAAACACCGACGACCTGTCGAGGTTCGGAACACGGGAAGGCCACAGTCACACGAACCCACGATCATCCCGTTCGGAATTCCGAAGCCGACCTCGCAGTCGGGATAGCGGTCGCATCCCGCGATGATACTGCCCTTGTTCAGAATTCGCATGTCGGCTCCGCAGTCGGGACAGTCCCATTCCCGGTCGAATCGTCGCCGCACGGCCTCGAAAACGGTGCCGCAGTCGCGGTCGATACAGAGTTCGAATTCGGCTCCGCGTTCGACGTGCATGGACGGTAGGCCGCAGTCACACGTTTCCGTTCCGATACTGGCCCGACGCGGAATCGGATACTCCTCGTGACAACCGAGACACGAAACCGCTCCCTTGGCTCGCGTGAGCGTGCCGTCGCAGTGTGGGCAGGTTCCGACGGAAATCCCGGCGACTGAGCCCGGATAGCGGGAAATCCCGTGGCAGGCGTGACAATCGACGCGAACGCGATGGTCGTCGGTCGCGGCGACGAGCGTGAACGAATCGCCGTCGAGCGAGGCGTGGGCGGTTTCCGCACGGGTGAGCCATTCGACCGGTTGATAGCCATCCACGTCGTGGACGAGGAGGGTATCGTCGGGTTTGAGGATGGCGACGACCTCGCCGCGCCGCTGTCCGTGGGTGTCGCCGTCCGTCGTAATCGTACAGTCACCGGCGAACACGCGAATCGTGTCTGTCATGGCCCGGGTTGGTTCCGTGTTCGTATTTGAACGTTCGGGCCAAGGGTTTTGAGTGAAAAGGATGAACGAAGAGAAAATGGAAGAGATAGAAGAAATGGAAGGAGCAGAGCGACAGGCAGTGCTGTTCGACATGGACGGCGTCATCGTGAACTCGGAGGATTTCTGGGCGGAACTCGAAGAGGAGATCATCTTCCCCGAAGTGGGCGTGGAGGATATCGGCGACAACGAGATCACCGGGATGAACTTCCGCGAGATCTACGACTATCTGGACGAGGAGTACGGGACCGACGTGACGAAATCGGAGTTCATCTCCCTCTACGACGGAATCGCCGAGGACCTCTACGGCGAGCACGTCTCGCTGATGGACGGCTTTCACGACCTGTTGGACGACCTACGAGCGGACGGGACCGACGTGGCGCTCGTGTCCTCGTCACCTCACGACTGGATAGAAATAGTCACCGACCGCTTCGACCTCGAATTCGAGGAAGTCGTCAGCGCCGACGACATCGACGCTCCCGGCAAGCCCGAACCGGCAATCTACGAGTACGCGGCCGGGTTGCTCGACTATCGAGCCAACGAGTGTGCCGCGGTCGAGGATTCAGAACACGGCGTCGAATCGGCCGTTCGGGCCGGGACGTACTGTGTCGGCTATCCGAACGGTGCGAAAGAACTCGACCTCACGATGGCGAACGTGGTCGTCTCCTCACCCGCCGAATTGCACGAAGAACTGCTCACTCGACCTGCACGGACCGAACGTCGGTAACCGGCAGGAGAGGGAGGTCGGGGAACGCGACGCGAACGGTGAACTCCATCTCGTCGGCCGTGCCCCCGAAGACGCCGACGGGAATCGTCGTCTCGCCGTCGAGATACGTCGATTTTTCCGTCATTTCGACGCCGTTGACAGTCACGTCGATAGCTGCTTGCTCGCGGTTACCACGGTTCTTGATGGTGACCTCGCGCATGTCGTTCTCGCCGCGAGCGATTCGGCTCGGGAACGACCCCCATTCGATCTCCACGTCGGGAAGCTTGCGGGCGCTGGCTTCGACCTGTTCGGCGACGCCCTCGGTGAGACCCGCATCGACCAACCCATCGACGCCAACGGCGCGCACGTCGGCGGGCGTTTCCAGACCTTCCGTCGCCAATTTGCTGGACCGCCCGGCACCCACCCCATCGATCGCGGTGAGTCCGACAGCGCTTTCCCCGACGCCGTTTTCGACGCGGGCCTCGATTCGGGTGACGAGGTTCGCGGCGACCGGCCTGTCGAGCCGTTTCAGGAACGCACGGAGCGCCGCGAGCAGTCGAACCGCGTTCTGCTGGATGACCCACGCGTCGCTCCGCAAGTCGCCCGGCGTCGAACCCGTCATGCTGGAACGGAGGATGGCGAGCACCTTCCGCCCGCCCGCTTCGAGGTCGCCGGAATCCTGTCCGACGAGGACGGAATTGATGGCGTCACGCTCGGCTTGACGGGCACTCACGCTGTCGAACTCGGCCGCGCCAGCGACCGTTTCGAGCACCTTCGGCACGTCGATGTCGTCGGCCTCCGCGAGGCGGCGGAACCGTTCGGCCGTGTCGAGGTTGAGGTAAAATTTCGAGGCGAGCATGGCGAGCGCCGTGCCCTCGATGGAGAGGTCGTCGCCCTGCTCCACGAATCCGCGCGAGACGAGGCGCTGAAGCGTGTTTCTGACGCGCTCACGGTGATTTTCGAAATCATACTCGTCGGGTTTCGTCTGGGCGCGGACGTAGTAGAACGTGGTTTGAAGCCACGACATCACATCGTCCAGATCCGAGATGGTGCCCATCGCGATTTCGGCGTTGAGATGGGAGTCCAAATCCTCCGCGAGACGGGATTCGATCTCCTTGCCGTCGCGCAGGAGTTTTCGGTACTTGTCCGCGTCCTTGAAGTCACAGACGACCCACCCGTAGCCCACGTCGTCGTAGCCGGGACGGCCCGCCCGTCCGAGCATCTGGAGCACGTCGAGCGGACTCATGTCCACCTCGCCTTCGAGCGGGTCGTGAAGTTTGGTGTCGCGCAGGACGACACATCGGGCGGGGAGATTCACACCCCACGCGAGCGTGGAGGTGGAAAAGAGGAGCTGAATCTTTCCCTGTTTGAACCACTCCTCGACCCGGTCGCGGTCGTTCTTCGACAGTCCCGCGTGGTGAAACGCCACGCCGTCGAGCACGGAGTTTCTGAGGGTATCGTTTCGCAGTTCCTGTGTTTCGGTATGGAAATCGTAGTCGCCGCGCGCACCGATGGGGATGTCCCGCTCGGCGATTTCGTCGCGGGCCTTCTTCGCGGCCTGCACGGTGTCCTGCCGCGAGGCGACGAAGACGAGCGCCTGTCCGTCCTCGCGGATGTGTGGCTCCGCGAGGTCCAGCGCACGATACAGCCTGCGATACTTGTCCGCGAAGGAGTTGTCCCCGTGGGAGTAGGTCTTCACGTCCGCGTGCAAATCGACGGGGCGGTAGTCGTCCCCGAACTCGAAAGTGGTCTCCGGCGGCGCGTCGAGCCAATCGGCCACGTCGCTCACGTTCGGCATCGTCGCGGAAAGCGCGACGATACGAGGGTCACAGAGCCTGCGGAGGCGTGAGATGGTGACTTCGAGGACGGCCCCGCGCTTCTCCGAATCGAGCAGGTGCACCTCGTCGATGACACAGCAGTCCACGTCGGTGATAAAGGAGTAGCGGGACGAGTCGTGTTTCCGGGTCGCCGAGTCGGTCTTCTCGGGCGTCATCACGAGGATGTCGGCGCGTTCGGCGCGCCGCGGGTTCAACTCTCGTTCTCCCGTGACGACGTACACCGAGTAGCCGAGGTCCTCGAAGCGTTCCCAGTCGCTTTCCTTCTCGTTGGTCAGCGCCCGAAGCGGGGCGATGAACAGCGCGGTGCCGTCGTCGCGCAGCGCCTTGCAGATGGCGAGTTCCGCGAGCGCCGTCTTGCCGCTCGCCGTAGGCGCGCTGGCAACGACGTTCTCGTCGCTTTCGAGCAGCGCGGGAAGCATCTCGCGTTGCATTCGGTTGAACTCCTCGAAGGCGAACGCCTCCGCGAACTGTGGAACCGCCTCGGAGACCTGCATCGTTTCGTAGGCAGAGTGGAAAGCAAAAAGGCGTTTCTGTACCGGGCTGTCAGCAGACATTTGATGAGAAATGAACATGAATTGCGAGGGCGCTCCCGGACACGGTCACGCAACGACCGTCTCGTTGCGCTTCGTTTCTTTGGGTATTCACTTGAAATCGGTCTCGCGGTGACGAACGTCAACGAATTCGCGGGGACACTTCCTAAACGATAAAGCGTCGCAAAAACTACCGACAACTATGCTAGAGCTTGAAGACGTGTTGGCGGCGCGGGAGCGGGTGGCCGAGACGGCCCGACATACACCGCTCGATTACTCTCACACTTTTACTCGGATGACGGGTGCGGAAGTCCACCTGAAACTGGAGACGTTCCAGCGGACGGGGTCATTCAAGATTCGCGGCGCGACCAACCGCATCATGACCCTCTCGGAAGCCGAAAAGGAAGCGGGTGTCGTCACGGCCAGCGCGGGCAATCACGCGCAGGGTGTCGCACTCGCGGCCACCCGAAGCGGCGTCGATGCGAAGATCGTCATGCCGAAACACGCTCCGATTTCGAAGGTGCGTGCGACGGAGAACTACGGCGCGGAGGCCATCCTCTACGGCGAGGACTACGACGAAGCCGCCGAGCGCGCCCACGAAATCGAGGAGACGGAGGGCCGAACCTACGTCCACGCCTTCGACGACGAGAAGGTGATGGCGGGGCAGGGGACCATCGGACTGGAGATCATGGACGACCTTCCCGAGGTCGAAACCGTCGTAGTCCCCATCGGTGGTGGCGGCCTCATCAGCGGCATCGCAACCGCCATCAAGGGACGGAACCCCGACGCCCGAGTCATCGGCGTGCAGGCCGAGGGCGCATCGAGCGTGGCCGACTCGCTCCAGAAGGGGAGCGTCCAGACGCTCGACAGCGTTGATACCATCGCGGACGGAATCGCCACCCGAAGCGTCGGCCAGCGGACGTTCGACGTGATAGACGCCCGCGTGGACGAGGTCGTCACCGTCTCGGATTCGGAAATCGCGGTGGCGGTCTCCTACCTGCTCGAACGCGGCAAGACGCTCGTGGAGGGTGCGGGTGCGGTGAGTCTCGCCGCGATCCTCGGAGGCAAGTTCGACTACGCGGACGACGAGGTGGTCGTCCCCGTCCTCAGCGGCGGTAACATCGACATGAACCTCCTCACGACCGTCATCGTGCGCGGACTCGTTGAAACCGGGCGCTACGTCAAACTCAAGACGGTACTCAAGGACCGACCCGGTTCGCTGCGAAAACTCCTCGACGTCATCGCGGATGCACAGGCGAACATCTACGCCATCCAGCACGACCGCACCTCCCGCGACATCGGTATGAACGCGACGGAGGTCGAACTGGACCTCGAAACACGCGGCCCGGAGCACGTCGACAACCTTCTCGACTCCCTGCGAGAGAACGGGTTCGACGTGGAAGTGCTGGTCTGAGCGGATCGGTGGTTGATTTTTCGCCCCCTATTGACGTAGGTTTAAGTTCCACGGCCCGAAGTGACGTGCATGAAGCGAATCATCAGCACGCAGGACGCTCCCGAGGCGGTTGGCGCGTACAGTCAGGCAACGACGAACGGTGACATTCTCTTCACCGCAGGTCAGATTCCGATGACGCCCGACGGCGAGCTCCTCGCCGACGAGGACATCTCGGTGCAGACGCGCCAGAGCCTGGAGAACGTCAAAGGCATCCTCGAAGAGGAAGGGCTGAACATGCAGGACGTGCTGAAAGTGACCGTCTTCATGGACGACATCGAGGACTTCGACGAGATGAACGAATCCTACCAGGAGTACTTCCAGGACAATCCACCGGCCCGCAGCGCCGTCGAAGTGGCGAACCTGCCGAAGGGCGTCGGCGTCGAAATCGAGGCCATCGCCAGCACCGAGTAAGGATAGCTGTGAATCCTCGCGTCAAGGCGAGTCTCCTGTGGGGCGTCGTCGGCGCGCTCGCGTTTCTCGTCCTCCTACAGGGGTACCAGTTGGTCACCGGCTATCGCTACTCGGTTCCGATGATCGTCGGGACGACGCTCGTCGTGGCGATCGGTGCACCGATATTCACCTACATCGCCCACGGGGCACTCGATTAGAAAAGAAGGGTTTAAACACCGCACCCGGTAACCAACAGGTAAGCCGGGATGGCCGAATGGCAAAGCGCACGCCTGGAAAGCGTGTTCCCTTATGGGATTCTGGGTTCAAATCCCAGTCCCGGCGTTTTCGAGTGAACTGCTTGGCGAGCACCGCGTAGCGTGCACTTCAAAACGGCGAACGAGAAAACGCATCGGACTGGATTTGAGCAGGAGTCTCACATTCACACCATCGAGAGCTCCGTTCGAAAATGTCGATTACCGGAACAGCAGGGCCCGACATTCATCACACCGGGGGTCGAACAGCGAACGAATGCGTACGCGCTCGCTCGTCCCGCTTTGCTTGGTCCTCCTCATCGTACTGTTCTCCGGGGCATACGTCGCTGGCTACCACGTCCCCGGCGAACGGACGCTCGATACGGCCCGCGGAGTACAGGTGGTGGACGTTCCACACGACCAGCCGAAACGGCTGACCGACCCGAACCGGACGCAGTTTCGCCGCTGGGTGGAGTTTTACGTCCATCGCGGTATCAACGAACGGCGAGCGGAACACGGACTCGCCCCGCTCGAATTCGACGGTGCGCTCCGCGACATCGCGAGAAATCACAGTGCCGATATGGGGAAGAAAAGATACTTCGCGCACGTGTCGCCGTCGGGTGCCGACCCAAATGACCGGTATCGGCGGGCAGAGTACTACTGCATTCGGGGTGCGGGGGAGAACATCGCGTACACCTACTTCGACCGGCGGGTTCGAACCGACAATGGGACCGTAGTGCGATATCGGACGGCGAAGGAACTCGCTCGTGGAATCGTTTCACAGTGGATGCACTCGCCGGAACACCGAAAGAACCTACTCTCCAAAAATTGGGAGCGAGAAGGCCTGGGAATCTATTATACTCGGGATGGAAGAATATATGCAACAGAAGACTTCTGCTAAATCGGTGCAAAAAATTAAATAGTTAGGGTCACCTCTCAAAAACGAACATTCGCCCGGTCGATAGACGACACAATGAACGAAGAAGCAGACGAGACGAAGGAGACGCCACTGTCGAGAGATATCATCTTCCAGATACTGAGCAATCAACGGCGACGATACGCACTCCACTACTTGCGACGTAGGGAAGAAGCGGCCGAAATCGGGGAGCTTGCGACGCAAATCGCGGCGTGGGAGAACGACGTCACCGTCGACGAAGTAACCTCACAACAACGCAAACGGGTGTACAACACGCTCCAACAGGCACATCTGCCGAAGCTTAACGAGACTGGCTTTATCGATTACGACCCGGCACACGGTGACATCACGTTGACCGAGCGGGCCGAGCTCTTGAACACGTATCTCGAAATCGTTCCCGACAACGACCTCCCGTGGTCGGAGTACTACTTCGTTTTGGGCTGTGTCAGCCTCGCACTGTTGACAGGGGCACAGCTCGGTGCCGGACCGTTCGGTCTCGTGCCGGTACTGTGGTGGGCACTCGGGCTCGCCGTACTGGTGACGATTTCCGGCGGGGTCCACATGTACTACCATCGAAACCATCGTCTCGGTCACAGGGAAGTGCCACGAGAAAACTGATCGAGTGGACACCGTCGGGAAGACGTTCCGAGAAACGACGGGCGTCGAGACGAGAAAGGGGAGGGGGGTATGAACTGTGCATCGGAGTATATAAATAGGAGTTTGAGAATCGGATTTTCATCGAGAGACTCGTGTTAACTAGTATCGTGATTTTCGTCGTACCGACCGCCTTACGGCGATTTTCTGTTTCAGAATTCGATCGCTGGATGTCCGCGAACGAGGCAGTGGATAAAGATTTATATAGAAGCACAATCATAGTCGCCATTGTACTATGAGTCAGCGCATGCAAGGTCAGCCGATGATCGTAATGTCCGAGGACTCCCAGCGAGTCAAGGACAAGGACGCGCAGGAACACAACATCACTGCGGCGCGAGCGGTGGCGGACGCCGTTCGCTCCACACTCGGTCCGAAAGGGATGGACAAGATGCTCGTCGATTCGATGGGCGACGTGACCATCACGAACGACGGTGTCACCATCCTCAAGGAGATGGACATCGACAACCCGACGGCCGAGATGATCATCGAAGTCGCCGAAACCCAAGAGGACGAAGCGGGTGACGGGACGACGACGGCCGTCGCGGTGACGGGTGAACTCCTCAAGAACGCACAGGACCTCCTCGAACAGGACATCCACCCGACGGCAGTCATCAAAGGCTTCCACCTCGCAAGCGAGAAAGCACGCGAGGAGATCGACAACATCGCGGACGAGGTCGACACTGACGACGAAGACCTCCTTCGCAAAGTCGCGGAAACCAGCATGACCGGCAAAGGTGCCGAACTCAACAAGGAAGTCCTGAGCCAGATCATCGTCGACGCGGTTCAGTCCGTCACCGTCGAAGAGACGGTCGACCTCGAATACGTCAACATCGAGACTCAGACCGGCCGCTCGGCTGGTGAATCCGAACTGCTCGACGGCGCGGTCATCGACAAGGACCCCGTCCACGACAACATGCCGAGCTCCGTCGAGGACGCGAAAGTTCTCCTCCTCAACGAAGCCGTCGAGGTCGAGGAAACCGACGTCGACACCGAGATCTCCATCAACGACCCCGATCAGCTCAAGAACTTCCTCGACCGCGAGGAAGCCCAGCTGAAGGAGAAGGTCGATCAGATCATCGACACGGGCGCGAACGTCGTCTTCTGCCAGAAGGGCATCGACGACCTCGCACAGCACTACCTCGCGAAGGAGGGCATTCTGGCCGTCCGACGCGCAAAGAAGAGCGACATCAAGTTCCTCCGAGAGGTTCTCAACACGAACATCGTCTCGGACCTCGACAGCGCGTCCGCGGACGACGTTGCAGAAGGTAGCGTCACCCGCGACGACAGCGACGAGCTGTTCTACGTCACGGGCGGCGAGAACTCCCACGGTGTCACGCTCCTCCTCCGCGGTTCCACCGACCACGTCGTGGACGAACTCGAACGAGGTATCACGGACGCACTGGACGTCGTCGCACAGACCGTCAGTGACGGACGAGTCGTCTCCGGTGGCGGTGCCATCGAAGTCGAACTCGCCTCCCGACTCCGCGACTACTCCGACAGCGTCGAGGGCCGCGAACAGTTGGCCGTCGAAGCGTTCGCCGACTCGCTCGAACTCGTCCCGCGCGTTCTCGCCGAGAACGCTGGACTGGACTCCATCGACACGCTCGTCGACCTCCGCGCGGAACACGAGGACGGCGAGAAACGCGCCGGCCTGAACGTCTTCAGCGGCGACGTGGAAGACACGTTCGAGGCGGGCATCGTCGAGCCGGCTCACGCCAAGGAGCAGGCACTCTCCAGTGCGACCGAGGCCGCGAACCTCGTCCTCAAAATAGACGACATCATCTCCGCCGGCGACCTCTCCACCGACAAGGGTGGCGACGAAGGCGGCGCACCCGGCGGCATGGGTGGCATGGGCGGCATGGGTGGTATGGGCGGCGCGATGTAAGCGAGGTTTCGAAGAAACCTCGAATGTCGAACGGGCGAAGCCCGTGAGACGGAAGATAGGTTCAGGCTATCTTTCACTCCGCTCACCCCCGAGGAATCGTCTATTGAACTCGAACCGATTTTTTAGACTCACGTCGAATAGCGGCGCGTAGCGGATAGACTGTAGTCGTTGACGACCGTCGTTTTCGTCAACCCCGGGAAGTCGAATCTGGCACGCGACGGACTGCCATCATCTCACGATAACGATACGGAAAGACAGCGTGAAATTCGCCGAGAAGACGTGCTGATTCGGGGCAAAATCCGGTTTCGTCGTCACGGGACGGTAAGCCGTAATCGAGGAGATGGAAAATCGGCCACCGTCCGATTTTTACCCCGAGTAAACCGCGGAGTCGTCTACTGAACTCGAACCGATTTTTGAATCCACGTCGAATCGAGACGTGTTTGCCGGATGTTACTGCAATCAAACTAATGAATGTGAATCTCCTTCGAGTACTTTCGAGATCAAGAATTCACACGAATTCCCCCGAAACATTCCTCAAATCAGCAGAGGAGACGACGATCGGAAGCAAAAATCGGTAAAAGATGGAACTAAGTGGGAACCACGTATCCCTCCAAATATGGAGACACTCCTGCTGAATCAGGATGCCGTAGACGAGAACACACAGATGCCCGAACTCATTCGGGCCATCGAGGACGCATTCGCGGCCTACGCGCTCGGCGATGCGCAGATGCCCGCGAAATCCTACATCGACCTGCCGCAGTACAACGGCGACTTCCGGTCGATGCCCGCCTATTTGGATGCCGACGGCTGGGACGCGGCCGGAATCAAGTGGGTCAACGTCCACCCCGACAACCCGGACGGCTTCGACCTGCCGACCGTCATGGGGACGATGATTTACAGCGACCCCGAGACGGCGTACCCGCTCGCCATCATGGACGGGACGGAACTCACGATGAAGCGCACGGGCGCGGCCGCCGCCGTCGCGACGGACCACCTCGCCGTCGAGGACGCGACGAGCATGGGTCTGGTCGGCGCTGGCGTCCAGTCCTACACCCAGTTGGAAGCCATCTCGAAGATTCGCCCCATCGAGGAAGTCGTCATCAGCGACCTGGACGAGGAAGCGGTCGCGGACTTCATCGACTACTTCGACGACGAGTTCGACGTTCGCGCCGGATCGATTTCGGAAGCTGCGTCCTGTGACATCCTCTCGACCGTGACGCCGGTCGAATCCCCCATCGTCTCGGCCGACGCCGTCGGCGAGCACACCCACATCAACGCGATGGGTGCCGACGCGGAGGGCAAACACGAGATCGCGGACGAGGTGCTGTTGAACGCGAAACTCGTCATCGACGACCACGCCCAGACCACCCACTCGGGCGAGATCAACGTCCCGTACAACGAGGGAACCCTCACGGACGACGACATCCACGGCGACATCGGCGACATCGTGATCGGCGACTTGGAGGGCCGCACCGGAGACGACGGCGTCACCGTCTTCGACAGCACCGGACTGGCGATTCAAGACGTTGCCGCCGCACACGTCGTCTACGAGCACGCGAACGAGAACGACAACGGCTACCCGTTCGACCTTCTCGGCGTCTGATTCAGGGATCCGAACCGGATTGAAGCGGGCCGTTTTTTGATGATTTTAGCCCCAGTAGCTACTCCTCGTCGCCGACCGGTGCCCGCGTCGTGAGTTCGTCGGTCAGCTTCGAGATGACCCAGACGATGATCAGGAACGGCAACAGCGGAATCAGCAGGACGAGCAGGCCGAGAAAGATACCCGCGCCGATGGTGTTCATCTCCCTGTCCGAATGACCGTAGTAGGGCGGCGTGACGGTTCGCACGACCTTCGTGACCGGATGGTCTTCCGACTCCTCCTGACTCATGGGAGAAAGAAGGCGGGAAAAATGATAAGCATTCGCACGACACGAGCGCATTGCGTGTTCGATCCGGATTCGATCGATCGGTGACGATGGAGTTCCAGTGGAAACCACGGGGTAGTGAACACGACGAGTACATCACGGACGATCATCGCATGAGTTCCAAACGGCGTTCGAGGACGAACACGGGACTCGACGAACGGTTCCTGTTGCAACCAGCGAACGTTTTTACGGGAGAGCGACCAACGTCGGACTATGGAACCCGCGAGCGGCGACGTGGAGTACGAACCACGGAGTGTGAAAGAGGTTTTGGCGGAGATGAAGGACACGGCGGAACTTCTGATCGACCTCTCGTACTCCGCGGTCCTCCACGGCAGTGACGACATCGCCGAGGAGGTGCTCGCGCTCGAAGGGAAGATGGACGTGCTTCAGTTGCAGGCGCGGATGAGCCTGCTCATGGCCGCCAGAAGTCCGGAGGACGCCGAGGAACTCGCACCCGTACTCGGCGTCGTCGGAGCCGCGGAGAAGATTGCCGACGCGGCGGGCGACATCGCGAAGGTAGTGTTGGAGGATATCGGTCTCCCGCAGGCGATGCGGGCGACGCTTCCGGAGGCGATAGAGACACTGGTACACGTCTCGGTGGCGAGTTCGTCGCCGCTCGCGGGACAGACGCTCGGCGGGTTGAACCTCGAAACCGAGACGGGGGTTCGCGTCATCGCCATTCATCGCGGCGGCGACTGGATTCTGAACCCGCATCGTGACACCGACCTCCGGGTGGACGACCGACTGCTCCTGCGCGGATCGGAAGACGGCGTCGCGGAGGTGTACAAGCAAGCGACCGGGAAGGAGTATCAACCGCCGGAACCACCGGAAGGCGGGGATACGGACCTCGAACGCGCCGTCGATTCAATCGTGTTGATGAAGAACATGAGTGAGTTAGCGGTTGATCTGGCCTACGGGAGCGTCCTGTTCGACAGCACGGACGTGGCGGAGGAAGTCGTGGAACTCGAAGCCGAAGTGGACGCACTCCAGTCGCGGTTCGAGGCGTGGACGTTGCAGGCGGCGGCGAACGCGGACGATCCCGTTTCCTTGCGCGGTCTCGTCCACCTCGCAAACAGTACGGAAGTCATCAGCGACGCGGCGGTGGAAATCAGCGAGGGCGTGCTCCGTGGTCTGGGTACCCATCCGGTCGTGGAGTACGCCGTACAGGAGAGCGACGAGGTCATCGTCCGCGTGACGGTCACGCACGGGAGCGCGTTCGACGGCACGACACTGGGAGCCGAGCGGGTCGAAACCGAGACGGGAATGCGCGTCATCGCGGTTCGGCGGCCGCCGGACGATTGGGTCATCTCGCCCGGGCCGGAAACCGAAATCAACGCCGGGGACGTGCTCCTGGCGAAGGGAACGCGGTTGGGTGCGGAACGACTCGAAGAGTTGTCCGGCAGCACGCAAGGTGAGTAATTCCGGACGATTTCACACGGTGATGATGGCGTCGGCTTCTATTTCGACCAGCAGTTCGGGAGCGATGAGTCGGCTCACCTCGACCATGCTCGTGGCTGGACGCACGTCGGCGAAGAATTCGGCGTGTGCCTCGCCGACCGGTTCCCAGTTTTCGATGTCGGTCACGTACATCCGCGTTCGAACCACGTCGTCAAGGTGTGCCCCCGCTTCAGTGAGCGCGGTTTCGATATTTTCGAGCGCCCGCTTCGTCTGGGCATAGGCGTCCCCTTCACCGACGATGGACCCATCCTCGGCGGTGGCCGTGGTCCCGGAGACGCGAACGTCGGTACCGATACGAACCGCACGCGAGTAGCCGACGCGGTCCTCCCACTCGGTACCACTGGAGACGCGTTTTCGTTCCATGGATGGGCCACGACACACCGAGGTAAAATCGTTGGTGTGAAAGCTATCAGTTCAAAGTATTTTCGGAAGGAGTAGTATCCGGGAAATACGGGTGGTCGAAGGAGAAGAAGTTCACAATCCCAATTCGATACAGACCGACAGTTCATCCAACTGGCAACCGGAATACCGAACTGCTAAGGGTTTTCGGCGACGGTGTATCGATAATGACAACGCTCGGAACGGCGAGCGCGGCCCCAGGGGAAATCGACACGGGCCGCCTCCCGGTTGGTGAAACCCGTGACGGGAGCCAGTTCGGGCTTCCCGTCGCCGTCATCAACGGCGCGCATGATGGAAAGACGCTCTACATACAGGCAGTTAGCGATGGCGACGAACTCAACGGTCTCGGCGTCGTGAATCGAGTCGTCCCGCAACTCGCTCCCGAGGATATTTCGGGGACGATTCTCGTCACTGGACTCGTCAACTACCACGGTTTTCAGGTCGCGGAACACCGGAACCCAATCGACGACACGAAAATGAATCGAACGTACCCCGGCAACGAGTCGGGGACGTCGAGCGAACGAATCGCGGCGGCGACCTTCGAGGCCGCCTCGCGTGCCGATCTCATTCTCGACTTGCATCAGGGTTCGACCAGTCGAATGATGAACGAGGCTCGTGTTCGCTGTGGGCCGCGCCATCGACTGCACGACGAATGTCTCGAACTCGCAAAAGTGTTCGACTGCGGCTACGTTCTCGACCAGAAGGGTCCGGACGGGCAACTCGCCCGCGCCGCGCCCGACGACGGTATTCCGACCATCGACCCCGAACTCGGCGGCTGTGTCGGATGGGACGAAGAGAGCATCCAGTACGGCGTGGATGGTACATTCAACGTCCTCCGATACTACGGCTTCCTCGAAGGGGACGTGGAGCTGAACTCGCAGACCCGCGCAACCGGGTTCGACCGCTACGGCGCACCGAGCGGCGGTCTCGTCAACTTCGAGAAGGACCTCGGCGACGAAGTCTCACCGGGTGAAACCCTATTCACCATCACCAATGTGTTCGGTAAGCTCAAGGCCGAAATCACCGCCGACCGCTCCGGTATCTTCTGGCGCTCCCGTCGCCTGCCGCAGGTCGCCACTGGCGAATACGTCTGTTCGATCGGCATCGACGTCAGTCGCTACTGATTGCTCCGACTGACGACACTTTCCGTTCACAACTTCCCGTTCACAAGACTCACAACGCTCCGCTCCCCACGACACTTACAACGACCGGAGTTTCCCCACTATCACAATGCTCTCCAACCTCTCATGTTCGGCCTGTGGACGCGAATACGCCGCCGGAGCAGACGAACCGTGGCGGTGTGAGTGCGGCCATCCACTCGACTTCGCCGAACGACCGCTTCCCGACCCGGACCGTCCCGCTCCCGATTTCTCTGACATCGACACGAGGGACGGTCTCTGGGCGTTCGAGGAGTTCCTCCCCGTCCGCCGCGTCGCGAGCCTCGGCGAGGGGTTCACGCCGCTCGTGGACGCAGACGACTGGAACGCCCAGTTCAAACTCGACTGCGTGTTTCCGTCGGGGAGTTTCAAGGACAGAGGCGCGACGACGACCCTGTCGCGTGCCGCCGAACTCGGCGTCGAGACCGTGATCGAGGACTCCTCGGGCAACGCGGGTGCGGCAATCGCTCAGTACGCCGCTCGCGCCGGAATCGACGCAGAGATCTACGTTCCGGCGGACGCGAAAGCCTCGAAAGTCAAAGCCATCGAGTGTGTGGGCGCGACCCCCGTTCGCATCGAGGGAAGTAGACAGGACGTGACCGATGCCTGTATCGAGGCCGTCGAAGCCGGTAGTGGTTGGTACGCCAGCCACGCGTGGAACCCGGCCTTCTTCGCTGGCACGATGACGTTCGCGCTGGAACTCGCCGCCCAGCGCGACTGGGAGGTTCCGGATGCGGTCGTGACGCCGCTCGGCCACGGCACGCTGTTTCTGGGAACGTACCGCGGCTTTCGCGCCCTGTACGACGCGGGGTGGACGGATTCGATGCCGCGACTGCTCGGAGTGCAGGCCGCCGGTGTCTCCCCCATCGCAGACGAACTCGACGGCGACGGGAGGGACAAACCCGAGCGGAACGACGTCGCCGACGGGATTCAGATCACCCGACCCGTCCGCCGTGACCAAATCCTCGACGCCATCCACGAGACGGGCGGCGACGCCATCTCGCTCGACGCCGGTGCGACCCAGGACGCCCTCGACAGGCTTCACCGAACCGGTTTTTACATCGAACCGACGAGCGCGGTGGCCGTCGCGGGACTGACGGCCTACCGCGAGCACGGGATTTTGGACGAGGACGCGGACGTGGTCGTTCCCCTCACCGGAAGCGGGCTGAAATCGTAACGGGATTGCGGCGGTCGTTTTCGTGCGTCATCCACGTTATCGATACCCTTTTGCGAGTTCTGTCGAATCGATTTCACGAATGGTCAACCGACCGCCGAACAACTGCCCGTACTGCGGCACCGAACTGACAACGGCGAAAATCGAAGGCCGCCAGCGGCACCTCTGTCCGGACTGTGACCGAGTCGTCTGGCACAATCCGGTACCCTGTGCGGGCGTCGCCGCCGTGGACGACGACAGCGCTCTCATCGTCAAGCGCGCGGCCGACCCCGGACGAGGTGAGTGGACGATTCCCGGCGGTCATCTCGAAGTGGGCGAACCGCCCGCGGCCGGGGCGGCCCGCGAACTCCACGAGGAGACGGGACTCTCGGTTACTCCGGACGACCTCTCACTTCTCGACGCGCGTTCTTTTGGTCCGTATCGCGGGAAGTACGTCGTCTCCATCGGCTACGTGGTTCGGCGCGAGAAGACGGACGGCGAGGTGGTGCCCGGGTCGGATGCCGATGAAGCCCGGTTCATAGCCCCGGATGAATTTGAGCGGACCGGCGCACCGTTTCGAGAAAATCAACGCGAGCGCTTCGAGACGGCGGCCGGGGTTTTGGACAGGTAACGACCGACTGTGCGAGGGACCGCGAAACGTGTCGGTTACGTCGTTCGGAAGGCGCGGTCGCCCGCGTCGCCCAGTCCGGGGACGATGAAGCCGTCGTCGTTGAGGTGGTCGTCGATGCTGACGGTCAGGAGGTCGGCCTCGGGGAACTGGTCGTGGACGTGGAGCAATCCGTCGGGGGCGCTGACGGCCGAGAGGACGAAGAAGTTCTCCGGATTGGGCTGCTCGCGGAGCACTTCTTCGAGGACGGCACACATCGTGCTACCCGTGGCGAGCATCGGGTCGGCGACGATGACGGTGTCCTCCTCGGTGATTTCGGGGAGCTTGACGTAGTCGATGGTGATGGGGAACTCACCGTCTTCGTTCATGCCCGCTTCCTCGTCGCGTCCGGCGCTGATGACGCCCTGTTTGGCGCGGGGGAACGCCTTGAGCAGGCCTTCGACGAACGGCGTCGCGGCGCGGAGGACGTTGATGATGACCACGTTGTCGAGTCCTTTGACGCGCTCGCCGGTGGTCTCGGTCAACGGCGTGTCGATGGAGACGTACTCGGTGTCCATCGCGCCGTCGATGATTTCGTAGCCACAGATACGACCGAGTTTCACGAGTCCCTTGCGGAAGCCGACCTGTTCGGTCTTCTCGTCTCGAATCTTCGAGAGGGTGTCCTTCGCCATCGCGTGCGTGATGAGGTGGGCGTCACCTCGCTTCTCGATAGTCATATTCGATTCGTGAGTGGCGAGTGGCTATAAGCTAACGATACGAGCGAACCCGCGGGAGCCAGTGACAGTCGTGGAACGCCGCCAACTGGTCATTCGCCGTAGGTCAGCAGACCGTCCTCGTCGCTCGGGAACGGGTCGTCGAACGCGTTCCAGTCGGCGTCCATCTCGTCGTCGGTCAGCGCGCAGTCGTCCAGCGTGGCGAGAATACCATCCTCGTCCACGTCGGTTCCGATGAAGACGAGTTGCGTCCGGCGGTCGCCCCACTCCTCGTCCCAGTAACTTGCCGAGCGGTTGCTCCGGTAGAGGTCCTGATCGATCTCCGGAAGGCTGGCGATCCACGCCCCGGCGACGGTCACACGGGCGGACGATCCTGCCTGCCCGTATTCCAGTTTCACGTCGTCCCGTCCGGCGACCCAGAACGTCCCCTTGGCGCGGACGATGCCGTCCGGGAGCGACGCGAAGAAGTCGTGCAAGCGAGCGGGATGAAGCGGTCGGGTGGCGCGATACGACACCGACGTGATCCCGAAGGCCTCCTGCGGATGGCGGTGGCCGTGGTCGTGGTTGTTGTTGTGGTCGTGTGTCCCTTCGGAATCGTGGTGATGGTCGCCGTCGTGACCGTCCGCGTGTTCCATGGCCTGCTTCCATCCGGCGGAGTCACTGACTGCGCCGAGGTCGAACAGGCCGCGCTGGAGCACTCGGTCGGGGGAAACCCGTCCGTGTTCGGTTCGAATCAGTTCCGCGCGGGGTTGGAGCGCGCGGAGGGTGGCTTCGATTTCGTCCAGTCGGTCGTCGTCCACGAGGTCGCATTTGTTCAGAAGGAGGATGTCACAGAACTCGATCTGCTCGATGACGAGGTCCGAGAGGGGGCGCACCTCGCCGTCCTCCGTTTCCGTTCGCTCGACGGGCGCACCGGGTTCGAAGAAGTCCCGGAATTGTCGGGCGCTGACGACGGTGACGGTCGCGTCCACGTCGTAGCGGGCGGCCACGCGCGATTCCGTCGTGAACAACCGCGCGATGGGGGCGGGTTCGCTGATGCCGGACGCTTCGACGACGAGCGTGTCGAACTCCCATTCGCGGGCGAGACGGGTGACTTCGGTTCGCAAATCGTCCTGTAGCTCACAGCAGATACAGCCGTTCGAGAGTTCGGCGACTCCCTCGTCCGCGACGAGTTCGGTGCCGTCCTCCAGCAGTTCGGCGTCGATGTTGATCTCACCCATGTCGTTGACGAGAACCGCGATGTCCGTGTCGTCGCTCTCACGCAGGAGGTGGTTGAGCGTCGTCGTCTTGCCCGCGCCGAGGTTGCCACTCAAAATCGTGACCGGAATGGACCCCTGATTCATTTGTTATCGTGGCACACGTATTCCACCGTGTTAAGCCTGGCTGGACGCCTTTCGAACCGTCCGAACCGGCGTTCGAACCGACCGGCCTGCTTAAATAGCGAGGGGAATACTGTGTGTGTATGTCTCTCGCGGACCGAATCGAGACGTTCCGTCGCTCCGTCGAGGAGTGGCTTCGCGGCCTCTATCACGGGATGATTTCCCATCCCGCCTACGAACTGATAGAGAAGGAAGCCGAGGATTTGGAGGACGAATTCATGCTCGCGTGCTTCCCCGACGTGTTCGGGGTACCGAGTCCGGTATCGTACTACACCGCCGAACTGCTCCCGTACCTCACCGACGAGTTCGAGGCGTGGGAACGGCGGATGTGGGACCGTGAATCGCTCGTCGAACGAAAGGGCCAACAGTTCCACTTCTAGCATGAACAAGTTCGTGTTCTTCGGCGGCAAGGGCGGTGTCGGAAAGACGACCGTTTCGAGTGCATACAGCCTGAAATGCGCCCGATCGGGGTTGAAAACGCTGGTCGTTTCGACCGACCCGGCACACAGCACGTCCGACGTGTTCGACCAGCAGTTCGGCGACGACCCTCGTTCGGTGGAGGGAATCGAGAACCTCTGGGCGATGGAGATCGACCCCGAGGAGGAGGTCGAAAACCACCTGATGGAGATAAAACGCTCCCTGGGCGACCACGTCAGCGCGGGGTTGGTGAACGCCATCGACCGCCAAGTCGAGATGGCACACCAGACGCCGGGCGCGCACGAATCGGCGCTGTTCGACCGGTTCATCGACGTGATGCAGAGTTCGGAGGAGTACGACCGCGTCGTCTTCGACACCTCGCCGACCGGCGGGACGCTCCGACTCCTCTCGCTTCCCGAGTTCCTCGAAGGCTGGATCGACCGCCTGCTTCACAAGCGCCGACAGAGTATCGACCTGTTCGAAAAGGCCGCGATCGGCGACAGGGAACCGCGTCGAGTGGCGGACGGGGACCCGATCATCGCTCGGTTACAGGAGCGAAAGGAGTTGTTCGAGTTCGCGGGGAACGTGTTGCGCGACGACGCGTCGTTCTTCCTCGTCCTCAATCCGGACGAGTTGTCGATCCGTGAGACCGGGAGGGCGGTCGAGGAACTCACCGAATCGGGACTGCCCGTGTCGGGACTCGTCATCAACAAGGTGACGCCGGAACCCGACGACGACGAAACCGGACGCGGGGCGACGTATCTCCGTGATCGCTGTCGGACCGAGCGCGACAGGATAGACCACATCCGCGAATCGTTCGACGAACCGGTCGCCGCAGTCATCGAATCGAGAGTATCAGAAGTGAAAGGAAGCCTGCTGACTGACGTTGCGGACGAGTTGGCGGTCGACGTCGAGCCGACGGTCGCGGAGTAATCAGTCACTAATCTGTTAAAAACAAGTACGGGTTGTTCGAGAAACGACGTTTTTGGCCGTCCAACGCCGCAGACGGCAGGAGGAACACTTATTGTTCATCATCATTCTACTTGCCATGAGGCAAAATACCATGGCGATTGCAATCATATGGCTGGTACTCGGCGTACTGGTACTTTTCAGCATAGGATATCTGACGTATTCACGATATCTCGCACAGTTCGTAGAATTGGACGACAGCAACGAGACGCCGGCGCATAAGTACGAGGACGGGCAGGAGTACGTTCCCGCGAAAAAGCCCGTCCTGTTGGGACATCACTATTCCAGTATTGCAGGAGGTGCACCAATCGTCGGCCCGATTACGGCAGGGGTAATTTGGGGATGGATACCGGCGCTGCTGTGGATTGCCATCGGTAATCCGCTGCTCGGCGCGACCCACGACTTCATCTCGTTGTCGAGCAGTCTCCGTCACGAGGGGAAGTCCATCGGGCACATCATCGGTGAGTACGTCGGCGAGCGCGGCAAGAACATGCTGCTGTGGTTCGCGTTCCTGACCATCATTCTCGTCGTCGCCGTGTTCGCGTTCGTCGTCGGGGTCGTCTTCGAGAAATACCCGAGCGCCGCAACGGCGAGCATGTTATACATCGCGTTGGCGGTCGTGTTCGGAGTTTACCTGTACCAACTGAACCTGCCGTTCGGGCCGGGAACGGTGATTTTCGTGATCGGGGTGTTCGCCAGCGTTTTCGTCGGACAGGCGTACCCCATCGAACTCACGGCGGAAACGTGGGTTCCGATCGTCCTGCTGTACGCGTTCATCGCGAGCGTCCTGCCGGTGTGGACGCTCCTGCAACCGCGTGATTACCTGTCGTCGTTCCTGTTGTACGCGGGCGTCGGCGGGGCGCTGTTGGCGGTCATCGTCGGGACGATTGGCGGTTGGCTCAACATCGGAGCCATCACACCGACCCAACCGCTCACGGTCAACATTTCGGGATATAACGGCTTCTGGGGCGTGACCGACCAGCCGTTGTTCCCGCTGCTGTTCATCACCATCGCGTGCGGGACCATCAGCGGGTTCCACTCGCTCGTGTCGTCCGGAACGACCTCGAAACAGCTGAACAAGGAATCGGACGCGCGGGTCATCGGGTACGGCGGCATGCTCGGTGAGGGGCTTCTCGCAACGCTCGCACTCGCGTCGGTCGCGCTCGTCGGAAAGGTCGTCGAGGGTGGCGGTGTCGGACAGGCACTCCCCAACTTCGCGACCGGTGGCGGTATCATGCTCACGAGCTTCGGCATCGACCCCAGCTTCGGTGCGCCGTTCATGGCGCTCGTCATGGTGAGTTTCCTGCTCACCTCGACCGACACGGCGCTTCGCCTCGGTCGGTACATGTTCGAGGAAATCGTCGGCACGCCGGAGACGCAGGTTCAAAGCGTGGCGTCGAACCGATACTTCAACGCGGGATTGCAGTGCGTCATCGCCTACGCGCTCGTGGCGTCCGGAACGTGGTCGGACCTCTGGCCGCTGTTCGGCGGGGCGAACCAGTTGCTCGCGGCGCTGGCGCTGCTGACGGCGACGGTGTGGCTCGCCAACTGGGACAAGAGCAAACAGCTCCTCAGCACGGGCGTCCCGATGGCGGCAATGACCATCGTGACCATCCTCGGGTTGCTGTATCTCGCGCTGTATCAGAACATCTGGCAGAAGTTCGTCCAAGGCAGCAGTATGTCACTCGGAAGCGCGCTTTCTGCCGGGGTCCAAACGATCATCGCGCTCGTCCTCGTCGGACTCGCGCTCTCGCTGGTCAGAATCGGCTATGCGAACATCACGTCCGCGCGCAACGAACCCAGTGGAAGACCCGTCACCGACGGGGGTGACGCCGAGGAATAAGCCGCCGACTACGGTTTGAATCGCCGAACAAATCGAGACAACAGACCGGATTTTTTGGGGACGAGTGGTTGCCAGAGAGCGAACGCCTTGCCGACGTCCGCGTTCTTGCTGGCGACGAGGGTTTCGTGGTCTGGGGCGACGACGGCGAGGTTGATCTCGTACTGGCCGTGTAAGCCGTATTTCAGGAGCGTTCGGTCGCTGAAGTCGGCGACGAAATCATCCACGTCGTCCGGGATTTCGGGGGCGATCACGACGAAGGTGAAGTTCGTTCCGAAGTGTTCCTCGTCGGGGTCGATCCACTCGTCGGCGAGTTCGTGACCGAAGTCCACGATGGATTCGAGGTCACGCACACGAACCGACTCCGCACGGCGGACGAACAGGTGTTCCTCGGCGCTGTGGTTGGCGTAGTTGATGGAGCGGTGGAGGAACTGTTTCTGGGTCTCGATCAACAGCCGTCCGTAGAGCGTGAACGGCTCGCCACGGACTGAGTAGGCTTTTTCGAGGTCGTAATTGACGAACAGCCTGTCGCTGACCCGGTCTACGTACTCGTCGTCCCAATCTGGAACCGTCGCCGAACCGTCCGAATCGTGAGATTCGATACCGCCATCCATACTCGATCGATTGCGAGGGAGCGATAAATATCCGTTGTTGGGTTGCTCATGGGTACCGTCACTCATCATGATTTTATTACAAATGATAGTGTGTGACAGACTATGATGGATTCGGACCCACTCGGTCGAGCGATACTGGATTACGAACGCGGCGGACTGCGCGGCGACTGTCTGTACAGGGACGGCGCGGAAACGTGGGACGGGCACATTTACGAGAACTACTTCAGACAGCCGGAGGAGTGGAGCGATAGCTGGAAGGACCTGCTCGATTCGCTCCCTTGTCCGGTCGTCGATATCGGCTGTGGGTCGGGGCAGTACGCCGAATTTCTCCAAAAGAGGGGGGAAGTCGTCGCCATCGACGTCAGTCCGGCCGCCGTCGAAGCGACCCGCGAGCGCGGCGTCGAAGACGCCCGCGTGATGGACATGTTCGAGCTGGCGTTTCCGCCGAATCGCTTCCGCTCCGTGCTCCTCAACGGGACACAACTCGGTCTCACGGGGTCACTCGCCGGTGCACGACAATTTCTCTCCGACCTCGCCCGGATTACCGAGGAGGACGGTGTCGCCGTCGTGGACAACTACGATCCGACGAACTGCGGACCGGACGATGTCTTCGGCTATCGACCCGACCCGCGACGGGGTATCGCCCATCGGACGTTCCACTTCGAATACGAACGAGACGGGGAGCGGGAAGTCGGACGAAGCCTTCACTTCGTCCTCTTCTCACCCGACCGACTGCAGGACGTGACCGTCGGAACGCCGTGGTACGTCGCCGAGGTCCGTCCGGGAGATGGCTACTACAAAGCCGTCCTTCGGAAGGACGACGGGGAAAACGGACGGAAACGGGACCAATAGGGTAACACATAACACGGTCGCGTCCGTACGGCGAACTATGGGTGGAAAACGGACGGAAGCGTGTGGTCGGTGCGGTCTCTCGACCGTCATCGACGCGACCGAAGATGGCGAGGCGCGCGACATCTACGGGGACGAACGAATCGAGGTAGACGAGGACGAGATGCGGGCGGTGAGCCGCCACGTCGAACTGCTCGGACGCGCGAAAGATCGACTGAATACGTACGCTGAGCGAGTAACGTACGGGAATTTTCGAGGCGAATAATCTAACCGGCACATACTGTGAAACTCGAAGGATCGCGCGTGAGAAGGCTTCTCACGCGAATTGGCGGTAAAAGATAATACCCTGTAGGACATACGAGCGAGTAATCGAATGGAAGAGAGCATCTCTGGCTTCAAACTCCGAGGTAGCTGGGGAGATATCGTCGAGCACGGGGAGCGGATCACGCAAGCCCTTCGTGAGGCGGACGTGTCGGGTGAGGCATTCCGAGAATGGGACGAGTGGCGACCCAAGTCGCACGAGCGACTCGGCGAGGACGTCGCCGAGAAGACGGCGGAACAAGCACACGTCAACGAAGGCAAGGGCGAACAAGCGGGCGAATCCCCGGACGACGATCTCCGAACAGCGAGTGAAAAACTGACCGAATCGTACGAGAAACTGGAAAAAGACGACACCGAAGGTGCCGTCGACCGATGGCAGGACTCGGTGAACTACGTGGCGCGTGCCGCCGACTCCGCAAGCCGAAAAGCCATCCGGAAGGTCGAGGACACGGTGTATCAGAAGGTGATGACACAACTCGCGCCGTACTACTTCGACAACGAACTCGTCAGCGCGAACATCCAGCAGACGAGTCGGATGGAGGACGGCGAGGAAGGATTCATCTTCGAGGTGAACGTCAACGACGACCACCTGAAGAACGAGGTATCCGATTCGCTCACGGCGTACGAGGACGAGATCGACCGTTGGCACGTCGAAACCGAAAAACAGACCGAGACGGTCGAAGCGGCGGAAGGCGTCGAAGCACCGAAACGAAGCGGCGGGCCACGGGCCGACAGAACCTGATCGAACCGGATTTTTCTCGATATTGAGGGTCGTGCTCGAACTGGTAGGGATGGGCACAATGCGGTTGTTTATCGATGACGTAGAACATGAGATGTCATTTCCATTTCGACGGGAGTCGGACGAGACCGATCGACTCCTCGCGCTCAGTGACGGGGTTATCGCCATCGCGATCACCCTATTAGTGTTGGAGATCACGGTACCAGTCATTCCGGCTGGCGCTTCGGAATCGGAGCTTCCGATCCGCGTCCTCGAACAGTGGAACGAATTTTTCGGGTTCGTGTTGAGTTTCTCGGTCATCGGCCTCTACTGGGTACTCCACCGACGCGTTTTCGTCCACGTCGAGCGGCACACGAAAGGAATCGTGTGGCTCAACCTCCTCTTTCTACTCATGGTTGCGTTCGTCCCGTACGCGACCAGCATGTTCAGCACCTATCCGGGACGGTTCGGTGTGATGTTTCTCGCTGGTGTGCTGGCACTCACTGGGTTCAGCCTCGCCGCCCTCTGGCTGTACGCTTCCCGGAGCGAACTCATCGAAGAGGGAATCACCTCACGTACCGTCGGGATTCAGGCAGCACGGTTTCTCGCCTCGCCGCTGGTGTTCGTCGCCTCGATACTCGTCGCCGCGTTCGATTCGACGGTGGCGATCTTCCTGTGGGTGCTTCTGATTCCGATAAACGCCGCGTTGCAATCACGGCTCATCGAAAGTGTCGAAGTATCAGGGCGGGGGTCGGATGGTCGCTGAAAACACGGTGTCGGGAACCGATATCAGTCGGTACACTATTGACGCGAGACGCTATATCGGATAGATATGGCTGGAGGGTTGCTGACGGTCGTTATCGCCGGGGTCGCGAGTCTATTCATGGCGTGGGCCATCGGAGCGGGGTCGAGCGGCTCGACCCCGTTCGCCCCGGCAGTCGGTGCGAACGCCCTCTCCGTAATGCGTGCGGGGTTTCTCGTCGGCATTCTCGGGTTTCTGGGGGCGGCGCTGCAAGGAGCGAACGTCTCCCAAGCGGTTGGGAGGCAACTGATTCACGGCGTACAGCTGTCGCCGCTCGCCGCGACGACGGGACTGCTGACGGCGGCGATTCTGGTCGCAATCGGCGTGTTCACCGGCTATCCGATCGCCACCGCGTTCACCGTCACTGGCGCAATCGTCGGCGTCGGGTTGGCGCTCGGCGGCGTCCCGGCGTGGCCGAAGTACCAACAGATAGTTTCCCTCTGGATACTCACGCCGTTCGTCGGCGGGGGAATCGCCTACGCGACCGCTCGCGTGCTCCGACGTGAGGACGTCTCGGAGACGGTTTCGATTCCGCTTTTAGGAGGGGTCGTCGGCCTCATCATCGCCAACGTC
This sequence comes from Haladaptatus sp. AB643, assembly GCF_024136975.1. Lineage (NCBI taxonomy): Archaea > Methanobacteriati > Methanobacteriota > Halobacteria > Halobacteriales > Haladaptataceae > Haladaptatus > Haladaptatus sp. AB643. The sequence goes on from NZ_JAMYJW010000001.1 coordinate 35,983, forward strand.
GGATTCGTCTTCCTCGGCCCGCCGGGCGAAAGCGACTCGATCGCCCAAGCAGTCAGCATGCATCTCCAGCTTCCGACCGTCGGTGGCATTGATGTCGGAATCGTCCTCTCGTCGCTCGTCCTCGGCGGACTGGTCGCCCTCGCACTCCGACGCGAACTGAGTTCGGACCTGAACCGCGGACAGCGTCGATTCCTGCTCGCACTTGGGGGCCTCGTGGCGTTCTCCGCAGGTGGGAGTCAGGTCGGACTCGCCATCGGGCCGCTGCTCCCGCTGTTGGACCCGTACTCGATTCCGCTGGTTCCGGTGCTCGTCGGCGGCGGACTCGGCCTGCTCGCCGGGTCGTGGACGGGCGCGCCCCGGATGATAAAGGCGCTCGCACAGGACTACTCGGCGCTGGGGCCGCGGCGATCGATAGCCGCACTCATTCCGGCGTTCGCCATCGCACAGAGTGCCGTCTTCTTCGGCATTCCCGTCTCGTTCAACGAAATCATCGTCAGCACGATCATCGGCAGCGGCTTCGCCGCGAGCGGTGGCGGCGTCAGCGGAAAGAAGATGGTGTACACCGTCCTCGCGTGGGTGCTCTCGCTCGCGCTCGCGCTCGGCGTGGGTTACGGTGCGTTCAGCGCGGCCAACGCGGTTTTCTGATCGAAAGTCGGATGACGATCAGGTGTCGGGTCGAATGTCGGCCCGACCGCTCGTCGCGCTTCGCAGTCGGTCACACAGCGCGTCACTTTCCTCGACGGGAACTCGAACGGAAAACCCGACGGACTCGTCGTACTCGGCGTCGAATTCGACGCCTTCGCTCTCCAAAATACCGCGGACGGTACCCGAGTCGTCGTATTCGACCGAGATATCGAGACGGCGGTGTGGGCGTTCCTCGACGACTCCGGCGTCGTCCACCGCTTCCTTGACGGCGCGGGAATAGGCCCGAACGAGGCCGCCGACGCCGAGGTTCGTCCCGCCGTAGTAGCGCGTGACGACGGCGACCACGTTCTCGATATCGCGTTGGTGGAGGACGTTCAAGGCGGGTTTCCCCGCACTGCTGGTCGGTTCGCCGTCGTCGCTCGACCATTCCCGAACGAACCCGCCGAGGTCGTCCGATCCGTCGCCGGAATCGTTCCCACCTTGAACGCGGTACGCTGGCACGTTGTGAGTCGCGTCGGCGTGTAGTTCCCCGATTTCCTCGATGAACGATTCGGCCGATTCGACGCTGTCCACGGGTGCCACGTAGCCGATGAACTCCGAGCCACGGACTTCGAACGCCGACTCCCCTCGACCTGCCACGGTCTGGTACGTCGTGCCAGCCATCGTTCACCGGTTCGATGGGCGACACCGAAAAGGCGTGGATTTCGTTGCGGAGGGGACGATTTCGGCTCGCATGCACACGGTGCTCACTCGGGTTTATTGACGGCGACGACGCGAAGTCGGCGATAATCCGCGGTCCACGTCCCGTCCTCGAACAGGTCATCGCGGAGACGGTCCTCCACGGCGGAAACGACCGCGCGCTGTTCGTCGTCCGGAACCGGGGCCAAGAGCCCGTCACCGAACATCTCGAGCCACGATGACAGTCCATCCGGACCGCCGTTGAGTTCCGTTGGACGGTCGAACAGGGTCGCGTAGCGAACCTCGAAGCCGTGTGCTTCGAGGTTCGTGGTGTATTCGCCGACGCTCGGGAAGTACCACGGATTCTCGATATCGTAGCCACGGTCAGTAGCGACGTCCCGTACTGCATCGAGGATGGTAGCGACGTTCCCGGTTCCACCGAGTTCGGCGACGAACCGACCGTCAGGTCGGAGCGTGTCGGTGATGGAGTCAAGGACGGCGTCCTGCTCGGAGACCCAGTGGAGCGCCGCGTTCGAGAACACGGCGTCGAACGGCTCCGAGAACGAGAAATCGCGTGCATCCCCGTGGACGAACCGGCACTCCGGATAGCTCTCGCGTGCCTCCGATATCATCTCCGCGGAGGAATCGAGACCGACGACGTCCGCCCCGGAACTGGCGATTCGATCGGCCAGATGGCCGGTTCCGCATCCGAGGTCGAGGACGCGCTCGCCGGTCTTCGGTTCGAGGAGATCGACGACGCCCTCGCCGTACTCGAAGACGAAGGAGTGGCCCTCGTCGTAATCGGTCGTGTCCCACTCGTTTTCCGTGCCTTCGTCCGGTCGATTCATGCTGCCGAGTTCACGTCGGTCCTATTTCTATCTCCCCATCGAACAGATTTCCGTTCGCGGTGTTCCAGTGTCCGAAACGTCTCAGCTCAGTTGGATCTGATGCACGAACTCCAAGTTCTTCAGTTGGTTGAGCACGTCGCCCGGCACGTCCTCGTCCGTGACGAGATAGAGGCGCGGGTCGTCCGTGAATTCCGGGTCCTCGCTGATCGTCTGGCGGATGGAGATGTCGTTATCCGCCAGCAGGGACGTGACGGTCGCCACGATGCCCGGTTCGTCGGCGTTCCGCACGTCGATCGTCAGCACCGATAGGTCGAGTACGGGGGCCAAATCCATCAGGCTCGGAATCGAGGAGATGTTCTGGAAGATACGGCGCAGTTCCTCGTCCTTGAGAATCGCGTCCGTTGTCGAATCGACGACGCGACGGTCCACCCCGATTTCGCGCGCTATCTGCGTGTTCGGAATCTCGATACTGCCCGAGACCACCCGTCCCTCGTCGCTGACCGAGAACCCGCGTTCGAGGAGAAGCCGAATGACCTGTTGCTGGCTCGGACTGCCCTCGAACTTCTGCATGATTCTGTCGAACATCCTTGTCGAATAGACGTGCCCGACGATTTAGTCCTGTTGGGGTCGAAAGCGAGTGTTTATCGAATCACACTTCGACCGAAAACTATGCAACGGAACGTGGTTTGGGAGGCAGGAGACGGGGTCAGTACGGAACACCTCACCGTCGAGTTCGACCACATCAATGCTGACGGCGTCGTCGTCGGAATCAGGGACGAGAAACCGTTTCGGATACGGTATCGTGTGGAGTGTGACGGGTCGGGAGCGGTTCGACGGATCGAAACCGATCCGCTCGGGACAGGGTCGGGAATCGAACTGGACCACGACGGGGACGGAAACTGGACGAAGGACGGCACTCGGGCACTGGAGCTCGCAGGATGCCGTGACGTGGATATCTCGGCGACGCCGTTCACCAACACGATTCCCATTCGCCGACTCGGGTTGGGTTCCGGCGAGTCCGAGACGATTTCCGTCGTCTATCTCGACGTGCCATCGATGACGGCGACGCCGGTCGAACAGCGATACACCTGTTTGGAGCCGCTCGGTTCGTCAGGTGGAATGTATCGCTACGAGAGTTTGAAAAGCGGATTTACCGCCGACCTACCCGTCGATTCCGACGGGGTAGTGGTGAACTATCCGGGCGTGTTTCGGCGGATGTTCCCGTAGCTACAGACTCTCCTTCGTACTCGCCACGTCGCTCCGTCGCTCGTCGATTTGCGTCGCGTCGTCCAGCGCCCGTGCGGTGGCCTTGAACAGGGCCTCGATTTCGTGATGGGCGTTCTCGCCGTAGACGCCCGCGTGGAGCGTCAATCCGGCGTTCATCGCCAGCGAGCGGAGGAAGTGTTTCGCCATGTGGCTAGTCATGTCGCCGACGCGCTCCTGTGAGAACTCACCGTCGAATCGGAAGAGAGGACGGCCGCTCACGTCCACGACGATGTCGCCGACGGCCTCGTCCAACGGAACCTTCCGGTCGGCGAAGCGCCGGATCGCTCGTCGGTCGCCGAGCGCCTCGTCGAACGCCTCGCCGAGGGTGATGGCCACGTCCTCGACGGTGTGATGATCGTCGATGTGGAGGTCGCCGTCGGCGCGAACAGTCAGGTCGAACAGACCGTGGCGGGCGAAGCTATCGAGCATGTGGTCGAAGAAGCCGATTCCCGTCTCGACGGTGGAGTCGCCGTCGCCGTCCACGTCGAGCGTGATTTCGATGGTCGTTTCCGCCGTCTCACGGGTCACGGCGGCGGTTCGGTCGCTCATACCTATGTGATTTGGCCGTGGCTACAAGGGAATTCCGCTCGTGGTAAATCAGCGAAACCACTCTGGAAGACAGACATATGTCTGACGCAAATATATTTACCCCGCGCTCATATGTTTATTCGTGCTAAAGCGAGATATGCTCAGCGTCCTGTTGGTCGCCGTCGGCATCCTCCTCTGTGGAACGGTGCCCGGCCTGGCCCTCGGCGCACCGATGGCCGCCCTCGGTTCCTACGGGCTTGCGGAGCCACGCCTCGGGGACGCACCCGACGCCCTCAAAGGACTTGCTGGAGAAACCCGTTAGACTCGACGATATTCGTTAGTCGAGCGCACGCTTCGCGTCCGATAGTGAGAACTCTCCACGATAGAGGGCGCTCCCGACGACGACAGCGCTCGCTCCCACATCCCGAAGCGTTCGAACGTCGTCCACGGACGCGACCCCGCCGCTCGCGACGACTGGAATCTCGACCGCTTCGGCGACCTGCCGAACGGGGTCGGTCTGGACGCCCTCCATTTGTCCTTCGACATCGACATCGGTAAACAGAATCGCACCAGCGCCGAGTTCTTCGTACCGAGTCGCCGCCTCTGCCGGGTCGAGTCCCGTCGATTCCGTCCACCCGGAGACGAGGACCTCGCCGTCCTTCGCGTCGAGGCTTACCATCACGGAACCGGGGTACGACTCGCTGATCTCCGAGACGATATCCGGGTTTTCGATGGCGGCGGTACCGAGGATGACGCGATCAACGCCGCGCGAGAGGAGATCGATCGCGTCGGTTGCCCTTCGAATACCGCCGCCGAGTTGTACCTCGACATCGACGGCGTCCAAAATCGCATCGACCGCGGTGGCGTTCTTGCGCTCACCTTCGAACGCGCCGTCCAGATCGACGAGGTGGAGCGTTTCCGCACCGCCTTCGACCCACTTCTGCGCGGCGTCCACGGGGTCGCCGTAGGTCGTTTCCGTGCCTTTTTCGCCCTGGACGAGTTGTACCACTTCTCCATCCTGCATATCGACGGCAGGGATGACTTCGAACGTCGGGAACATACTCTGCTTTAGGTGGGGTGGCCCCTAAACCCAACCGAGTCGGTACCGTTTAAGACGTAGGGACGAATGTAAGAGTATGGTCGAAATTCTGCTACTCGTCGGTCTTGCCGTCGCGGCGTTTGTTGGATTTAATATCGGTGGTTCTTCGACCGGTGTGGCGTTCGGCCCTGCGGTGGGGAGCAAGACCGTCTCGAAACTCGGTGCAGCCACATTGATGACGGCGTTCGCGGTCCTCGGTGGCTGGACAGTCGGACGAAACGTTATCAAAACGATGAGCAGCGATATCGTCGATTTACGGTTTACAATCGTTGCCAGCGTCGGCGTCCTCTTCTTCGTCGGATTGGCCCTCCTCATCTCGAACCTCTTCGGCGTTCCCGCGTCCACTTCGATGACGGCCGTCGGAGCGATCGCAGGGCTCGGAGCGGCGACCGGAACCCTCAACCAGGGGGTTATGTTCCGAATCGTCTCGGCGTGGCTTCTCGCGCCGATTACGGCCTTCTGGATCTGTGCCGTCATCGGTCGCTATCTGTATCCGTACCTCGACGTGTGGTTCAAACTCGAACAGTCGGAGGAGCCGTTGTTCGAGTTCAACCGCGTCGGCTCGGTACCGTATCCGACGGTCTCCTCGAACGCGACGACGAAGGAGGTCATGGTGACGATCCTCGTCGTCGGCATCGGCTGTTACATGGCGTTCTCGGCGGGCGCATCGAACGTCGCCAACGCGGTCGCACCGCTCGTCGGAAGCGGCGACATCACCGGGAGTCAAGGCGTCCTGCTCGCGGGTGCCGCAATCGCACTCGGTGCGTTCACTATCGCACGGAGAACGCTCGATACGGTCGGGAACGACCTGACCGACCTGCCCCTGCTGGCGGCACTCATCGTCGAAATCGTCAGCGCGAGTCTCATCACGTTCCTCTCGGCGATCGGTATTCCCGCCAGCCTCGCAGTGAGCGCCACGATGTGTATCGTCGGGCTCGGCTGGGGGCGAGCGACGCGGACGGTGCGAATCTCCGATGCGGCTACCGCCGCAGTGCGGGGCGACGACGGGGAGAAACGCAAGGAGATGACGGTCAACGTGCTTCCCGAAGAACAGAAGGAAGTGGCGAAGATAGGCGAAGAGGAGCCGGAGACGTTGAAGGCGCGGGACTTGTTCGATCCATCGACGACCGGCCGCGTCATCGTCCTCTGGATATTGACGCCGTCCATCTCGGCCGTCGCGTCGTATCTCCTGTTCGTTATCGTTCCCCTCTCGCCGAGCTGATTGTAGGGAATTCGGGAGTTGAACGAATCGTTCCTGATTTATCACCACAAGCAGACGAAACAACAACTACTAACCATACCGCCGACCAAACCCCGAGTGATGCCTACCGTAGAATACCTCAACTACGAAGTGCTGGACGACCAGGGCTGGGATATTAACGATGACGACCTGTTCGAAAAGGCCGCCGACGCTGGCTTCGACGAAGAAGACTACGGCACGCTCGAAGTCAACCAGGGCGAATACATCCTCGAATCCGCCGAGGCACAGGGCTACGACTGGCCCTTCTCGTGCCGCGCCGGTGCCTGTGCGAACTGCGCGTCCATCATCAAAGAGGGCGAGATCGACATGGACATGCAGCAGATCCTCAGCGACGAGGAAGTCGAAGACAAGAACGTTCGCCTGACCTGCATCGGTAGCCCGGCAACGGACGAGGTCAAAATCGTCTACAACGCAAAGCACCTCGACTACCTGCAGAACCGCGTCATATAAACGAACGGAGTTCGGGAGGGGGTTTTTTAGGCAATATTCGAGAGCGACGCGTCTCAGAGACTGCGTTCGAACTCGTACTCCATCGGTCCAGCCAGCGCGAGGGGTTCATCGCCCGTCTCCCGATAGTCGTGGCGATATAGCGGTCGGAACTCGCCGAAGTCGGTCTGCACGTAGAACTCGAAACACGGGAAGCCGTCGTGATGCCCGTGAACGTATACGGCTCCGTCGTTCCACACGACGGCTTCGAGGTGATAATCGACCGGATCGGCGTGTGCACGGAGCGGGTTGCTCGCGCTCGCGTGCATGTCGAACTCGACGTAATCGTCGTGCCACTGCGGGTCGGTGCAGAAGATTCCTCCCGCCGACGCTTTCCCGCTTCGTCGGTCTTCGGTTCCGTCAGGGTAGGTGATGCGCTCTACCGATTGTCCGGCGTCGGCGAACGAGAGGAGCGTTCCGTTTGTGAAATCGACCACGGCTTCCTGTTCGACGCGGCACCGACCGGTGTTGACGGCGTGTGGCGTGAATTCACGGTCGTCACCTTTGAATTCGAGCATCCCGTCGCCCTCGCTCGGGCGTGAAAGCCAGGTGGATGGGATGAAAGCAGCGCCCCGTATTTTTACGAGGGAGACGTCCCCTGTACTCATAGGATACTCGAACAAACCAAGACAAAATAAAATTAGTGGGAAATATTCAATTTCCTTCAAATATACCGTAACAGCTAAAACATCTCAAGGAGGGCTACCGTTTGGTGCATACTTCGATTCCCGATCTCCTTCGACTGCTCGCCGTCCCCGTCTTCGGATGGGCCGCGTGGCGTGACGTGAAGACGCGGCGGGTACCCAACAAGACGTGGTATCCGCTCGCAGCGCTCGCCGCCGTGTTGCTCGTCTGGGACGGGGTGACCGCGATGGGTTCGTCGCCATTTCAACGAAAACTGTTCCTCTTTCACGTCGCGGTGAGTCTCGGGTTCGTCGCGCCGCTCGTCGTCGCCTTCTGGTGGTTCCGAGCCTTCGGCGGCGCGGATATGAAGGCGTTTCTCGTGGTCGCCGCCCTGTTTCCGTCCTATCCGACGTACTATCTCGGCAGTCAATCGTATCCCATGCAGGGAACCGTCCTCGGCGTATTCTCGTTGACGATCCTGACGAATACGGTGTTGCTGGGGGCGCTGTATCCGGCCGCGCTGTTCGTAACCAATTTGGCGACCGGGCGACTTTCGTCTGTGATGTTCGTCGGTCGAGTCGTGGACTGGGACGAGATTCCGACGGCCCACGGCCGATTGTTGGAGACACCGGACGAGGTGACCCGCAACGGCGTGGATTTGGACGCGATTCGGATGTATCTACGGTGGCGCGGGGCGACGCTAGCCGACCTCAGGAACGGAGCGAACGACCTGCGTGACCCGGCAAGCCTGCCCGCGGAATCGAACCCGCCAACAGACGGCATGGTGACCGACGGCGGGACGGTGATCGAACGCGAACGGACAGTCGAATCGGGGGGCTACGAGGACCCGTGGGGTGCCGCCCACTTCCTCGACAGCATCGACCACGGTGCCTACGGGACGACGCCGAAAAAGCTCCGCGACGGGTTGGAGGTGCTGGTGACGAAGGACGAGATGTGGGTGTCGCCGGGAATCCCGTTCATCGTCCCGCTGTTCGTCGGACTCGTCGTCGCGTTGGGCTACGGCGACATCCTGTCGGGTGCGCTGGCCGTCCTCGGACTGGCGACCATCTGATCTCGAACTGTTCTCGGTTCCGTACTTCTCACAACGTCTCACGAACCAATCGCGTGAGTCGTGGCCGAATCCCGACCTCTCGACGAGTGATGATGACGGTCGTATCCGCGCGTCGGCCGACGGCTTGCGGAACCGATCCGACGAGTTGCCGTCGAAGCATCCCTTGTCGCGTCGAGCCGAGAATAGTGATGTCGTGATTCGACGCTTCCTCGACAACGGTGTCGGTGACTGATCCGGTTCGAACCTCCCGGTCGACGTCCGCGGGAGCCACGCGGGCCGCGATACCGGCGAGTAATCGCTCGGCCGTCGTATCCTCCGTTCCGACACGGAGGAGGTTGATTTCCGCATCGTTCGCCACCGCGATAGCACGGGCGACGTCCGCCGCGAGTTCGGCATGTGGGCCTTCGGCGACGGGGACGAGAATCGAATCCACGCCGTCCGCAGGGCCGATTTTCTCCACGAGAACGTCGGACGGCGTTCTGGCAACGAGTCGGTCGATGTTGCTCCCGAGAACGATTTCGCTCGGCCGTTCGCGCGCCTGCCAACCGACGATGAGCGCGTCGCAGTCGAATTCCACGACGGCGTTCGTGAGTGCGCGAGCGACGTCGAAGGAGACGAGCAACTGCCCGCTGACCGGGACCGCACCCCGTGCAGTTTCGACCACACGGTCGAGAATCTCCTGTTCCTCCCCGCCGAACTCGCGGATGATGACGTCGTCGTTGTAGAGCGCGAACGGCGATTGGCGCTCGGTCACGAGTACCCGCAGGACGAGCACCTCACCGTCCCGTTCACGTGCGATATCGACGGCGGTTCGGGTCAACTGCGCGGCGTTCGCGGGGTCGGCGATGGCGACGGCGATGCGATACTCACTCGTTCCCCCCATTTTCGAGACATACGGTGGCCGATGGCAAAAGCGTTAGCTCCCCGAGGAGGGGAGCGTTTCGAGTGGAGATAGGATTGGGTTGGCGATATCGCTGAACTCGACAGATATCAGTTCACTTTCGAGAAATCGGTGTCGACGTTCCCGTCCCGGTCCAAATCGACGACGGCGTCGAACAGGCCGAGGAAGCGCTCGATTTGCACTTCGTCGTGGACGCCTTTCGAGAGGTGGAACAGGCCGACAGCGTCGTTTTCTTCGAGCAATCCGAGGACTTGCTCGACCGTCTCGTACACCCGCTGTTCGTCGGCGTAGTATGCCATCTCCGTGATGGAGTCGAAACTGATACGGCGTTTGCCGTCGGTTTCGGTCAGGAACGTTTCCGTAACCGAGAGGATGCCTTCGAGGTCGTCGGGGGCCGACACGTAATGGACGTCGTTCGTGCTTCGGCGGGAGTAGCCTCGTTCGATGCTCAAGGTGTCGAGGATGTCCGCTTTGCTCTCGTCCACGTCGTAGTGGTCGAGTTTCTGTTTTACCTCGCGGGCCGTGGTCCGTGTCGAGATAACGAGGAAGCGGTCGGTGTCAGTTTTCAGAAAATCCGTGTCGATTCGGTCGGTTTCGCCGGTACTCGGGTGTAGCAGAAGGACGCCTGTTCCACCGGGTATCGAATCGGGCGTGTTCTCGATGTCGAGTTGGTAATCCATATGGTCCGGTAACTAGTGGCACCGACTTAAAATATGCGGGAATGGACGTCAGAACACGGTGTCGGCGGTGGCCGCCCCGACGACGCTGAAGACTGACCCGACGCTGACGGCTTTCGCCGTCGTGAACAGGACTTCGGTGGACGTGTGACCGTCGAAGAGGCCGTCGTGGAGGAACGTCTCCGGCGCGGCGAACACGATTGCGAGGATAGCAACCGACCCGAAGGAGACGAGCATGAGCGAGATGAAGCGGGTTGGAATCCCGGCCACGTCCGCCTCGCGGTCCGGGTCGCGGTCGTGGTCCGCTTTGTAGAGTGCACCGTACCCGATTCCAAAGACGAGGCAGACGGTCGCGATGGCGTGCATCAGCGACATCGTCGCCGCCACGTCCCACACCTCCTGTGTGACGACGAACGGACCAGCGAGGAGAAACCCACCGAGGATTTGCTGGGCCGTATCGGCGAAGGCGTATCGTTTTCTCGAACCGACCATATCGCTCGAAACGGAGTCGAGAAATAAAGCGCTGGCCGTTCGGATCGCCGTGTTTTCCGGTGGATACGCTTCCGACTCAGTGCGTTCCGAACTCGATGTGGCTCGAACTCGGCACGTTCCGAACCCGTTTTGTCGGGGACGCCCGTTCTCCCGTGCATGAGTGTCCGCGAGGAGTTCGACGATTGGGCGGCGGACGGCCGCGACAAAGGGATGGAAGACCGCCACTGGCACACGGCGAAATACGCGCTCGCTCGCATGCCGGTCGAGGAAGGTGACACGGTACTCGATTTGGGCTGTGGGAGTGGCTACGCCGGGCGCGCACTGCGCGAAACGAAAGGCGCGGGACGGGTGTACGGCCTCGACGGGTCGCCAGAGATGGCGCGGAACGCGTACGGGTACACGGACGATTCCGCCGTGTCGTACCTCGTCGGCGACTTCGACCACCTGCCGTTCGCGGACGACAGCGTGGACCATGTCTTCACCATGGAGGCGTTCTACTACGCGAACGAGCCCCACGAGATGCTTCGGGAAGTTCGGCGGATTCTGCGCCCCGGTGGGACCGTCTTCTGTGCGGTGAACTACTACGAGGAGAACGTCCACTCCCACGAATGGCAGGACTCGATTGCCGTCGAGATGACACGCTGGAGCGCTGCGGAGTATCGAGACGCATTCCGCGACGCGGGACTGTACGTCGCCGAACAGGACAACATCCCGGATCGGGAGATCGACATTCCCGACGCGTCGGAGTTTCCCACCGACAGCTGGGAGACGCGTGAGGCGATGGTCGAACGCTACCGCGAGTTCGGCACCCTGTTGACGGTCGGCGTCGCGCCCTGAACCCCTTCATTTCCGGTCGAAGTTCGAGACGACTCGATTCGTCGTTCGCGTTTCTCGCCAGAAACGGAGTCGTTTCGAAGCGAACGGTCAACCGCGGTAACCTCAAATTCGGTCCGTAACGGCGGACGCCTCTAAACACATCATCGATGGTCGCGCGAAGAATCCCGCTTCCGGAGGATTTAACCAAACAGCAGGGCGTCTTTTAGGTGACATGGTGAAAGTAAGCGTAGTCGGTGCGGCAGGCACTGTTGGAGCCGCCGCAGGCTACAACATCGCACTGCGTGACGTCGCGGACGAACTGGTTTTCGTGGACATTCCGGACATGGAAGACAAGACGATTGGACAGGCCGCCGACGTGAACCACGGGGCCGCCTACGACTCGAACACGACCGTTCGACAGGGCACCTACGAGGACACCGCCGGATCGGACGTCGTCGTCATCACGGCCGGGATTCCGCGCCAGCCGGGACAGACGCGTATCGACCTCGCGGGTGACAACGCACCCATCATGGAGGACATCGGATCCTCCATCGCCGAGCACAACGACGACGATTTCGTCACCATCACCACCTCGAACCCGGTGGACCTGCTCAACCGTCACCTCTACGAGACAGGCGACCGAGCACGGGAGAAAGTTATCGGCTTCGGCGGCCGCCTCGACAGCGCCCGGTTCCGCTACGTGCTGAGCCAGCGCTTCGATGCGCCCGTCCAGAACGTCGAAGCGACCATCATGGGCGAGCACGGCGACGCACAGGTGCCGGTCTTCTCGAAGGTCCGCATCGACGGTGCCGACCCCGAGTTCACGGACGACGAGAAAGAGGAGATCCTCGGCGAGCTCAAAGAGAGCGCGATGAACGTCATCGAGAAGAAGGGCGCGACCCAGTGGGGTCCGGCGACGGGCGTCGGCCACATGGTCGAAGCCGTCATCCGCGACACCGGCGAAGTGCTCCCCGGTTCCGTCAAACTCGAAGGCGAGTACGGTCACGAGGGCGTCGCACTCGGTGTCCCCGTCAAACTCGGTACGAACGGTGTCGAGGAAGTCGTCGAGTGGGACCTCACCGAGTTCGAGCGCGAACAACTCGGCGAGGCCGCCGACAAACTCGCGGAGCAGTACGAGAAGATCGAGTAAGCGAGTTTCGAGCGACTCACAGTCAGTTCTTTTTTGGACGCGATGCGGACGAGAAGAGTAGAGAGGCGACGGAAACGGCTCGCGAAACCTCGATACGGCGACTATCGACCCAGTTCCAACCGCGTGCCGATCTTGTTCGGCAATCCGGCTTCCCGAACCGCCTCCTGCACCGTCCCGATGTCGTACTCGACGCGTCGTTCGTCCACCGTCATGTCGTCGAGGTCCAGAACCGCGTAGGCCGCGCGAGGGTCGCCGTCGCGCGGTTGGCCGACGCTGCCGGGGTTCATCACGATTCCCTCGTCGTACGTTTCGTGATGCTGGACGTGCGTGTGACCCATGACGAGTACATCCTCGTCGCCGAGCATGTCGGCGTCGAACTCCTCGGGGTAGGTGTAGTGGTCCGGGTCGTCCGGGTGACCGTGGACGATTCTCACGCGGCCATCGCACGCGAGACGCGAATCCGGAAGGCGGGCGAGCCACTCCCGTTGCAAATCGTTGAGTTCGGCACGGGCGTGCTCGACGCCAGCCTGCGCCATGCCGTTGAACGCGAACGGCGTCTCCGAGACGACCGCTCGGTCGTGATTGCCCATCACGCACGCCGTGGCTCGGTCGCGGACGATATCGACGCACTCGGCGGGCCACGGGTTGTAGCCGACCACGTCACCGGCACAGAGCAACGCCTCGACGGGGGGCATATCATCGAGAACGGCATCGAGCGCGATGCGATTCGAGTGAACGTCCGAGAGAATACCGACTTTCATGTCGGGTGATACGTTCGGCGGTGCCTTAATTCCCGTTCTCGACGGCGAGGTCGAATCCGTCGTTTCCGCCGTTGCGGGTAACACCGACCGCACAGACGGGATGCTCGAAGTCGAGGTCGTAGGCGGTGCTCGCCGCGCTCTCGGCGTCGTCAGCCTCGAAATCGAACGACTCCGGCGCGTCCTTCTCGTAGGTTGCGACGAGCGTCGGCTCCGTCACTTCCCGTACCAACAGGGCATCGCGCCGGACGATACCGATGTACGATTCCTCGCCGATGGTACCCGCGATTCGCGGCGTGTCATAGTCGTCCTTCTCGTAGTCCAGCGAGAGCAGACACTCGACGAGGGCATCACGTGCCGGGTAGCCGAGTTCGATTTTCTCCGCGATCGGGTCCACCTGCGACCCGTTGCCGATGACGGCCGTGTCGCCGACGACGCGAGCACAGTTGTACGAAATATACGGGTTGTCCGTCTCCGGCGCGTCCTCGGTCGGCCCGACGGTGACGGTGTCCTCACGCGCGACTGCCTTCCGATTCGGGAACGACCGCGACGAAACTCGATACGCGCCTGTCTCCGGTCCAACGATGATGAAGCGTCCGACGTACATACACGAACATGCGTAATTGGGACGGAAATAGGTGCTGGTTTGTGCAAAGATACGGTGTTATCTTATATCTCGCTCGACAGGAACTCCTGGAAATACTCCTCCATCCGTTCTTGGGAGTAGAACTTCACGCCTTGATCGCGGATACCCGCCAAGAAGTGGTTTTCAACCATGACGAACGAACCGATCCGACGCGACTTCTTCTGTACCGTATCGACCCGATCACGGCGACGGGAGACGTAGTGGGAGAGGGCCTGTTCGATAAACTTCGAGTCGGTGCGAGTCAACTCGTCCGCGAGAACCGCCGCCGATTCCATCGCCATCGACGCACCGACGCCAGCGGTCGGCAGGATTGCATGTCCGGCATCGCCGATCAGGACGACACGTCCCTTGGTCCACTCGTCCATGTGGAGGTCGTAGAAATCGTCGTGCCACATCGTCGCCGGATCGTCCATCTCGTCGAGAATATCCGGCACCAGGCCGCTCATATCGTCGAAAGTCGTTCGGATCCTCTCGATTCGCTCGTCGACCGGATCCGGTGTTCCTTCCGGCGCGGTGGCAGCGAGGAAGCACGCCAACTTGTCTTCCGTCGGATACAGTCCGACGAACCGTCCCGCACCCCAATGTTCCTGTACCTCGCCCGTCGTCGCCATCGAGGGATCGACCCAGAACGCCCACCCAGTCATGTCGTGGTAGGTCAACTCCACGTCACCGAACACCAGTTCTCGAACTGTCGAGTGAATACCGTCGGCACCGACGACGAGGTCGTACGTTCCAGTCGTGCCATCGGTGAAGGTGACGTCTACTCCGTCGGCGTGCTGGGCGACGTCCGTGACGGTCGTCCCCATCCTGATAGTCCCCTCCGAAACGGTCGTCTGTAACACGTCGATGAGATTCGGTCGCCAAACGAGGAACGTCTCACCGTACTCGTCCGCGAGACTCTCCATATCGTACTCGTGTAGCTGTTCTCCGTTGTGATTGAATACGTGGTACTCCTCGAACTGGTCGGTATCCCCGAGGAGTTCGTCGTATTTGCCGAGTCCCTTCAACACGTTCGACCCTGCGGGCCACAGGCTGAGCGTGTAGCCGAGACCGCCGTAGTTTTCGGACTTCTCCACGACGTCGGGCGAAAACCCTCTCCCTTCCAGCAGTCCTGCCAGCGTCAGCCCAGCGATTCCGCCACCAACTACGAGAACTCGCATGTCCGTACCGTATCGCACATCTGTTGTCATCGTAGCGACGTGTACGAACCTGGGAATCGTCGCTCTGTTCTCTAGCATGCCACTGGTCTTTATAAGGGATGATCGTCGATATCGAATCGTCACGGGGAACAAGTAGATGAGAGAGACATGAGGTATGCAACAGTCGTCGTTCGGTGGGATGCGGGCGACCTCCATCCGCTCGACGATGCGGTGGCAAACGCATCGGACGTTACCATCGAGACGACCTACTATATCAACCCGATTCGTGATGGAACGTACGCCGAGCTGAGCCGACTTCGGGGGGACCCAACGCGAATACGCGAACTGTTGCGGGAAACGCCGGAGGTATTGGACTTCGACGTTCCACCCGGAAGCGACGGCATCACGTACACCCACTACGAGTCCTCGCCGCTCATGGACGCACTGTTGGGTGTGCTGTTCGATCACGAAATCGTCCTCGAATGGCCGGTCGAATTCGTCGATACCGGCACCGACCGCGGCGTCCGGGTGACGTTCTTGGGAACGGAACGCGCACTGAGTGCCGCACTGAACGACGTTCCTTCCGACTTCGGAATCGAACTCGAACGGATGGGCGAGTACTTGCCATCGATTTCCGATCCGGTCGCAACGCTCACCGGCCGCCAACAGGAGGTATTGGCAGTGGCAGTCCGAGAGGGCTACTACGAGATCCCCCGCGAAACGACGCATCGAGAGATAGCAGACGAACTCTCGGTCGCTCCTGGAACGATCAGCAAACAGTTACAACGTATCGAAATGACGTTGATTTCGTCGCTCGTGGCCGCGAGCCAGTAGGTTCGTAGCCGAATCGATGTCCATGATAGCAGGATGCAACGCTCGGCCGGGTTCGAAACACTGAAATACGGAACTGTGCTACCGTTGAATGCAGATTCAGCGAACCAAGTCGCTGAACGACAGCAGTCCCATGGGGTAGTGGCCAATCCTGTTGCCTTCTGGGGGCAACGACCGCGGTTCGAATCCGTGTGGGACTACTCAAAATTTTTCGGTCGACCATCCCGTCGAGCGTCGTGACCGGACGGTCGAATACCCCTCCGTTTCAACTGGAACGTTCGACAGTTTACCCCTGATCGACGTTCGATTCCGAACTCGTTTCCTCGTCGTCCAACTCGCGTAGTTCACGTTCCTCGTTGTACTCCGCCAACCCACCGGCATCGCCCGAGATTTCGTTATACACAGCCTCGCGTGCCTCTTCTGGCGATTCGAAGCGCTCGTCCACGAGTCGGTCGAAGACGCTTCCGAGCGTTTCGGTCTCGTTCGGCAAGTCGAGCGGTTGGTCGCCATATTCGGTCGCCAACTCCTCGCTCGTCGTCGGATACTTGTGCTCACCGAGCATTCGACCCGCGTCGCCCAGCATGTCTTCGACGCGCTCGGCCCGCTCACGCTGTCGTTTCCGCGCACTGTCCTGTACACGTTCGGCGTCGTGATCGTCGGGCATACGAAGCGGTACACGGCGACGTTTGAAATTCATACTGGCCATCAAAATCGGCCACCGTCAGCCTACTTGTCCACTTCGAGCAAGGCAACTCGTTCGCAGACGAGGTCGGAGAGATCGACAGTCGTCGTCGCCGCTTCCCGTTCCGAAATCTCGAAAAATTCGAACACGGAGTCGCGGGTCGCGGTTCCGAGCGTCTCTGCGGGAGTCACCAACTCGGAGACGGCATCCGCGGCGGGTCGTTCCCGCTCACCATCGACCACGACGACGACGCGTTGTTCACCCTCCGAGATACCCATCGCGAGCGCCTGATTGATCTGGCGACGGCCCGCCGCGTACAGGAGAATTTCGACCGATCGGTCGTGAGCGACGTTCTCACCGCGTTCGAACGAACGGTTCGCGTGGTCCACCGCGGATTGGAGATGGTCTCTTCCGGCCACGTAGTCGGCGTCGAAAGCCTGAACGGCACAATCGAACTCGTCGCCGATCGACCCGAGACGGGCGACGAAGTCGTTTACGTCCGTGATCGTCACCCGTCCTTCGACCAGTTTCATTCGAAATCACCGAGACTCTGCTGGCCGCTGTCGTTGGCCGCCCGAGTGCTCGCCACCGCGGTTTCAGTGTCGGGTTCGACGTCGTCCAGCGATGGGTCCTGTCGTCCGACGTTTTCGAGGATGCTTTCGGCCGTCTTCTTCCGGCCGCGGAGCGCACCCAGGACGACCGATTTGTCCGCCTCACGGAGGTCAGCCCGCGACTCGATACCGGCTTCGTACAGCCGACGGGCGCGTTTTCGACCGACGTTTCGGACGCCCGCGAGGTCGAGCAGTTCCTCCTCGACACCGTACTCGACGCGTTTTCGCGCCTCCCTGACGGCGGTCGTCGTCGCGGATGGAATTCCCTCGACATCGTCGCGCTGGAGTTCTGCGGCCAATCGCTCGGCCGCGTTGAGCAGCCACTGTGCCGTCTCGACTTTGCCGCGGATGTCGCCGGGGCCGATGGCGTAGCGCTCGGTAATGCGGTCTTCGTCCAGTTCGCTCGCCCAATCTTCGAGCAGGCGGGCGGTCTTCAGCGCGGAAAGCCAATCCTCGAAGGCGTTGTCCTCGAACTCCGAGGGCATGTGTCCGAGGAACTCGGGTTCGCGCTCGTAGGCGATTTCGGTGTATCGTTCGCGGTCGCCGGAGCGCAGATAGAGTTGATACATGTCCGGCGTACGCGAGACGAGGTGGTACAGACTGAGGGCGGTCGGTTCGCCCTCCGCCTCCCGGAGGCCGTCGATGATTTCGGCGGCACTCATCGGGTCGAGATACAGTTGCGAGACGCGATGGCCGAGTCCGGTCGCGCGCAGTCGGTCGTCGCGTTCGAGGAAGCCGTTCCGTTCGAGATAGTCGAGCACTCGTTGGGTGACGGTTTCGAGTCGGCCTGTCTCGTCGGTTTGGGTCGCATACAGCGTCCGTTCGAGGAAGTCGAGCAGTTCCTCCTCCGTCCCCGCGAACCCGGATGCGACGGTAGCGAGGATATGGGTTCGAAGCGCGGGTTCCGCCGCGAGTTTGGAGTGGACCGGTTCCGGGTCGGCCCAGACGTACTGGTCGAACAGTTCCTGCAGTTCGTCGTGACTCTTGCTGATGAGCACCGCTTCGCCGTGCGGATCGAGGCCTGGACGTCCCGCGCGCCCGAACATCTGGTGAACTTCGAGCACGTCGAGCGGTTGCATACCGCCGATGTCGCCGTCGTATCGACGCCAGTCGCGGACGATGACGCGTCTGCTCGGAGTGTTCACACCCGCCGCGAGCGTCGGCGTCGCGCTGATGACCTTGATGAGTTTGTCGCGGAACGCGTCTTCCACGAGCGACCGATGTTCACTGGCGAGTCCCGCGTGGTGGAACGCTGCTCCGCTCTCGATGGCAGTTGCGAGGTCGTCGCTCGTCTCCGTGTCGCTCACGTCACGGATTTGATCGGCGATGTCGAGGAGTCCGCGACGCTCCTCGTCGGTTAGATGGGTCTTGGTAACGTCCGCGAGCCGTTTCGCCGACGCCTCCGCGTTCCGACGGGAGTTGACGAACACGAGCGATGACCCGCCGTCTTCGAGCGTGTCTCGGACGAGTGCGGCGGTTTCCTTCTCGTTTCCGCGCGCCAGTTCCTGTTGTGTCCCGTCGTCGAAGTGGAGCGCCTGCCCGTAGAGGACGCCCTTTCTGAGATCGATCGGTCGCCACGTCGAATCCACGAGGGTGGCGTCGAGCCATTCGGCCATCTCCTCGGCGTTACCGACGGTCGCCGACAGCGCGACGGTCTGGAGGTTCGGGTTGACGCGTCGAAGTTTGGCGAGCGTGACTTCGAGCGTCGGACCGCGGTGAGCGTCGTTGACGAGGTGGACTTCGTCGGCGACGACGCAGGAGAGGTCGTCCACCCACTTCGCGCCATTCCGAACGAGCGAGTCCACCTTCTCGCTCGTGGCGACGATGATGTCCTTCGAGGCGAGCCAATCGCCGTCGCTGTCGTAGTTGCCTGTCGAGACGCCGACGGAGACGCCGTACTGTTCGAACTCCTCGAACTCCTCTTTCTTCTCGCTGGCGAGTGCGCGGAGGGGAACGATGTAGAGGGCTTTGCCACCGCGGGCGACGCTCGAAAGCATGGCGAGTTCGGCGATGAACGTCTTGCCGCTCGCCGTCGGAATGCTGGCGACGATGCTCTCGCCGTCGGTGATTCCCGCCTCGACGGCCTCCCCCTGTGGCGGGTAGAGTTCCTCGATTCCTTGTGCCTGGAAGTGTTCGGGAACGCCGTCCGGCAAGCCCGTCAAATCGGCGACGTTCACGCACGCTCACCCTGCGTGCGCGGTGCGAGTCCGGTCATTACCATCGTTTGGCGCGTCTTACCGTTTAAACTGTCGGGTGCGTACGGTGGGAAGATACTTCGATCAACGACGAGCATCGGTTTCTCTCACCCCCGGCGACCGCTCCGTCATCCCTTTGAGGGCACACATCGGAGGAGTACGTATGAAGATCGAATACGACCGGAACACCTGTACGGGAATGTTCCAGTGTACCGCGGAATGGGATCAGTTCGCGGAAAACCGCGAGGAAGGCAAAGCTGACCTGCTTGACAGTGAAGAAGAGGAGGAAGGTATCTTCGTCCGCGACGTTCCCGAGGGAGAGGAGTTCGACGCCGAGATGGCCGCCCGCGTCTGTCCAGTGGATGCCATCAAGGTGTACGACGACGACGGTGAACAGATCGTCTGATACCGACGGACGGTCACTAGTTAGTTGGAAAATAAAACGATCGAAGGGGAGTGTTTCGAGTGGAAACGAGGGGAGTGCGGCGAGATATTTGTGCAGTCGAAATTTTTGTACCGCGAGATTTGACGGCGGTAGCGGGGTTAGCTATCGAACCGTGCCTGTTGCATGAACGGTTGGATGTCGTCGATATTGCCGAGTCGTGAATCGGACTGGAGGACGGCCTCCGTTTCGTCGATCGGGACCGAGAGGCTGATTTCCTTCGTCCGCCCGTAGCGACCCTTCGAGACGACGACGGCGTTGACGATACCGAGCATGTCGAGTTCGCTGATGAGATCGGTGACACGGCGCTGGGTGAGGATGTCGGCGTCGATTTCCTCACAGAGGTGTTTGTAGACGTTGTACACCTCACCCGTGTTGATGTTGTGGACGCCGTTCTTCTCCAGCGAGATGGTCGAAAAGAGGACGAGTTTCGACTGAGTGGGGAGCGTTCTGACGACTTCGACGACACGGTCGAGTTCGATCTTGTCCTGTGCCTTCCGGACGTGCCCCTCCTCCACGCGCTCGGCCTGGTCACGCTCGGCGAGTTCGCCCGCCGTCCGGAGCAAGTCGAGCGCGCGGCGAGCGTCACCGTGTTCCTGTGCCGCGAACGCAGCACACAGCGGAATCACGTCGTCCGAGAGGGCGTCCTCCTTGAACGCCACTTCCGCACGGTGCTGGAGGATGTCCCGGAGTTGGTTCGCGTCGTACGGCGGGAAGACGATTTCTTCTTCGCCAAGGCTGGATTTGACGCGAGGGTCGAGGAAGTCGGTGAACTTCAGGTCGTTGCTGATACCCATGATCGACACCCGCGAGTTGTCGAGTTCCGAGTTCATCCGCGAGAGGTTGTAGAGGGTATCGTCGCCGGATTTCTCGACCAACTTGTCGATTTCGTCCAGCATGATGACGACGACGCGTTCCTGATAATCGACGGCCTCGAAGAAGGTGTTGTACACGCGGTCGGTCGGCCACCCGGTCATCGGGACGGGCTCGATTTCCTCTGCGTCGGCTTCGAGTTCCTCGATTCGATCCTCGATTTCCGTAAGCGATGAGAAATCGATGTTTTCGAGTTGTTGGGACTCGGCAGCGACGCCATCGCGGATATCCTGTAGCTCTTCGATTCGGCCCTCGATTTCGGCGAGGTTGTTCTCGATGAACTTGTTGGCGAGTTGTGCGAGGACGCGATACTGCGTGTCGGTTATCTCGCAGTTGATGTACTCGACCTCGCAGGGTACCTCGTATTTCTGCGACGTGCGTTCCAGTTCCTGACTGACGAATTTGGCACTCGCTGTCTTTCCGGTACCAGTCTTCCCGTAAATCAGGATGTTCGATGGCGTCTCACCGCGGAGTGCGGCGACGAGGATGGTCGCCATGCGGTTGATCTGCTCTTTTCGGTGTGGTAGTTCGTGTGGCGTGTAGGAAGGTCGAAGTACTTCCTTGTTCTCAAAAATCGGCTCGCCACTGAGCAGGTCGTCGAACAGGCCGTGGTTGCCGTCCTCGTCCGAGTCGTCCAAGACGACATCATCCAAATCGATACCCTCGAAACCACGACTCGTGTGGCCGTCTCGTTCGTTCGGCGAGTCTGTATTTTCGTCTGACATACGTCGGCTGTGTACCCCTTTGTTTCCACTGGAATTGCACGCCGTGCGGAGAGAGACCGGAGGAAGCGGGGAATAGCGTCCCGATTTACTTCCCGGAGAAGCAACAGCGCGTCCAGTTGATGCAGATGAAAAAGAGGTACAGCACAGTACTAAAATCTTTCTCATCGATCGAATGATGGACGAAAAGGGGTTTTTGCCCGTTTCACGCTGAAACGGCATCGTTTCGGCTCGAATTAATGGGACCAGAGACAGAAGAGTTGATAGTTTGAGGGGGTAGTCGGAAGGGTAGATTAGAAGGGTGGATTAGAAGAGTAGATTAAAAGGGTAGATGGGAAAACAAGGTTGAAGAAATAAACAGAATTGGAACAAACTGGGGTGGAGGGGAGAAGGTGAAGGTGGAGAATGGTTAGAGGTTGGAAAAAGGATGGATGCTGAACGACGGAAAGGAATCGGCAAGTCGGTTGAGAGATACAAGGAAAGATAGAGACACCAAGCGGACAATTCGAGGTTCCCTTTTGGAAACGGGTTCGTACCCGTACGTTTCGACTGGAAAAGGAAGGAAAGTTAGAGGAGTGGGATCGGTATCGAAGATAATCGTGGAGATCGGTATCGAATTCAAACGGTGATGAGTCTCGATTCAAACCGCAACCCCTGTGTTTCGGGTGGAACGCGGAGAGGGATCGAGTGGCAAGGAAAGGCAGTATCGAGAAGAGGACATGAAATGGAAGGGTCGGATGGATCGAAAGAGGGTAAAACACAGCTCACGGTCAATGATAACACGTGTCTATGGACCCCCCCACCCCTTCGTTTCGGGTGGAACGCGGTCGAAGGTGGGTGGGGGGAGGGGCTAGTCTAGAACAGGAACCTTTATTACAACGTCTAGCTAACAATATCCGCAAACTAGAGTCTTTACTTTTCTAGAGGAAGGTATTCTTTGTAAGTTACCAGGTTCTGACACCCCACCACCCGCCTTTTCCCGTTTCCACCTGAAACGAAGGGGTGGGGGTGTCCGACACATCGTCAAATAATCATCACCTTCGCCATTCTCTCCAGCGCACTGTTTCACCCAGATGACGATCGGGTTCCTGCCGTTCTCGTCCTTTCCGTCTTCGTGGCTAGTGTCTGACCTCGTCCAATGGTACCATGGCACGTCATATTGCGATCGGTCGGATGCGCCACGCACGAGTCGTTGTCGACCCGAAGACAGATTCATTACCCGAAGAGGGGTTCAGCATCAATCGGCTTCGTCCGGACCACCTACATCACCCCCCACAAGTATCGCAACCCCTCTATTTCCAGTGGAAACCACATCCCGTAGACGAATTTCCGATGTCAGAGGTTTCGTGATGGCAATACAATGTGTCGATCATTTTCCACGCGCGGGAACCACTAACAACACGATCGATCGAACCAAGCATGGACGACCGAACCAAGCATGGACAACCGAACCAAGAGCAACAGCAGAGGTTTGTGCACGTACAAAATCCATATCGGCTGTCATTTGGCCACAATGGAGAGAAAGTTGTTCGAATGGAATAGGTTTTGTTTGGATAGAAAATCAACCATTCCGGCAATTCGCGTCCGTCGATTCCATCGTTTTTCGTTCGCAATCTCCTTCCCGTCGTGCCCTTTTTACACCATTTCTTTCCCACTTCCGTGAGTGAATTGTGTCAAGAGTTGTCTGACATAGGTTTAAGTGAATGGCGTAAAGTTCTACGCGCAACAGCCCCGTACGTCCGGCTCAATCTCGACAACGGTTTGTCTAGAGCGACTAACCGACACTGGGGTCTGGGAGGAAAAAGGATGGGATTGTTTACTGGTCTCAGGCAAAGTATTGCACGTGTGACCGACAAGCTCTTCACATCGGAAGAGCCGAAACGGATCGGTATCTATGGACCGCCAAACGCTGGAAAAACGACGCTCGCCAACCGCATCGCCCGCGATTGGACTGGTGACGCCGTCGGTCCGGAAAGCCACGTTCCACACGAAACACGGCGCGCACGACGGAAGGAAAACGTCGAAATCGAACGCGACGGTCGGAAAGTCACCATCGACATCGTAGACACGCCGGGTGTCACGACGAAAGTCGATTACGAGGAGTTCCTCGACCACGATATGGACAAAGAGGACGCCGTCCGTCGCTCCCGCGAGGCGACCGAAGGCGTCGCGGAAGCGATGCATTGGCTCCGTGAGGATGTCGACGGCGTCATCTACGTTCTCGATAGCTCGACTGACCCGTTCACGCAGGTGAACACGATGCTTATCGGTATCATCGAGAGTCAGGATCTGCCGGTGCTTATCCTCGCGAACAAAACTGACCTCGACGATTCGAGCGTCCAGCGGATTCGCAACGCGTATCCGCAACACGAGACGATTCCACTCTCCGCACTGGAGGGTGATAACATGGATGAAGTGTACACGAAGATCGCGGAGTACTTCGGGTGATCTCAATGCCAGAAGTGAAAAATACAGACGACGGCGTCCAAGTCGACCTCATCGGTGGTGAGCGGATGGCCGGGAAGACCAGTATGGAGAAGATCCGGATGATACTGGACGGTGTCCGTGATGGAAATATCGTTATCCTAGAGGAGGGGCTCTCCCCCGACGAGGAGAGCAAGCTTATCGAGGTGACGATGACCGAGATCAGCCCCGACGAGTTCAGTGGTATCGAAATCGAGACCTACCCGCGCTCGAAGACATCCGATGGTGGCTTACTCGGTCGGTTGATAGGTCGTGAGTCGACCGATTCGAAACTCACGGTTATCGGCCCCGCAAACCAGATCGAGACGCTTCACAAGGACGAGAATCTCATCAGCGCGCTTATCTCCCACAAATAATGCCCCACAAGTGCACGAACTGTGGACGGACGTTCGCTGACGGGTCGAAGGAGATGTTGTCCGGTTGTCCCGATTGTGGTGGCAACAAGTTCCAGTTCCAACCGTCGGGATCCGCCCCGTCTCCAGGCGAAACGAAGGCCTCCACGACGGGTTCGAACCCGAAGGCTGCGGCGGCTACCACCGACAATTCGACGGTAACCGACGACTCGACCGCCACCGACCCTCGATCCGAGACGGGCGCGGTTAGCCGCGCGACGAGTACCGTCAAAGGATGGGTCGGTTCGCGTAACCGCTCTGAACCTTCGGATTCAAGCGCTAACGAGCGACAACAGGGACAACCCGAACGCGAGCAGAAACCCTCTCAGCCGAGCGCGTCCGCACGTTCGACGCCACCTCAAAAATCGCCGACCGATTCTCCGTCCGATTCGTCAGCGGATTCGCCGACCGATTCACCGGCCGATCCAACCGTCGATTCGCAAACGGACTCTCCGTCCGATTCTCCGTCTGATTCGCCAGTCGATTCTCCGTCCGATTCGCCAGTCGATCCAACCGTCGATTCGAGTGAGGATCGGGCACAGGCGAGTGCCCGTTCCGAAATCGTTCCGGAGGACGAACTTCCGGAGCGTCCAGGTGCTGACGGAACGGGGACTGTCATCAAACCACCCGAGGACGACGACCAACCGAGTCTCGACGAACTCCGGGAGGAGCTCAACAGCCAATTCGAGAGCATCAAGGTGGTCGAACCGGGCCAGTACGAACTCAACCTGATGGAACTGTACGAACGTGACGAGTACATTATCGCCATGCGGGAGAACGGTCGCTACGTCATTCAGGTTCCCGACTCGTGGACCGGCCCGGTCGATAGCTGATTCTATTTAACAGCGTGCAATAGCAGGGATGGCGTCTTTGGACGGGCGTGATAGACACTGGTTGTATGAATCCATCCAAGCAACTCGCTCGGAGTCTCCTCTCGGAGTCGAAAGCGTACGGATACACGTTGACCGTTTGGGGCGGCGGCGCGATACTGATGAATCAGTACGGCTCACCGCGAATTCCGGAAATCTTCTGTTACGTCGCCGGTGCGCTGATAGCGTTCGGTATCCTGGCGAGCGTGACGTTCGAGAACCTGTTTTCCGATCCGAACTCGGATCACGACGAACAACTCATCGTCGCCTCGATGGTCCACGTCGTCGCGACGTTCGGCAACTTGCTGTTGGGCTACGGCATTTTGGCGACACTCAATCCGGGATTCCCGTCCGACTGGGGCTTTTTGATCCTCGGATTTTGGGGGACGCTCTGTTACAACCTGCTGCTTCTCCTCGAATCCGGGGTCGCCCGTCTCGTTACCTCGACGGTTGCGAACACCGAAGTCGGCACATAAGGTGTATTGAACCAGCGAACCTCTTTTTTCCAAAGCAACTACCACACCATCTTCCCAATCATCACACTGACCTTTCCGCTCCACTCGAAACGATGGGCCGTTCGATCCGTTCTCACACCTCATTCGTTCGCCGCAAGTTCGTTTCTCGTGAATTCGACACCGAGACGGAATCGACGCGACTGACGACGATCTGGAGTGGAAATGAAGGGGTACCGCGCCGAGTAGCCAGATTTTAAGCGTTCGAGTGGAAACAAACGGGTATGAACACTCCGACAAAAATCGTCCTCGGTACCGTCCTTCTGGCGATACTACTCTCGATCGTGCTCGTCGCACAATACGCGCTCGCGGCGTGATGTTTCGCGAACGTACCATTCCCCAAGACGTGACGGCGGTGCGGGAGGAGTATGCACCGAACGCGCTCGTCTTGGATTGCGAACGCGATTTCGAGACGCTCCCGATTCCGGCACGGGACGACCTCGCGCTCCTGACGGACGAACTGTGCCCGTTTTCGGCACCGGACGAGTGGCTACCCGACGACGCTCCCGAGCTACTACGCCGCTTCGCCGGAAACGACCTCGTGGTCGGCATGCCCGGCGACGGAAGCGTGGCGTGGACCCACCAGACTGACCCACCCGTCGTCTTCGTAAAAGCTCGGGTGCAAGGGTCTCCCGAGGAGTTCATCGATTTCCTGCTCGCGGAGGCGCTGGTCGAAGTCGGACTCGACATGCCCGAGCATTTCCTCGAATTCTTCGAGGAAGAGTACGCCGAATTCGCCGACGCGGTTCCGCTCGACGCGGCGAGCACGTACCAACTCGCCGTCGCTCTCTGTGATGCGTACATCGGTTTGCACACGCGAGAGGTGTTTGCCGATTGGGACGGTTCCCACCCCCGTTTGTTCGAGGCGTGGCAGGACGCGGGCCAGCGAATCGAACCGCGACTGGAAGGCATTACCCGCGAGGTGGCGATGGGACGAACTGACTTTTCGGACGCCGCCGAGTTCGCGTGTAGCGCCGTCAAACACGGTATCGAACCACCCGCTCCGTTCGCCGTCTTCGACACGCAGGCCTATCGCGAACACGGTGCGTCCTTCGCCGTGAAATGGGCCGAGAAGACGTTCGATTCGGAGTAACGAATTCGATCGGTTTCGCTCTGTGGTTTCGGTTCGGGGGATTTTATCCCGTATCCCATTCGAAAAATCCCAAATCGCTATCTTGCGTTTCGTCGCTCCCTCTCTCTATCTCGCCGCTGTTTTCTCTCCTCGCTATCTTTTTTTCAACTAGCGGCCTCGTCGCTATACTCTCTACACTGCATCCTGTCCCTGTTTCCCCGTCCGAACTTGATACGCGTCCTCTACGGGGAGGATGAATACCTTCCCGTCTCCGGGTTCGCCGGTGGTTGCGGCGTCACGAATCGCCTCGGCGACCTCCTCGGCGGGGATATCGGCGACGACGCACTCTACCTTCACCTTTTGGTGTAAGTCAACGACGTACTCCTCGCCGCGCCACTGACCGAGCTTGGCGGGCTGGTTCCCCCGTCCGCTGACGTTCGTGACGGTGAGGCTCGGGGCACCGACTTCGGCGAGTCCCCGTTTCACGTCTCCCAACTTGTCGGGGCGAACGATGGCCGTAACGAGCTTTATCTTTCCGCCG
Source organism: Haladaptatus sp. AB643 (assembly GCF_024136975.1). Classification (NCBI taxonomy): domain Archaea; kingdom Methanobacteriati; phylum Methanobacteriota; class Halobacteria; order Halobacteriales; family Haladaptataceae; genus Haladaptatus; species Haladaptatus sp. AB643. The sequence goes on from NZ_JAMYJW010000001.1 coordinate 63,295, forward strand.
TTCGGTCGTCCACCATCCGTGCGGAGGCTTTCGGGAACGACGCCATGCGTGCCCTCGTGACCGAACTCGGGATAGGTTTCGACACCGTGTTCGCTCGCGTCCAACCCTTCCTTCTCGTGGTGCGGTGTGACACGCGCCTGACCGAGTTTTCGTGCACCGCCGAAGACTACCATGGTCGCTCCGACGATCCAAAGACCGATCACCGCGATGCCGGTCGCTTGCACTGCGAGTCCCGAGAGCACCGCTCCGAGGCTGAAACTCTGCCAGGTCCCGACTGCGACGAGCGGATACACCAACGTCCCGAGGATACCGGCCGATCCGTGTACCGGGAACACCGCACAGACGTCGTCGATTTGGAGCCGTTTTTCGACGAACTCGAACACGAACGGGAGTTGCGCACCCGCCAGCAGGCCGACGATGATCGCACCCGGCCACACGATGTCGTCGGCGATAGCCGTGATACCGACGAGTCCGGCGAGCAAGCCGTTTGCGACGTAGAGGGTATCTACCTTCCCGGTGCGTATCAGGGATACCGCTCCCGCGCCGAGCGTCCCCGCTCCCATCCCGAGCGTCGTGACGAGTGCGACCCGTCCGACCGTTTCGAATGCGGCCAGCGAAATCGTCCCGTTTTTCACCGAAAACACCGTCGCGGCGGTGCCGACGTTGAACCCGTACCATCCGAAGGCGAGGATGAGCGTTCCGAGGGCCGCGAACGTCACCGAGTGACCCGGAATGACGTTCGCGGTTCCGTCCTCATCGAACCGACCGAGACGCGGACCGATGATCCACGCGGCGGTCAATCCGGCGAGGCCACCCATCCCGTGAACGATCATCCCTCCCGCGAAGTCGTGAAACCCGAGCGACGAGAGGAAGCCACCCGCCCACGTGAACCCGACGACGACGGGATAGAAGACCCCCGCGAGAAGGATGGTGTACCCCACGTACGTGCGGAGCTTACACCGACCCGCGACTGCACCGCTGACGATCGTCGCGGCGGTCATAGCGAAGACCGCACCGAACAGCCAGTCGACCCACGTATTGACGTCGGTCGGGGCGAGGATGGCGGCGAACTCACCGACGACCGACCATGCTCCGGTCGCCCCGGTCAGATGACCGACGATACTCGAGAGTGCCGCCCCCACGAGAAAGAAGGTCATCACGCCGACGCTCCACGTCAGGAGGTTTTTCGTCAACTGGTTGGCGACGTTTTTCGAGCGGACCTGACCGGCTTCCAGCATGGCGAAGCCGGCGTGCATGAAGAAGATGAGGAACGTCGCAATGAGCACCCAGAGGAGGTTGATTCCCTGTGCGATGACTTCGAGGTCACTCATCCGTCTTACCCTCTGTCGGGATGATAACGAGATCGTCTGGAAGACTGTCCAGGAATATCGAATATTCTTGCCTGTCTGTGTTCTGTGTCATGGTACAACAGAGCAGGAGTATTCCATATAACGTTGGTTGTCAAAACTTTCGAATTATATGGGCTTCAATTGGACAAACGTCGCTCTTATTATCGCATACAATCGATTTAAGGTTGTAAGACGGTTGGAAATTGGGTACTCGTTGTTCCACTTCTGGACAAACGTTTCACGACCATTCAATATTTGCCGACCGTTTCCGTTCACTTCGACTCGCTCGATGCGCGTGAGATTTGGGGTTATTCGGCCGAAAACGTTCTCTATCGCGGCTTTAGGGGTTTCGGGAGTCTTCGGCTACGCGAGTTCGTCGGCGATGTCCTCCGCGAAGTAGGTCATAATCAGGTCCGCACCCGCGCGTTTGATCGAAAGCAGGGATTCCAACGCTGTCTCCTGAAGGTCGAGCCATCCCTTCTCGCTCGCGGCGTGCAACATCGCGTACTCCCCGGAGACGTTGTATGCGGCGACCGGATGGTCGTACTCCGCCCGAATGTCCCGCACGATGTCGAGGTACGGCAGTGCGGGTTTGACCATCAGGATATCCGCGCCCTGCTCGACGTCGAGTTCGACTTCGCGCATGGCTTCGCGTGCGTTGGCCGGGTCCATCTGGTAGTGCCGTCGGTTCCCGAACGCGGGAGCACCGTCCGCAGCGTCACGGAACGGCCCGTAAAACGCCGACTCGTATTTGGCGGCGTAGCTCATGATGGGGACGTCCGAAAAGCCCGCCTCGTCCAACCCGGTGCGAATCGCGCCGACCATTCCGTCCGTCATGCTACTGGGGGCGACCATCTCCGCGCCCGCCTCCGCGTGCGAGACGGCGACCTTTTGCAGGAGGTCGAGCGTTTCGTCGTTTTTCACCGTGAGTTGCGGGTCGTCGGCGGCGTGGTCCTCCACGATTCCACAGTGGCCGTGGTCGGTGTACTCACAGAGACAAACGTCGGTGATGACCATCGCGTCCGTCTCGTCCGTGATCCGGCGCGTCGCTTCCTGCACGACGCCATCTTCGGCCCACGCGCGACTCCCTCGCTCGTCCTTCGACTCCGGGATACCGAACAGCATCACGGAACGGACACCGGTCTCCAGCACCTCTCGTACTCGTGCGACGCTTTCGTCGATCGGCACGCGTTCGTGTCCGGGCATCGACTCGATCTCGACTCGCTCGTCCGTCGTCGCATCGACGAACACGGGCGCGATGAGGTCGCTCGCGTCGAGGGTCGTTTCGCTGACCAACTCGCGGATTCCGTCACGACGAAGCCGACGTGGACGGTCGGTGAGGTCCATATCCATGCTACCGGCGGAATCCCCAAAACCGCGTCGCTCCGGGAACGGGTCACAACGCATTTAGCCCATCCCGTCAATATCCGTTTTGATGCATATCGCCTCGCTCGTCGCGGTCGAGACGACCTTCCCGTCCCTCCTCATCCTTTCCGTCTTCGGCTTGGCACTGATGTCGTTCACCACGGATTCACGCTCGCTCCGAACGTTCGTCGCCGATTATGGCGTTTTCCTGCTCGCGGGCGGCGTCGCGCTCACGGCTGTCGCCGGAATCCTCCTCTTCCTGTTCGGCGACGAGACGCTCGCGAAACGATGGCTCCACCAGTACGGTCTGTTCGCCCTGTTCTTCATTTTCATCCTAGAAGGGGCGATGATGCTGTACTTCGCCCCGAGCGAAACCGTCGTCCCGATCGGCGTCGCCGTGCTCGCCAGTTCGTCTAGCGATTATCGCATGATCGTTCTCATCGTCGGCGTCGCGGTCGTCGCCTCGACCATCGGTCAGTATGCCCTGTTCCTCCTCGCAAAACGCGGCGGCCGCGAGTACCTCCTGGAAAAACCGTGGTTCCGGATCGACGATTCGTCGCTCGACCGCTTCGACCACTGGTTTCAGCGCTGGGGCCCGGTCGCGATTCCACTGAGCAACACGCTCCCGTTCACCCGCGGTATGTTGACCGTTCCGGCCGGGTTCGGCGAAATGCGGGATCGGAACTTCATCGTCCTCTCCGCCATCGGGTCGCTCTGTTTCGAATCGCTGCTCGCGATTTTCGGACCCAAGGCGTTCGCGGTGGCGATGAACGTCGCCTCCCAGTACATCTGACGACCAAATCCTCCCCCGTCTTTATTCTCTCAGTCTTATCTCTAAACTATCATTTTCTGTCCACAATCCCGACAACTGTCACTCGCTCTAAAACACACCGAGTGGGACGGGCTCGAATAGATATCGTCCCTATCGTACCATGGCGATAGACCTAACAGTACTGAAAGCGTATCTTTATCTGCGCCCGCGTACCGTTTGTCGCGTGCCATGCTACGAGCGCCGCGTGGGCGCACTTTCTCGGAAATCGTTCCCGTCGAGCGTCGAGCATCGCTTCTTTCCATACGGCTCCGTCTCGTGACCGACGAACATCTCCCCATGATGGTATTTCGAAGCGAAAGTATATTCGTCCCGGATTTCGAGGGAGGGATATGGAAACGATACGTGCCACCGAGTATCACGAACTCGTCAGCGTGGACGATCCACGAGTTTCACCTGACGGCGAGCGAGTAGCCTTCGTCCGTTCCGTTCCGAAGGACGACGAGGAGTATGAGGCGGCGGTGTATATCGTTCCGCTCGGTGGTGACGAACCGATGCAGTTCACCATCAGCGAGGGCGTGGACAGTAACCCTCGTTGGAGTCCGAGCGGCGACCGACTCGCGTTCGTCAGCACGCGCGGTGCGGACGACGACCGGCCGCAGCTGTGGGTGATGCCCACGGGGGGTGGCGAGGCCCGACAGGTGACGGACGTGGTGGGCGGCGTCTCACAGTTGGCATGGTCGCCCGACGGGACGAAAATCGCGTTCGTCCAGTCGAACACCGAGGACGACCGCGAGGAGGGGCGAGACATCTCGCTCGACGGCGAGGAGTACGAACCGGAAACGCCCGACCCCCGCGTCATCGACCGGAAAATCTACCGTGCAGCGGAGAACTATTTCGACGGCAAGCGGAGTCACGTCTATCTCGCGGATTTGGACGACGCTTCCGTCGCACGGGTCACGGACGGTGACTTCGACCACGTGGGACCGGAGTGGGGCGACGAGACGACGCTGTACTTCGGTGCGCGGCGTGAAGGCGACCCGGACGACAACATCATCGTCGACATCGTCGCCTACGACACTGACGCCGAGGAGGAGGAGACGCTCTTCCAAACCAGCGCGTGGGGCGCATCACTGACCGCGACGGCAGACGGTCGAATCGCCTACGCCTTCTCGCCCGAGGATAACGCGACGCTTCGACAGACCGAACTCAAGGTGTTCGACCGGAACTCCGGCGAGACGGTCACGCTCACCGAATCGTTGGACAGAACGCTCGCGATTGAACCACAGTGGAACCCGGACGAGGAACTGGTCTACTTCGGCACTCCGGATCAGGGAGATCAGGTCATCTGGCGCGTCCCGGGAGACGGAAGCGACGACCCACAGCGAGTCGTCGGCGACGGGCATATCACCGACTTCTCGATCGGTTCCGACGCCCTCGCGTACACGAAATCCGAGTGGGACCACCCCGGGGACCTGTTCGTCTCGACACCTGGCGGGGCGGAAACCCATCGGCTCACCCGCGCGAACGCCGACTACCTGAACGACCGCGCGGTCAGCCAACCGGAGGAACTCAGTTTCGAATCCGAAGCGGGCATCGAGATTCAGGGCTGGCTTCTCACGCCGCCGGACTTCGACGTCGACGAGCAGTACCCCTTGGTCGTCGAGATTCACGGCGGCCCGCACGCGATGTGGTCCACCAGCGGAACGATGTGGCACGAGTTCCAGACGCTCGCCGCCGCGGGCTACGTCGTCTTCTGGTCGAACCCGCGTGGTTCGACGGGCTACGGCGAGGACCACATGGCCGCCATCGAACGAGATTGGGGCGACGCGACGATGACCGACGTGATGGCCGGGGTCGACCTCATCGCGGAACGCGACTACATCGACGAACACGAGATGTTCGTCACCGGCGGTAGTTTCGGCGGCTACATGACCTCGTGGATCGTCGGACACACCGACCGGTTCAAGGGTGCCGTGAGCCAGCGCGGTGTGTACGAACTCAGCAGTTTCTACGGTTCGACTGACGCCTTCAAGCTCATCGAGTGGGACTTCGGGACGACGCCGTGGGAGGAACCGGAGTTCCTCTGGGAACGCTCCCCGGCCGCATACGTCGAGAACGTGACGACGCCGACCCTGCTCATCCACAGCGACAACGATTTCCGCGTCCCGGTGAACAACGCCGAGATGCTGTATCTCCTGCTCAAGAAAAACGATGTGGAGACGCGCCTCGTGTGCTACCCGCGTGAAGGCCACGAACTCTCACGCAGCGGCGAACCGGGCCACATCGTGGACCGACTGGAGCGGATCGTGCGCTGGTTCGACGGCTACTCCGAGTACAGCGACGCGCCGAAGGCGCTGGAACGCGGCGACGACGGCCTATCCGCCGCCGAGGAAGACGAGGACGAGAACGAGAACGGAGAAACCGGGTCGGATACCGAGGACGAATAACGACAACTGTTGTCGTACTGTGGTGCGTTTCGTCCGGGGGTAAAAACGCTCAAAATCGGACGCTTGCTGTCGATTTTTCACTGGAAACGAAGGGGTTCCAGCTACCGCCGATTGTCCCGATAACCAGCGATATCCCGATAACCATCGATATTGCCATCTTCTTTCGACTATTGACCGCTCCCTATCGGTTCCGTGGTCGGCTTCGTCAGGAAATACAGCGGTTGTTTTCGACCGCAGTCATTCGGTTTCGACACGAAAAGAAGGGGTTAGTCCACGATGATTTCGGAATCCTTCGGCTCGGCATCGGAACTCGGCTTCATCTCGTTTTCGTAGCGGTCTATCCAATCCGCGAAGCATTCGGGACAGAGGCGCTGGCTGTTGATCTGTGAGCGGTCGACTGTCAATCGAACTGTTCGAGCCAGCGCGTCCTGCAACGGCCCTCCACAGTCATCACACGGTTCTGGATCGCTCTCGTCGCTCATGAACGCTCAATGTTGCTCAGAGTATATAAAAATCGGCGGGAATAGGTCGGAAATCAGACGGCTGCCGCGGACTGCGATGCGTTCGTCGCCTGCTGGGGGCGCTGGCTCGACATCGCGGGCGAGTAGTTGGTCCCGTCGTGCTGAGAGGCGGTCGGGTTCGGCACGGCCGCTTGGGAGAAGAACAAGCGGATCTGTCCCAGCCACGGTATCTTCAACTCGGCCGTCCCACGAATCCAGCTCGGTTCTACCGGGTCGCTGATGTTGTACACTTGGTCGTACGCGCCGTTGTTGTCCCCTTTCGTGATGAACCCGGCGTGCGGTGCGGGACAGTAGCGCAGTTGCTCGCAGTTTTCCGCACCGCCGATGTAGTTCTTGTTGGCCTTATCGTACCAGTTCTCGTTCTTGTTCACCCAGAAGCGAGCGCGGTGAATGACCGGCGTCCGATCGCTCTCTCCGAATCTCTTATAGATTATGACGTCCCCGTAATCGTTGAACTTCTTGTAGCCCGTTTGCTGGCCCTCCTGATAAGTGACGACGCCCGTATTCCCGTGTGCCGCACTCGGCGCGAAACGGTGCTGGTCCATGATGAAGATCAGGTCGCCTCGATACATCTGTGGCTGCATACTGCCGCTCTCGACGGCGACCATCGGTGGCCACACGCCGCTGACCGCGAACAGTATGAGGCCGATTGCGACGACGACGGCGGCACTCTCCAACATCTCACGCAGAAAAACGACGGTCCCGTTGTCCGTTTCACGGAACCAGCGAACCCACGCCATCGGTCCTGATTCGTCCGGACCGAATTCCCGCATACCGTCCGACGACGACTCGTCTGGGGGACTCATTACGGCATGCTATTCTTTCACTGATTGTCAACCTTCTGGGTTGGTTCGCTACTCTTTTCCCCCATCCGCGTCTCTGCAGATATGTGCCACTGGAAACCCCGGCTCGCATCGTTCAGGAACTCACGAGCCGCGGGTACAACGCTGATTTGGAGGCAGTCACGCTTCTCGCGTCCGCTCCCGACCCCGGAGCGGCAGTCGAACGTGCAGTCGAATCCGCCCCCGAAGACGCCCTGAAACTCTCCGTCGGACACGTCCGGAGCGTTCTCGATGCCCCCTCGTCAACTGATACCAACCCCTCCGCTTCAGGTGGAACTTCGTCCATCAAATCGATAGCAAACGGGACGGATTCTCCAGTCGAAACGAAGGGGTCCATGTCACGAACTCTCACCGAGCAGTCGGTGGACATCGTCAACGACATGACGGGCGCGAGTACGGGAACCGGCGAATACGACGACTTCGTCACGGTGTTCCGCGACCGCTTTCAACGCCTCTCGGGTAAGCTTCGTGGCCGGGTGAACGCCCGCCCGACGAACGCCGTCGCCAGCATGCCCGGCGGCAGCGACGCCGCCATCGTCGGCATGATAAGCGACATTCGCTCGACGGCGAGCGGTCACTGGTTGGTCGAACTCGAAGACACGAACGGAACGTTCCCGTGTCTCATCATGAAGGACAAGGAGTTCGCGGGCGTCGTGAACGAACTCCTGCTGGACGAGACCATCGCCGTCGAAGGAACCCTCTCTGGTGACGCGGGTATCCTGTTCGTGGATTCGCTTCACTTCCCGGACGTTCCCCGAACGTATCGGCCATCGACCGCCGACCGCCACGTCCAAGCGGCACTCATCAGCGACGTTCACGTCGGGAGCCAGGAGTTCATGGCCGACGCGTGGCATCGGTTCACGAGTTGGCTCCACTCCGAGGAGGCCGAACACGTCGAATACCTGCTCATCTGCGGCGACATGGTCGAAGGCGTCGGTATCTATCCGAATCAGGACGAGGAACTCGACATCATCGACATCTTCGAGCAGTACGAACAGTTCTCGGAGTATCTGAAAGAAGTCCCGGGTGACCTCGAAATCATCATGATCCCCGGCAACCACGACGCGGTTCGCCTCGCCGAACCACAACCGGGATTCGACGACGAACTCCGCTCCATCATGGACGTCCACGACGCGCGTATCACGAGCAACCCATCGACGGTGACCATCGATGGCGTCTCGGTGCTGATGTACCACGGCGTCTCGCTGGACGAGGTCATCGCCGAGATGCCCGCCGAGAAGGCGAGTTACGAGGAACCGCACAAGGCGATGTACCAACTCCTGAAAAAGCGCCACGTCGCGCCGCAGTACGGTGGACACACGCGTGTCGCACCCGAGGACAAGGATTATCTCGTCATGGACGAGGTCCCCGACATCTTCCACACCGGCCACGTCCACAAACTCGGCTTCGGCAAGTACCACAACGTGCTCGCCATGAACTCCGGTTGCTGGCAGTCCCAAACCGATTTCCAGAAGAGCGTGAACATCAACCCCGACTCGGGATACGCACCCATCGTGGATTTGGACACGCTCGACGTCACCGTTCGGAAGTTCGCGTGATCCGTTCGTCCTTCGATTTCCAATCGAAATGGAGGGGGTGGTGTCCATTCTCACACGCATCGATACACTTCGACGGACCGTTCGAGCGGTCGTCGAACGACCGCTGAATGACCGTGGTATCGGCGAGACGATATTCCTCGTTCTGCCCGACCCGTCGATGCCAAACCCGTCTCTTGACGCTTCTACCCGGGACGAACAGATGTCGGATGAATTTGGGTGAGACTTGCGAAAATGTTCTTTTGTTCATCTTCGGAAATAGTAATCGTCGCTAATCATGACTGCACCAGATTCGGATGAGGTAAGCGGGACGGGCGATTCGAGCGCGACATCACGTCGGCGGTTCTTGGCGGGTGCCGCCGTGGCGGGTTCGGCGGTTGCGCTCAGTAGTACCGCGATCGCGATGAAATCGTCGGCGGCGGTCACGTTCGACGACCAAACGACGGGTGGAACGTCGGTGACTGTCAAATCGGCGACGCTCCCCGAGGGTGGGTTCGTCGCCATTCACGACGACCGCCTGCTCGACGGGAAAGCACTGGAGAGCGTCATCGGCGTCTCCGATAAACTCGACGCCGGGGCGCACACCGACATCGAAGTCAACCTGTTCGACGTGGACGGCGCCGACTTCGACGAGAAGATGCTCGAAGATGACGGGACGCTCATCGCCATGCCGCACGTCGATTCGAACGGCAACGGCGAGTACGAGTTCGTCTCGTCCGGCGGGAAAACCGACGGCCCGTACACGAAGGACGACAAGGCCGTCGTCGACGACGCGAAGATCACCGTCGATGACAACCCGATGGCGTCGGTCACCTTCGACGACCAGACCTCCGACGGCACGATGGTCACTGTCGATTCAGCGATGCTCTCCGACGGCGGGTTCATCGCCATTCACGACAGCAGCCTGCTCGACGGCGAGGTCCTCGACAGCGTCATCGGCGTTTCGAGCTACCTCGAATCCGGGTCACACGAGGACGTGTCGGTCTCCCTGTTCAACGTTCCCGGCAGCGACTCGGACATGTCGATGCTCGAAGAGGACGGGACGCTCATCGCCATGCCACATCTCGACTCCAACGGCAACGAGGAGTACGACTTCGTGGAGAGCGAGGGCAAGGCGGACGGTCCGTACACGAAGGACGGCAAGGCCGTCCTCGACGACGCGAAGGTCACCGTCGAGATGGACACGAAGCCGACCGCGGACGTCTGCTTCCGCGACCAGAAGTCCGACGGCAAGCGCGTCTGGGTGAACGAGGCGACCCTCTCGGACGGCGGATTCGTCACCATCCACGACAGCAGTCTCCTCGACGGCAAAGTCCTCGACAGCGTCATCGGCGTCTCCGATAAACTCGACGCGGGTATGCACGAGGACATCGAAATCTCGCTGTACGAAGGGGTTCCGGGCGGCGACTACGACATGGATATGCTCGAGGGCGACACCACGCTCATCGCCATGCCGCACCTCGACACCAACGACAACGGTACCTACGACTTCATCACCTCGGAAGGGGAGATGGACGGTCCGTACACGATGGGCGGCAAGGCCGTCCTCGACGACGCGGCCATCACGGTCTCTGACGGCTGTTAACCACTGCTCACGAGAACTGACGTAGTAACCGGGAAAAATAATCTCCCTTTTTGACGGTCGTTCGGACGATGCCGACGGTTCGTCTCGACTCCGCTTATCGATTCAGCGTGTGAATCGCGTGGCCGAGCGCGTTCTCGGCACACTCCATCACGGCTTCCGAGAGCGTCGGGTGGGTGTGAATCGTCGCGGCGAGGTCTTCGAGCGTCGCGCCCATCTCGATGGCCATCCCGAGTTCGGCGATGAGTTCGGAGGCCTCCGGTCCGACGATTTGTGCGCCGAGGACGAACCCACTCGGTTCGTCGGCGATGATGCGGACGAAGCCGTCGGAGTGGCCCGTCGTGAGCGCACGGCCGCTGGCTTGGAACGGGAACCGACCGACGACGGGTTCGAAGCCCTGCTCTTCGGCTTCGTCCTCGGTCAGACCCACGGTGCCGATTTCGGGGTCGGTGAAGACGGCGGCGGGCATGGCCTGATAGTCGAGCGCCGAGGGTTCACCGGCGATGACTTCGGCGGCGACCTGTCCCTCCTTGCTCGCTTTGTGGGCGAGCATCGGTTCGCCCGCCACGTCGCCGATGGCGTAGATGTTGTCCTTCTCGGTTCGCGCGCGGTCGTCCGTCTCGATGAACCCCATCTCGTTCGTCTCGATGCCCGCGCTTTCGAGGTCGAGCGTGTCCGTCACGGGTCGGCGACCGACCGCCACGAGGACTTTCTCGGCACCGAACTCCGAGACTTCGCCGTCCTCGTCTTCGGTCCTGACCGTGATACCGTCGCCCGACTCCTCCCACTCCTTTGCGGCCTGTCCGAAGTGGAAGTCGATTCCGAGTTCCTCGGCCTTCTTCTTCACGGGTCGTGCGAGGTCGTCTTCGTACGCCGGAAGCACCGAGTCGAGCATTTCGACCACGGTGACGTCCGAGCCGAGTTTGGCGAGGACGCCCGCCAGTTCCATGCCGATGTAGCCTGCGCCGACGATGACGATGCTCTCCGGAACGTCGTCCATCGCCAGCGCCATCCGCGAGTCGAGGACGTGTTCGCCGTCAAACTCGAAGCCGGGAATTTCGATCGGGCGACTGCCGGTCGAGATGATCGCGTGCTCGAACTCGACCGTCTCCGAACCCTGTCCTTCGCCCTCGTGGACGACGCGAACCGATCCGTCGTCCGCGAACTCGGCGCGGCCTTCCATCAGCGTGACGCCGTTCGCCTTACAGAGCTTCTCGACGCCGCCGGTCAACTGGGAGACGACGCCGTCCTTCCACTCGACCATCTCGCCGTAGTTCACGTCGAGTTTCGTGTATATGCCCATGTCCTCGGCGTGACTGGCGTCGTAGGCCAAGTCGGACGCCGTGATCATGGCCTTCGACGGGATACAGCCGTAGTTCAGGCAGACACCGCCGTAGGCGTCCTTCTCCACGAGCGTTACGTCGAGTCCGAGTTGTCCCGCGCGGATCGCGGCAACGTAACCGCCCGGTCCCGCGCCGATCACCAGCACCTCAGTTCCAGTCGAGATATCTCCGACGACCATTATCGGACTAGAGTAGGTACCGGGTAAAAAATCAGGTGGATTAGCTCCGAGCAGTAGACGAACGTGAGCAATCACCACGATTCCACGTCGGGTTCGACAATCCGGGTAAAAATTATACTCCGCTTACAACAACTGATACTATGAACCGGCTTTCTCGCTACGCTATCGGTCTCGTCGTCGGAGCGGCCGTGACCGGCGGTATCGCGCTCCTCCAACCACGGACGCCCGAATCATCGATTCTGCTCGCCGGAATCGCAGTCGTGTACACCGTCGGGACGGCGACGGCAATCCCGTACTGGTCGGCGCTTCGAACGAACGACGGTCCGAACTGGACTCAAGGTGCGTTTACCGGCGCATCGACCTTCGGTTGTCTCATGCTTCTGGACGGCGTCGAACCGACACCGAACCTCGCCGTGGCGGCCCTCGGTTTGGGACTTTCGTGGTTTGGATTCGTCGCCGGAGTCGCGTTCGAAAGCGGTCGTGAAACGTCCGTGTAGCTATCTGTAACTGCAAAAAACGTTCCAGCAGCGCCCGTTCCGACTACTCCAGCAGGAGCAGTCGCGGGTTGTGCAGGTATTCGAGCAGTTGGTTGGCGAACGACGCGACGACCGCGCCGTCGATGATGCGGTGGTCGATGGACATCGAAATCGGGAGCGTGTAGCGCGCTTCGACGTCGTCGTCGACGACGACCGGCCGCTTCTTGAGTTCACCGAGACCGAGGATACCGACCTCGGGGTGGTTGATGATCGGCGTCGCGTACTCGCCGCCGATGGCACCGAAGTTCGTGATGGTGAACGTGCCGCCCTGCATCTCCTCGCGCGAGATGGTGCGGTCGCGTGCCTTCTCGATGAGTTCGTTCATCTCCGAGGAGATCTGGAGCATGTCCTTCTTGTCCACGTCCTTGAGGACGGGAACCATCAGGCCGTCGTCCGTCGCAACGGCGATGCCGATGTTGTAGTAGTTCTTGACGACGATTTCGTCGTTCTCCTCGTCCAGTGCGCCGTTGAGGTACGGGTAGTCCTTCAGCGCGGCCACGATGGCCTTCAGGATGAACGGCATGTAGGTCAGCTTGATGCCGCGCTCATCGGCGACATCCTTGAGTTCGGCGCGCGTCTCGACCAGTTCCGTCACGTCGATGGAATCGTGGTGCGTGACGTGGGGCGCGGTGAACTTCGACTTCTGCATCTGCTTGCCGATGGTGCGCCGAATCCCGCGGTACGGAATGCGCTCCTCGCGCGGCCCGGTCTCGCCCGTCGCGACTGCGGCGGCGTCCGCGGCCTGTGCCTGCTGCTGTGCCTCGGCGTACTCCCGCACCGCTTCGGACGTGACGAACGCCTGTCCGTCACGTTCCTCGGTGGACGGAACGGCGTTGATGTCGATGCCCTGCTCGTCCGCGAGGCGGCGCGTCGCCGGTGCGGCCAGCGTGCGCTCGCGGTCCGCCGATTCGACCTGTGCCGGAGGAGCCGCGGTGGTCGTGGTTGTTGCGGCGCTGCCACCGGTCGTTCCGGTCTCGGTCGTCGTTTCGGATTCGACCGATTCCGCCTCTTCCTCGGTTTCCGATTCCGTCTCGTCTTCGGCGGCCGCTCGAACGTCGTGTTCGCTCACACGACCGCTCGGGCCGGTTCCTTCGACCGACGCGATATCGACGCCGAGTTCGCGTGCGAGCCGTCGGGCACTCGGTGCCGCGAAGACGCGACCGTCCGGCGTTTCCGTCTCTTCGGTCTCCGGGACTTCGGACTCTTCGGCCGACTCCGTCGTCTCCTCGGATTTCTCGCTTTCGGTCTCGCTCGGAGCTTCCTCCTCCTCCTCTTCGCCTTCGACGTTGAACGTGAGAAGCACGTTGCCGACCGGAACGACTTCGCCTTCCTCGGCGAGTAGCTCGTTGACCGTTCCGTCGACGGGCGAGGGAATCTCGACGATGGCCTTGTCCGTCTCGACCTCCGCGACCACTTGGTCCTCGGTAACGGGGTCGCCTTCCTCGACCTGCCAGCTGACGAGTTCGCCCTCCGCAACGCCTTCGCCCACGTCGGGCAGTTTGAATTCGTGTACCATGTCAGAAATTCACCGTGTCGCGGATGCCTTCCTTGATGCGCGTCGGCTCGGGCAGGTAGTAATCTTCGAGGCTGTACAGCGGGAACGGCGTGTCGAAGCCGGTGATGCGCTCGACGGGTGCCTCCTGGTAGAGCAGGGCCTCCTCCTGAATCGTCGCCGCGATTTCTCCGGCGAGGCCGCCCGTCTTGGGTGCCTCGTGGACGACCGCCGCGCGGCCGGTCTTCTTGAACGACTCGACGATGGTGTCCGTGTCGAGCGGCGAAACGGTTCGAAGGTCGACGACTTCCACGTCGATTTCGTCCTCCAACTCCTCCGCGGCTTCCATCGTCGGGCGGGTCATCGCACCCCACGTGAACACGGAGATGTCGGTCCCTTCGCGGCGTACTGCGGCCTCACCCAGCGGAACCTCGTAGGACTCCGTCGGGACTTCGTCGCGGAACGCGCGGTAGATGAGCTTCGGTTCGAGGAAGATGACCGGGTCCGGGTCACGGATGGCCGAGGTGAGCAGCCCCTTCGTGTCGTACGGGGTGCTCGGCATGACGACTTTGAGACCTGGCTGGTGGCTGTAGAACGCCTCCATCGACTCGGAGTGATGTTCCGGCGCTCGGATACCGCCACCGTAGGGCGCACGGACGACCATCGGGCAGGTGAATCGGCCGCGCGAACGCGTCCGAAGACGGGCCGCGTGCGAGACGATTTGGTCGAATGCCGGGTACATGAACCCAGAGAACTGCAGTTCCGGGACGGGTTTCAGGCCGTATGCGGCCATTCCGATGGCGGTTCCGACGATGCCGGACTCCGCGAGCGGCGTGTCGATGACCCGGTCGTCGCCGAACTCATCGTAGAGCCCCTCGGTGGCGCGGAACACGCCGCCGTTCTTCCCGACGTCCTCACCCATCACGACGACGTCCTCGTCCTGCTTCATTTCAGTGTACAGCCCGTCGCGGACTGCCTGCACGAGCGTGAGATTTTCCGATTCGGTAGTTGCCTGACTCATAATTTACTCCTCCAGAAGCGTTTCGTCTCCGTACTGCTCTCGGAGATGCTTGAACGATTCCATCTGTTCGCGAAGCCGCCGTGGCATCTCCGCGTAGACGTTGTTGAATATCTCCACGGCGTCCGGGCGTTCGACGGCTTCGGCCGCGTCGATCGCGTCAGCAACGTCTTGTTTGACGCCCTCGCCGATTTCCTCGACGTCCGACTCGTCCAATCGACCAGTGTTCAGGAGGAACTTCTCCATCCGCGGGATCGGATCCTTCTTCTTCCACTCCGCGACTTTGTCGTCGTCACGGTAGACGGTCGGGTCGTCGGCGGTCGTGTGGGCACCGAAACGATACTGAACCGCTTCGATGAGCGTCGGTCGCCGTTCGCCTTCGCTGGGGTTCTTGGCCTTCTCGACGGCTTCCTTCGTCACCTTGTAGACGGCGAGGGGGTCCATCCCATCGACCTGGACGCCTTCGAAGCCGTAGGCCTGTGCCTTCTGGGCGATGGTCGCACTCGCGGTCTGGCGCTCGCGCGGCACCGAAATCGCCCACTGGTTGTTGTTACAGAAGAAAACCGATGGGGTGTCGAAGACACCCGCAAAGTTCAGTCCTTCGTGGAAGTCGCCCTCGCTCGTCGCGCCGTCACCGAAGTAACAGAGGAAGGCTTTGTCTTCGCCTTTGAGCTTCGAGGCCCACGCCGCGCCGGTCGCGTGCGGGATTTGCGTGGCGATCGGCACCGCGACGGTGAAGATGTTGGCGTCGTCCGGGATGCGGTTGCCCGCTTCGTGGCCCATCCAGTAGAGCATGGTCTGTTTGAGCGAGAGACCACGGACGAGTGCCGCACCGTGTTCACGGTAACTCGGAAACATCCAGTCGTCGTCGGAGAGCGCGGAAACGCTCGCGATTTGTGCGCCTTCCTGCCCCGAGAGCGGCGGGTACGTCCCCATCCGTCCTTGTCGGTTGAGGCTCACCGCTCGTTCGTCGAAGTGACGGGCGAGGCGCATCTGGCGGTACATTTCCACCAGTTCCTCGTCGGAGAGGTCCGGCACCTCCATCCCGTCCAGCACCGTGCCGTCTTCATCCAGTATCTGTACTCGGTCCTGGGGGTCTTGGTGTACGATGCTCACGATCGAACCCATCCTGACATATGCGAAAAAACTCTCGCACGCATTATAGGGTTTTCGTAATTAACTTCCCATAGGAATTCCTTCACACACTATTTTTGAAGATCTGTCCTCCAATGTGTAGTAAAATTTCCCAATTTCCCATTTCCTCCCGAATTAAACTAGAATGCTGGACGTTTATGGTACCGGCCAAATTTACCAGATGCACGGATGTGTCCGTCGATGTGCTGTTTTGTACCCCATCTCCCACCTTATCCACCACCATTCGTAGCGAATCCCAGGGTCCTCTTTGCGGGTCGTTCCCCCGCTCGTCATACCGAGGCTCTTTGAGCCTCGCGGTTCGCGGTTACACCGCTCACTATACGGAGGCCCTCCGGGCCTCCCTCCTCGCCTGCTCCACACTCTTCCCGTCCCGGAGAATCGCATCCACGAACAGTTCGCCTGCCTTGTACGACGACCGAACCATCGGGCCGCTCGCACAGTAGAGGAATTCCAGTTCCTCCTCGGCGACTTCCTGCCAGGTTCTGTATTTCGCCGGATGTACGTACTCCTCGACGTCGAGGTGCATCCGTGATGGCTGGAGATACTGACCGAGCGTGACGATGTCGACGTCCGTCTCTCGTAGGTCCGAAAGCGCCTGATACACCTCGTGGTCGTACTCGCCGAGACCCAACATCAGGCTCGTCTTCGTGTAGATATCCGACTCGCGCGTGACCTGTTCGAGCACGCCGAGACTCTGTTCGTACCCCGCTCGCGGGTCGCGGACGTGCCCTTGCAGGCGTTCTACGGTTTCGACGTTGTGCGCGATCACATCGGGGTCCGCGTCGATTATCTTCCGAACGAGTTCCTCTTCGCCTTGGAAGTCCGGGATCAGTACTTCCACGAGGATTCCGGGATGGCGTTTCTTGATCTCCCGAATCGTCTGTGCGAAGTGTTCGGCACCCTGCCCTTCGAGGTCGTCGCGGTCGACGGACGTGAGCACCACGTAATCGAGACCGATCTCCGCGATGGCGCTCGCCACGTTTGCCGGTTCGTTCGGGTCGAGCGGTTCACCGCCCCCGGTGTCGACGTCGCAGAAGCCACAACTGCGGGTGCACTTGTGGCCCATCAGCATGAAGGTGGCCGTCCCGCCGCCCTCGCTACCTCTTCCGCTCCAGCACTCCCCGAGGTTCGGGCAGTTTGCCTCTTCACAAACCGTGTGCAAATCGTGCTCCCGGAGCGTTTGTTTGATTCCCGTGAACTCCTGTCCCGACGGAGGTCGCATCTTCAACCAGTCGGGTTTGCGCCGCCCACTCATTACCAACGGGTTGGGTCCCCCACGACAAAAGGATAGGGTATCGTCCGGGGACCATGCGTATTCGGCTATCGTGTCCGTCTATTCTCCGTTTTCGGGATGGAAACGTTCGAATACCGTGCACACCCGTGTGACAAGTAGCAAATAACAATGTCTTTGCTCTTCCTAGTAGTTTCGCTATGGCTACGAATCGCGACACACAGTCCAGCGGCGGCATGCGGACGAACGGATTGGATTGGTTCAGTATGCTCCTCGTCATCATCGGTGCGCTCAATTGGGGAATCCTCGGAATCACCGGTTTGACGGGCGCACGAATCAACGTCGTCCGTTGGGTGATGGGGCTATTGTTCTTGCCCAACGTCGCTCAAATCGTTGCGGACCTCATCTACGTCGTTGTCGGTCTCGCGGGACTGTATTTCATCTACACCAGTTATAAAATCGGTCGTGCGAACAGACGGGCACGACAGCAAACAGCACAGCAGACGGAACCACAACAAACCGAGTAACGATTTCGGCTCTCCGCGTTCTTCTTTTATATCCTTTTGCTGCAATATCTATAAATACTATCAAGATTTTATAACTCATATAACGGGATAAACCATGCTAAATGTTTCACGGGAGGAAATCACCGAGGGATCCCTGGTACGGGCCCTCCTCTTGCTCTCTGCACCGCTTATTATGCAGAGTCTCGTCCAAGTCGTTCAACAGATCGCCGATATTTTTTGGCTTGGTCGACTCGGAGAAAATTCAGTTGCCGCTGTCGGGATAAATTTCCCCCTGACGTCGCTCCTGTTTTCGGTTTTCATGATCTCATTCGTCGGAACACAGGTTCTCGTCTCCCAGCATGTCGGAGCGGACGAACAATCGCTCGCCAGAAGGGCAGCGTTTCATGGCATATCACTCGGACTGGCTTTTGGTGTCTCCCTTACCGCTCTCGTATTCGTATTCGGTAGAAGTTTTATCGATCTGTTCGGTGCCGAACCCGACGTCGCGTCGCAAGCCTTCACGTATCTTCTCGTCTTCTCGTTCGGTTTTTCGTTTATCGGGATGAGCGACTCCATCGAGGCGGGGTTTATCGGGTGGGGTGACTCACGCGCTGCGCTTTATATCAACGCCATGGCAGTCGTCGTCAACGTGATTCTCGACCCGATTCTGATCTTCGGTACCGGTATCCCGAACTTCCATGGATGGAACATCGCCGGCGCTGCGTTGGCTTCGGCCATCGGATACGGTTGTTCGTTCCTCTTGGGACTCGGCATGATGATCCGTGGCCGGAACGGTTACACGCTCACACGGGAATCGATGGTCGTTCGAGTGGAAAAGTACCGGGAGTTATTGGATATCGGCATCCCCATGTTCGGTCAGCAGGCCGCTGGACAGGCCGTTCGCGTTCTCATTATCGGTGTCGTCACAGCCGTCGGTGGTCCTGCGGCCGTCTCCGCATACACCATCGGTGCGACCATCTCCAGCATCGCGTTCATCCCGGCGGGTAGCTTCAAAAAAGCCGCTCAGAGCATCATCGGACAAAACATCGGTGCCGAGAATCCCATGCGCGCGAACAGGACGACGTGGGTCGGCGTCGCCGTCTCCGTGGTCGGTCTTTCGATAATCGGCGTGATTCAGTGGTTTATACCCGGTCTTCTGACGAACTTGTTCGTCCCCGATATCTCCCCGGCTGCGTACCAGCTCACGGTCGATTACCTTCGAATCCTCGTCTTCGGCTACTGGGCAATCGGCGCGATGAATGTCTTCAGTGCCGGGTTCAACGGTATCCGCGAGACCAAAACGACGATGATCGCCGATATGATCAAATACTGGGTGATTCGCCTCCCGATCGCTGTTATCGGTGTTTTCTGGCTTCACTACGACGTACATGCCGTCTTCTGGGCCGTCACCATCTCGAACTGTGTCGCCGCGGTTGGATTCGGTGCGTACTACTACTACCGCACAACCGACGGTATGACCCAGCGCGCAGTGCGGGACATCAGCGGTACCGTGGACGATTGAGACGTTCGTTTTACGCCGTTTTTATAGTGATGACTCCCATGTCACTGTATCGTCATCACTCGCCGGTTGAAAGGGGAAAGAATGGGAGCGCGGAGCGTGTAACCGCGTCCGAAAAGAACCACCCAGACTACTTAAAGACACGGTGGGTAGAGTGAAAGTGAAATCGGTAGCAAGCAGCGAGGAGATCCCGTTGTCTGACGATTGGCAGACACCGACGTCTGACGGTCGTCGTACATAAATCATTTGGTCGTTCGCACGTGGACATTTTGCTCCCCTATGAACCGCCGAACTCGGCTTTCGAACGCATCATTCCCCGGCCACGAAATCGGCTCTTCGACGTCGAGTTTCGCCGGGTCACCCACGTACACGTTGATTCCGTCCTGAACCTGAACCCGGCAGTAGAGACCATGTGACACTCCCTCGTAGTTGTCCATGGCTTGGATGTCGCTCGTCTCTAGCAATCGCCCCTCCGTCACGCCACCCGGGACGAGCGTCGGATAGCGCCCTTCGACGCGATGTAACCCGACGAGTGTGGCCTCTCCGACGAATTCGAACTGCTCGACCACGGCCCCTGCACGGTCGGGGTCGGTCAACGTCCCATAGACGAATACCCTCATGAGGTGGTCCACGGAGAATCGTGAGTTAGTCCTGCTGGCTAGCTTCGCCGTTCACGATGGTTACTACCGAAATCTGAAAAAGGGAAAGTGGTAGGACGATTGAGAACAATAGTCATCCCATATGACCGACTCGAATTTCGATACGACCGGTATCGATGGCCCGCACGCGGGGCAACCCGTCGTCACCTCGGGTGCGCCGCTTCCCGATGCAACGGCGGCGATGGTGCTGGTCCACGGTCGGGGTGCAACCGCTCGAAGTATTCTCGAACTCGCGAACGAGTTCGAGTACGACGAAGTCGCGTTCATCGCGCCACAAGCAGCACACAACACGTGGTATCCGCAGTCGTTTCTCGCACCGCTCGAATCGAACCAACCACATCTCTCGTCTGCGTTGGAACTCCTCGGAACGATAGCTTCCGACGTCGAATCCGCCGGGATATCGTCGGACCGGACGTTCTTGCTCGGGTTCTCACAGGGCGCTTGTTTGGCGAGCGAGTTCGTCGCGCGGAACGCACGCGAGTACGGTGGCGTCGCAGCGTTCAGCGGTGGTCTCATCGGACCGGAAGGCACACCACGCGAGTACGAAGGCTCGCTCGACGGCACTCTCGTCTACCTCGGCTGTGGCGACCGTGATCCACATATCCCCGTGGAGCGTGTTAACGAAACCGAGGAGGTACTGACGGGATTGGACGGTTCCGTTACCGAGCGCATCTTCGATGGGATGGGACACGGTGTCGTCCAGGAAGAAGTCGCCCACGTCGACCGGATGCTCAACAGTCTTCTCGACGATTAACCGTTCTCGACGATACCGTCCATACCGATAGACCGCTTGCTTCGGGAGTGACCACTGTGACCATCGACCGCTCATTGACGGTTCGCCGTCCGAGCGACGACCACTGTGGTTACTGGTCGAAGTCATCCATCTCGAAAAGGTATCCGCAAATCGGTAACCGGCGCGATATCTGCGTGATGTCTGCGCGTCGTCAGCGATCGTCGACCCGTCTTATCGCTCGTCGATGGGGACGAATTCGAGGTCCTTGTCGCCGATGTACTTCGCACGTGGGCGGATGAGGCGGTTGTCGTCGTACTGCTCCAGCACGTGTGCGATCCAGCCACCGACACGCGAGAGCGCGAAGATGGGCGTGTAGATGTCGATGGGGATTCCCATCTGGTAGTACGTCGATGCCGAGTAGAAGTCCACGTTCGGCGCGAGGCCCTTCTCTTCTTTTATGTACTCCTCGATGGCGACGGACATCTCGTACCATTTCGTGTCGCCTGCGGCCTCGCCGAGTTCCTCGCTCTGCTCGCTGAGGATTTTCGCGCGGGGGTCCTTCACGTTGTAGACGCGGTGGCCGAAGCCAGCGACGCGTCGTCCCTCGTCGAGTGCGTTGTCGATCCACTCGGTGGCACCCCGGTCGCTGTCGTCGACCTCCTTCAGCATCCGCATGACGTTGGCGTTCGCGCCGCCGTGAAGCGAACCGGAGAGCGTTCCGATAGCGCTCGTCACGGCGCTGTGCAGGTCCGCGAGCGTGCTCGCCGTGACCATCGCCGAGAACGTCGAGGCGTTCAGGCCGTGGTCCGCGTGGAGCACGAGCGCTTGGTCGAACACGTCCGCGAGCACGTCGTCCGGTTCCTCGTCGTTGAGCATGTAGAGGAAGTTCGCCGCGTGTCCGAGGTCGGTCCGGGGTTCGACCGGTTCGTCCCCGTTTCGGATGCGCGCGAACGCCGCGAGAATGGTCGGGACTTTCGCGGTGATACGACGACCCTTCCGGAGGTTCGCCTCGCGGTCTGCCGGGTCGCTTTCGGCATCGTCGGGGTCGTACGTCGCCAGCATCGAGACGGCGGTACGGAGCGCTCCCATCGGTTCCGAGTCCGATTCGGCGAGTTCGCGGACGGTCTCCATGACGCCATCGTCCACATCGCGCGCCTCGGACATCTCGTCGCTGAACGCGTCGAGCTCGTCACGAGTCGGCAGTTCACCGTGCCAAAGGAGATACAAGACTTCCTCGTAACTCGCGCCACGAGCGAGGTCTTCTATCGTGTAGCCACGGTAGATGAGCTTTCCTTCGTCACCATTGATGTGACTCAGTGCTGACTCCGCAACGACAACGCCCTCCAAGCCTTTTTTAACCTCGTCTGCCATATCATGATGATTCTCGGGGTAGGCGCAAAAGGATTATCTTTCGTGGTCGTTCCACCGAGACCGCCACGAGAGCTGTCACGGCGGTTCGTGAACGGATTTGTCTGGAGTGTTATGGTTGTGATATTCGTGGCCGTTCTATCTATCAGATAAAGATCAATTCTTCATCGATTGTCACGGGATTCTGGCCGCGTTTCGACGACGTGCGGTCGTTTCGGAGACGGTCCCGCTTCAAAACACGAGTCGCAACACGCCGATGACGACACCGGCGGCGACGAGGCCCGCTCCCCAGAGCATGGAACCGCCGGGGGCGGCACCGATGAGAAACGAGACGATACCGGAGATGATGAGCGAGACGCTCGCGTGGCTTCGTAGTGACATGGGATTTCATTGGTGGTTCACTTAAAAAATCGGCTGGCACAATACGAAAGCAATTCAAGTAGGGTCGTCTTTCCTCGCCGGATTCACCGGACGAAGCGACACTTCCTCCGAGTCGTTCACTCGTCCGAATCGCTTCCGGCGAGCAGGTCGCTCGCCGAGAGGAGCGCTTCCATCTCGACGTCCGCGTCGGCCAGATTCTCGCGGCCGCCTTCCTCCCGGTCAACGACGACGAGGATTTTGTTCACTTCTGCACCGGCGTCGCGCAGAGCCTCCACGGCGTCGACCGCGCTCTGACCCGTCGTGACGATGTCTTCGAGAACGACGACTTCCTCGCCCTCGTCCAGTCGGCCTTCGACGAGGTTGGCCGTGCCGTACTCCTTCTGTTTCTTTCGAGCGATGACGTAGGGAGTGTCCGTCTCGACGCTCGTCACGGCCACGAGCGGAACCGCACCGAGAGCCACGCCCGCCAATTTCGTCCCGTCGAGGCGCTCCGCGAAGGCTTCCGCGATGAGCGAGAGACAGTGCGGGTCGGTCTCGAAGAGGTATTTGTCCACGTAGTAGTCGCTCGTCCCGCCGTGGGAGAGTTCGAATTCGCCGTACTGGACGGCGTCCGCCGCACGCAAGGCCTCGATGAGTTCCTGATTCGCCATGTGCGAGTCGGGGCGGCGAGGCGGGTTAAAAGTAGTACTTTTCCGGCGCTCTCACGGTCGGTTCGTCCCTACCACGGTTCGTTCTTGAGTCCGAGCGCGTACGCGATGCCGTTCGTCACGAGGTGGAGGAGCGGCGTCAACACGAACACGACGACGAGGACGGGGAGTGTGAACGTCTTCGTGGTCCACGTCGGCGCGGCGAACAGGGTGAGCAGGAGCGACATCACGACGAAGTCGAGTTGGTCGATGCCCGGGAACGCCGCGCCGCGCTCCCGTCCCGTCCGTCGTTTCAGGAAGGACGCGGTCATGTCCCCCAGCATCGCACCCGCAGGGAGGGCGATGATGGCGGCGGGAGGAAATTGGTCGGGAAGAGCCACGCCCAGCGCACTCGCCACGGGGGAATGAATCGCGTTGAGGATCAGCGCCAATATCGCTCCGGCGACGATTCCCGTGGCCGTTCCGCGCCACGTCTTACCGTCGCCGAGCAGTCGCTTGCCGTTCCACGTCCGTCCGCCGTCGATAGGCGCACCGCCGCCCGCGAGCACCGCGAAGTTGTTCGGCACGTAGGCGGGCAACATCGCCCACACCGCGACGACGATAGTTTCGAACACGTCCACGCCGGAACCAGTCATATCGGGATAGATACTCTCCGGGTCTTAAGTCTCCATGGTCTGGAGCGGAATCGATGGCGGTGGATTCCGGTAGTTGCCGTGAGTACAATATACAATGATAAGGTACGGGGGCTCAAAGTACAAGCCATGATACCACCGATTGCCAGTCGGTTCGTGGCTGGTGAAACGCCAGCGGAGGCGCTGGAATACACGCGGGATCTGAATCAGCGGAACGTTAGCGTTATCCTGAACCTCCTCGGCGAGCACTACCACGAACGGGGTCCGGCGGACGAGGACGCCGAGGTGTATCTTCAACTGCTCGAAGACATCGAGCGCTCGGACCTCTCGGCTTGCGTTTCGGTCAAACCGTCGCAGGTCGGCTTGGACGTCGGTACGAACGTCTACCACGAGAACATGGAGCGAATCGCGGACGCGGCCGACGACACGTTCGTCTGGATAGACATGGAAGACCACACGACGACCGACGCGACCCTCGACATCTTCGAAGACCTCACCCGCGAACACGACGGTGGCATCGGTGTCTGTGTGCAGGCGAACCTCAAACGAACAGAAAAGGACCTCGAACGCCTCGCCGACCTCCCCGGCAAAGTCCGACTGGTAAAAGGTGCCTACGACGAACCGCCGGAACTCGCGTACAAGCAAAAAGAGCGCGTCAACGCCGCCTACCGCGAATATCTGGAGTTCATGTTCGAGGAGTTCGACGACGGAATCGCCGTCGGAAGCCACGACCCCGCGATGATAGAGTACGCGAAGGAACTCCACGAGGAACACGGTACGGACTTCGAAATCCAGATGCTGATGGGTGTGCGCGACGACGCACAGTACGAACTCGCACAGGAGTACGAAGTCTGGCAGTACGTTCCGTACGGTGGCAAATGGATGTCGTATTTCTACCGCCGTGTGATGGAACGTAAGGAGAACCTGTTGTTCGCGGCGCGTGCTGTCCTCGGCAGATAGTCAAAAACGTTGCAACTAGTTTATATTCCTGCAACCAAACGCTACACCCAAATGTCTTCGTGGAAACGTGACGCCGCCAGCGGTCTCATCGTTTTGGCCCCCCTATTGGTCTCTGCGTATATCATCGCGTGGCTGTTCATGAAAATCGCCGGGTTGCCGTTCCTGGTGGGCCTTAGCAGCTTCGCTTACTTCGGTGGAGCCATCACTATTCCCGGCGTTCTCGTCCGCGTCGGCATCGTTCTCGCCGTGTTCACCGCGCTCGTCTTCAGCATCGGCTATCTCATGCGGACGACGCTGGGAAGCGTTATGGAAAACACCATCGACGGCATCATGAACCGTGTCCCCGGTCTTCGGATCGTCTACAACGCATCGAAGATGGCCGCCGAAACCGCGCTTTCCGACACCAACCAACTCCAGAAACCCGTCAAAATCGAGACGTGGAACGGTCTCCGCATGACCGCGTTCAAAACCGGGAAACAAGCCGAAGACGGCCGCGAACTCCTCTTCTTGCCGACTGCCCCGAACATCACGACCGGATTCGTCATCGAAGTCGAACCGTCCGAGATCACCGAGACGGACGAAACCGTCGAGGACGCCCTCACCCGAATCCTCAGCGCCGGATTCGGCGAAAACAGCAACGAGGGGATTCCGATAAACGTCACCGACGAAGCGAGTGACAGACAAGAAACCCCGCCGTCGCCCTGAGTCCCACGACACCGTTCTCTCTTCGTCTCGAAACGTGACACTGTCGAGTAAAATCTGCCATCCTTTTGGGGATCGAACGAGTGTCGTTTCGTATGGAATGTCCCGAGTGTGATGGCGAGCGACGATCCTTCGCCGTCCCGTCCGAACTCCGTGAGAACGTTCCGTTCCGATCGGATTCAGTCCTCCTCTGTACGCGTTGTCTCGCCTTCGAACCGACCGACGACCCCGAAGCGGAACCGTCGAACTACGCCACGATCAGCGACGAACTCCCGGACGACCCGAACACGGCCGCAGCGATGGCTCTCGCAACCGCTTTCCTCTCCTCGCTCGCGCTCCATCGTCAGCATATCGACGCGCTGTTCGACTACGTGGAAGCGAACGGAGTCGATCCACTGCTCGTCCTCGACCGACTCGCTGACGACCCGGAACTGCAACCGAATTTCGACATCGAATCGCGTCGCCAACAACTGCTCCAACTGCGGGACTGATCCCTTCAAGCCTCAACTTTCATCATCCCGACCCACAATTAGGGAGATATGCCGAACGATTGCATCTTCTGTCAGATCGTCGCCGGAGACATCCCGAGTAAAACCGTGTACGAGGACGACTCCGTCCTCGCGTTCCTCGACGTGAACCCGCTCGCGCCGGGCCACACGCTCGTCATCACGAAGGACCACTACGAGACGTTGGGTGACCTCCCCGAGGACACAGCAATGGACCTCTTTTCGGCGCTCCACGAACTCACGCCCGCCGTCGAGACCGCAGTGGACGCCGATGCGAGTAACGTCGCGTTCAACAACGGGGAAGCATCGGGACAGGAGGTTCCGCACATCCACGGACACATCATCCCGCGGTTCGAGGACGACGGCGGCAAGCCGATCCACGCCGTCGCGGGGGACCGCCCGGACCTCTCCGACGATGAACTAGACGAGATCGCCGACGACATCAGCGGCAGTCAATAACTGTATCTTTTTATACCATTACGGATATATTTCGATTCGAACACGTGAAACGAACTGCCGCATTCGTCGGTGCGACCGGTGGAGCAGGGACCACACGCCTCTGTCTCGAAACGGCCGCCATCCTCTCTCACGTCGGACACGACGTGGTAATTCTGGATGCCGCCTTCGGCACGCAAGGATTGTCTCGCTACGTTCCCGATCGCATCGATACCGACA
The DNA here is from genome assembly GCF_024136975.1 of Haladaptatus sp. AB643. Classification (NCBI taxonomy): domain Archaea; kingdom Methanobacteriati; phylum Methanobacteriota; class Halobacteria; order Halobacteriales; family Haladaptataceae; genus Haladaptatus; species Haladaptatus sp. AB643. The sequence goes on from NZ_JAMYJW010000001.1 coordinate 89,971, forward strand.
TCACCGCACTGCTGATCGACGACGACCACGGAACGGACGGGGAGTTCTCCGACGCGCTCATCGACCATCCGGTCGAAACCACAGGTCGGCTCTCACTGTGTCCAGCGTATGCACCCTTCGAACGCATCGCTCGCGCCAAAACTGTAGACGCCGCTCAAGCGTTGGAAACACTCGTCGAACGGGCCTGCGACGACTTCGATCACGTCATCATCGATACTCCTCCTGTCGCCGGGAACCAAGCTGTCGCGGCCGTCAACGCGGCTGACACCGTCGCCGTCGTCGCCCCGGCGTCCCGACGCGGAGCGGATGCAGTTCAGGGAATTCGCGGCCGTCTCGCCGACCTCGGCACGGACGCGGACACCATCCTCGCCAATCGCGTCGAATCCCCGGACGAGGACTATTTGGGTGATGTTCCGACGATTCCGAGGGACGACGCAACCACAGTCGAATCGATTCCAGCGAGCGCGCCCGAACTCGACACCTCGTTTTCACCTGCAATCGTCGCTGCCACTGAAGCCGTGTTCGACACGTCGCTCGATGTCGAATTTCCGGAGGAGGGATTGCTCGACATCGACCCGGACGACTACCTTCCGGAGTCACTCCGGCAATAATTCCATCGTCGAACGGATCGCCAGCGGATTCTCACAGCAAGTCGCCGACGTCGCTCATCGTCTCGGCTAACACGTCCCTCTTTTCCACGCTAGCGTGTCTGTCGAGCGCCAACGCGCTTTCGACCGTTTCCGCCGCTCCGTCCAGCGGCTCGTGCGTTTCGATGAACGTCGCCAGTGCGAACTCGGTTTCGCTCGCTCCCGAGAGCGTGAACGCTTCCGACCGGGAGAGGTTCGCTGAAAGCCAGTCCCGAACGAGTTCGTGACCCATCGACGAGAGTGGGGAAACCCCGTTCACGCCGAGCAAGTGAAGCGTCTTTGCCGCCGTCATGGGGGCGACACCAGCACGCCGAGCGCTTTCACCGACCGATGCTCCCGCAGCGTGTGCTTCCACGATGCATACCGCCATTTCCGTCTCGCACGGCAACGCATCACTGAACGCCGCCAACCGATCGTGGAGGTCCCGTTCCGTGTCATCCACGGTTGCGACGCCGTGATTCTTCTGCTTGGCCGTGACCTCAAGCCCGGCGGCGATATCCGACAGCGCCATGTGTACTCCTCGTCCCTCCCTCGACTTTAACGTTTGTGACAAGTATCATATTTGGTAATTACGTCCCGCAACGTACCGGTAACCGGTACGTTCCTCCCGTCCAAATCGGGTTCGTTTCCCGAATTCGACGTTCGTTTAAATACCATCTCGGACGAAGTTTCACTTGTGATGAGTACGACACAACACCTCACTGAAGCGTGTCCCGAATGTCATAGCCGAGTCCGCACGCGCGGTTCGGAAACCGTCTGCACCGAATGCGGCCTCGTCGTCGCCGAGGACAACCTCGACCGTGGCCCGGAGTGGCGGTCGTTCGACGACGACGACACCGACCGTAAGCGCACTGGCGCGCCGCTCACGCGTTCCCGCCACGACCGGGGACTGACGACCGAGATCGGATACAAAAACAGCAGCGTCCGGCTGACGGGCCGCAAACGACGCCGCGTGATGCGCATGCGTCGCCAGCACAACCGCGCCCGAATCTCCTCCAAGGCCGAGCGAAATCGCGTCTACGGCTTCACCGAAATCCGTCGGCTCGTCGGTGCGCTCCAACTGTCCGCGAACATCCGCGACCGCGCTTGCGTGCTGTTCGAATCCGCGCAAGGTGAAGACCTGCTTCGCGGGCGTTCGATAGAGGGCTTCGCCTCTGCGGCGGTGTACGCGACGTGCCGAACGTCGGCCGTCTCCCGTACGCTGGACGAAATCGTCGAGCGTGCCCGCGCCGACCGCTCGGAACTGACTGCGGCCTACGACGCACTGAACCGAGAACTTGGTCTCCCCATCGGTCCGATCGACCCGCGCGAGTACCTGCCGCGATTCGCCAGTCGACTCGACCTCTCGATGGAGAGCGAACGACGCGCCGAAACGCTCGTCACGAAGGCGGAACGGAAGGACCTCATCAGCGGTCGCAATCCCAGCGGTGTGGCCGCCGCGTGTCTCTACGCAGCGGCCCGCAACTGTGACGAACGTGTCACCCAACGTGCCGCCGCAGAAGTCGCCGACGTAACGCCCGTCACGCTCCGCTCGACGTATCACGACCTCCGGGAGTAAATCACCCGTCCGAGTTCCGCGAACCGTTCTCTTGTATCGCTTTCCGGCGTAGCGGTTGCTACAGGGCGGCCGTGCCGCTGTGCGTCCGCAATCACGGTCGATTCCGGGAGCGTCGTCACTGGCGCGCCGAGCGTCCGTTCGACGATTTCGGTCGGTGGATCGTTCCGCACGCGATTCAGTACGACGCCGCACAATCCTGCACCGAGTTCCCGCGCGAGCACCTTCGTTCGAACCGCGTCCGCCAACGCGAACCGTCGCGGAACCGTCACGAGGACACAGCTATCCGCCGCAACCAACGGAAGTCCCGCGTCGGCCGACATCCCTGCCGGACAGTCGATTATCACGAGGTCATATTCGTCGGCGACCTGCTCTACCGCGCTGACGAACCCCGTCACGTCACATGCGCGCGCTCCCGCCAGCGTGCGGCCACACGGGAGCATCGACACACCACCGACGGTCGAAATCGCCTCCAGTGGCTCCGCCCGCCCGGCGAGTACGTCGTGTAAATCCGGGCCGTGGCACGTCGGCAAGTCCGCCATTGCGAGGTCGGCATCGACCACGACACCGCCGAGTTCTGCTCCGAGATTCAACGAGACAGTCGATTTCCCGACGCCACCTTTGCCTCCCGTTACCGCCAAGATCATATCTTCCTCTCGACGGAATGCGTCTCCCGTGCTGCTGCAATCCGTTCCCGTACTGTACCGACCCGTTTCGCAACCGAATCGAGCGTTCGTCCATCGGCTTCGAGTTTCCGTCTCAACTCCTGCTCACGAGTCTGCTCGTTCACATTCTTCGCCCCCATTTTTCCCTCGTTGGCTTCGTATCGCTCCGTTCGCGTCTCGATACCCGATAGCCACGCCTCGACGGCGTCGGGGAGTTTCGTCGGGTGTGGCATCGGTACCACGTCCGCAGGTGGTCGAGCATCACCGAGTGCTCGGATGACACCCGTCGCTGTCGGTTCGATTTCTAGTTCCCCATCGATCATCCCTCGCTCCGTGTCGCTCACCGATGTTTCCGTCCTCGGCGCTCGTTCGGTCCACACGATTTCCGCAGGCGGTGAATCTTGATTTGGACCGGTCGCTACCGCGTAGCCAAGGGCGCGCCGTTCGTCCGCCGCGACGACGCCTTCGAACCCGCCTTCGTCCCACCCTGCTTCCGGAACGCCGTTCCGTCGCGGCGGTCGAATCTCACCATCGAGTCGGTTCCCGATACGAATTCTCACGGGAACCGTCGTCGTGTTTTCGACCACCAGTTCGACCAGTGTGACGGTTTCGACCCTCCCGTTCTCCTCGTTTACCGTCCAGTGAAGCGTCACCATGCCCCGGGTTGGTCCCGTCTTCGTTCTTAAACCTGTAGTACGGGAGCATCGAGACACTCAGCGGCGCTTTTTGACGTGTCGAAGCGGTCACACGCCAGCACGATGGGTGCTCGAACTCGCGCCACGCGAGCGATTGCAAGCGCGGCAGTCACTGGATCCCCTTCGAACGTTCCCGGATCGGTCGTTCGGCCACGTCCCGGAACTGCTTTGATCGCTGAATCGAACCGCTCGTGAATCCGTCGAACCAAGTGGCGACGGGCACTCCGTTCGAGGTTCTCCTTCCGGTCGCGGAGACGCAATCGTTGTTCCCGAGCATTCCTTGCGGCTTGTTGTCGTTTTCGGGCCGCTTCGAGGGTCTGCTCGGCGGCAATACGTTTCGTCTCCAGTTCGGCTAACTCCCGCGTCATTCTCTGGAGGTCGGATTCAGCACTATCGAAATCCCCCTCGACCTCCCGAAGGGCCTGTACGCGTCCACGAAGTGCCGCGACCTGTTCTCGTAACCTGGTTTCCGATCCGCTCGCGTCCGCAACCCGTCTCCGCTCCGGGCGAAGCGAGACATCGCCGATATCGAGCGAGTACATCCGTTCTTCGATGTGTTCTATCTCTTCGTCCTGCGGTGCGTTCACACCGAGCGAACGGGCGGCGGCGGCCAATGCTGGTCGAGGACGAATCGACATCCCTGACTCGATACAACCGATGTACTTGTGTACCGGACCCGGGTCTCCACAGATAATACTGATTCCCCCCGTTTCGGTGCCCGACCGAACTGCCGCTACGATGTCCTCCGGCGCTACCGAGCCTCCCGAGAGGTCGATTGCCCGCCCCCGAAACGTCTTCTTCTCCGTTTCGACGTTCATAATTCCGCGTTTCGCATCGAATCCGGCGACGGATGTTCGGTTCCCACGGCGAACTTCTCGTACGGCGTGCTCGGCTTGTCGCGCTTTTCGTACGCGCTTGCGGCCGAACGGACCGTCTCCGGCACGTCACGAAACTCGTTCAACGGTTCGGTGCGTTCCAGTTGTACATCGGCTCCGTGCTTCTCGTACAACCGAAGCGCGAGGAACGCACCCAACTCCGTCGATTGCAGGAGCGCTGCCCGACCAAATCGTCTGACGACGCACGTTTCATGCGTCGTACAGACGTTCCGGAGTGTCTGCCGAGCGGCACGGGAGTACGTAATTATCAGCAACACACCATTCGTTGGTAGATGATGTGTTTTAAAATTAACTACCGAGTTCTCACGTTCCACTCGTTGCCATCGAATTCGACAACGGCGTCGAACAGTGTTTTCAGCGTATTGATGGTTTGTGAGTCGTGGGCGTCCGGGTCGAGATGGAAGTGTGCGGTCACGTCCGCGGTAGTGAATCGACCGGTGAGGACGTGCAGAAACTTGTAGACGGTTTGAACGTCGGAATACTGGAGCAGTGCTGTCAACGAGTGAAAACAGGCAACGGTTTTGTTACCGTCTCCGTGCCATTGTTGGAGCACTTCGCTGATTTTGATACCAAGCCCGGTCAAATCACCGGGATTCGAGAGCGTGTCGATAACTGCGTCGGTCGGCGTTTCCCCCATCGATGCCGACGTTGCAACCGATCGTACCGTCTCGCCGACACTAAGGAATCGGAGGTTCGCGGGACGACCACCCGCATGAGCGAGCCAATCCTGTAGACATGCATCCGGTGAGCGTGTAAAACTAACCCAGAGGACGTCCTCCTGTTCCGGCGGTGTCTCCGTGAGCATGTCGATACATGCTTCGTCGGTTTCCGAACGCATGGAGGGCGCGAGAACGAGAATACTGGCTTCGTCATCGAGCGCTGCCGAAACCCTACTCATCTCGGGTTGTCCTCGACGACGTTGTGCGTGCTCGCTACGTTGTCCATCCCGTACCATCGCTCGTGTATCATAGAGCCACCTGCATTATTATGGATTTGATAAACTCCCCGACATCTGTCGACCATGTCTCATTTGATACACCTCCACACACACGCAGTTGTTACTGTTCTACTATATCCAGAGCATGTTTATCTAGTTTTCCATCTATACTATATTATCGGCTATTGACACCCTTGATATCGAATTCCACCGTCTCGTCGTCGAGTAGTTCGGCTACCCGCTCGGTTGCTTCCGTTTTCGATTCCGCGACGACGGTGATCCCCATTGCACGTTCGTCGCCACACGCTCGATACACGGACAGATCACGTTCTGCTTCGAATTCGGTAGCGTACGTTTGCAAGACCGTCAGTACTCGTCGCTGCGTCTCACGTAACTCGTCCTCTCCGGATTCGAAATCCGAAAGTGCATTCTCTATATTTCTGAGTGCGGAGATTCGGTCCATCTTACGTCGTTCGAAGGTGGTTCGTCGATGGCTCGTAGACCTCTCCTTTCTGTTTCAGTTTGTCGATCTCGTGTTCCGCCTTCGACGGGTCCATGTTGATCTCTTCCGCCCTGTCGAGGACGACATCGACAGGTGCGCCATCGTCGTACTCCTCCTCGATACTTGCGATGAGCTGTTTGATGTTCTTGATCCTGTCCCGCTGTGTTTTCGAGGTTCCCGTTTCAACCACGTCGGCGTCGAACTGCCCGGTTTCGGGGTCCACGCCGATATCTTGCAGGCACGACCGAACGATTTCGATGACGCGATCCGCGTCCTTCCCTTCGACGGTGTCCGACAACCGAACGCGAGCACTCGCTTCTGCGAGCCGAACTAATGCCTCCAATTTCCGGGCAGTAACCGGAATCGGGGCGTCCTCGTCCGTACCTTTCGAGCGCAAATCGACGTAGAAATCGCGAATCGCTTCGCGTGCCTCCGCACTCATCGTCGGATAGACGTTCGATTTCGAATAGGCGATGTACTTCCGCAGGAGTTCGGCGTCGATGGCCGGAGCCACTTCCTCGGTCTGGCTGTTGACCTGCTCTTCCGTGATGTTCGGCGCGTTGATTTCGGTTCGCTGTGTGTTCAACTCGCCAGCGAAGTTGGTTTGGAGGATGTGTTCTGCGAGCCGTGAGTCGTGATCCGGGTCCGGTTTGTCCGTCACCGTGAAGATGAGATCGAATCGCGAGATGAGCGCCGGTTCGAGGTTGATTTGCTCACCGATGGATTCGTACTGGTCGAACCGCCCGTACTTCGGGTTCGCTGCGCCCAGAAGCGAACAGCGGGATTTTAACGTCGCGTTAATCCCGGCTTTGCTCACGCTGATCTTCTGCTGTTCCAGTCCCTCGTGCATCGCGGAGCGGTCCTCCGGACGCATCTTGTCCAGTTCGTCCACCGCCGCGATACCTTTGTCCGCGAGGACGAGCGCACCGGCTTCGAGCGTCCACTGCTGGCCGTCCCCGAAGTCGTCGCGGACCGCCGCTGCAGTGAGACCTGCCGAGGACGAACCTTTCCCGGAGGTGTAGACGGATCGTGGCGCGATATGTTGAATATATGATAGCATCTGGCTTTTTCCCGTACCAGGATCACCGATTAAAAGCATGTGAAGGTCGCCACGAATCCGCGACCCGTCGGGGAGGTGTTTGGTCACACCGGAGAACAACTGGAGGATCATCGCCAACTTCTCCTGCTCGTAGCCGTAGATGGCCGGGGCGATGGAATCGACCATCTGTTCGTAGATGTCTCCCTCGTTCGAGAGTTCGATAATTTCTTTTTTGTCCTCGTCGGTGATGTCCATGTCCTCGAACTCCTCGTCTTCGATTTCGACCGAGACGCCGTCCATGTAGACGTCGAAGACGGCGGACTTCTCTTGGCCGCTCCCTTGCTGTTCGAGGTGGAGTATTCCCGTCACGATGACGTGGTCTCCGGGGGAAACCTGTCCCGTGATGTCGTCCTCGATGTGGATGTCGATGCTCTGTGGAGTTTCACCGCCGCGAAGCCCTTCCGGACTCTCTTGGACGCGAATCTTCTGCGAGTCGATGAACTCGGACTGGTCGAAGTTGATGCGGAACGGGCCTTGCCGTTCACAGCCCTGACACTCGTGTGGTTCCTGGAAATCGCCACCCGCTTGCGGGATGTAGGTAAGGGTTCCACAGCGTTGGCACTCGAAGGCGGCCTCCTGAATCTTCGGCCGTACACCGGTCGCTTTTCGAACGATCCCTTGCACGCTCACCATCGTGTTGACGTGCCGGGCACGGATCGCGCGGATATCCGTGTGTTCCGGCAGTCCACGAAGGCGGACGTGCGCTTGCCCGAGACTCACGTCTACGGGAAGGTCGTACAGACGGAGCGCTTCCTCGGCGTACTCCTGTAACTGCTGTGGTTGGGCGAGATAGTCGTCGGCGATGTCCGCATCGTATCGGTAGAGGTCGTCCCAATCGACGTGCAACGAACGCTTTTCGTTGGGATACTGCTGGGCCAGATCCCCGATCTGGTCGCTGTAGTATCGCCGATAGAACTGCTCGAACCGATCTATCAGTTCCGTATTTTCCGCGCGAGCCATTCATGGGTCTTTGGTGCTCGATCGGGTAAGAAGTTTCGCAAATTACCGTCAAGCGTGAGCCACCGGTACCGACTCGAAATCCCGGACTAGCTTCGGAATCGATCCGGGGAGATATACCACGTTTTCGGTCCCGACTCGAACACGAACGACCTCCTCCTCCGCTTCCATCCCGCACAGCAGTCGGCTCACGCTCGACCGCGACCACTCTGTTTCGGTGATGATCTCCTGCTGACGCATCTCGCCGTCCCGCGCCGCCAGCAACTCCACGACGTGTGCCTCCGGTGTCCGACCCGTTTCGAACGCGAATTCCTCCATCGTCCGCCGTCCCTCTCGTTCTTCCTGCTCCGACTCCTCGCTCCTTTCACTCGCGCCCCTCTCGCCGCTCGGCAGCCTTCGCTTCAACCACCCCATGATGACTTCATCGATCCCTTGTCGTGGTCCAACAATTCTCATACTCGACACTATTACACATTACCAAAGTATAAGTTATATGGTGTTTTTATCAATCATCCGTCCGGCAATTCTATCTCGCATAACTACCGCCGCAGAACACCCGACTTTCATAAACAACTTGCATGTGCAACCACACGTGGCACCTCCCCATGAACGCAACCCCCACAGGCATGTTTGGACCACTCGGACCACTCACTGTCGGCAAGAAGGCCGCCAAGTTCGGTTATCGTCGCTTCGGTAAGAAAGGTGCCGTCGTGTTCGGTATCGGTGCCGTCGGCGGCTATCTCGTCCTCAGAAAGAAGGTCAAATCGATGCTGAAAGGAGAAGTGACTGATTCCAGTTCATCCGGCGAACAGACTGGAAAGAGCGAAGGGACAGCATAAGCTTCAACTCTTTTTCTTGCATCCCTCGCGGCGTTGCCGTTCGCATCGAGGCGCTTTGCGCCTCGCAGTCGCTCACGGTATAGCCGTCCAAGAATGGGATCGCCCGGATTTGAACCGGGGTTATCGGCACCCAAGGCCGAAAGGATACCAAGCTACCCCACGATCCCGTACCTTTCAGTAGCGCACTCCCCCTGTAAAGCGTTTCGTTTGGCTTTCGATTATTCGTCCTCGCCGAACAGTTCGAGGTCGGCGACGATTTCGAACGGTTCCTTGTCCTTTCGGATACCGTCGAGGATTTTGAACGCCTCGTCGGGCGCGAGGAAGTGACTCGTGATGACCCGTCCGAGGTGGGTCGGCGAGAAGCCGTGGATGAACTCGTATTCGAGCAGTTTGCCGAGCGCGTGCTTCGTCGGGACGTCGCCGATCATCCGGTCGTTCAGACGCTTCGCGGCCTTCCCGCCGACCGTGATGTTCGCCAGCGTCTCCTCGATCGCGGAACTCTCGTCGTAGAGCGTGTGTACGTCCTCCATCTCGCCCTTGAGGAGCTTGAACGCCACCTCGTCCTCGGACATCTCCATGCTGTTGTGATAGCTCCCGTCCGGTTCCACGAGGACGTAAACTTTCCCGCGGTCGTGATAGTCCGGTCGCCCCGCACGGCCGAGCATCTGGTGGAACTCCTGGACGGTGAGCCACTCGATTCCCATCGCCAACGAGTCGAAGATGACCTGCGAGGCCGGGAAGTCGACCCCGGCGGCGAGTGCGGCCGTCGTAACGACCGCCGCGAGGTCCTGCTCCGCGAACATGCGTTCGACCTTCTTGCGCCGTCCGTAATCCAGTCCGGCGTGGTACGGCGCGGAGTTGTACTCCAACTTTCTGGAAATCTCGTGACAGCGCCGCCGCGAGTTGGTGAAGATGATGGTCTGGCCGCGATACCCCTGTGAGGATTCACGGTCGAACTCGCGCTTGACGAGTTTGTTCTCCGTGACCGGTTTCTCCTGCCCGCTGGCGAACGTGACGTGGCGCTCCAGCGCGACCGGGCGCTCCTCGAACTCGACCAAGTTCGCTCGCAACCCCTGGGCCAAATCCTTTGGATTCCCCACGGTTGCGGAGAGATACACCCACTGTGCGCCGTCGTAGTCGTCGTGCTGTTCGGCTCGTTCCTCGCAGTAGTATTTCAGCCGCGAGATGAGGCCGTCGAGACGGTGACCGCGCTCCTGCTCTTGCAAGGTATGGACTTCGTCGATCACCACGGTTCCGATGTCGCCCAGGTTCCGTCCGGTGCGGAGCGCGTGGTCGATTCCCTCGTAGGTTCCGACGATGATGTCCGCGCTCGGGTCGAAGTGGTTGCCGTCGTCACGCACCCGACTCGCACCGACGCGGATGGTGACGTTGGCGAGGTCGCCGTACTCCTCCTTGAAGTCCTCGTGCTTCTGGTTCGCCAGCGCGACGAGGGGAACGAGAAAGAGCATTTTGCCTTTCCCGTTCAGCATGCGGTCGAGCCCCGTCATCTCGCCGACGAGCGTCTTTCCGGTCGCCGTCGCGCTGACGACGAGTTGGTCGTCCCCGTCGAGGAGGCCGTTCTGTACCGCGAGGCTCTGGACGGGGAGCAGGGTATCGAATCGCGATTCGAGCAGGTTCTGGATGCCGGGGTGGAGGCTGAGCGAATCGGTCCGCTCCAGTTCGATGTCCTCGACGTTCGCGCTTATCTCGTCGAACTTCGTCAGGTCCGGGTCGAGTCGTCCTTTGAGCAGGTTCGTAATCCGTTTCAGGTCCTGTACTTCCAGCAGGAGGTCTTCGAGTCGGTCCTGTGCGGCACCGGTCAGGTTCCCCCTGAACGAGAGTTCCCGCTCCAGTTCGCGGGTCGCACAGTCGGGACAGATGTACTCGTCGCCCGTATCGATGGCCGTCTCGCCGTTGATCGGCGAATAGCGTCCTTTGTTGGCACACAACCGACACGTCCGCACCGCCTTCGCGTCCAGTTGGTAGCCGTCGAGCATTTCCTTCAGTTCGTTCCGGGCTTCGGACGAGGTCTGTTGTGAGATTCGGATTCGGTTCGCGTTTCGCGCGAGTTCGACGAACTCGTCGGGACTGCGCGGCTTTTCGCTCGATCCGTCCTTCAACAGAAACCGGGCGGGCCGTGGCCCCGCATCCGTCTCCTTCAGTTCGAGGATGGCGCGGAACTGTCGCTCACCGTCCCGTCGGGCGACCACCTGATAGCCCCTGTCCGTCTCGTGGCAGAAGAGCGTCTCCACCTGCTGGGCCTGCTTCGACACGAGACATGCTACACACCGGAGCTATTTCAGCGATTCGAACGACACGGCGACACACGATCGAAAAATCGCCGTGATAGACCGTGGCATCACTCGAAGAAACGTGACCCTACCGACCTTCAATCGGACAATAACGGCACTGTAACGTCGTTATTCGCTCAATACCGTTTCACAACCGGCTCATAACAAAGCCGGTCCGACCGGTAGCCGTGGACAGAGCGCAGTAGCGCTGCAAGGTAGCATATGAAAGGCACGCAAGAAGAAGAACTCCCACGGCGTTTCGACGAGGACGTTGTCCTCGAAATCGAAGACGGTTCCGACCGAAAGCGACCGCTCGTTCGAATGACCGATACACAGCAAGACGCCGCGTGGGTATCGGCGTCCATCGACGCCGTTATCTCTCTCTCCGAATATCGTTAAACGAGTTTATCGTTAGACGAGTTGAATCTCGTCGTCCCCGTTCGGCACCGCACAGATGAACGCACCGGGTTCGTCGCTCTCGTTTCGATACCAGTGAACTACTTCCGCCGGAATCAACAGTGAATCCCCTGCGCTGACTTCGTACTCCTCGTCACCGATGCCGACGACGTACTCGCCTTCCAGCACGAACTGTTCGTGTTCGACTTCGTTCGTGTGTTCGGGCACGGTCGCGCCGGGTTCGAGCGTGAACCGCCGGATGGCGAAGTTCGGCGCGTCCTGTTCCTCGCCGATGAGCACTCCTTTCGCCATGCCGTCGGCGGCCCCGACGGGTTCGTAGTCGATGTCGTCCGCGTTTCGCACGATAGGTTCGGACATACTCGCCCGTTCGAAGGCGATGGGCTAAGGTTTTTGCACCGCTTCCAGTTCCTCGTTCGACACGAACTCGCCGTCGGGCGTCACTCGACCGGATGCCAGCGCACAGTATTTCGCGCCGACGCCCCGTGAGGAGAGCGGGCCGCGTCGGATGCAGCGGAAGCCGACGTTCTTCGCCGCGTTGTAATCGTCGTTGGCCTCGTTGCCGCATTTCAGACACTCGAACCGGTTGTTCTCCACGTCCCGATTCTGTGGGTGTGTGAATCCGCACGACGTACAACGCTGACTCGTGTATTCGGGATTCACCTGTACGACCGTGGTGTCCCGCTCGGCCGCTCGATACGCGACGAACTCGAACAGCCGTTCGAACGTCCGGCGATGGAACCGAGTCGCCTTCTCCAGCGTCTCCTGTGTCCCTTCGAGTTCGCCGAACGCGATGACCGAACAACCGTGTTCCTCGGCTTCAGAGACGATACCGCCCGCGACCTCGTGGAGTTCGTTCCGGGCAAAATTCTGCATGCGTTCGCTGGCCCGTCTGAGCGTTCGTCGTGCGCTTCGGGTGTCCGTCTCGCGTAGATCGGCACGGAGGTCGGCGAACTCGGCGTGTCGGTGGGCGAGTTCCCCACCCGAGAAAAAGCGCGCCGTGCTCGTCACGGCGAGATTTTCGACGCCGAGGGAAACGCCGAGGACGGTCGAGTCCTCCGTCGGCAGTTCGACTTCGGGACGCGGGCGTCGGAAGCCGAGATGCAAATCGAAGTTCCCGTCGCGGTAGTGAAGCGTGCTCTTCGCCGGTTCCCATCGATCGTCGTTCAGATACTGCGACTGGTAGCTTCCCTCCGGCATCACGAGGCGACAGCGAACCCGGTCGCCGGTCGTGGTCAGACTGATGTTTCCGTCGTCGAACAGCGTCAACGTCCGACTGTCGTAGACGACGGTCGGGCTGGTGAACTCCGGCTTCTCCGCGTCGTCACCGCGCTCGAGCGCGCGCTTGATGGCTTCGGCGGCGCGGTGGGTGGCGAGGACGGCGTGCTGGCTTCCCAGCTCGGTACGCTCACGCAACGGTTCGTACGCCAGTTGCTGGACTTCGTTCCGCGTGTGACAGACCCCCCACGCGAAGTTGACCGCGATCTGGCACCCGCGTTTCCACTCGCGCACCATCGACAGCAGTCGCTCGTGGTCGTCTGCCTCGACCGCGAGGCGCGTTACCGCCGTTCGCCTGAAATACTCGGAACCGCTCACGCTCTTTTCTCCCCAGAGCGCCCCCTTGAATACTTCGGGACGTCTCTCCCCGCTCCGAGACGAAGTTTAAGGCGTCTCAGATGCAATATTCCCCCATGAGAAGTTTCAAAATCGGGAGCGCGTTCGGCATTCCGATACAACTCGACCTCACTTTCCTGCTCATCCTCCCCATATTCGCGTGGCTCATCGGAACGCAGGTTTCGTACTGGGTCACCATCCTGAACGACCTCTGGAGCCTCGGATTAACCGCCGCCCCGCTCTCGTCGGGAATGATGCCGTGGTATCTCGGCGTCGCCGCTGCGATCGGTCTGTTCGCGGGCGTCATCCTCCACGAACTCGGCCACTCCGTCGTTTCGATGCACTACGGCTATCCCATCGACTCCATCACGCTGTGGATCTTCGGCGGCATCGCGCGGCTCACCGACCAACCGGAGGAGTGGTCCGAGGAGTTCTTCATCGCCATCGCCGGTCCGGTCGTCAGTATCATCCTCGGCGTTCTCTCGTTTGCCGCGCTCTTCGCCGTCCCCTCGGGCTTCGATGCCGTTCGGTTCGTCCTCGGCTACCTCGCGCTAATGAATATCGTCCTCGCCGCCTTCAACCTGCTTCCCGGGTTTCCGATGGACGGCGGACGCGTCCTGCGCGCGCTCCTCGCGCGAACGCGCCCGTTCGCACAAGCGACGCAAATCGCCGCCGAGGTCGGCAAACTGTTCGCCATCCTGTTGGGCATATTCGGCCTGTTCGGCGGGAATATCATCCTCATCGGTATCGCGTTCTTCATCTACATCGGCGCGACCAGCGAGGCTCAACAGTCGGTGCTCTCGGCGACGTTCCGCAACGTTCGGGTTCGTGACGTGATGACGACCGCGGACGACCTGCACACGGTTTCGCCGGACACGTCCATCGCCGAACTCCTCGAAACGATGTTCCGTCAGCGCCACACCGGCTACCCGGTCATCGAGAACGGCGAACTCGTCGGCATGATAACGCTGGACGATGCCCGGAGCGTGCAGCAAGTCGAGCGCGACGCCTACACGGTTCGGGACGTGATGTCTACCGACGTGAAGACGATTCCCGCGGATAGCGACGCGATGGACGCGTTCGAAACGATCCAGCAGAACAACATCGGTCGGCTTCCCGTCATCGATAGCGACGGCGACGTGGCCGGAATCATCTCTCGAACGGACCTGATGACCGCGTTCAACATCATCAACAAGAGCGGGCGTTCGGAGGACGAGTTCGCCCTCCGCGAACAGCCATCGTAGGCTTCGAATCCCCGCTGAACACTGTTTGCCGTCGCGTTTATCCCCGTTCCTCGCCGAGTAGTAGGTATGTGTGGACGCCTTTCGCTCTTCGCGCCGCAGGACGAACTCGAAGACCGGTTCGATGCCACGCCGGTCCGGGAAATCCGTCCGCGGTACAACGTCGCGCCGGGGCAGGAACACCCCGTCGTCCGCAACGACGCGCCCGAGGAAATCAGCTTCCCGACGTGGGGATTGGTTCCCCACTGGGCCGACGAGTTCGGCGGCGGACACATCAACGCCCGCGCCGAGACGCTTTCGGACAAGCCGAGCTTCCGCGACGCCTACCGCGAACGTCGGTGTCTCGTTCTCGCCGACGGCTTCTACGACTGGAAGAAGACGCCGACTGGAAAGCAACCGTATCGAATGACCAGAACGGACGGAAAGCCGTTCGCGATGGCTGGATTGTGGGAAAATTGGAAAGACGGTGACGACAAAACTTCGTTCACCGTCGTTACCACGGAACCCAACGATGTCGTCGGCGAAATCCACCATCGCATGCCCGTCATTCTCGCACCCGAGGAGGAGACGACGTGGCTCGACGGCGACGAGGACGAACGACGATCCGTGCTAAATCCCTTCCCGGCCCGAAAAATGCGCTCCTATCCGGTCTCCACGACGGTCAACAACCCGGCCAACGACTCGCCGGACATCGTGGAGGAAGTCGTCGCCGATGAGGACGCACAGACGGGATTCGGGGATTTCGCCTAATCGAGCCGAAAAACCCGCGATTCGGTCGAAATCAGTTCTTTCCCCGCACCGTCGAATGTCGCTTTCGACTGTCCATGTCCGACCGGGAGGACGGCATCGTGGAGTACATGTCCGTCGCACCGCCTCCACCGGGGTCACCGTCGTCCTCTTCATCCTCCGCTTCGTCGGCATCGTCCTCCGCTTCCTCATCATCCCCTTTGAGCCTGCCGAACAGGGAACTGAACTCCTCGACGGCGTCCTCGGTCGAGAGGAACTCTCCGTTTTCCACATCCTCGTGTTCACTACCTTCTTCGTCCTCACTCCCTTCCTCGTTGGCTCCCACGTCGCCCTCGTTTTCCGTCTCGTCCGAACTTCCCAGCGAGAATACCGACGACAGCAGGTCGCTCACGCTCCTGCTGCCGTCGTCCTTCGTTCCATCCCCGCCGATACGTTCGAGGCGATCGAGTCGCTCTTCCGCGTCGAGGTTCGACCATTCGTCCGAGAGGTCGGCCATCTCCAACAGGTGTCGAAGCGAGAGCACTGCGTCGGCGTCGGCGTCCTGCATCAGCATCGGGAGGTCCGCTGGCGTCACGTCCGCCGAGTCGTGCTCGAATCCGGACGCCGTGAGCAGTTCGCCGAGCGATGCATCGGACACCGCTTCGGCGACTGCATCGGTACGCTCGCGAACGGATTCGGCCGTTTCATTCGGTAACTCGTCGCCGTCGGCGGCGTCGAGCGCCGACCGGATCTCCTCCATCCCGTCTTCGAGGCGTCGTTCGAGGTCTGGGTCGTCGTTTGTCATCGTTTCAGTGGGCGTTCGTGGGGTATCTTCGGTCGCAGTGCGTTTTATTCCTCATCGCCGGTGCCGTTCTCGTTCGCTCCTTCTCCTTCTTCGCCATCCTCCGCGTCCGCCGCTTCGTCTTCCTCCCCGTCGTTGAACTGCTCGACGATGGCATCGACCATCTCGTCGCGGCCTAGATTGGCCTTCACGTCGACTTCCTTCGCGACGGACTGCAGTTCGGAGTAGTCCATCGTTTCGAGGAGTTCCCGGTAGGTCTCCTCCCGAATGGCTTGCACGTCGTCCGGGTTCAAATCGACATCGGCGGCATCGGTACCTCCCTCGTCGGACTCCTTTTCATCGGATTTCTTTTCGTCGGACTTCTTTTCGTCGGACTCCCCGTCTTCGTCTTCACCCTCGCCGAGCGACTCCACCACTTCCTCGGTGGTCTCCTTCGCATCGTCCAGCGTTTCGGTCGATTCCCGCTTTTCGACGTACTCGCGAAGCGAACTCTCGATAGGGTCCCGAAACTGCGGCTTGCGCAGCGTCTTGCCGAGGGCCACGACGAACGCGCTGGCGAGACGGCCGAGCAGTGACGGGTTCTCGTCATCGCTTCCCTGAAACGGTAGCTTGGAGAGAAGCTGACCGGCCGCGACGCGGCCGAGTTTGCGGCCCGCGAGCGCGCCGACGGATTCGCCGAACGACCGCCCCAGCGATTGCCCGTCGACTTGGTCGCCGACGCTCTCGCCTTTCACCAGCGAACCGACGTCGACCTGGTCGGACAGTTCGTCGGTGATCGCTTCTTTCGGGTCGGGTGTGTCGCTCATTCGGTCTCACCACCGTCGTCCGCGTCGTCTTCGCTTTCGCTCTCGGATTCATCGCTCGTTTCGTCCCCGGCTTCATCGTGCTCTTCAGTATCGGTCTCCTCGCCGTCGTCCGCTTCGCTCTCGGATGGGGTATCGAGGAGCGAGTCCAGCAGCAGACCGCCGAGAACCCCGCCGAGCCACGCACCGAGGTTGCGGCCGACGAATTCCCCGATAGTCGAACCCAGCGACTCGACGGAGGCGTCGTCTGCCACCCCAGCATCGAGCGACGTGTCCGCGAACACCTCGTCCATATCGATGTTCCGGATGGCATCGCCGACGTCGAGCGACGAACTCTCGTCGCTCATGCTCCGGACTCGTCCCCGGACTCCTCCTCGGAGTCGTCGCCGAACATCTGATCGACGATTTCCTTGAGGAGCGTCGTGAGCAGTTCGTCGAGCGGGATGTCGGACAGCGCGTCGCGTATCGACTCACCGGCCGACTCCATCGCCGACGAAACGCGACCCGAACCGTCCTCGGAGTCCTCGTCGGAGTCCTCGTCGCCGCCGAGTAGCCCCCCGAAGAGGCTCCCGCCGATCAGGTTCTCCAGCAACCCGCCCGAGCCACCGCCGAGCAGGTTCCCGACGCCGGAGAGCAAGTTCCCCAACAACCGACCGGGACCGCTGACCGCGGAGACGTCCAACTCGACTTCGTTGAGGTCCACTTCGAGACCGAGGAGGTCGAGAAACAGCCCTTCGAGGTCGAGATACAACACGGTCGTCCCATCGTCCTCCCGATAGCCGTACTCTCCGTTCTCCCCGTCCCCTTCCGAGTCGCCTTCGTCCCCTTCTCCGTTCCCCTGTGATTCTTCCGTCCCCTCCTGTGACTCCTCGGACTGCTCTTCGCTCCTCTCCGACGATTCCTCTTCGTTTCCTTCTTCGGTCGTTTCCTCGCTTTCTTCCTCCTCCCCACCGTCGGTCAACAATCGCCCTTCGTTCCGGGCGTGCTCGTTGGCGTCTTCGTCGGCACGGAAAGTGTCATCCTGATCGGCTGTTTCTGTCATGGTAACCAACGTAAATTGAATCCCGATGGTTTTACTAAGCCATTCTGGCCTTTCGCCGAGGGGTTCGGACGCTCTCTGGCGGTTTTAGGTGCAAATTCGAACGCTCTCAGAATGGTATATTCACTCGCTATTTGGATAAATAAACACGAGTCCTAACCTTGGCCGGAATGTTCCTCGAATTCCCCTCTCGTTCTGCGTTTCTCCGAACGAGCGCGCTCGCTTCGGTAATTCAGATTGACAGATTCCGAACAAAACTCGTTTACGGTGTGCTGTCATCTCACATACTGCCCTGGCGGTACCAATGATTCAGCTCATCGACATCGACGTAGAACACACGATGGCGGAGTACGCGACGGATACGGTGCTGCGAAATTCCGTCGAAGCGATGCAAAACGCGGTCACCGACGACGTCGCCGCGCTCGACGGTCGCACCGTTTGGATGGTGAATTCGACGGCAAGCGGCGGGGGTGTGGCGGAGATGATGCCGAAACTGGTCAGCCTGTCCCGTGCGCTCGGTGTCGATGCGAAATGGGCGGTCATCGACGTTGACGAGCCCGTATTCTTCGAGTTCACGAAGGGGATTCACAACCTGCTCCACGGTGCGGGTAACCCCGAACTCGTGGACCACGAACGGGAGGTTTACGAGGCGACGAGTCGGTCGGTGGCCGACGAACTCGCGGATCGTATCGCTCCGAACGACGTCCTCGTCGTTCACGACCCACAACCGCTCGCGGCGGGTGCGATGGTCGTCGAAGAACTCGACGTTCCCGCCGTCTGGCGCTGTCACATCGGATCCGAGGAGCACTCGGAGAAATCACGGACTGCATGGGAGTTCTTGAAGCCGTGGATCAGCGACTACGATCGCACCGTCTTCACGCTTCCAGCGTACGTTCCCGACTTTCTGGCAACCGATGCGGACATCATTCCTCCCGCAATAGACCCGTTCAGCGCGAAAAACCGCCGTATGAAGCCCCAAGAAGTCGCCACCGTGCTGGCACGGGCGGACCTCATCGACACCGGTCACCCGGTCGAGCAGTTCGGCCAACCCGCCCGGCGATTGCAGGCCGACGGCTCGTTCGCTCCCGCGACGGAACCGGCCGATATCGGCTTGCTCTTCCGTCCGACCATCTGCCAGATTTCGCGATGGGACAGCCTCAAAGGGTTCGTCCCGCTGCTGCGTGGCTTCGCCGAACTGAAGCGCGACGCCCGGTCGGCGGCCGACTCCTCCCGCTCGGACGACCATCGGGAGCGAATCGAGAACGCACGACTCCTCCTCGTCGGTCCCGACCCGTCGTCGGTCGCCGACGACCCGGAAGGGCGGACGGCGCTCGAAAACTTGGAGGAGGAGTGGCTCGCCCTCGATCCCGAACTACGGGACGATGCCGCCGTCATCGTCATGCCGCCCGACCAGCACGAGAGCGCGCTCGTCATCAACGCCCTCCAGCGGTGCTCGACGGTCGTCGCCCAGAACTCGCTCCAGGAGGGATTCGGTCTCACGGTGACGGAAGCCATGTGGAAGCGGGCGGTACTGATGGGTTCCGATACCGGTGGCATCACCGCACAAATCCGTGACGGCAAGGACGGTCGGTTGGTGCCGGATTCCGGCGACCCGGCATCGGTCGCCGAAACGCTCGATTCGGTGCTCGAAGCCGCCGACAAATGGGACGACTGGTCGTACAGCGCCCAGCGGCACGTCACGGACAACTACCTCGTGTTCGAGCAGGTGACCCGTTGGTTGGAAACCCTCGGACTGCTCGTCCGTTAGAGGACGAACAGCAGCGGGATGAACACGACGAATCCGACGATGACGCCAGCCGACAGGTACCACGTCGGGTTCGAGAGGCTTTCACCGGCCTCCAGTCCTTCCGGCAGTACGTCGCCGATGACGAGGTACAGCATCGATCCTGCCGCGAATCCGTATCCGAACCCGAGGAACTGCTGTGCCAATCGGACGAAGTAGAACGCGATGACTGCCCCGATTGGCTGTGGAAGACTCGTGAAGAACGCGGCTCCCCACATGCGTCCGTTTCCGATACTGTCCACGTCGTTTATCGGAATCGCGGTCGCCAACCCTTCCGGGAAGTTGTGAATCGCCAGTGATCCCGTGATGGCGATGGCAACGAGGGGAACGGTAAACCCGAGGATGTGAATCCCGCCCGTGTGATTGAGTTCGGCGAAGGAGACGCCGATGGCGAGTCCCTCCGGGAAACTGTGGACGAACAGGACCAGCAGGATGTTGAGGATGGTCTGGAAATCCCCCTGCGCGATGTCTTCCGGTTGGAAATCCGGTCCGTAGTGGTCCACCACGTAGTGTGCGAAAATCACGAGGAGGATTCCACAGGCGATGCCCGCACCGACGAGCAGCCACCCGCTGTTTTTCTTGTACGCTTCGAACAGCAGTCCGAACACCGACGCGGACGCCATCAATCCGCCAGCGAACCCCCAGAGGCCAACGTCGAGCTTGTCCCCGATATCATCGACCCAAAACAACGGAACTGCCCCGAGACTCGTCCCGAACGCCGCGACCAGTCCTGCGACGAAGACGAGTACGTACGGTCCCCAGTTCATGTATATTCGTTTGAACTACGCACTTGTAGGGCTTTCTGCCGTTTTTGGCCGACCTAAGATTTCTACCGGGTGATTAGGGATTTTCGATGATTGGATTTGTTTGGTTGGCCGAAAAATCGGACGCAGTATCCTGGATAGGAAGATTCCGAATCGAGAGGCCGTGAGACCCGTGATATCGGACATTCGGAGAATGGCAGAACTTCTTGCCCACAACGGCTATCTGAGATGGTTGAGTACGTCTTTTGCGATGTCCGAAAAAACGCTCCACGAGGAAAAGCTGTCGCGCAAAGAAGCCGCAGACCGACTGGAGGCCATCGCGGACCAACTCCGTGGCAAGGATGAGGCCAACGTGGACGTCGGCAACAAGACCGTCACGCTCTCGCCACGGAAGAAGATTGGCTACGAAATCGGAATTCGGGAATCCTCGTCCGTCCTCCGTGGTGACCGCGAGACGGTCACGATAAAATTGGATTGGAAGCCGAAATAGCTGGACTTCGTGTCTCACGGCTGGTTCCGAACTCGAAACCAGTCACTCACGGTCTGATGTTCGCAAAAGGTCCAGGTGCGAGAATCGAACCCGCGTCCCAGCCTCCACAAGGCTGGAGGATAGTCCACTACCCCAACCCGGACACGCATATCGAGGTAAACGGGAGAGATTAAAATACGTTTCGGAAAGGAGGCCGCGTATGGTGGTTTCTGACGTGTTACTCGTACTCACTCTCGTTCGGTCGTCGGATTCTCCAGTCGAAATCGACGGGTACGGTGGCCGTCGAACCACGGACCGGGTTCGGTTTCCTCGAACCCGACCGCCTCGGCGACGGCGATGGTGTCGGATACGGTTTCGGGTTCGGGGAGCAGGATTTCGACCGGCATGGTTTCCCGCTCCGCGAAGCGTATCGGTTCGTCGAGGAGGCGTTCACAGGCCGATTCCTCACCGAAGAGATGGGTAACGTGGACCGTCTTCTCGTCGGCTTCGTATCCGACGAAGCCGACGATGTCCCCGTCCGATTCTGCCACGCGGACCGTCCGGTCGTGAACCACGTCGGCCATCACATCGGTCGGAACGTCGGCTAGTGCGGCGAGGCGGCCCCCGTCAGCCTCCACTGCGTCTCGGACGTTCATGTTGGATAGTTTCCGTCCCTCACATTAAACCCTTCAGCCGAACGCCCCCCATCTCCGGACGAACGACACCGGTCGCTGGTCGAACGGATCGTGGTCGGTGTACCATCGTCAATGCGTATTTCGTTCCTTGTGGTCCGTAATACGGAGCCTGACTCTCGTAATGTTTGATTACTGTATCCTATCCAATCTAAAAAACCCCTGGAGGGAACTGGATTTCCAATTCTCCCGTTCCGTTGGGCGTAGTTTCATCTCGCTCGGATGCTAACATGTGACTATGAGTGATGTATCCGGGAACGCCGACCGGAGACCGTGCGATTTCTGTCGCCTGCCGTGTCTCGACGAGACGGTAACGCTGGCCCACGGCGAGACGACCTACGAATTCTGTTCGGAGACGTGCCGGAACGAGATGGTAGCGAACGACCGCGTGTTCACCACCTATCACGGATTTCGTCAGATAACCACGGGTATCTCGGCGCTCGACGAGCATCTGCCGGAAGGGTTGCCACGCAACTCGTTCATCCTGCTGTCCGGGGAAGGTGGGACGCGCGACAACGCCATCGGGACCGAACTCGTCTGGCGGACGCTTCGGCGCGGTGAACCGGCAATCGTCGTCAGCTTCACCGAACCGCCGATTTCGGTCATCGAGCAGTTCCTCTCCTTGGAGTGGAACGTCCTTCCGTATCTCGAATCCGGACAGCTACACGTTCTCGACTGCTTCACCTACCGGGTCAGCGACCGCGACCGGATGTTCACCCGGATGGACGAGTGGAACCACTTCCTGCACCACGTCACTGCGCCCGTCACGACGACGGTTCGTGACCCGAGCGATACGAGCGAACTGCAAAACAAACTCGACAACTGTCTCGAATCGCTGTCGATGAGCGATACGGGTATCGTCGCAATCGACTCGCTGACCGAGTTCGGAACGCTCGTTCAGCCCGTCCAAGCGTACGACTTCGTCAAGGACATCCGCGCGGACGTCTGCAAAGGAAGGTTCGTCACCGTCTTTGCGGGAGCGACGTTCGCAGGGGAAGAGAACGCGTTTCCGCACGACATGAGCTACGTCATCGACGGCCTCGTCGAGTTGCAGTTGAACGGATCGCTCGTCGACGACGTGCTCATCAAACGGATCCGTATCCGCAAAATGAACGGCGTGTTGACGATTCCCGAGTGGGTCGCCTACGAGTACACGAGCGGAGACGGGTTGATATCGTTCGACCCGATCGAGGAAATGGAATCGGCCGAGGAAGCCATCGAATCCGACGAACAACCGAGTTCAGATCGGAACGCTCGGTCGGAATCAGACGCTGCCGAGTGAACGGTGACAGGTTCGCCGTCGAGTTTCAGTGATGTAGCGTGATCTACAGGTGGAGCAGGCCGAGACGGTTCACACGGACCCTTCGAAGACGGCGTATCCGACCGTCTCGGGAACGTGACCCGTTTCCGTATCGGCGCTCTCCTCCTCTTCGATCTTCACCTCGACACCGTTCCCAGTGAGGTTTCGATACCGAAGTTCCGCGGTGTCGCCGCCGTTGAACGTCTGCATATCGGCGTAGAACAACGGCGAATCGTACCTGTTGCCGAAGGATATCCGTTGCCACTCCTCGGTAATCCCCTCATCGGTTTGCCGTACTTCGAACACCCGTCCGTCGATCCGCCCGGACCTCCGTTGGAGCGCGATGTACCCGACCGTCTCGCTCACGTGCCCGTCTTGGCCCTCTTCCTCCTGAAGTCTCACTCCGAACGAGTTGCCGGTGATTTTCGACAGCCGTGAGATGACCGGGTCGGAACCGTTGGCAGTCTGTGGCTGTGCAAATACGACCGGTGCCGCCCCCCCGAAGAAATCTCCCATCGAAACGGTCGTCTTCGCGTCGGAAACCTCCGCTTGTCCGCCTTTTACCTTGAACGATTTGCCGTTGTCCAGTTGCAACACCTGTTCGTTCGTCCCTGCCGAAAGCGAATGGAACGTTTCACTGATATGCGATCCATCGAGGTATTCCCACTCTTCGAGTTTGTATTCGAAATTCCCATCCGCCACGTTTCGGAGACGGACGTGCGCCGGGTTCCCGCCGTCGTATGACAGCGGTTTCGCGACGACGACGCCACTCGGTTGTACGGCCGAGGTGGCCTGTTGCCACTGGTCTACGCTTTCCTGTTTTCCGCTGGTTATCGCTTTCGTCAACAGCGGTACTTCGCTGCCGGGGGTGTACGGTTCCCCATCGACCGTCCACACCGCGGGTCCACTCGACTCGGTCGAAACGATACCGCCGGTCACGTAGAACGAGTGGATCTTTCCCGCCGGAACTGTTCCAGTAGCGACCGACGAATTCCCCGGCCTGCTCGGCCCGCCGTCTTCCCCCCAAGACATGGTCAACGTCGAACCTTCGTTGCCTGCGGGGAGGGCGTTCTCTCCGGCCGTAATCCGATACGTCGTTGGCGAGTCCTTGCCCGTATTGTCGATGCGAACGAGTTGCGCGGATTGCAGCGGAACGGTCCCGAGCGCCGGTGGATCGGGCAACGGCGGCGTCGTATTCGGTTCGTCGGGATTCCCGTTGATGGTCATCCGGTTGCTAATGTAGGTCGAGTTGGTCTGTGGACCGGACCCACCGAGAACGCCGGACACCGTTCCCCATTCGTCCGGTGCTTGGCCGATGTATATCGCGTACTCGCTGTTGTGGTCGTTGCGTACTTGGACGTCTTTGAACTCCAGATATTCGAGATTTGCCGGTGTCCCATCGGACATCTGGCTATCGTACGTGTAGATGGCGTCGTGGTTCTTCGTCGATTCGTAGCTGATTCGGACGTCGTCTACGACGATCCGTTGACACGTGACCTGTCCCGTGATCGGTCCGCCACAACTCGGCGACTGGTAGCGGTGATAGAAATCACAATCCGCGATGGTGAGCGTTCCGTCGTAACTGTTGATCCCCTCCGACGAATTCGCGGGAACGTTGGCCTCGGAGCTCACGCCGCGTTGGAGAGAGCCACCCGACCACGCCGACCGTGGATGTTGTCCGTCCTTGATGGAGACGCAGTTTCTCACTTCCGTGTTCCCCCCGAGGCGGAGACCGTTTTGCGTGTTGCGGACGAAGCAGTTCAGGATTTTGAGTTTTCCTTCGGGTTTCTTCGCGTAAATCGTGTTCTCTCCCCACAGCTCGAACCAACAACGGTTGAACGTGAGCGCCCCCTTCCCGGATTCGACGAGTATCGCACGCCGGTTGCTCGCCTCGTCCGCGGCACACGCCCCCTCGTTGAAATAGCAGTCTTGCAGGAGCCCGCGTTTTCCGTCCGCGGAGGATAATCGGAAGTACGTGCGTGCGTCGCTCGAATCGTTCGATCCGACGTTGGTATCGGTGGCCGCCCGCACTTTTCCACGGGTAATGAGTCGTCTGAGTTCCCAGTTACCCGAATTGGAGTTCATGCGGATGAACGGTGGAATCGGCGTGTTCCGCATATCGAGTTCGAATCCGTCGAGGACGAACCCGTTCGAGTACACGTCGAACCAACGGGTGTTGTCGCTCGAAACACCGGGAACGAGTCGCGCACCGTTCGGCGCGATGAGTTCGAGGTTGTTGGTCCCTGACTCGATGGTAATCCCGTTGAGCTTGTAGGTTCCCGATGGGAAGACGATCGTCGTATTGCTGCCGACGAGGTCGCCTAGAATCGGATCGATGGCCGTGTTTCCGTTTTTGTCTGCCCCCTGATCGACGATATTGTAGGTCGGCATCAGATCCCCTCTCCCAGCAGAACTTCGAGGATTGCCCCCCAGACAGTCGGACGTCGGTTCCGATCGAGTCGGTCGAGCAGTCGTGCGTCTTCGTTTCTGATTTCTCCTCTCACCATACTTCGCATAAGCACTATCGAATCTATTGTTATACTCTGCCTGAAGATGGAATATACTGTTCAGGGGCCTCATAACAATTTGTGCGATTATTGAATTAACGTTCGAGACAGATGCCTGGAGAATCCCACACGCGAACGGGAATCGACCGACGAACGATGTTGAAAACGATCGGTGCTACGGTGGGTGTCGCGGCGTTCGGAGGATACGCCTCCGCCGGGGGCGGTGGTTCCGAAATTCGACCGTACCAATGGACCGGACCTCGCTCTGGACCCAGTCGAACGGGAACGACCGAAGACGACGGTCCGACACCGTACGCCACACTCGATTGGAAGATGGATTTGGACGGCAGTATGTTCCACGTCGAGCCGATCGTTACCGACGAACTGGTGTATCTCGCCGTTACATCGGACAACACGCCCGGAGAGACCACCGGATATCTCGGCGCATACGACCTCGAAACCGGCGAGCGACGGTGGAAACGAACCGATATTCCGAGTCCGAAGCCACCCACGACCGATGGCGACAAGGTGTACGTGGCGACGAAGAACTTCGAAACCTCGAACTCGGGTGATGGGGGGATGTACGCGCTCGATGTTACGTCCGGGGAGACGGTGTGGACACGGACGGACCACGACGTGTGGTCTCCTCCCATCGTGACCGATGACCGGATATTCAGCTCGAACCGACACGGGACGTACGCGTTCGACCCCGACACCGGGAATACCGTCTGGCAAACTGCTGGCGTCTCCGGGTTGTCGGAGGAGGTCGGTGATGCACTAAGTTACATCGACGAAACCCTTTTCCTGAGCGATGGAACGGCGTTGGACGCCGCAGACGGGTCGATGGAATGGCGTGTATCCCCGGACGACACGACGCTCGGCAACCCGTCGGCAACCGAACAAATGGTCTATTTCTCCCAAACCAACTATCTCACCGGAGACGACGACAGCGTGGAGATACAAGCCCGGTCGCCGGACTCCGGACGGCTGGAGTGGAACTACGAGTCGTCGGAACAGAACCGGTGGGACGGACGCCCCGTCATCACCGACGAGCACGTGATATTCGTCGATACTTCCGAGGATTCCACCCTGAAAGCACTCGACAGGATGACGGGGGAGACGGCGTGGACGACGGACATGGTGGGAAAATCCTTCAGCAACCCGGTCGTGGGCAACGGAACGGTGTATCTCGGCGGGAACATCTCCGAACTGGGTATCATACACGCTATCGATGATTCGACCGGCGAGTTACAGTGGACGTACCCGCTCGACAGCACTGACCTCCAAACGTCGCCCGAAAACCCCCCCGCCGCCGGGGTACCCGTGATTTCGAACGGCAAACTGTACGTTGCGACGTATCCCGCCGGTGCGACGCTCGACTACGAGTACACGTACTTCTCGAACTTCTTCGTGCTGGGGTCGTCCGACCTGCAACCGGACGGGAGTTCCGGACTTCCGGACGGCAACGAACCGGACGGCGGGGACGACACCCCCGACAACCCAGACGAGGAAACCGAGTCCCCATCGTTGGATGCGTATATCGAAGTCACGCCGAGTCCCGACTCGACCGACCTCGACGGTGGCGACGTCCTCCAACTCGATGCGTCCGCTTCGACGGGGAGCGAACTTCGGTTCGAGTGGGATGTCGACGGGGATGGTGCGTACGAGAAAGGGGGACGTTCGATTCACGTGTCCCTTCCCTCCTGTGGGTCGCTGTCGATCACGGTTCGCGTCACGGACGGGGATGGCGAGACGGACACGGCGAGCGTTTCGATGGCGGCGAACTGATTCACGACGCGCCGCACCGATTTATGTTTTAGGCCAACCTAAAAATCGAAACTCCTTTATCGAATTAGACGAGCCTGAAAACATGGTTCGTGATCGTACAGAGCACCAGAGACCGACACAGGGAAATTCCCTCACGCGCAGCGGCGAATCGTGCGCTGACTGTGCCGCCCGTCGTGATCACCCCTCCCGTCATGTCAAAGGAGTAACTGGCAGAAATGCTTGACATGCAAGCAGTTATCTGCCCACCGTGGCTATGCCCGCGCATGAATAACCGACCACAAGAGGTGGTTCGGTGCGTGTAGTCGCCAAGTTCGGAGGCACCAGCCTCGGAAGCGGAGACCGCATCAACCGTGCCGCAGACTCAGTCGCAGCAGCCGTCGAAGCAGGACACGAAATCGCCGTCGTCGCCAGCGCGATGGGTAACACGACCGACGAACTGCTCGACGAAATCCACTTCGACGCGGACGAACCGGACCGCGCAGAGATCGTCAGCATGGGCGAGCGCACGAGCGTCCGAATGCTCAAAGCCGCCCTGTCCGCGCGCGGCGTGAACGCCATCTTCCTCGAACCCGGAAGCGAGCAGTGGCCGGTCATCACCAACACGCGCGGAGAGGTCAACGTAGAGG
Source organism: Haladaptatus sp. AB643 (assembly GCF_024136975.1). Classification (NCBI taxonomy): domain Archaea; kingdom Methanobacteriati; phylum Methanobacteriota; class Halobacteria; order Halobacteriales; family Haladaptataceae; genus Haladaptatus; species Haladaptatus sp. AB643. The sequence goes on from NZ_JAMYJW010000001.1 coordinate 117,643, forward strand.
AGACGAAAGCGCGCGCCGCCGAACTCGCGGCGGAGATGGACGGAGTCGTCCCGATCATCACGGGCTTCCTCGCGGAGAACGAGGAAGGAGGCGTGACGACGCTCGGACGCGGTGGCAGCGACACGACGGCCGTGATGCTCGGCACGTACATGGACGCCGACGAAGTCGTCATCGTCACCGACGTGGAAGGCGTCATGACCGGCGATCCGAGCGTCGTGGAAGGCGCGCGGAACGTCGGCGAGATTACGGTGGACGAACTTCGAAACCTCTCGTTCCGCGGGGCCGAGGTCGTCGCGCCATCGGCGCTCTCGTACAAGGACGACAACCTTCACGTCCGCGTCGTCCACTACCAGCACGGCGACCTGCTGGCCGGCGGGACGAACGTCACCGGCCAGTTCGAGAACCTCATCGACATGCGCGAGTCGCCGCTCGCCTGCATGACCCTGGCGGGGCGTGCGATCCGAAACCGTCCGGGTATCCTCGCCGACCTCTCCACCGCGCTCGGTACCGGTAACATCAACATCGACGCCGTGGCGAGCGGCATGGACAGCATCACGTTCTACGTGGACACCGAGGAAGCGGAACGCGCCGAGAACATCCTCCATCAGGAGGTCATCGACGAGGAATCGCTCTCCAGCGTGACGGTCGACGACCCGATCGCCGTGATTCGGGTGACGGGCGGCGAACTCCCCAACGAACCGGGAATCATCCACGAACTCGTTAATCCCATCGCGGAAGCGCACATCAACATCCACGACCTCATCACCAGCGCGACCAGCGTCGCCCTGTTCGTGGACTGGGACGACCGCGAACGGACGCTGGAAATCCTCCAAAATCATTTCCAGCAGTAGGTCAGCAGTAGGAACGAGTTCGAAGTCGTTCCCACCTGACCCCATCCGCCTACCGTATTCCATCCGCTTACCGTATCCCATTCGTGTTCACGACATGCACACGAGTATCGACCGACAGCAATCGTCCGACAGCACGTATTTTCATCCGATTGTGAATCCGTAAATCCCGTCAATTGGGGATAGATTGCGCCAAACCGCCCGATATTTCGTCTTATCGACGTGCATACCACAACGGTAATTACCCAGTTCCATCACACTTCTCACAATGGTGCTCGAATCGTGGTCCATCTCCGGCCGCGCAGGGCGACGTCTCATCGCGGTCCTCGGAGGGTTGTACGTCGTTGCCGGTCTCGGAATGCCATTTTCGCCGTTTTCCCACGATTGGACAGCCGGTATCGTCTCGATATTCCTCCTCCTCGTCGTCGGCCCGGGGCTCATCCTCCTCTACGCCAGCTATCGATTGCCCCGAACCGAGGTTCGTCCCGACCTCTTCGGCTCCGTCGCCAAGTGGTGTCTCAGCGGCATCGTCGTGATGCTCGCTATCGTCGCACTCATCGCGCTCCTCATCGACCTCATGCGGCCGGGTAACATCCTCATCCTCACGGCGCTCGCCAGCGTCTCGGGTCTCGGAATGGGATTCACCGATGCGCGGGCCGAAACCCGCGCGCTCAACGCCGAGGAACAACGGCTCGAAGCCGAACGGTACAGCAAGGAACTGAAACGCTACGAGACCATCGTCGAAACCATCAACGACGGTATCTTCGTCATCGACGAGGACGACCGTTTCACGCTGGTCAACGAAACCTACGCCGAGATGGTCGGCTACGACCGCGAGGAACTCCTCGGCACCCACACGTCGCTGGTCGTCGAAAAGGGAATCGACGACCTTCCGATCGATGCCCAACGCGAACTTCTCAGGGACCGTGGCGGGAAGAAGACGTACGATGCCGTTCTGAAAACCTCGTCCGAGGAACTACTCGAAGTCGAAGCGACTGTCGGGGGACTTCCAGAAGGGGAGAACGCTCGACACGACCTCGCCGGTGTCGTCCGCGACGTGACCGAGCGAAACGAGCGCGAACAGCAACTCGAACGGCAGAACAAGCGCCTCGACAGCTTTGCGAGCATGATCGCCCACGAACTCCGCAATCCGTTGATGATCGGCCAGATGTACTGCAACGAGCTTCCGGCGGAGGCGGCTCCCCTGGCGGTCGAGTACATCACGGAATCGTTCGACCGCATCGAGGACATCATCGACGTGCTATTGGTCATCACGCAGGGTCACGAGGCGATTCCCGAGAGTACGCCGGTCGAACTCGCGGCCGTAGCGGAGAGCGCGTGGACGAAGGTGGAGTCGTCGAACGCGTCGCTCGACGTTCTCATCGACGCCACGATATCGGCGGACGAGACGTACCTCGAACACCTGCTTCGGAACCTGTTCGAAAACGCCATCGAACACGGGGGTACGGACGTGACCGTCACGGTCGGCGAGCTATCGACCGGATTTTACGTGGCCGACAACGGTATCGGAATCTCGGCCGAGGACAAAGAAACCGTGTTCGAGATGGGGTACACGACGGCGTCGGATTACGGTGGGATGGGTCTCGGATTGGCATTCGTTCGGGAACTGTCCGACGTGTACGGGTGGACTTGCTCGCTGACCGACAGCGAGACGGGCGGGGCGCAGTTCGAATTCTCCGACGTCACGAAAACGGCGGCGGCGAAGAACGAGTGAACGACAGTCTTCCGCGCACCTCTCGACACAAATTTTACGTGGGAGTCCGAACCGGCCGAACATGAACCGCGAGCGCTCTCGAAACCTGTACGACCGTGCGCTGTCAGTGACGCCGGGCGGCGTCAACTCGCCCGTTCGGGCCGTCAGACCGTATCCGTTCTTCGTGCAACGCGGCGACGGGGCACACGTCGTCGACGCGGACGGGAACAAGTACATCGACTACGTGATGGGCTACGGACCGCTGCTGCTGGGCCACGACATGCCCGACCCCGTGCAGTCGGCGGTGCAGTCCCAACTCGCCGACGGGCCGATGTACGGCGCACCGACGGAGGTCGAGGTGGAACTCGCGGAGTTCGTCACCCGGCACGTCCCGAGCGTCGAGATGATCCGTTTCGTCAACAGCGGGACGGAAGCGACTTCCTCGGCCGTGCGCCTCGCCCGCGGCTACACCGGCCGCGACAAAATCGTCGTCATGCAGGGCGGCTACCACGGCGCACAGGAATCGACGCTCGTGCAGGGCAACGCGGGAATGGCCTCGGAACCGAGTTCGAACGGGATTCCGGCGGCGTTCGCCGAGGAGACGATCACGCTCCCGTTCAACGACGCCGAAGCGGCGCGCGAACTGTTCGAAGAGAAGGGTGACGAAATCGCCTGTGTCCTCACCGAACCGCTTCTCGGCAACTGCGCCAGCGTCCCGCCGGTGGATGGCTATCTGGAGACCCTCCGCGAGTTGACCGAGGACCACGGCTCTCTCCTGATTTTCGACGAGGTGATGACTGGATTCCGTATCGGCGGGTTGCAGTGTGCACAGGGCAAGTTCGGCATCACGCCCGACCTGACGACGCTGGCGAAGGTCATCGGCGGCGGCTTCCCCGTCGGAGCCATCGGCGGCCGGGCCGAAATCATGGAGCAGTTCACGCCGACCGGCGACGTGTTCCAGGCGGGCACCTACTCCGGCCATCCGCTCTCGTTGACCGCCGGACTCGAAACCCTTCGCTATGCCGCGAAACACGACGTGTACGACCACCTCAGCGAACTGGGCGACCAACTTCGCTCGGGGCTGACCGACATCCTCGCGGACCGTGCGCCCGAGTACACCGTCGTCGGGATGGACAGCATGTTCAAGGTCATCTTCACCCGTGACGGGCCGCGCGACCTGTCGGGCCAGTGCGAAGCGGGATGCGTGCAGGACCCCGACTGTCCCCGGTTCGACTACTGCCCGAAGGACAAGGGCGACGTGAACCGCGCCGAGACCGAGCGCTGGGAACGCCTCTTCTGGCCCGCGATGCTCGACGAGGGCGTCTTCCTCACGGCCAACCAGTTCGAATCCCAGTTCCTCAGCTACGCTCACACCGAGGAGGACGTCGAGGCGACGCTGGAAGCGTACAAGGAAGCGTTGTAGCCCCAGGATACTTTCCCAATTTCCTATCGGTCAGAAGATTACTCACGGGTTTCACATCGGTAGACGAGCGTCACCATCGGATTCCCGGTCTCGGCATCCGTCCACCCACCGTACGCCGCATCGACCGGCGGTCCGATTCTGGCGTCTATGGCTAGTTCTTCCCGCAGTTCGCGGTACAGTTCCCCAACGAGCGTTCCCCCGTATTCGAACCGGCCACCCGGTGGCTCCCAGTGGTCTCCGGATCTCGTTACCAGCACGTTTCCGTCGGGCCCGAGGAGGATCGCTTTCTGGGTGATTTGCCCGACGTACTGCTCGAGATTATCAGTTATGTGACATTTACTACTCCTTGGAATTTCAATCTAATGCTCGATGGAATCAACTCAAAAAAGGTGAACGAATACTCTATAGTCTCACTATTATTGATGTGATTTGGAAACGCTGTCACCCGATTAATCATTCGAACAAATTTCGTGAAATTCTAGACCGCTTATTCTCGACGAAATAGTAGGACATCTCGCGTGATAATGTTGGACGAACAATTGGATATCCTCTCGGACGCTCGGCGGCGCGACCTGTTGCTCGCTTTGTCGAACGAGACGCCACGGACTGTTCGGACGAATACGGCCGCTATTCAGCGAACCGAGGAACGACGACATGCGACACGGATGTATCACATACATCTCCCCAAACTGGAAGATTACGGGTATATAAATTGGAATACGGAAACCGAACGTGTGACGAAAGGACCGAAGTTTGCGGAAATAGAACCACTGCTCGAACTCGTAACCGAGTACGAGGAGGAATATCTGGATTCTGTCCCTCCCTGTGAATCCCTCTGACTGTTGATCACAGGTGTCACAGAGACAGCACGGAGCAACGATCGGTTGGGACCCTGTCGTACTCCGTGCCAACTACTTATTCGTACTACCCTGGTATAACCTTACTGTGATTATCCGGGTGAACAATCTGAGATTTGATGTGTGCGGTGATGTAATTTTACTTCGAATGAGGGCGTGCTAGCCTTCAATTTATATTTATTGTGGTGTATTACTAACCGTTATTAAAATCTCGTCCCGTTCGATCTTGTCTCTCCAGTTTCCCGTTCCTCACGGTGCGATTTCGTGTTTTGCGATTCGACAACAACTGTGTGCGAGATATTCATACGCTCTGCACTATTAGTACTACTACAGATCGAACGAAGACGCTCCCGTCAGATGGGTTCATCTCATTGGACAGGAACTGACTTGTGAGGGGCGGTAAAACAATGAGAGCAGAGCCGGAAACCCCGGTCACATGGTTGGGACCCATGAAGGACGAATCAAATCATCAGCAGGCAGTCGAATTGTTGCAGCAGCTCGGGTTGAAAGAGTACGAGGCGAGGTGTCTCGTGGCGTTGTCACGACTTCCACAGGGGACAGCCAAGGAGATAAGCGATATCTCCGATGTCCCTCGAACGCGTGTTTACGACGCGATTCGAGTGTTGGAGAGCAAGGGACTCGTCGAAATTCAGCACTCGAACCCACAGAGATTTCGTGCCGTTCCTATCGAGGAGGCGGCCGAAACGCTCCGCCAGGAGTACGAATCGCGAACGGAGACGCTGGTCGAGTCGATAAACGAAATCGAACCCGTGCAGTCGGACGAGGACGACGAAACGACTCACGAGGTTTGGTCGCTGGACGGTGCGTCGGCCGTTCGAAATCGGACACAGCAACTCATCGACACCGCTGACGAAGAACTCGTCCTCGTCATCGGTCACGAAGCAGCCATCACTCCTGATTTGGTCGAACAGCTACAAGAGACGTACGCGAGTGGCATCCGTGTCCTCATCGGCACGCCGAACGACGCGATACGCGACAGAATCCGGCGAGAGATTCCGGACGCCACCGTCTTCGTTTCGGGGCTGGAGTGGCTCGAAAGCTCGTCGATTCGGGAGTCCGACGATACGGTCATCACGAGTATGCTGCTGGTCGATGGGGAGACGATTCTGGTCAGTTCGGCTCACGAAACGGATACCGGCACGGTCATCGAAGAGAAGGCCGTGTTCGGTCGTGGATTCGACAACGGAATCGTCGTCATCGCTCGGCGACTGATGGCAACCGGGCTGTTCTCGACCGAAGAGCCGAAAATCGCGGACGAATAACTGATCTCATTCCGGCGGCTCGGAACCGTCCGGCCGCACGCAAACTTCCCCGTCACTTCGAATGGTTACGTGGTACCCATAGTACTCGAAGGAGACGGTACTTTCCCCACCAAACTCCGACGCCTGCGGGCGAACTATCGAGTCCAGTGAATCCGGATCGACGTGCTCGTACAACGGTTCAAGCTCGCTTTGTGGACGGTTTTCTATCGTCGCTATCGTTTCTGCGACGGCGATACTGGGCGACGTGGAGGACCAATCGTACCGAACGCGTGTCGTATTCGAATCGGCTTCCGAATCGTCCTCGTCGATTGGTGACTTCTCTCCACTCATGGTATTCACTTCGTACGAACCTAGGAAACATAAGAGTAGTGTGATTATGTGAGTTAATCACCTCTTTCGAACAACGCATTTGGTCCGCGATTCGGACATATCGAAGGTGGTTCGGACGTTCGTCGGCATCGCCGGTCGAAGAGACGCTCGAATCCTCGCCCCCGATTCATATTCGTGCAACCCTCACCAACTTCGACAGACGACCGCCGAAACGGGTTGCGAAGGTGGTTTCAATGTCGGGGTCTCACTGTCGGATATGAGCCATCGAGGAAAGGAACTCCGTCTCGCTACACGAGGGTCCGACCTCGCCATTCGACAATCGGGAGAGGTAAAGGCGGCACTGGAAGACCGCCGGTACTTCGTCGAACTGGTGGAAGTAGCAACCACGGGGGATCAACTGGACGACGCACTCATCACGGAACTGGGAAAGACCGGCGCGTTCGTCCGTGATCTGGACCAGCAGGTGTTGGACGGCGACGTGGACGGCGCAATCCATTCGATGAAGGACATGCCGACCGAGCATCCGAACGAACTCATCGTCGCGGCCGTCCCCGAGCGCGCGAGCGCGAAGGACGCCCTCGTGACGCCCGACGGCAAGCCGATCGACGCGCTTCCCGACGGTGCGGTCGTCGGCACGTCGAGTCTCCGGCGGAAAGCCCAACTGCTGAACTTCCGTCCCGACTTGACCGTCGAACCGCTCCGCGGCAACGTCGATACACGAATCGAGAAACTCCTCGCGCCGGTTCTTCAAGCGGAACACGAGGAGCGAACCGAGGAGGAAAAGGAACGAAAGGGCCACGTTGGCAAGAAGGACAGCTACGAATTCCCGTACGACAAGAACATAGACGAGTGGTTCAACGACCTCTCGGAGGTCGGACGCGGCGCGCTCGAACGCGACATCGAAACGGAGTACGACGCCATCGTCCTCGCCGAGGCGGGACTCCAGCGCAGCGGTCTCGCCCATCACGTCGAGTACGACAGACTGCCGCCGAAGCAGTTCGTCCCCGCGCCGGGACAGGGTGCGCTGGCGGTCATGACGTTGGATTCGGAACTCGCCCACGACCTTCATACCGTCCTCGACCACCCACGGACGCGGGTCGAGACGACCGTCGAGCGAACGATCCTTCGCGAGTTGAACGGCGGTTGTATCGCCCCGATCGGCGTCCACAGCATCATCCAAGGCGAAAACGTCCACGTGGACGTACAGGTGTTCAGTCAGGATGGCTCCGAGGTCATCTCCCTCAAACGTGACGTGCCGGTCGAAACGCACGTCACCGGTGCGAAGCAGGTGGCGAACGAACTCGCCGAGCGTGGTGCCCGCGACCTCATCGCGGAAGCCCGCGAAGGGAGTGAGTGACGATGAAGGTCGCCGTCTTCCGGCCGGACGACGAACGTCTCGACGAGGCGGTGGAACTGTTGGAATCGCTCGACGTGAACCCCGTTCCGGACCCAATGCTGGCGGTTCATCCGACGGACGAAACGCCACACCACGCCGATTTCGTCGTTTTGACGAGCAAGACGGGCGTCGAACTCGCCGACAAGAACGGCTGGAATCCCGGCGATGCGACCGTCTGTGCCATCGGCGAACGTACCGCCGCGACGCTCCGCGAGTACGGCTACGACGTCGATATCGTCCCGGACGAGTTCTCCTCACGGGGACTCGTCGCAGTGCTCGCCGACCGCGTCGATGGAAAGTCCGTCGAAGTCGCCCGCAGTGACCACGGCAGCGACGTGTTGACCGACGGCTTGGCGAACGCCGGTGCCGACGTCCACGAGACGGTGCTGTACGAACTCGTCCGGCCAAAAGGGGCCGGTCGTTCGGCGGAAATCGCCGCCGACGGCGACCTCGACGCCGCCTTGTTTACGTCGTCGCTCACGGTCGAACACTTCCTCGACGCCGCCGAAGACCGGGACATCCGGGACGAGGTGACGGACGCACTGGACGACGTTCTCGTCGGTGCTATCGGCGGTCCGACGAACGACACTGCCCGCGAGCACGGTGTTCGCGTCGATGTCGTCCCCGACACTGCTTCCTTCGACCGATTAGCGGAGGAGGCCGTCGCCCGCCTCCACGACGAACCGAACGGCGAGGCCCAAGTTTAAATCCGAGAACGCGACAAGGATGTTCCCATGAGTAGCCCGGTTCCCGAGTTGGAAGCCCGCGCGACGGCCTGTGCGGACAGAGTACGCGAAGCGGACGATATACTGCTCGCCTCGCACATCGACGCCGATGGTTTGACGAGCGCCGCTATCGCGTCGTCCGCCCTCGAACGCGCCGGGGTGCCGTTCGAGACGGTGTTCTGCAAGCAACTGGGCGCTGATGAACTGGCCGCAATCGCGGCAACCGACTACGACACCGTCCTCTTCACGGACTTCGGGAGCGGCCAACTCGACATCATCGCGGAACACGAGTCGGCGGGCGACTTCGAACCGGTCATCGCCGACCACCATCAGCCAGCGGATGTGGATACCGAATTCCACCTCAACCCGCTTCTATTCGGTCTGGACGGCTCCTCGGAACTCTCCGGTGCTGGCGCGAGTTACGTCCTCGCGCGGGCGCTCGAACCCGACGGCGGCGACAACCGCGACCTCGCCGCCCTCGCCGTCGTCGGTGCGGTCGGCGACATGCAGATTTCCGACGGTGAACTCGTCGGCGCGAACACGGGTATCGTCGAGGAAGGACTCGACGCGGGCGTGGTCGAAACCGGTACCGACCTCGCGCTGTACGGCAAGCAGACCAGACCCCTCCCGAAACTCCTGGAGTACGCGACGGACGTGTACATCCCCGGTATCTCGAACGACCAGAACGGCGCCCTCCGATTTCTCAATGGCGTCGGTATCGACTTGAAGGAAGATGGAGACTGGCGGCGCTGGGTCGATTTGACGGCCGACGAACGCCAGACCGTCGCCAGCGCGCTAGTCAAGCGAGCCATGAGAAAGGGCGTCTCGGCGACCAAAATCGACGGATTGGTCGGCACGACGTACACGCTCGCCGCGGAACCCGAGGGAACCGAACTCCGCGACGTGAGCGAGTTCTCCACCCTGCTCAACGCGACGGCGCGCTACGACCGCGCGGACGTCGGTCTCGCGGTCTGTCTCGGCAACCGTGACGCCGCGTTGGAGCGGGCCAGAACGCTCCTGAAGAACCACCGACGAAACCTCTCGGAGGCCATCGGTTGGGTGCAGTCCGAGGGCGTGACGAAGGAGGAGAACGTCCAGTGGTTCCACGCGGAGGACAGAATCCGTGAGACCATCGTCGGCATCGTCGCCGGGATGGCCGTCGGCGCGAACGGTATCGACCGCAACGTTCCCATCATCGCGTTCGCCGACGAGGACGACGAAAACGTGAAAGTCTCCTCGCGCGGAACGCCCCACCTCACCCGCAAGGGACTCGACCTCTCGGTCGTCATGAAAACCGCCTCACAGGCAGTCGGCGGCGACGGCGGCGGCCACAACGTCGCCGCCGGTGCGACGGTGCCGAAAGGCACGGAAAAGGAGTTCATCGAGCGCGCCGACGACCTTGTCGGCGAGCAACTCGGGTAGCGGTTCGATTTCTATTCCGTCTCGTTACCGTACAGGTGGTGAAACCCCTGATGATCCGCCCGCGGAACCGGAGAACCCCGTGTCGTGTGTGGCATCGACGTAGGCTTCTGAAATACACTCGCGACATCATGGCACAGCAAGTGATCTACCAAAAGACCTAGTTGGCAGAGGGCGTGTTTATATCACATCATTTCAAAAGATATAATATAATGAAATCATTGAATACAAGTGGACAATGAGTGAAAAAGAACTTGGACGGCGACGATTCCTACGATCGACTGCGGCCGCTGGGATCGGTATCACCGGTGGAATCGCCGCGAGTGGCACAGCAGCAGCAGATAACTCACGTGAAATACAGGTTTTTTCCAATAGTAATTACTGGGAGTATCAAATATTCACCAAAATAGGCTTCGACGACGTAGAAAAGGGTAGTTATGCTGACGGAGATGACTACATTTCCAATGCGGGAAACAACGCGGGTGGACAGGTTAGTAAGGGAGGGCAAGACACCTTCTGGATGGATTCTGACGATTGGATCACTGGCATTAGTGTCACCTATAACGATTACGGATACATAGATATCGACGTAGCATCACCAACGGATTACTACGAAGCAATCGGTGTACAGAGAGACCAGAATCCGGACTGGCCCGGATATAATTACACCATCGACATCGATGGGGATGTGGAACCCAATGATAGTCATAATTATTTCGACTATGGTCAAGATTCTATTGATGGTGGGACATTCAGAGGTACTGTTGACCCCGGGGATACAGACAGTGTCCTGAGAACAGGACCTCCGACACACGTATTCATTGAAGATCCGAACTCCCCCGGACTTGGATTGGAGATCTTTTTATAATCTCCGCACAGGCTGTGTGCGAAAGCACAAAGAAAGCGCTTTAACGGACCGCAGAAGCCGAGGCAGCGGTCCTAATACCGATCCAGAGAACCTCGCCGAGACCCTAATTAGTATGCTCGCCACGAGATCCGGCGCAAGGAAAATCATCCCCACGAGAACGATCACAGACACTGAGACCCCGAAAGACCACACCAACGTTGCCGCTCGACGTTTTCCATCCCATGAAGCCTCAGTATTTCCCCACCAGTTCTTCGAACCGTCCGAGGTCGTGGCCGTGCAACACGTCGCAGTCATCCACTCGCTCCAACTCTTTCAGCGTGTACAGGCTCTCGCGCCACGCGCGCTCGCTCCACAGCAAGCCGGGACCGAGCGGCACCTCGTCTGTGTAGTTCGCATCGACGTAGGCCTCATCGCCCGCGATAAGTAGGGTTCCCGCTTCCGTCTCGATTCGCGCGCCGAGGACGCCCGGCGTGTGTCCCGGCAGGTGATGGAGTTCGAAGCCGTCGGCAATCGTGTGCGTGTCACGGTGGACGATTTCCCAGTTCAAATCACGGTCGAAGTCGGGTGCCAAGTAAGCAATCGACCCGTCGTCCGTCTTCGCCGAGTAGTAGGCGAACTTGAGTTCCTCCTCGTGGACGTACACCGGGACGTCCCTCCCCTCGAACCTGTCGAGTTGCCCCGCGTGGTCGAGGTGGAGGTGACTCATCACGACGCCATCGATGTCGTCGAGTCCGTATCCGTTCTTCTGAAGGTCGTCTTCGAGCGCGTGCTCCTCGGCGTCGTAGGCTTCGAACGCGCCGTACAACGGGTCGGGCCAGGACTCGGCGGCGTTTTCCGGACAGCCGGTGTCCCAAAGAAACGTCCCGGCGTCCGTCTCGATGACGGCGTTCCAGACGACGAAATCGATCAACTCGTGGGTGGGGTTCGGATTTTCGGCGCTCGCCATCGAGTAACCGTCGATGACGTAGGCGGTGTCGGCACGGACGCGGCCACGGTCGATGAGTGTGACTTCGGGCATACCGTGACGTTTGTTCCGTATGACATAATTCCTCTCGGTTTGGAGACTGCTGCACTCGAATCGCCCGCATTTTTACTTCCTGCTCCCCACGGTTCAGCTATGACCGAATTCGATGCCGAGAAGTTCGAGGACAAGTACGTCCACTACTTCAACGAACTCCAGCGTGGGTACAAGAACGCCTTCAGCTACATGAACGAGCGGTACGATTCCAAACTCATCCACGCCATCGACCAAGAGGTACTGAACGAGAGCGAACCGTTCTATCAGGGGGACGGCGAGTTTCGCATCGACCTCCCCGAGAACCCGACCGACCGCGTGCGGAGCGTTGTCGTGGAGGACGAGAAACTCGAAGAGACGCTTTCGGTGTACGTCGAGCGGTTGGAGTACGAACTGGCACGCGTCTTTGGATTCGAACCGAGCGATCCGGACGAGAACTAACGACGCTGCGGTTTTCTACCTCGTTGAAAACCCCGAAAAGTCACGGTTCAGCGGTGATTCCTGCCGGATTCGGTTTATGAGACAGTGGAAAGGCCTAAGGAGGCTCACCCCATATCCGGATACATGAGCACCGAAACTCAGGAAGACGGAGACGACCTCGAAGAACGGGTCACGAACTTCCTGCGCCGCAACTTCCCGCAGATTCAGATGCACGGCGGTAGCGCTGCGATCCAGCACATCGACCGCGAGTCCGGCGAAGTTACGATCATGCTCGGCGGCGCATGTAGTGGCTGTGGTATCTCCCCGATGACGATTCAGGCTATCAAGAGCCGAATGATCAAGGAGATTCCGGAAATCAACAAAGTCATCGCCGAAACCGGCATGGGCGGTGGCGACGGAATGGGTGGCGGCATGAGTCCATCCTTCCCCGGCGAGTCCAGCGATGACGACGATGACGAAGGCCCGCAGGCTCCGTTCTAATTCCGCTATTTTTAGTTTTCGGCCGATTCCATGGGCTGAATCACGATATTTATCCCACCGGACGCTGTAGCAGGCGTTAGTATGACGAACGACGACGCCACGGCGCAAAACGTCGTATTCGTTGTGATGGATACGGTGCGTAAAGACCACCTCTCTGTCTACGGATACGATCGCCCGACAACGCCGGGCCTCGAACGGTTCGCGGAGGAAGCAACCGTCTTCGAGCAGGCGGTTTCCCCCGCTCCTTGGACCCTTCCGGTGCATGCCTCTTTGTTCACTGGAATGTATCCCAGCGAACACGGCGCGAGCCAGGAGAACCCGTATCTGGAAGGTGCGACGACGCTCGCACAGACCCTCTCCGCTGCGGGGTACGATACCTCGTGTTACTCCTCGAACGCGTGGATCACGCCGTACACCCATCTGACGGACGGTTTCGACGACCAAGACAACTTCTTCGAAGTGATGCCCGGCGATTTCCTCTCCGGGCCGATGGCGAAGGCGTGGAAGACGATGAACGACAACGAGTCGCTTCGGAAGGTCGCGGACAAACTGGTCAGCCTCGGCAACGTGGCTCACGAGTACCTCGCCAGCGGCGACGGTGCGGACTCGAAAACGCCACAGGTCATCGACCAGACCATCGAGTTCATCGACGACTCCGACGGCCCGTACTTCTCGTTCATCAACCTGATGGACGCTCACCTTCCGTATCACCCGCCGAAGGAGTACCGAAAGGAGTTCGCTCCCAACGTCGATTCCACCAAGGTGTGCCAGAACTCGAAGGAGTACAACTGCGGCGCACGCGACATCAGCGACAAGGAGTGGGACGCGATTGGCGGCCTTTACGACGCCGAAATTCGCCACATCGACGACCAACTCCAACGGCTGTTCTCGTGGATGCAGGAGAACGACGAGTGGGACGACACCATGGTCGTCGTCTGTGCCGACCACGGGGAACTGCACGGTGAACACGACCTGTACGGTCACGAGTTCTGTATCTACGACCCGCTCATCAACGTCCCGCTGATGGTCAAACACCCCGAGATGGAGTCGGGTACGAGCGACCAACAGGTCGAACTCATCGACGTGTACCACACGATTCTCGACCACACCGGCGTCTCCGGGTCGAACTCGACGCGGCCGCTCGAAGAGGCGCGGTCGCTCCTCAACGAGGACTACCGCGCGTTCGCCGAGGACGTCCCGGGTGACGGCGAGTGTGCATTCGTGGAGTACTACCGACCGGTGGTCGAACTGAAACAGCTAGAGGAGAAAGCGAAGAGCGCGAACATCACGCTGGACGAGGACTCGCGCTTTTACTCGCGGATGCGTGCTGCTCGCAGACCCGACGCCAAATACATCCGCAACGAGCGCATCGAGGACGAGTTCTACAAACTCGACGACGACCCCGGCGAGTTGAACGACCTCCGGGGCGAGGGAACCGAGGAAGAGGTCGAACTCGAAGCCGCGCTCTCCGCGTTCGAGGAGACGGTCGGCGGCGAGTGGAACGAGGTCTCCGACGGTGACGACGTGCTCGACGATATGAGCGACGACGCCAAGGACCGCCTCCAAGACCTCGGTTACATCGACTAACGTGACCGACAAGTCGGCTCCGGACGGCGGAAGTGCGCTGTCCGCAGGACTGTCGGAGCGGTTCGGGACCGGCAAGCTACTGCTGGGCTTCGTTGTCGCGGTCGTCCTCATCTACCTGATCGTCGTCGCCTCCGGGTGGCGACGAGTGCTTCATGCCCTCCAGGGTGCGGACTACACGTGGATGTGGATCGCCTGCCTTTCGACGTTTATCGGCCTCGCCGCGTGGGGCAAGGCGTGGCAGATCGTTCTCGCCGTGCTCGACATCAAGGTGGAGTTCAAACGCCTCGTCGTCACCTACCTCGCGGCGACGTTCGCCAACTACGTCACCCCGTTGGGACAGGCTGGCGGCGAACCGTTCATCGCCTACATCCTCTCGCGGGATACGGAGGCGAACTACGAGGACAGCCTCGCGAGCGTCGTGACGGCGGACCTGCTCAACCTCCTGCCGTTCTTCAACTTCGCGGCGCTCGGGTTGAGCTATCTGCTCATCCGCGCGTCGCTTCCGGACGACGCGAAGACGCTGGCGCAGGGACTCGTGATACTGGCGTTCGGTATTCCAGCTCTCGCCTACGCCGGTTGGCGGTATCGAGAGCGCGTCGAAGACCTCGTGATCCGCTTCATTGCCCCCATCGCCACCCGCACGTCACGGATCACGGTCGACGGGATTCGACAACGTATCGACCGGTTCTATCACTCGCTGGAGCGCATCGCGAGCGAACCGCGCCAACTGCTGTTCGCGCTGGTGTTCTCGTACACGGGTTGGATCTTCTTCGCCCTGCCGCTGTATTTCGCGGGGCGGGCGCTCGGCCTGCCACTTCCACTGGTGCTCGTGCTGTTCATCGTTCCGGCGAGTACGCTGGCCGGACTGACGCCGACGCCGGGCGGACTGGCGGGCGTCGAGGCGGCGCTCACGGTCCTCATGGTCGGACTCGTTCCGGCGATTTCGTGGAGTTCGGGCGTGGCAGCCGCCATGGTCTACCGGTTTGCGAGTTACTGGTTCGTGCTCCTCATCGGTGGCATCGCGTCGCTGTTCGTCATCATGCGGTCGTGACGTTCAGCTTCCGCCTTTTCTTCCTTCCCACGTTTTCACCAATCCGGCGAGCGTTCGGTTGACGGGCGTCTCGATACCGTGTTCCCGCCCGCGAGTGACGACGTAGCCGTTTATCGCGTCGATTTCGGTCCGCTTCCCTCCTTCCACGTCCTGGCGCATCGAGGAGGTGTTCGCAGTGGTCGCGGTCGCGACCGCCGTGACCGCACCGACCGCGTCCTCGTCCGTCAACTCGACGCCTTCGGCACGCGCGACGGCGGCCGTTTCACGGGCCGCCGTCGCCGCGATAGTTTCGGCGTCCCCACGGAGCAACGCGCCGTTTTCGACCCGCGCGAGCGCGGTGGTCGGGTTGATTCCCGCGTTAACTGCGAGCTTCTCCCACAGCCTTCGGGGCATGTCTTCGGCAATCGTCGTCTCGATGCCTGCCGCGGAAAACGCCTCCCCGACCCTGTCCGCCGCGTTCGAACGTCCGCCGTGGTGTGCACCGAGTACCACGTCACCGACCCCGGTACACTCGACGTGGCCGGGTTCGGACAGCACCGCGCCGTAGGTCGCGGTTCCGGCGAGGACTGGGCAGTCGAGGTGCTCTGCGAGGATTTCCTCGTTTCCCATCCCATTTTGGAGCGAGAGAATCGTCTCGAATTCGCCTGTCGCTAGCTCCTCTGCGGCGGTGATGGTGTGAAAGGCCTTGACCGTCACGACGGCGCAGTCGGCGCGGAGACCGGTCCCGTCGGTGGTCGCGTCGGGCCGAACTCGAAAATCGAACTCGCCGCCCACCGTCAGTCCGACGTCGCGTACTGCGCTCGCGTGCGGGTCGCGGGCGACGAGCGTCACCGTGTGCTCACGGGCGAGTAACCCGCCGATGAGACTGCCGAGACTCCCCGCACCGAACACGACCACGTTCATACTCGACCGAGGAATCCGAGGGTGAAAAATTCAGCCGTCTTTCGACTCTCAGTCTTCCGTCCAGTAGTAGAGTTCTTCCTTCGGGACGCCGCAGTTGGGACAGGTATCCGGTAGGTTGTCGTCCAGATCACCCATCTCGCCGCAGTTCGAGCAGCGCCACATCAGCTCCGCTTCGCCGAGTTCGTGGCCCGCACGGGCGTGCTCCACCGAGAGTGCTTCGTAGCCCTCCCGCATGGTAACGTAAAAGCCGGAGTCGTCGAAGCCCCGGATGTCCCCCAATCGGTTTCCGTTGTCGTCGTAGACGGTTTGTCCGAGTTTGAGTCGGTCCACATCGATCTCCACGTCCGGATCGTCACCTGAATCGCTCACCATGTGTGTGAGTTCGCCGTTCATCATCTTAAAAGCGACCGCCGTCACGCGTTCCGCCGACTCGTTTCTCATCGTGATCTGACGGCCAATATTATGGTTTCCATGCGTATGCAAGCCCGGAACTGACACGGAAACGTCCCCAACAAACGATCGACACGAGGACTCATGCTCAACGAGACGATCAACACGAACCATGGAACGGTAACGACGAATCACGACACGATAATGCAGTGGGTCGAAAAACACGACGGTCGCCCGGCGACGGACGAGATGACCCCCCACAGCATCGAATACCTCCGAATCGAATTCCCGAACATGGACGACACTGAAGCACTCGCGACCGTCGGGTGGCGTGAATGGTTCGAGGAGTTCGAAGCCCAAGAACTGGCCTTCGTGTATCCGAATCACGACGAATACGACGACCCGAGTCAGGCGTACAAACTCGTGGACCGAACGACGGCCGCCGAGCACACGTGATTCCGACACGACCGTGATCTCCGATTATTCGCTGTTGTCGACATAATTGACCGTCCCCGACGCGTTTTTGCCTCCCCACTCGAAACCCCTGGCCATGCAAGCAGTAACCCTCGGTCCGGCGGGTACCTACTCACATCGGGCCGCCAGCGCAGTCGCGGACGACGTCGAATTCCTGGAATCCGTCACCGACATCGTGAAAGCGGTCGCCGGTGGCGAGTACGCTCGCGGTGTCGTCCCCATCGAGAACAGCATCGAAGGAAGCGTCACGGCGACGCTGGACGCCCTCGCGGACAACGACGTTGCGGTCGTCCGCGAACTCGTGACGCCGATCCGTCACGCCTTGATGGCCCAGAGTACCGACTTCGAAACGGTCGCCAGCCACGCACAGGCGCTCGCCCAATGTCGGCCGTACCTCGAACGCGAGTACCCCGACGTGAAACGAGAGGCCGTCACGAGCACCGCTCGTGGCGTCGAACGCGCCCGCGCCGACTCGTCAGTGGCCGGTATCGCCCACCCCGACAACGCCGGGGAACTGACCATCCTCGCGGAGGACATCCAGGAACGCACGTCGAACGCGACCCGGTTTTTCGTCCTCGCGCCCGCGGACGAACGCTCCGACGCGGGCGGTAAATCCTCGCTCGTCGTGTATCCCGGTTCGAACTATCCCGGTCTCCTGCTCTCGCTCCTCGAACCGTTCGCCGACCGCGCCATCAACCTCACCCGCGTCGAATCACGACCGAGCGGGGAACGACTCGGCGACTACGTCTTCCATCTCGACTTCGAGGCGGGTCTGTACGAGAAACGCGCCAAAGACGCGCTCGCCGAAGTCGAGTCGCTTGCGGAGAACGGATGGGTGCGGCGACTCGGATCCTACGACACGCAACACGTCATCGACGGGTGACGTAACTTTCAGCGTGAATTTTTAAGCCGTCGTACGTCGAACGGTGAGACGGAATCA
Source organism: Haladaptatus sp. AB643 (assembly GCF_024136975.1). Taxonomy (NCBI): domain Archaea; kingdom Methanobacteriati; phylum Methanobacteriota; class Halobacteria; order Halobacteriales; family Haladaptataceae; genus Haladaptatus; species Haladaptatus sp. AB643. Next base: position 135,787 of record NZ_JAMYJW010000001.1, read on the forward strand.
TGGCCGGACGAAAGAATCCCTTCGATGAGTTAGAGGAACTGTTCGAACGAATGGGCCGCCAGTTCGAGAGCATGGGTGACCAGTTCGGCGGGGGCGGTATGGGCTGGCAACCCGGCGGCATGTCGCTCGATATGGCCGACCGTGGCGACGAGTTCGTCGTCACCGCCGACCTGCCGGGCTTCGAGAAGGACGACATCGACATCTCGCTCCGCGGAGACCGCCTTCGAATCTCGGCCGAGAGTTCGGCCGAAACCGAGGCCGGTGACGAGGACTTCCTCCGGAAGGAACGCCGCCAGCAGTCGATGAGTCGAACGCTCACCGTTCCGGAACCCGTGGACGAGACGGGCGTCTCGGCGGAGTACAAAAACGGCGTGTTGACCGTCACGCTCCCGAAGGAGATGGACGAGGACGATTCGCACGACATCGAAGTCAACTGATCGTCCGCCGCGACTTCCCGCCCGTCCCGATACCCGTAGACCCGTGGTAAACGGCGGGACTTACAGCAACCACAACTCCCTTGCTATCTCGGGCATAATCGCGGCACATGACGCTCGACGCAGGCGACGACGCGCCCGAGGTGACCGCGCAGAACCAGCACGGCGAGACGGTATCCCCGTCCTTCGAAGCGCCGACGGTCGTGTACTTCTACCCGCGTGACGACACGCCGGGGTGCACCATCGAGGCGAAGCAGTTCAACGCGGAACTGGAGAGTTACCGCGACGCCGGTGCGACCGTCTACGGCGTCTCGACCGACGACGTGGACAGCCACGACGCGTTCGCCGACAAGTTCGACCTCGAATTCGACCTGCTGGCCGACCCGGACGGCGAAATCGCCGACTCGTTCGGCGTCGAAATCGAGAACGACTTCACCCAGCGAACCACGTTCGTCCTCGCGGACGGCGAAGTCCAGGCTGTCTACCCCGGCGTGGACCCCGACGGCCACGCGCGCGAAGTGTTGCAGGAGATGCTCGACGACGAACTCGTCGTACTGGACTGATCGGACCGGTTTCGGGTTCGGTTGCTAGTTTTTTGTCTCCGCTCAGTGACGTTCGCGTATGGAATTTCGCTCGAACCTTCCCGAAGGAGTCATCGGTGCGGTTCAGTGGGGTGTGACGGGATTCTTCTGCTTTCTGATCGGCTTCGCGTCCGTCGCGTGGTATCTCTCCTCGACACGGGCGACGTATTTCATCGACGGCACGCCTGCTGCAATCGTATTTCTCCTCTCCATGATCATCGCCGGATTCCTCTGGGGAGTTCGAAATCCGGACGGGCAGCGAAAGCGCATCGAGGTTACCATCTGGCTGCTCGTCCTCGGATTCCTCCTCCCGATGCTGACCAACCTAATCTCCGTCTCTTCGGGACTCTCGGATACCGTAACGACGTTTTCAGTTCTTCAAATCCTCGCACATATCCTGGTCATTTTCGTCGCTTACGGCTCGGTGTACGGACTCGATTTGGTGGTGTTTCTGCCAGACGAAACGAGTTGACAAAATCATGACTGATGGGCCGGTCCGTCAGTCGATGTGTATCGCGGGGCGACCGGGACGCGCTTTCGCCGCCAAGTCGCCGTCGGCCTCGTCGGCCGTCAACAGGTGAACGTCGGCGTCGAACTCACGCTCGAACAGCCAGTTCGCCCGTCGAAGCGCGACCTGCTCACGCTCCGGCGAGAGCGTTTCCGGAAGCGACTGGCGCTCCTGTTGTAGCTCCTGTCCGTACTTCGCGGCGTCGTCGCCCTGCTTCCGTATCTCGTCTTCCTGCATGATTTCGCCGATGACGTTGGGGGCGTCGGACTCGCGCGCGATGTCGAGCGCCTCGAACTGCCACGGCGCGGCGACGACGATGTCGATGCGTTCGGGGTCGTCGATGTCCGCGATGGTGACGATGTGGCGAACGTCCTCCTGGGTGTTCTCGACCAACTGACGGGCCAGTTCGAGTTCTGTCGGGTCCATCTCGGGTTCCGGCCACTCGGCTTCGACGACGAAGCCCTCGCCACCGAGGTCGCCCCACAGTTCCTCGCAGATGTGCGGGGTGACGGGTGCCAACAGTTTGACGACGGTTCGCAGGCCGCGTTCGAGCGTCGGGCCGTGCGGCGAGGTTTCTTCGCGGTAGCGCGTGAGCAGGGTCGTCAGTTCCTGTGTCTCGCGGAGCGCACCGTTGAACGTCAGCGACTCGAACTCGTCGTTGGCGATGGCGACGGTGGCGTCGATTTCGCGTTCGACGTACTCCGCGACTTCGTCGTGCTCGCCGTCGAGCGACGATTCGACGAACGATTCGACCGCCCCGGCGAGACGTTCGAGGAACTGGTGGCTCGATTTGACGCCCTCCTCGGTCCAGTCGAAGTCCTTCTCCGGTTGGGCGGCCTGCATCGTGAACAGACGGGCCGTGTCGGCACCGTACTCCTCGACGATGCGCTGGGGCGAGACGACGTTGCCCTTGCTCTTGGACATCTTGTCGCCGTCGAGCAGGACCATCCCCTGCGTGACGAGGTTCGTGAACGGTTCGCGGTGGGAAAGCAGTTCCATGTCGGAGAGCACCTTCGTCACGAACCGCGAGTACAGCAGGTGCATGACGGCGTGCTCGATGCCGCCGACGTACCGGTCGACCGGCATCCAGTCGTTCGCCTGCTCGGTGTCGAACGGGGCGTCGTCGAGGTGCGGCGAGACGTACCGCAGGAAGTACCACGACGAGTCCATGAACGTGTCCATCGTGTCCGTCTCGCGGCGCGCATCGCCACCACACTCGGGACACTCGACGTGGTTCCACTCCTCGGCCGCGTCCAGCGGGTTTCCGGTCGTCTGCACGAATTCGGGCAGTTCGACCGGCAGTTCCTCGTCCGGAACGCTGACCGGCCCACACTCCTCACAGTGGATGATCGGAATCGGCGTTCCCCAGTAGCGTTGTCGCGAGATGCCCCAATCACGGAGGCGGTACTGGACGTCGTGAGCGGCGCTCTCGATGTCCGCTTCCAACCGCTCGCGAGCATCGTCGCTGTCGAGGCCGTCGTAGTCATCGCTGTTGACGAGAACGCCGTCCTCGGTGTAGGCCGCCTCGCTCACGTCCGGAACGTTGTCCTCGCTCGGTGCGACGACGGGGGTGATGTCCACGTCCATCGACATCGCGAAGGCGTGGTCGCGGGAGTCGTGGCCCGGAACGCCCATCAGCGCGCCCGTCCCGACGTCCGTGAGGACGAAGTCGGCGACGAACACGGGAATTTCCTCGCCCGTTGCGGGGTTCGTCGCGGTCAGATCGGTGGCGATACCTTGCGGTTCGTCGCCCTCCGGGTCGGCGACTTCGTCCACGAAGTGTGCGATGTCCTCGTCCTCTTCGGCCAGTTCCTCGGCGATGGGGTGGCCGGGAGCGAGCGCGAAGAAGGAGACGCCGAAGATGGTGTCGAGTCGGGTGGTGAACACCTCGACGGGACCGTATCCTTCGACGTCAAACTCGACGGTGGAACCGTGCTGGCGGCCGATCCAGTTTCGCTGCATCTGGCGGACGTTGGACGGCCAGCCGTCGAGTTCGTCCAAATCGTCGAGGAGTTCGTCGGCGTACTCGGTGATCTTCAGGAACCACTGGTCGAGTTCGCGCTGTTCGACGGGGGTGTCACAGCGCCAGCAGAGTTCCGCGTCCCCTTCGACCTGTTCGTCGGCGAGCACCGTCTCACACGACGGACACCAGTTGATTTCGGCGGCTTCCCGCTCCACGAGTCCTTCCTCGCGGAACTGGGTGAACAGCCACTGGTTCCAGCGGTAGTAGTCGGGCTGGCACGTCGTGATTTCGCGCTCCCAGTCGTAGCCGAAGCCCATGTCCGCCATCTGCTCGCGCATCGTGTCGATACACGAGAGCGTCCAGTCGCGCGGGTTCGTGTCGCGTTCGATGGCCGCGTTCTCGGCGGGCAGACCGAACGAGTCCCACCCCATCGGGTGGAGGACGTTTTCGCCGTCCATGCGCTTGTATCGGGCGTAGGCGTCCGTTATCGTGTAGTTACGGACGTGACCCATGTGGAGTTGGCCGGAGGTGTACGGGAACATCCCGAGGACGTACGCCGGGTCGGACGCCTCGTCCGGGATGTGGAAGACGTCGGCGTCGTCCCACGCCTCCTGCCATCGATGCTCGATTTCCGTGTGGTCGAACTGTCGTCGTGTTTTCATGCGAGAATCCGGGTTGTTCATCCTTTGTTCCGTTTGGCTTCTATACGTTGTCATCTGGCAGCGCCGTTCACTTCCGATTTTCCGTGTTCTCGTGTATCTGTCAGGTAGACACCTCTTTTACCGTCGCACGTCTCCGATAGGGTATGAGTGACTACGAGCCACGGGAAATCGAGTCGAAGTGGCAGTCTCGGTGGGCGGAAGATGGTCGATATGAGGTCGATCCATCCCAGTCTGAGGCTACCTTCGTCACGGTCCCCTACCCGTATCCGAGCGGGGGAATGCATATCGGCCACGCGCGAACCTACACCGTCCCGGACGTGTGGGCGCGGTATCGTCGTCTGCAGGGCGACAACGTGTTGTTTCCCATCGCGTGGCACGTCACCGGCACCCCCATCGTCGGCGCGGTGGAGCGCCTGAAAAAACGGGAACCCGAACAGATGTCCGTGCTGCAGGACACCTACAACGTCTCCGACGAGGACCTGTCCGAGATGGAGACGCCGATGGGGTTCGCCCGCCACTTCATCGAGGACAGTTACAAGAAGAACATGCAGTCGTTGGGCCTCTCCATCGACTGGCGGCGCGAGTTCACGACGAACGACGAGCGCTACTCGAAGTTCATCACGTGGCAGTACGAGACGCTCAAAGAGCGCGGCCTGCTGGAGAAAGGCCTGCATCCCGTCAAATACTGCACGAACGAGCAGAACCCGGTCACGACCCACGACCTGCTGGAGGGCGAGGAAGCCGAGTTCCAGGAGTACACCCTCGTGAAGTTCAATTGGGTTGCTGACGACTCTGAAATCACGGTCCCGATGGCGACCCTGCGCCCGGAGACGGTTCACGGCGTGACGAACGCCTACATCGACCCGGACGCGGAGTACGTCGAAGCCGACGTTGACGGAGAGATATGGCTCGTCTCCGAATCCGCCGCCGAGAAACTGGAACTGCAGGCCCACGACGTGGAAATCCGAGACCGATTTACCGGCGAGCGACTCGTCGGCGAGCACGTCACGAATCCCATCACGGGTGACGACGTACTGGTCCTGCCCGCGAACTTCGTGGACGCCGAGAACGCCACGGGTGTCGTGATGTCCGTCCCGGCCCACAGTCCCGACGATTGGGTAGCTTTGCAGGAGGCCAAGAGCGCGGGGCGACGGGCCGCGGAACAGTCGAGCGGGCAGAGCCCGCGAGACACCGACGACGCCCGGATGGAGAAATACGGCATCGACCCTGCGGAAGTCGACGCCATCGAACCGAAGGCCATCATCGACGTGGAAGGCTACGGCGAGTTCCCGGCGGAGGACGCCGTGGCGGAACACGGTATCGAGGATTCATCTGACCCCGCCTTGGAGGATGCCACCCAGGAGGTGTACAACCGCGAGTTCCACAGCGGGAAGTTGGGTCCGATGTACGGCGACTACGCCGGGGAAATCGTGGAAGACGTGCGCGACGACCTCAAAGAGGAGTTCCAAGAACAGGGGTCGTTCGGCACGATGCACGAGTTCAGCGAGGAGGTCGTCTGTCGCTGTGGCGGGGCCGTCGAAGTCGCCGAACAGGACACCTGGTTCCTGCGGTACAACGACGAGGCGTGGAAAGCGAAGGCCCACGAGGTAGTCGCCGGACTGGACGCGATTCCGGAGAATACCCGCGAGCAGTACGACCACACCATCGACTGGCTGAACGAGTGGCCGTGCATCCGTAACTACGGATTGGGCACCCGCCTGCCGTGGGACGACGATTTCGTCATCGAACCGCTGTCGGACTCGACCATCTACATGGCCTACTACACCATCGCCCATCGAATTTCCGACGTTCCGGTCGAGGAGATGGACAGGGAGTTCTTCGACACGTTGTTTTATGGGAGTGAAGCAGTGGATGATCCCAACGAAACCGCCCTCTCCCTGCGCGAGGAGTGGGACTACTGGTACCCGGTCGATTACCGCTGTTCCGCGAACGACTTGGTCAGCAACCACCTGACCTTCTTCCTGTTCCACCACGCCGAACTGTTCGACCCGGCGAACTGGCCGCAGGGCATCACCGTGATGGGCATGGGCCTGCTGGAGGGCGAGAAGATGTCCTCCTCGAAGGGCCACGTCGTCCTGCCGGAGAACGCCATCGAGAAGTACGGTGCCGACACGGTCCGCTTCTTCCTGATGAACAGCGCCGAACCGTGGCAGGATTACGACTGGCGGAGCGACCAGGTCGAGGGCACCGGGAACCAACTGCGGCGGTTCTGGAACCGCGCGAACGACACGATTGCGGCCCCGGAAGGCGAACGTGACCTGCAGCACATCGACCGATGGCTGCTGTCGAAACTACAGGCAACGGTCCGCGAAGCCACGGACGCGTTGGACCGCTTCGAGACGAGAACGGCCAGCCAAGCCGTCTTCTACGGTTTCGAGGAGCACCTGAAGTGGTACCGCAAGCGGACCGACACGGACCGACCGGGCGCACGCTGGATGCTTCGCAAGGTACTGGACACCCGCCTGCGCCTGTTGGCTCCGTTCATTCCGTTCATGACCGCGGAACTCCACGAGCGCTTGACGGGCGAACCGATGAGCGAATCGACGTGGCCGGACCCCGATGCCGACTTCGAGAGCACCGTCACGGAAATCGAGGAGTCGCTGGTCTCCGGGTTGACCGACGACATCCGCGACATCGTGGACGTGACGAACACCGACCCCGAGACGATTCGGGTGTACGTCGCCGCCGACTGGAAGCGCAAAGTGCTCTCGGCCGTGGTCGAGAACGGCCCGAACGTCGGTGCGGTGATGGGTGAAGTCATGCAGGACGCGGACCTGCGCGAGAAGGGCGACGACGTGAATCAACTCGCCCAGACGCTGGTCGAGGACGTGCGCGAGCGCCCCGACGACCAGGCCGAAGTGCTGACGAACGTGGACGAGGTCGCCGTCTACGACGACGCCCGCGACTTCTTCGAACGCGAGTTCGACGCCGACGTCGAGGTCTACCGCGAGGGCGACGACGTGCCCGACCCCGAGGACAAAGCACGCCACGCCACGCCACTGCGACCGGCCATCCATCTGGAAGGATAAGTCGGCACGCTCGACCGAATTTCCCTGTGCGGTGGTCGTCTTCTGCCGTCCGTTCTTCATCGTCCGTTTTCTGCCGCCCGTTCTCCGCTCACGTCGCTAATCCAACCGCCCACAAAAACTCACAAATGAGCTACAGGTAAGGCGATACCCGTCGTTATGTCTCTTCTATGGCCCGAGCGACCGTCTGCCTGACCTACGACTTCGACGCCGTCTCCGTCTGGATTCACACCTTCGGGGCCGGTGACGCCCCCACACAGCTTTCCCGCGGGGTGTACGGTGCCTGGGTCGGCGCACCCAGAATCCTCGACCTGCACGACAAACACGGGATTCCGGCGACGTGGTTCGTCCCCGGTCACACCATCGAGAGCTTTCCCGAACGCGTCGGCGAGGTGCACGACCGTGGATACGATATCCAGTGTCACGGGTGGCGACACGTCAACCCGAGCACGTTCGACAGCAAGGAGGACGAAAAGGACGAGTACGAGCGGGCGATGACGAACATCGAGGACATCACCGGAGACGCGCCGGTCGGGTTCCGGTCGCCCGCGTGGGAGTTCTCCGAGAACACGCTCTCCATCCTCGACGAACTGGGATTCGAATGGGATTCGAGCGCGATGGGCAACGACTTTCACCCGTACTATCTCCGGAAGAATTGGAGCGCTCCCCAGAAGAAACCGTTCCAAATCGGCGACAAAAGCGATGTCGTCGAAATTCCGATTTCGTGGAAACGGGCGGACTTCCCGGCGCTGATGTTCGTCTGGGAGCAGTCGATCCTGTGGGGCTTCGCCGACGAGCGATCCGTGTTCGACCTCTGGAAAGCCCAGTTCGACTGGATGTACGAGCACATGGAGGATGGGATTTTCACGCTGGCGATGCACCCGCAGGTCATCGGACAACCACCCCGAACGACGCGACTGGAGGAACTGATCCAGCACATGCGGACGAAACCCGACGTCGAGTTCGCGGACGTGAGCACGGTTGCAGACGAAATTCGAAGTGGTGACCGCGACGTTTCGGAAATGATAGGGTAGTTATCCGGTTGAGTTTCCACCGCCGGAGGTACCGCCACCGCCGGAGGTTTCGCCGCCGCCACCGCCGCTAGTGGTTCCGCCGCCACCGCCACCGCCGCCTGGTTGCTGAGTTCCTTGTCCTTGCCCTTGACCACTCTGCGCTTGGCTTGCTGCCGTCTGTTGCACTTGTTGTGGAGATGCACCGTTCGCTGCCGCTTCGACCCCCTGCTGTGCACCGCTCTCCGCGGCGTTGAGGATGACGTTGATGTTGACGTTCTGGTTGACTGCCCCCTGTTTGACGGCCCCGGTCGCACCACCCAAGGCCGCTGCTTTCACGCCTTTCGCGGAGACGCCGGGGTTTTGCTCGGCCGCAGTGGTCGCACCCTGTGCCGCACCGAACGCGGCATTGAGAATGACGTTGATATTGACGTTCTGGTTGATAGCGCCCTCTCGGACACACCCCTGCGCTGCACCGGCCGCGGCGTTGAGAACGACGTTGATGTTGACGTTCTGGTTGAGTGCGCCCTTCGCCGCGCCGAGTGCCGCATTGAGAACGACGTTGATGTTGACGTTCTGGTTGACTGCCCCCTGTACTGCGCCCTGCACCGCCCCGGCCGCGGCGTTGAGAACGACGTTGATGTTGATGTTCTGGTTGATGGCTCCCTGCGCCGCCCCGGCTGCGGCGTTGAGGATGACGTTGATGTTGATGTTCTGGTTGATGGCGCCCGCTTTGACACCACCTTGTGCCGCGCCAGCCGCGGCGTTGAGGATGACGTTGATGTTGACGTTCTGATTGATGCTTCCCTGCACCGCACCCTGTGCCGCACCGAGCACCGCGTTTTGGATGACATTGACGTTGACGTTCTGATTTACGACCGCGCGCACGCCACCCTGTGCCGCGCCAACCGCAGCGTTCTGTAGAACGTTGACGTTGACGTTCTGATTGACCATCCCGGCTTTTACACAGCCTTTCGCCGCACCGAGGGCGGCGTTTTGGACGACATTGACGTTCGCGTTTTGATTGACGGCCGCGCCTTTGACACAACCTTTCGCCGCACCGAGGGCGGCGTTCTGCACGACGTTGACGTTCGCGTTCTGGTTGACCGCGCCTTGAGCAGCACCGGCCGCGGCGTTTTGAACGACGTTGACGTTGACGTTCTGATTGACCGTGCCGAGTAACGCACCTTTCGCTGACCCGAACGCGGCGTTCTGGACGACGTTGACGTTGACGTTCTGATTGACTATCGCCCCTTGGGTGGCTCCCTGTATCGCGGCTTGTCGTTGCGCCGCCGTTACGTTCGCCCCCTGGTTTTCAGCGCTGGCGACTCCCTGCTTCGCTCCTTTCAATGCCGCCTGCTGTAGGCCATTACTTGCTCCACCACCCTGTTGCGTTCCAGTGGTCCCCTGTGTGGTCCCCTGTGTTCCCGACGTGATCGGTTCCAAGGTCGTCCCTTGGTTCGTCGTTGGCTGTGCGAGTACCGTCGATGAACTGGCGGATACGAGCAGTCCGGAGAGGAGTGTTCCCCGTCTGAGGAAACTCCGGCGAGTCCCCCGAGCCGCATCCGATTCGTTCTCCTGTGTCATTGTTTCTCTCCCACGATAGCCGACGTACCGGACAGAAGGAAACGATCTGTCGTCGCCAGCATCGTCGGACTCCGATATCGTGACTCACCATCTTCAAGCCAGACAATTGTTCACTCCGTCTCGAACGACGAAGATAACTCTCAGACGACATTAATCCGCAATGTTCGACGGGATATTTGGCATACAGTTCGGTATACTACGTTATACCGGATTAGGTGACGATGGAAATCAACGAGAAACGAACCGAGGAGGCACGTGGTGACCGGGCGGCAAACACCTTACCTCCGTCCGAAATTCACCCTCTGGAAAGGGATCGTTTCGAGACATTGGCTATAACCGTTTTTCTAACCCACACCGTCCGCTCAGGTATGGCAAAGTACGTTGCACTCGTTGACATCCGGACGAGCGTCCAAAACGCGCAGGAACTCGCGTCGACGTGGGGCGACATCCGGTTGGAGTTCGAGGAGTTCGGCGTCGAACTCGATGGAAGTTTTGCCGTGCTCGGCGAGTACGACTTCCTCCTCATCTTCGAGGCACCCGACCGCGATACGGCCTTCCGTGCGGGCATCGCGGTGGAGAGCTACGGAATGGACATGCAAACCATGGAAATCATTCCGATGGACGACTTCGCCCAGTTGGTCGAAGACTGACAGCAGGATTCAAGGAGCTATCATCGATGGTCACTCTTTCCCGAGAGAAAAAGCCTATTCCCCGTCGAAACGTTCGTGGAGGCATGAGCCAGTCGTCCGAAGTCGCCCTCGCGTTCGACGAGAACGAATTACTTCCCGCAATCGCACAGGATGCGGACACCGGAGATGTTCTGATGTTGGCATACGTCTCCCCCGAAGCCGTCGAGAAAACCCTCGAAACCGGGTTCGCCCACTACTACTCCCGCAGTCGGGACGAACTCTGGAAGAAGGGCGGAACCAGCGGCCACCTCCAGCACGTGAAGGACGTTCGCGTCGATTGTGACGCCGACACGTTGCTCTACCGCGTCGAGCAGGACGGTGGTGCCTGCCACGTGGGCTACGAATCCTGTTTCTACCGCAGTATCGAATCCGTCGATCGGGACGGAGACGAACCGACCGCGGAAACCGAAATCGTCGCCGAACGGGTGTACGATCCCGACGAAGTGTATGAGTGATCCACTGACCGACCTCCGAAACGCGGACGAGGCGTGTCGGGAGAAAAACGCCGCCATCGCCGAATACGGCGAAGCGGAGATGAACGCCGTTGCCGACGCCTACCACCGGGCGACACACCTGTTCGACCGCTACGAATCGCGTGCGACCGGGACCGGCGATTTCGAGGCGTTCCTGGAGTTTCAAGGGAAGTTCGGCGATTTCGTGGACGGGTTGCCCGACGACTTGCCCGCACGCGAGGCGTTCGAACGGGCGGAGACGACCATCGACAAACGCCGATTGAGCGAGCGTGATTTCGAGAAGGCGCGAAACGCGCTCACACCCGCGAAGGAAATCGTCGCCCTGTCGGACGAACGCCAGGCGGCACGCGAGCGATACAGGGATACGCGACACACCGTTTCACAGCGGGTAGCGGAACTGGACGAACGAATCGCGTCCCTCGAACGATTACGGGAACTCGGGGACGCAGATCTGGACGCCCCGACGGAACTGCTTCGGGAGCCAATCGACGCCGCCAACGATGCCATCACCGATGCGTTCTCGGAGTTCACACACGACGCGACATCCCGCGAAATGGTCGAGTTCCTCACCGCGACCGAACATTATCCGCTCATCGAGTTTCAGCCGCCGCCGGAAACCCTTCGGGAGTACTTGCTCGGTCGGGACGGCGGGGACCTCACCGTCCCCGAACTGCTCGAATACGCCCACTACTCCCAATCCAAGCTCGACCACTACGTCACTGACCCCGCCGCGTTGAAACGCGCCATCGCCACGAACGAGACGTATCTCGACCGACTCGACCCGGAACCACTCACCATCGACTGGCCACCCGCCTCCGCGAACGAACTCCGCTGGTGGTGTGAGGAGGCGATTCGCGTCGCGGACCGATTCGCACCGCCGGAAACCATCGCACGGCTCCGTAACGTGGAGGACCTCACTCGTCGGGACGATTTCGAACGACTCCGAACGGCAGCCGAAGCACGCTCCGAGTTGACGGACGACGAACGCGACAAACTCGCCAGTGGCGAGGTCGAGGACGAGCTCGCGCGGTTACGGGACGAACGGGGAAAACTGAGCGACGCACTCGATACGTATCCGTCGCGGTAGCGTTTCGAGTTTGAACGATCGAACGAGGTATCAGACGTCCGCTTTGGCCGTTCGAAGGGTGTCTTCCATCTCCGCCGCCAGTTCCTCGGCACGATGGCGTTCGTGCGCCTCGGCGTAGATTCTCACCATCGGTTCCGTTCCGCTGGGACGGGCCAGCACCCACGCATCACCGAAATCCAAGCGGTAGCCGTCGCGGGTGTTCAGTTCGGCGTTCGAATCCGTCGCCGTCTTCTCCGCGGCGGCGAGCAGCGCGTCGTGTTCGGCGTCCGTCGTGTACTTGATGTTCGTCCGAACGTTGTGGTAGCCGCCGTACGGTGCCACTACCTCGCTCGCGCTTGCGTCGACCAGCAGTTCGAGGAACTTCGCGGCGGTGTACGCGCCGTCGCGGGTGAGACGATAGTTCGGGAAGAAGATACCGCCGTTGCCCTCTCCGGCGACCGGAACCGACACGTTCTGGTCCCGTAATTCTCGGATTCGGGTGATGATGTTGGTGCTCCCGATAGGCGTCAGTTCGAGGGTCGCACCCGTCTCGCGGGCGACGTCCACCAGCCGCTGGGAGACGTTGACGGCGGAGACTACGGCATCGCCGGGTTCGAGTTGGGCGGCCGAGAGCGCGGCGAGCGTCGCGTCGCCTTCGATGTACTCGCCGTTCTCGTCGTAGAAGATGGCGCGGTCGGCGTCACCGTCGTGGGCGATACCGACGTCAGCACCGCTCGCCTCGACCAGTAAGCCGAGGTCGTGGAGGTTTCCGGGGACGGGTTCGGGGTTGCGGCCGGGAAAGTGGCCGTCGGGTTGGCTGTTCGTCGTGACGACGCGGCAGCCGAGTTGGCGGAAGAGTTCGGGGGAGGTGAGCGAACCGGCACCGTGGCCGGGGTCGAGGGCGACGGTGAGGTTCGCGTCGGCGATTTTGTTCGTGTCTATCGAATCGAGCAGTTGGGAGACGTATCGTTCGCGGGCGTCGTCGATGACGTGGCTGTGGCCCGTCTCGCTCCAGCGAACTTCCTCGAACGCTTCGGTGAGAAACTTACCTTCGACTCGTTCGAGGTCGTCAACCGAGAGTTCGATGCCGTCGTCGCCGATGAGTTTCACGCCGTTGTACTCCGGCGGGTTGTGGCTCGCGGTTATCATCAACGCGGGAACCCCCTCGCTTTCGGCGTACGACTGCACGCCGGGCGTCGGCACGATGCCGAGTCGGTCCACGTCCGCCCCGACGCTCGCCAATCCGCTGGCCGCGGCGTCGGCGAGCATGTCGCCTGTCGCTCGTGTATCCCGTGCGAGTGCGATGCGGTCGGTGCGCCAGACCGTTCCCGCAGCCTTCGCAATCTTGAGCACGAACTCGGGAGTCAGTTCGTCGTTGGCGACCCCTCTCGTCCCGCTCGACCCGAACACCTTCATGTGGGGGCATGGGATTTCTGCCTTCAAAGAGATTCCGAATACGGGTGCTACTCCGCCTCTGCACGGTGTCCGGTGGCCGATTTCACCGGCGTTTCCCAGCCGATGACGACGAGCGACCCGACGATGAGGAAGCCGCCAGCCACCGCCAGCGCCGTGAGCGGCGACGCCACGTCCGAGAGCACGCCGCTTCCGAGTTGGAAGGGAATCACCGCCAGCGAACTCACCATCGCCAGCGACGAGAGGACGGTCGCCCTCCCCAGCGTCTCGATACGGTCGTTCACGTACTGGGACGCGAGCGACCGCGTCGTCTCCGCGATACCCCGAGCGAACAGGAACGCCGGAATCGCCAACACCGGCATCATACGGAGCGCGACGAGCGCGATACCGACCACGAACGGAATCGTGAGGAACCACGTTCGTAGACCGATCCGCTCCCGAATCGCACCGGTGTAGTAGCTCAATCCCGCCGAGAGCAGGCTGATGGCCGCGTAGAACCAGCCCAAAATGGGCTCGACGTTCCCGGGGGCGACACCGACCTGTGGCAGGACGGTCTTCAGGACGGGTTGGACGTACATGAACACGAGATAGGACACCGCCGAGAAGAGGACAAAGTAGTAGACGACGAACGCCCGCAGTCGCTCGTGGGAGAGCGTTTCGCGGATGACACCGGCGGCCTCCCGGACGCCGAGTTCGTCCGACTCGCTCTCCTCGTAACTCGCGGGTTCGTCCATCCCGAGGAGGACGGGAACTCCGACTCCCGTCACGCCCGCCGCGACGAAAAACGGATACGCGAGGTCGATTTGGGCGAGATAGCCACCCAAGACCGACCCGACGACGCCGACCAGCAGCGCGGCCGACTGCCCGCGCCCCCGGACGTGTGCGAACCGGTCCTCGGATAGGTCGTCGGTCAAGGTATCGTACAGCCACGCGTCGCTGGTGCCTGACCGGAACGTGTAGCCGAACGACCAGCAGGCGTACAGGGCCGCGAGATGGACGAAGTTTTCGGCGAAGCCAATGCCGACGAGCGTCAGCGTGATGATTCCGGTTCCGATGAGCAGGCTGTTTCGGCGGCCGACCCGGTCACCGACGTAGCCCGTCGGAATCTCGGAAACGAGCGTCGTGACGTTGTAGATCCCTTCGAGCACGGCGATTGCGGTGAAATCGAGGCCGAGCGAGAGGAAGTAGAGATACATGATGGGTCGATAGAACTCCACCGCTTTCGTGGACTTGTAGACGTAGTAGAGTCCGATATTCCATCCGACGGTGCGACGCGACCGACCCATATCGATTCGCTCGTCCGCAAGCACCCTGTTCGTTCCGCGCAACCGATTGCACATAGCGAATTGACATCTTTCGTCGGGATTTTATCGCCGCTGGTGCAACGGCCGTCCATGGACGACGAGCGACCCGACCCTGCCGACGCGCTCGCCGCGATCGGCAACGAACGCCGTGTTTCGATGCTGTACGAGCTTCAACAGGCGTTCCGCGACGGCGAGTCCGCGCTCCCTTACGCCGACCTCAAGCGACGGGTGGGCGTCCGAGACAGCGGCAACTTCAACTACCATCTCCAGCGCCTCGTCGGGCAGTTCGTCCGAAAAACCTCGGACGGCTACGCGTTGACCTACGCGGGTCGCAAGGTCGTGAGCGCGCTGACGGCGGGCGTGTTCACCGAGCAGGCCGACGGAGCCACCTTCGACGCGCCAGGAACGTGCTACGAGTGTGGCGAGGCATCGCTTTCGGCCCGCTACGAGCAGGAACGGGTTCGTATCGTCTGCGAAAGCTGCGACGAGGAAATCCTCCACAACCCCTTCCCGCCCGCGCCGACGACGCGCCGCGACGACCTCCTCGACGCGTTCGAGGCGTGGACCCGCCGTTGGAACGCCCTCGCCGCCGCCGGAACGTGCCCCGAATGCGGGTCGAAGATGGCCGGACTGCTCACCGACGACCGGCACGAATTGAACACCGGAAACGTCCCCTACCGCCTCCGCGTCACCTGCACGGAGTGCTGGGCGATGGCGAATCTCCCCGTTGGCTGTCTCGTCCGCGATCACCCTCGTGTCGTCGGATTCCACGCCGAACGCGACGCCCCGCTCGACGCACATCCCCTCTGGAACCTCGACTGGGCGCTTCACGAGGACTTCCTGACCGTTCTCGCCGACGACCCTCCGCGTGTTCGACTCCGAATTCCCGCCGCCGACGACGAACTCCGACTGACGTTCGATGCCGAGGGCTCGGTCGTTTCGACCAGCGTCGTCGAACGGTGAACCGAGGTCTTCGGATCCTTATCGCTCCGGGTGAATCGGCGCGTCGAACCCGCCCCTGACGAGCGGTTTGGCGATGTGGCGGCGCGCTTCCGGCGGCACCTCGTACCAGCCGAGTTCGAGGTCACGCTCGATTTCCCGTTCGACTTTCCCGTCCGCATCCGTTCCACACCTGCGACAGCGGTAGCCCTGTCCCGCGCCCGCGCTCTTCATCGAGCGGCCACAGCCGGGGCAGTTCGGCGTCACGAGTTCGGTCGTGTCGAGGTTCCTGACGGCGAACTTCTCCAACTTGAGCGTTTCGTCGGTGACCTCGCCGCAGGCCGTGATTCGGTCGCCGGGACGGAGGTTCCGAACGTGATTCCGAAATCGCTTCGTGGGTTCGAAAGCGGCACACAACTGTTCGGTCGCGCCGTCCTCGATGGTGAAAAAGACGTGGCCACCACGTCGGGTTTCCGGCTCCGAAGCGACCGTTCCGGTCACGCGGTAGGCTCGATCGTCCTCGATTTCCTGGAGTTCGGCGTCCTGCAAATGGGCGTCGGTCCCCTGATTCGTCACGAACAGCGCCGTTTTGACGACGGGTTCGCCCCCGATTCGCTCGGCGACTCGCCGGACTTCGTCCGGGTCGTCGCCGCGAATACCGTGGAGGATGGGACAGGGCGTGTGCGGAACACAGACCGCTTCGCCGGTGCCGCGGTCCACGGTGTCCCACACGCCGGGATACCCCGAATCGGCGGCCGCGAAGGTCGAATCGAAGTCCACCTCGCGGGGCGTTCCCCAGCGGTCCGATTCGCGGTAGGAGATGTGTTCGTAGGTCCACTCGGAGAACGCGGCGTGCGCGCCGATGGCCGCCAGCGCGCCGATCTTTCCGCGGCCGTTCTTCCACCCGGCGTGTCGGTAACCCGCCGCGTCGATCCGTCGCTCGGCGTCCTCCCGAGATAGTAACTCCCGAATCGCTTTCCGCGAGAATTCCGCGACGTCGTCCGGAATCCCGTCGGGAGCGTGCGGCGCGACGACGAGGCCGGGATTCGTCCGCGGGTCGTCGGTCTCGGCGGCCGAATCGAGTTCTGAACGCGCGAGCGCGAAGGCGCGTTCGGGATCGAAGTCCGTGTGAATCGCAAGCGCGGCGTTCCCCCGTGTCTTGTGTTTCACGGCGGGATTGAGTCGGACGAGGAGCAGTCGCTCGATGGTTCCCCCGGCGTCTCGAATCGTTTTCGCGAGTCGCGCCGCGAGGTAGGTCGTACACATCCCGCGTTCGCGGGAGTCGGTGTCGTCGAGACCGATGACGGTCACGTCCGGTGATTACGGCGTGGCGAATTAACAGTTTTCGAAGAAACAATGCTATTTGAATCTACTGCCGGCAATTTACACAATCGCCAGACTGCGGCGGGATGGCTCGCCAAAACGCCTTTATATGAGAGTCACTTACCTCCCACCATGTCCCGGTCTGCACTGGTCGGAAACGTGACTGCGATGTTAGAGGATGCGGGCTTCGTAGTTAGCGACCGGTGTGCTATCCGACCAAAGAGCTTCGACGTGGCAGCGCGACGAGGACCAGACCTCCTGTTGCTGAAGATCCTCGGCAACATCGACGCGTTCGACGCCCAAACCGGCATCGAGATGCGCCGCCTCGGCACGTATCTCGACGCGACGCCGCTGGTACTCGGGCTTCGGACACGAAATCAGGACCTCGAACCCGGCGTCGTCTACTTCCGTCACGGCGTTCCGGTGTTCAGCCCGGACACGGCAGTCGATCTGTTCGTGGAGGGCGTCCCGCCGCTCGTCTACGCCGCACCCGGCGGCCTGTACGTCAACATCGACGGCGACATCCTCCGCGACGAGCGCCAGGACCGCGGTTGGAGCCTCGGTCAATTGGCCTCCGAACTCGGCGTCTCGCGTCGCACCGTCTCCAAGTACGAAGGCGGCATGAACGCTAGCGTGGAAGTCGCCGTCGAACTGGAAGCGTTGTTCGACCGCGAACTGACGAGTCCGGTCGAGGTGTTCGACGGTGCCGACGAGGTGACGGAAGAGGACGAACCGGACCAACCGGAAGCCGAATCCGACGATCAAGACATGTTCTCCACGCTCACACGCGTCGGGTTCACGGTTCACCCCACGAGCAGAGCGCCGTTCCGGACGGTCAGCGAGGACGACCGCGAGGACCGCGTTCTGACGAGTCACTCGGCGTTTACCCGCACGGCCGAAAAACGCGCTCGGATCATGAGTTCTATCAGCCACGTCGCACGGACCCATTCGGTCTACTTCGTGGACAAGGCGCGACGGGAAACCGTGGATGGCACTGCACTGGTCGAACGCGAGGAAGTCGAGGACCTCGACGACGCCGACGAACTTCAGAAACTGATCCGCGAACGCGCGGAAGCCTGATCGATCCAGTCCTTCATCGCGCCGAGTAGCAACCGCACGTTCGTCCCGAACTGACTCACGAGTGCGCGGGGGAACCGTTTTCGTGCATTGTCGAGCGCATCGTCGAGCGCGGCGCTCGCGTCCTCGAAAACGCCGCTACCGTGTCCGAAGAGGATACGCTCCGGTTCGAGTTCGCCGAGCGCATCCTGCGGCGGAAACAGCCGATGGGAGAGCACGACGCCGATTCGCTCCTCGCCCACGGTGTAGCCCGGACCGGATGCGAGCAGGTCCGGAACGATAAGCGTCCCATCCTCCTCGCGGTAGGCCACCGCTTCCTGCCACAGCGAGAGCGGTTAGAAACGACGGACACGAAATCCCGAGTCGCCGAACGTCGTCTCGAATCGCTCGATGGGAGCATCGACCCGCTCCCCGACGCGACCCATCCAGCGCGGAACGTGAACTGACACACCGTGCCGGGCCGCGATGGTACCGGCGTCCCTGGCGTGATGACTACACAACACCGCGACGCCGACGACGCTCCCGAGGTAGTCCAACAGCGCGTCGAGTTCCGGAGCGTCCAGCGGGTCGATGAGCCAGACGTCGTCGTCCGCTGTAACCGCGTGGCTAGTGCGCATACCCTCCTCGGTCGGATGCGACAGCCAACTCACACCACCATCCCAGCGGTCGATCACCCGAAAATCGGTCGCCGCCGACCGTTCGTACACCGGCATAGTCCGGTATTTTCGAGCCAATTATATCAATTATTCTGTCTGTACTGGCATTTGTACTGACCTCCTCCGACAAGCAACTCGCGGAAAAAGCTCGATACGGGACCGCGGTCGTCGTGGATCGATATCCCGTCCGCGGACCGACATTCCGTCGTGATCGTGTGGCTTGTCGGTACGGGAGTCCCCGTTCTCGTCACTGATGCGGTTTTACGCGCCGTACGTCTCTTCGAGATACTCGTTGATGTCGTCGCTCTCCGGCATTCCTTCGACGCCGTGTTCTTCATCCACCAGTACCGGAACCCCGGTCTGGCCGCTGATCTTTTTTACTTCCGTCCGCGCCGAATGGCTTCGTGGGACGGAATGTGATTCGTACTCCAGTCCGAGTTCGTCGAGTTTGGACGTGACTTTCGCACAGAACGGGCATCCCTTGAGTTCGTACAGTTCGAGGTTCGGCATACGAACGCGTAGGGAGGTGAGAAATAAGAGTGTGGTGTTCAGGAGAAAACCCGCTGGTTTTGAAGGCGAACCCCGGATCAGACGTTCCCTTTCAGGAGGTCGCTCGTCCGGACGAAGAAGTAAACGACGAACGCGGCGGCGAGTACCCAGTGTCCGGGTCGGATGTCATCGCGCTTGCCCGCGGCGAGTTTGACGATGGGGTAGGAGACGATGCCCGCGGCGATGCCGTAGGCGATGGAGTAGGTGAACGGCATGACCAGGATGGTCATTCCGGCGGGGACGGTGTTGGTGATGTCGTCCCACGCGATGTCCACGACGTTGCCGAGCATCACGACGCCGATGACGACCAGCGCGATGTGCGAGGCGTACTGGGGCACTGCGGTGGCCAACGGGACGAAGGCGAGCGAGAGGAGGAACAGAACCCCGATGACGAGCGCCGTCATTCCGGTGCGGCCACCCTCCTCGACACCTGCGGCGGATTCGATGTACGTCGTCACCGTCGAGGTTCCCAGCATGCCCCCGACCGTGGTACCGATGGCGTCGGCCATCAGCGGCTTGTCAACGTCTGGGAGGTTGCCCTCCTCGTCGAGGAAGCCGCCGACCTGTCCGACGCCGACGAGCGTTCCGGCGGTGTCGAAGAAGTCCACGAAGAAGAACGTGAAGACGATGAGTCCGAAGGAGAACAATCCGCTGACGGAGGCCAAATCGTGAGCGCCGAGGCCGCTCACGAACGCTCCGGCGACGGGCGTGATGTCGTAGGTTGCACCCGTCATCGTCGGGGTGAGGGTACCCGGCGCGACGAGGCCGAACCACTCGGAGGCGTAGCCGATGAGCGTCGTCAGGCCGATACCGATGATGATCGAACCCGGAATTCCGCGTGCGTAGAGCGCGAAGGTGATGAAGAGACCGACGACCGAAACGACCGCGACCGGGTCGGTCGCGACGGGGCCGAGCGTGACCAACGTCGAGGAGTCGGCGGCCACGACGTGCATCGCTTCGAGACCGATGATCGCGAGGAACAATCCGATACCCGTCCCGACGGCGAACTTGACGGGGTCAGGGAACAGACGAATGATGTATTTTCGTGCACCGATCGCGGTGAGCAGAATGAAGAGGATTCCTTCGACGACGACGGCGGCGAGCGCCGTCTGCCACGAAATTCCGAGCGTGCCGACGACGGTGAACGCGAAGAACGCGTTCAGGCCGAGGCCGGGTGCCTGGGCGAACGGTCGGTTCGCGTAGAAAGCCATCGTCAACGTCGCAACCGCGGCGGCGATGATGGTGACGACGGCGAGCATCGCCATCGTCTGGTCGTAGGAATATCCCGCTATATTGATTCCGTCCTGAATCGGTACATCTGGGCTGTCCGCGAGAAGGGACGGGTTCACGATGACGATGTAACTCATCGTCAGGAACGTCGTTATTCCCGCCATGACCTCCGTTCCGAGGTCGGTGTCGTGCTCCTCGAAGCCGAAATAGTCGGCCAGCAAGCCGGTTATCCCGGATCCCTGCTGATTACTGTTGATGTCCTTTAGCCCCATGATTCACGAATGAGCATAAACGCGAATACCTACTTAACAGTTCTCATAGTATCTGGGCATCTATACGCAATTATGCATATGTCAAGTTCCAATTCGGGTTTGAGAGGGAAAAATTAACACAACGGTGATTATTGGTGCTCGTTACCGACGAACTCACTCGAACGACGCGAGCGCCCCGACCGGCGCGTCCGTGCGCTTCTGTGCCCGTTCGATGCCCTCCGTCCCGGCGGCGATGAGCGCGAAGACGCCGCCGACGTCGGCGTCGGCATCCTCGGCGATGTCCAAGAGCAGTTCCTGCGTCTCGCCGGAGCGAATGAGGTCGTCCACGACGAGGACGGTTTCTCCGGGGGCGATGGCCGAGGAGGGGAGATAGTACGTGAGTTCGATACCGGAGGCGAGTCGCTGGCGCGCCTCGATGAACTCCTCGACGGCGGTCTCCTTCGACTTCTTCGCGTAGGCACAGCGGGCACCGAAGTAACTCGCCATCGCTGCGGCGAGGGTGATGCCGTCCGTCGCGGCCGTGAGTACCACGTCGGGCAGGTCGAAATCGAACGTTTCGACGGCGACGGGTGCCACGAGGTCGAGGAACGACTGGTCGAAGACGACCCCGGAGTTGTCTACGTAGCCTTCGGGGTCGAGTCGGGTTCGTGCCTGTAGCTCTTCGGCGAGTTGCTCACGCCCGACGCCTTCCACGACCGCTTCCGCACGGTCGGGACTGGGCAGGACGTGGCCGTTCACGTAGCGATTCAGATCACCCGCCGGAAGTTCCGTGACTTCCGCGAGTTCGTCGTAGGTTCGGGTCTCCTTGAGCATTCGGAGGACTGAGACGGCCTGTAGTTGGAGATTGGCCTTCTCTGCTCGGTTCATACCCATCTAGTCATCATCGTGCAACCTTGAACACTTCGATGATAGTTTGCCGCCGTTTAGGCACACCTATGTTGGTTCGGCTGCTATCGGGTCAGTCGAGGAAATCCGGCCGAAGCCGCTTTTCGCCGTACTCGCCGTCCAGATGATTCCGGAACTCGGCGAGTTCGACCCCTCCTCGCTGTCGTTCTTCCCTGTCGCGTACCGAGAGCGTCCCCGATTCGGCCTCGTCGCTCCCGACGATGACCATGTAGGGGACCCGGTCGTCGTGGCCCGCCCGAATCTTCTTTCCGAGCGTCCAGTCCCGCTCGTCGACTTCGACGCGGTACGCGCCGAGTTCGTCCGCGATTTCCGCCGCATACTCCGCTTCATCGTCCGTGATGGGAAGGATTCGAACCTGCTCGGGTGCCAGCCAGAGCGGGAACTTCCCGGCGACGTGCTCGATGAACACGCCCATGAATCGCTCCATCGACCCGAGGAGCGCGCGGTGGACCATCACCGGCCGGTGTTCCTCGTTGTCCTCGCCGACGTAACTGATGCCGAGCGTTCGGGTTGCACGAAGTCCAACTGCACCGTTCCTATCGTCCACTCGCGACCGATGGCGTCCTCAACGTTGATGGCGATTTTCGGCCCGTAGAACGCTCCTTCGCCCTCCGCAACCTCGTAATCGAGTCCCTCGTCCTCCAACGCGTTTCGAAGCGCCTCGTGTGCTCGCTCCCATAACTCGTCGTCGCCGATTGCGTCGTCGGGTTTCGTCTCCAGTTCGAGGTGAGCGTCCAAGCCGAACACCTCGTACATCCCGTCGATGACCGACAGCGTGCGGGCGATCTCCTCCCGAATCTGGTCCTTGCGAATGAACGCGTGGCCGTCGTCCTGCGTGAATCCCCGAACGCGCAACATCCCCGAGAGTTCTCCCGATTGTTCGTTCCGATAGCACATGCCGAACTCCGAGAAGCGAAGCGGCAGGTCACGATACGAGCGTCGCTGTTCCCCGTAGATGTACGCGTGATTTGCGCAGTTCATCGGCTTGAGCCCGTACTCGTGGCCGTTTTGCTCCCACGCGAACATCTCCCCTTCTTCCTTGAAATGGTCGTAGTGCCCCGACTTCTTCCACAGTTCGGCGTGGTTGAGTTCCGGCGTCTTCACCTCGTCGTAGCCCAACTCGTCGTTCTTCTCGCGGACGTATTCCTCCAGTTCGCGGCGAATCGCCATCCCGTTCGGGTGGAAGTTGACACACCCCGGCGAGTGGTCGGGCACCGAGAAGAGGTCCATCTCGCGCCCGATCTTCCGATGATCGCGCTTTTCGGCTTCCTCCCGACGTTCGAGGAACGCTTCGAGATCGGCCTCGCGCTCGAAGGCCGTGCCGTAAATCCGCGTGAGCATCGCCTCATCCTCGTCGCCGCGCCAGTAGGCACCCGCGATTTCGAGCAACGAGAGCGCGCCGACCGCTCCCGTCGATTCGACGTGCGGCCCGGCACAGAGGTCCTCGAACTCTCCTTGTCGATAGAACGTGACCGTCTCTCCGTCCGCGACGATGTCGTCGAGCAGTTCGAGTTTGTACGGTTGGTCGGCGAGTCGCTCCCGCGCCTCCTCGGGTGCCACCTCCTCGCGCTCGATGTCGTACTCCGCCGCGACGATGTCCCTCATTTCGCTCTCGATGGCCGCGAGGTCGGACTGCTCGATGTCGAGGCCGTCGAAGTCGTAGTAAAACCCGTCGTCCGTCGGCGGGCCGATGGCGAGCTTTGCGTCCGGAAACTGTCGGAGGACCGCTTGTGCGAGGACGTGCGCGGCGGAGTGTCGCAGCACCCGAACGTAGTCGTCACTCCCCGGCGTGACGATTCGCAGGTCGGCGTTCGACTCGATTCGATATTCGGGGGCGACGAGGTCGCCGTCGACGATTCCGGCGACGCAGTCCTCGCCGAGTCCCGGCCCGATGTCGTCGGCGACGTCCCCGACCGATGGTTCGTTCTCGAATTCGCGTTTCGATCCGTCCGGAAGCGATACGATTACCGATCTCTGTGATTGTTGGCTCATGGTTGTGACTCGTGATTTCGAAAGAGCGCTGGCCCGCTTCGACCGACCGGAAGCGCGTTCGGAGACGCGCGGCTCTCGGCTTCGAAGACGGGCGGGAAAACGACGATGGTGGTGACTAGATTAGCGGGTACAAACCCGGCGTGTAAAGCAGTCACCTAGCATCGTGTTGCTCGACTGATCGTAGTCGCGCCACGGTATTTAATCCTTGTGCGGGCCGCAACCACTCGCGCTTTCGACGGCGAACCCGAACGCTTTCCCCGATTTGTGTCCATCATTCGCGTATGACCAGTATCGACGAAAAGCGGGTGTACAGCGACCAAGAGGGGACGACGACGGTGTACGTCGGGACCGAACTGGGCGTCGCCCGCGTAGAGGTCTCCGGTGACATCATCGGAGAGTTTTCGTTGGCACACCGCTGTGTCTCCCGGGATACGGCGGCGACCGATGGCGCTCTCGCGGTAGCGACGGACGAAGACGTGCTCGATACGGAGTTCTCACCGCTCGACTTCGGACCCGCCGTCGCGGTCGGATTCGACGGTGACGACCTCCTCGCGGCGGGCGACGACGGCCGACTCGCACGGTACGACGGCGAGTGGAACGAGTTGGCGACGCTGGACGACGTGCGAGCCATCGACGGAAATCTGGTCGCCACCGCCGACGGCGTCTATCGGGTTTCGTCCGACAGTGTTCAACACGTCGGCCTGACGGACGTGCGGGACGTCTCGGCAGCGGGCGGACCACTCGCCGCGACCGCCGACGGGTTGTACCGACTCGGCAACGGCTGGATGGACGTTTTCGATGGTTCGTTTCGGGTCGTGAGTGCGACGGCGGAGGATGCTTACGCCGCCACCGCCGAAAAAGTCGTTTCACGCGACGGCGACGAGTGGCAGGAGGTTTCCCTCCCGGTTTCGGACCCCGTCGCGGCTATCGGGTTCGGTGACGGCGTGTACGCAGCGACCGATTCCGGAACGTTTCTGGTACGTTCCGGTGATGGATGGCGAAATCGCCATCTCGGACTGACCGGCGTCACGTCCCTCTCGGTTCGGTAGTCTCAATTCGATAGTCTCGATTCGATTCGCCCGGCTACTCCTCATCCAGCGCGTACAACCCTCGGTGGACGCGCCGGACGAGACCGAGTCGGGTGATGTCCCGAAGTCGGTTTTTCACGCACTCTTGAGTGACGTCGAGTTCCTGTGCGAGGTATGCGGGTGTCGCACGGCCCCTCGAAAGCAAATTCAAAATCCCTCGCTCGGTCGGCCTGAACTGGTCGTCTTCGAACGGAACGTCCACGAAAACCGTTTCGGTGGTTCGGTATCTCCCGTCGTTTGCCGGTTCTTCGAGTGTTAATTCGTACAGGCCACGATACGGTTTTTGCACGATATCGACCTCGCGGAATCCATCGAGAAGCGACCGGGCCGTCCCCGATTCGATCGCTAGTTCACTGGCGACGTAGGCGGGTGTACAACGACCCTCCCCGAGGAGGTTCAACACCCCTTTCTCCGCCGGTGTCAACTCGTCCTCGTCGAGTGGAAGCGACGTTCCGATGTTCAACCGGGTTACCGAAACCATCGAACGATACTACTACCCTCCTGCATAAATAATATATTATATTAGCATATCAAATATTTCGTCATAGATGTAAGTTTTCATGTGTTGGTGTCCGTTTCTCACCGTATCTCCTCCGGCCTCCCGATTCGAGGCACTGCCATGTCTCCTCGGCGACGAGTGAAAATCGGTTTAACCTGGCATATCCAGTGTGCTCGTATGATACTCAGTGGGTCTGCCTCGCAATCTTTGGCGGCCACACTCGCCGATGAGCTGAACGAACCGCTCGGATTCGTGGAGTACCAGTCGTTCCCGGACGGGGAACTGCTCGCAAGCGCACCGGACTTCGAAGCCCACCGTGCCATCGTCGTCGCTTCCACCGTCTCCAGCGACGCACATCTCGAACTCCTGCAACTACAGGACGCCGCCCGTGAATGGGGTGCCGAGGAAGTCGTCACCGTCCTCCCATACATGGGCTACGGGCGACAGGACAAGGCGTTCGACCACGGGCAACCGATTTCCGCCCGAGCAGTCGCCCGTGCCATCAGCAGCGGAACCGACCGCGTGTTCACTGTTAACCCTCACGAGGAATCTGTCTGCGACTTCTTCGACGTTCCCGCCGAATCCATCGACGCCGCGGGTCGCCTCGCGGACCCGCTACCCGACGACTTGACCGACCCCGTCTTTCTCTCCCCCGACGAGGGCGCACTCGACATCGCCGAAACGGTCCGCAACGCGTACGGCGACGGCGTCACCGATTACTTCGAGAAAAAACGCCTCTCCGGAACCGAGGTCGAAATGACGCCCAGCGACACCGACGTGACCGGCCGTGACGTGGTCATCACGGACGACATCATCGCCACCGGTTCGACCATGAGCGAGGCCGTCTCGCTCCTCCACGGGCGTGACGTCGGCCGGGTCTTCGTCACCTGCGTTCACCCCATGCTCGCCGGGAACGCCCGCCTCAAACTCGCAAACGCGGGCGTCGAGGCCGTCTACGGTACGGACACCATCGAACGAGCCGTGAGTCAGGTGTCCGTCGCCCCCGACATTGCGAACGTATTGTAACACCCCATCTTGGTTGCGCCGGACGCTTTGGCAGAGCGAAGGCGATTACAGCAGTTCTCTCACTTTCTCCGCGGTGAGTTCGTCGCTCCAGTAGATGTCGCCGTTGATTTCGACCGGTGCATTCTCTTCCATGAAAAAGTCTTCTAGTTCTCCTTTTGAGAGGTCAAACGTCGCTACTTCTCCGGTAGGTAAGTAGTGCCGAGGAGTATTTTCAACAGCTGTTCCTACAATTATTCCTCGCTGGTAATCCCCTGCTGGATATATCTCCAATTTGACTTCGAACATTCCTCCATCAGAAGATGAAATATGAGTCACATATGAGGTCATACCAGGAGTTTGGCACAATGTTGAATATGCATCACCAAGCACGATGTAGCGATACCCTAACAAGTGAATCCGGTGAATCAGAGATAGTGCCGTCTGAAATTGGAATCCTGAACTAAGTAATCGAACAAGCAACCGACCGATCTCCGTCGCAGTGGCGTTGCTAACTTTAGATAGAGTGACAATACCTGCTGTCGAACCACGTTTGAGGAGGGCCATTCCCTGCTCGTATGAGTTACACGCATTCAGTAGAAACATCCTGACATTCACTTCTGAGAGGTTTTGAACATCGAGATACCCATCTTCGCAGTGAATTCCTTTATCCGATATGTGGCCGATGTAGTGGAAGAAGTCGGTTTGTGTGGAGAGTTGTTCCATCAATTCAGCTTTTGTCGTCCGATGATGGACTGTGACGTTGAACTGCGGAAGGTCCCATAGTTCGTAATCATCAACAACATTACTCTCGTCTTGCATCATCGGATCGTTACATACTATTGTTACATTTATGGTCGCTGTCGATGAACCCTCGTTGGTACGACTTCTCGTCGAGTATGAATGAAGCCCATCGTAGGTCAGTTTGCTCCATCGAAGTGGATATCCGGGGCCAACCCACGCACGTTGTCGCGTGTTCGACTTACCTTCCATCTCGAATATCTTGGCCGAAGGATTCGATTTGGTACTAGCTTTAGCAGAATTTTTCGAGAATCCTTCCCGGTAAAATTCATGGACCAATTCCGGTGTTTCTTCCTTCCTTTCGGATGGCGGTTGTGCCGTTCGAACGAATGCGAGTTTGTTCGCGAGGAAGGGGAGTATTTCGACGTTTTCGACGGTTGGAACCATATCGACAGCGAGATGCCATGAGGAGATCACTGGTTCAAACGTATCGAACGGGATGCCGAGATATGCTCGAAGGCGTTCTTCCAGTGACGTATCGAAAAGAACGTCCAAATCGATATCTAACCGTGGTTCGATTACTTCTCGTTCATAAAGTTCAACTGAATAAAATCCATCTGTTCGGACCAGGCAGTCCAAAAAGAATACTTGTCGAAGGATTCGCTCGATTGTTTCTTCGTAGCTATTGCCCGTCCCCAATTCGTACTCGAAATCCTTTGCGATGAGTCGTGGACTTCTTCCAGAAACGACTGACGAATTGAGATAATAGGCGAGTGACGTTGCCGGGTAGAGGTACTCTCGTTCCGGTGGAAGGACGAGCGTCGTTTCTGTCTCTCCAGAAGTCACCGAGGATGAAACGTGGAATTCGTTACCGCGTTCGATGAGTGGTGGATGTCCACGGAGTGTCGGATACGACCGTTCCGAACTTGTTGTCTTCAACACCGATCCGAACAGTGACATCGCTCGCATGATATCGTTGGTATCGTCCGTGACCGTGATCGTTCCTGGGGGTTTCCGTACTTTCGAGCGTACTCCGATGATAATACTTCGTTCTTGACCGAACGACAACTCCGAATCCGACCCTTTTCGTTCGAACGATATCGGTCCAGACAACGAGAGGTAGATCTTCATCGGCTTTCCTGATAGTTCGACCACATAGCTGTCTCTCGGCAATATCTCACCACACTGATTGTTGCTACTATCAAAACGAATCGTCCCATCGAGATCTCGAATGACAACCCCTCTATTTGCGTGCATCTCGATTGAACTCGTCTGAACCTCGACCGCTCTCTCGACCGGAAAATCCAGACCGTCGGCATCCACTTCCGTCGGAGAAACAGGCTTCGGTGTGCGAAGCACGAACCGTGATTTATCGAGTGGATCGATAAGTTCGAGTCCGTGACCATCGGAAAGGGTTTCGATTATCATGATTTAGGAAAAAACTCCGTATCTTCGTTATCGAGTGAAAATCTATTCTCGTTCCTCTGTAATAACTTTCTCTACTTCATCGACGGTTCCGTTTCGGACAAAATCAGTTGTCGAGTGGCGAACCAGATTCTCGTAATCGGCTCCTACACTTCCGCTTCGGCCAGCGGCGCGATTGCAATCCACCTTTTGCTGCACTCCCTCGCATCCGCTCGGTCGCTGGTAAAATCTGGACCAAAAGCGCGTCGTGCTCCCTGACGGTCGCACTCGCGCCCGCGAACGCTCTGCGTTCGCGGTCGGTTTCCTACGCTTCCGCTTCGGCCAGCGGCGCAATGGCGATTTCCATCTCGACGCCTTCGACGTCCCACGTCTTTCGATGGCCGTCCTCGACCGTGCCGACGCTCTCGGCGCGAACCTCGTCCTTCACGAGGTCCATGTGGCGCTCGACCAACTCGGCCACGCGGTCGTCGCGCACGTCGAGTTCGAGGGTGATCGCTTCCTCGATGTCCAGATCGAGTTCCTTTCGCATCTCCTGCACGCGGCGGATGACTTCACGGGCGTAGCCCTCGCTCTCGATGTCCTCCGTGAGCGCGGTATCGACGTAGACGACGCCGAGTTCCGTGCCCTCGACGTCGAACGACGCGCCGGACACGTCGTCGGGCGTCTTCGTGACGAACTCGACCATCTCGTCGTCCAGTTCCACGTCTTCGCCCAGCGCGTCCTCCACGGCGGATTCGAGCGCGGAGAGGTCGGGTTCCGTGACGCGCGCCTCGTTGAGCGCGTTCATGACCTGTCCGGCGTCGCCGCCGAAGGCGGGACCGAGCACGCTCATGTCGGCCTGTGCGCTGTAGGCGAGTTCGCCCCACCCCTCGTCGGGCGAGACCAACTCGACTTCGCGGGCGTTCAGGCGGTCGGCGAGCAGGTCGCCGTGGTTCTCGACGGCGTGGACGACCGACTCGTCCCGCGCGTCCACGACGATTCGTGAGACGGGCCAGCGGAGTTTCCGTTCGGCCTGCTGACGGGCGTTCGCGCCCGCTTCCTCGACGGCGCGGAGGACGGCCACGTCCTCCTCCAACTGCTCGTCCTGCCAGAACTCGTCCACCTCGGGCCAGTCGAGCATGTGGACGCTCTCTTCGCCCTCGTCGTCGGTGAGGTTCTGATAGATGTCCTCGCTGATGAACGGGGCGAACGGGGCGAGCAGGGCGACCAGTTCCTTCAGGACGTGGTAGAACGTCGCGTAGGCGGCCTGCTTGCTCGCGCTGTCGGCCTCGTCCCACATGCGCTCGCGGACGACCTGGATGTAGAACCGCGAGACGTCCTCGACCACGAAGTCCAGCAGCGTGCGGAGCGCTTGGTCCTGTCGGAAGTCGTCCCAGTCCTCGGTCATCTCCGCTGTGACGGTCTGTAACCGGGACAGAAGCCACTCGTCCACGAGTTCCGTTTCGGCGTCCTGCACGTCGACCTCGCTCGGGTCGAAGTCGTCCAGTCGCATGTACGGCAGCGGGAACCGGAACACGTTCCAGAGGATGTTCAGGCTCCGTTGCATGTTCTGCATCTCGTCCCACGAGAAGCGCATGTCCTCGCCCTGCGGGTTCTGCGAGAGCAGGAACAGGCGCATCGGGTCCGCGCCGTGGCGCTCGATTGCCTCCTCGGGGGAAACGATGTTCCCGATGGATTTGGACATCTTGCGACCGTCCTCGGCGAGCGCCCAGCCATGCATCAGCACCTCGTCGTACGGCACTTCGTCCAGTGCGGCGGTGCCCATGCCGAGTTGCGACCAGAACCAGCCACGCGTCTGGTCGTGTGCTTCCATGATGAGGTCGGCGGGCCACAGTTCCTCGAAGTCGTCCGGGTTACTCGGGTAGTCGAGCGTGCCCCACGACGCCACGGAGGAGTCGAGCCACACGTCGAACACGTCCGGAACGCGGGTGTACGTCGTTCCGTCCTTCGTGATGGTCAGGTCGTCCACCGTCGGGCGGTGCAGGTCAACGTCTTCGGTGTCCACGTCTTGGTCCACTGCCTCGGCGAGTTCCTCGCGGGTGCCGACGACGACCACGTCGTTCATGTTCCCGTCCCATCCTTCCGGCGTCCAGATCGGTATCGGCACGCCCCAGTAGCGCTGGCGCGAGACGTTCCAGTCCGGCGAGTTCTCCACGAAGTTGCGGAAGCGCTCGTCGCGGGCCTCCTGCGGATGCCACTCGCTGTCGTCGATGTTGTCGAGCAGTTCCTCCTTGATGTCCGTCACCGTGATGAACCACTGGTCGGTGACGATCTGTAGGATTCCCGTATCACACCGCCAGCAGTGACCGTAGCTGTGGTGGACCGTGCCGGACGCGAGCAGGTGGCCGCTCGCTTCGAGGTCGGCCATGATATCCTCGTCGGCGTCCTTGACGAACTGCCCCTCGTACTTGCCCGCTTCCGGGCCGTACGTGCCGTCGCCGCCGACGGGACAGAAGATGTCGAGGCCGAGTTCCTGGCCCCGGTTGAAGTCCTCCTCACCGTGGCCGGGTGCGGAGTGGACGAGTCCGGTACCGTCCCCGTCCACTTCGACGTAGTCGGCTTCGTACACTCGAAGCGTCCCTTCGCCGCTCGGGTGGTTCGGAACCTCGTCGTCGAGCGGGTGGTCGTACTCCCAGCCGACCAGTTCGTCGCCGGTCAGTTCGTCAACGACCTCGTAGTCGTCGTAGCGACCTTCCTTCAGGACTTCCTCGACTTTCGGCGCGCCGACGTACAGCGTCTCGGTCTCGCCGTCCTTCGTCGCTCGAACTTCGGCGTACTCCCCGTCGGCATCGACGGCGACGAACGTGTTCGCCGGGACGGTCCACGGCGTCGTCGTCCACGCGACGAGGCTTCCTTCCTGATCCGAGAGAGGAAATTTCACGTAGATGGACGGGTCGTCCACGTCCTCGTACTCGACTTCGTTGTTGGCGATGGCCGTCTCACAGCGCGGACACTGGCTGATGGAGCGCATTCCCTGCTCCACGAGGCCGCGTTCGTGAGCGCGCTGGAAGCCCCACCACGCGGCTTCCATGTACTCGGGACTCAGCGTCTTGTACGGGTTGTCCCAGTCCATCCAGACGCCGAAGGACTTGAAGTCCTCGTCCATCGCGTCGAGTTGGTCGTTGGCGAACTCCTTGCACTCCTCGATGAAGTTCTCCATTCCGAACTCCTCGATGTCCTTCTTGTTCTCGAAGCCCAGTCGCTCCTCGACTTTCGTCTCGATAGGCAGGCCGTGCATGTCGTAGCCCGGCCGGTCGGTGACGTCGTAGCCCTGCATCCGTTTGTAGCGGATGTAGGTGTCCTTCAGCGACTTGTTCCACGTCGTCCCCATGTGCGCCGCGCCGGAGGTGTACGGCGGACCGTCGACGAAGAAAAATCGCTCCGCGCCCTCCCGCGCCTGCTTCGTCTTCTCGTAGGCGTTCACATCGTCCCAGTACTCGAACACCCGGTCCTCCACCGAGTGCGGTTCGTACTGGTCGTCTACTTCGGCGAACCTGCTCATGTGCGATGTGAGTCCTTCCGGCAATAAAGTGGGTTCGGTTATGCAGTCGAGCCAGTACGACCCGTCCGGAGGGGATTTCGAGCAGGTGCCATACAGCGGCGTCCTCTCCATCGTGAATCGGCACAGAAAATACTTGTACTCCAACTCGAATCTATAGTCATGCTTCTCTTCGAAATCGTCTATCTCACTGCCGTCCCTCTCCTACTGATAATTCTCTTCGGATTGGTGTCGTTCTTCTACTGGCTACGACGGGATGCGACCGCACGCGGCAGTTCATCCCCGCTTTATTGGGCAATTTTGGGATCGATAGTCTGGCCTGTCGCCCTCTACTATCTCCTCGTCGTTCGCCCGTCCAACGAGCGACGATATCCGCCGACGCGACGGCAGGGTCTCGCGGGTATCTTCACCATCAGCTATATCGGCGCGATGGTTCTCGGGGTTGTACTCGCACCGCCTGACCCGTTCACGCAGGTTCTCTACACGCCTGTCTACATCGTGATTCTCCTTCTGATCACGTATCTCCTCGTTTACCGACGCCGATACGGACGGCTTCCCGACATCGCATGAGGCGGCCAACCGTCGAGTAACGGATTTCGAAACCTTCCACTCTACGGTACAGCGTTTCAATACTAGCGACTCTGCTTATCCCTCTTCACGTCGGAACCCGTAGTCAGGCACTCCGTGCCGCCCACACCCCATCCACCATGTCAACCGTCCAATTCGACGACCTCTCGGACCGACTCGAAAAGTCCCTCACCGATTTCAACGGTGAGTCTTCCGACGAGCGAACGCGACTTTCGACCCGCCTCGAAACAGCATTGGAGCGGCTTCAAGACGCATTCGAATCCGCCGAGAGGTTCGAGGACGTTACCACGGCCGCCGAGAACCTCTGGACCGTCATCGACGAAGCCGAGGACGTGCTCGGCGGGTTCGACGCCGAATCGTTCGTCAACACCGTCGATGTCGGCAAATTGCCCGACGCCATCGAGTTCGAAGACGTTCCGGACGCCGTCGAGAGCGGCGACCCGACGGCGGCCATCGACACGAAGGAACTCGTGAAAGCCGTCAACTTCCGCGAGTTCTGGAGTTCCGACGAGATGCAGGACCTCTGGAACGAGGGAACGGAACTGGCCGACGCGGTGGATATTCTGTCGAGTGGCGATTCGACCGACAACGGCGACAACGGCGGACTCGGCGAGATGGACGGCGACACGGCCGAAATCGCGTCAGAGGCGACCGAAGGGAAACTCCAGTCCGAACTGCAGGAGAACGCCGAGGAGTTCCGCGAACGGATCGAGACCGCCCGCGAGCGATTGAAAGGGCAAATCGCCGAGAGCGAGTTGGGTTCCGGCGAAGGGTCCGACCGCGGCGACAGCAGTTCTTCTCCCGGAAATCGTCCGGACATGCAGGTCACGTTCTCGTACTCCACGATGCCGGACGACCGCCCGGATATCGACGCCACGTCGCACTACTCGACGATGCCGAAACGCGAATGAAAGGAGAACGGGATACAGAGAGAGAGAACAGGAAGCAGTCCGGCTTACACGCCGGTGGAGTACCGAAGGATGCCAGCGACGCCGCCGAAGGCGTTCAGCAGTTGTTCGCCCTTTTCGAAGTCCGTGCTGATGAACTTCGTCTCGGTGCCGCGCTGTTCGGCGATGTTCATCAGGTACTCGATGGCGTCCTCGCGTTCGGTCATCTCGGCCTCGGTCCCGTCTTCGCAGGTGTGGCTCGGGTCCTGTTTTCGGCGGTCGATGAACTCGTACTCCTCCTGGTCGCCACACTCGAAGACGGTGACGTCCTTGCGGAGGTCCTCGGAGAGGAGCAGGCGGTCCACCGACCCCATCACGAGGTTCTTGCGCGTCGGCTCGAACCCGTAGGTCGCGAGGTCGCCCTCGTGGAGTTCGCGGAAGAACTCCTCCATCTCCTTTTTGTCCTTCATTACCTCCGCGTCGGCCAACACTTCCTGTGCGGCATCGACGAGGTCGTACAGTCCGGATTCGTCCGTGTAGGAGACGTCGAACTTTCCGAGCACCTTCTGGTCGAGTTCGTGGTGGAGGTAGTCACCGTCGAGGAACTCGTCCTTCGTCGGCGACGGACCGCCGACGAGAACACCGTCTATCTCGTGTCGCTTCGGGACGAAGAGGTCGTCGGCCATCCCCGCGACCTCCTGATAGAAGTTGTCGATGGCTTCGAGGCGCAGTCGGTGGAAACGCTGGGCGGACTGACCACCTTTGCGCTGCTTGCCGGGGACGAGCGACGACGCTGACTTGACGGGTTCGACGCGCTTCCCTTTTAGCCACCCGACGTTCGCCTCGCGTCGGTCGAGGACGATGAGGCCGTACAGGCCCTTGTCGCCGAGCATCTCCTCCAACGGTTCCGTGAGGAACTGGGAGTCACAGTGGTAGCGGAACGACTCGACGGGGTCCGGCGGGCTTTCGAGCACCTTCGTGACCATGTCGGTCTGGCCGCCGCCGGTGTCGATGGCACCGCTGAACATGACGATTCCGCGATCCGGCGGGAAGGTGTCGTAGTAGCGCAGTCGGTCCTTGATGGACGTGAGTGCGTCCTGGACGTTCGTTCGCGTCTGCTTTGATTTGATGTTGCTCGCTTCGCTGTGCTCCTGGGTGACGTGCGCGACCACGTCGCTGACCTGCTTGTCCTCCGGAATGTAGATAGTGACGAGTTGGGTCCCCGAGCCTTCGTACTGTTTCAAGTCCTCGATGACCTTCTGGAACTCGTACTTTTTCCTGTCGGACTGTTCTCCTTCCTGCTGGCTCATTACTCCCTTCTAGCCGCTCCAACTGGTAAGTAAGCTTTGACCTCGCTTGCGGCGTGCTACCGCGATTTTCCGTTTCGGATCCGTACTCACGCCACCGTCGCCAACAGTTCGTCGGTCGTCACGACGGTCGCGAATTCGCCAGCGAGTTGTGCGAGCGCGACTTGATGGTTCGTCTCGGCGGATATCTCGGTGCCGTCGGGTGCCACTCGGTCGAACGTCGCCGTCGCGTCCGAGACGAGGAACGCGCGGAAACCCAGATTCTCCGCCATTCGCGTCGTGGTCGAAACGCAGTGATCGGTCGTCAAGCCGACGACGACGACGGTTTCGTACCCCCCTTCGCGGAGCCACGACTCCAGTTCCGTCCCGATGAACCCGCTGTTGACGCGCTTTTCGAACGCAGGTTCGTCGTCCGTAGGTGCCAGTTCCGGGACGAACGCGAACCCCTCTGAATCGCCCCGAAGCGGCGAGTTTTCCTCCGTCGAGTCGTGCCGAACGTGGACGACGGGGCGGTCGGCGCGTCGCCACGCATCGAGCAGTTCCGCCGCTCGTTGCTCCGCATCGGGGTTGTTACGCTCGCCCCACACGGGGTCGGTGAACCCCTGCTGGAAGTCGATGGCGAGCAGAACGGCGTCGTCCGGGAGGCCGAGTTCGGATCGGAACTCGGAGTCGGTGTCGGATTCGGTGTCGGTGTCAGTTTCGGCGGTCATGCGTCGATGAGGACCCTGCTCTTCGGGTGTTCCCGAGTCGTCCGAATCGGACATTCGTCCGGCGCTTGTTCCTCGTCCTGCGAGAAGAGGTACTGGGGCCACTCGTGGTCGCCTTCGACGCCCCAGTCGCCGAGTTGCGCGTGGGGACAGACCCCGTCGTAGCTCTCCATTCGTTCCTGGATGATCTCCCGTGCTCGCCGTCCTTTCTCCGTGTCGGCCGTCACGCCGTCGAACAGGGACCGCGGTTGGAACGTGATCTCCAATCCGACCGGGCAGTACCGGCTCTTTCTGTCCTCGTAGAACGGCGCGCGACAGGTCGGGAACATCGGTTCGCCGTTGAAACAGAACTCCCACTCGTTGTCCTCCGGGTCGGTCGGGATTTCCTCCGGCCACGGTTCCGGGTCGTGAACGTGGAGGAACTGCAGGATGTGCCACATGGATTCGTGGTAGCCAGCCTCCGGGAGTTGTTCCTCCGGAGGTTCGAAGAATACCGTCAGTGGCGCACGCTTGCTGTAGTCTTCGTATATCTCGTGATACTCCGCGATGGTTTCACCGAGCGAGAGGAGCGCGTCCTTGTCGGTCATCGACGGGCAGAACGTGTACAGCGCGTCGCCCTGCTGTTCGGTCTCGATGCCGAAGTAGCACGGGAACGGTGTCCCGTTCCGTTCTCCCAACAGACC
This sequence comes from Haladaptatus sp. AB643, assembly GCF_024136975.1. Classification (NCBI taxonomy): domain Archaea; kingdom Methanobacteriati; phylum Methanobacteriota; class Halobacteria; order Halobacteriales; family Haladaptataceae; genus Haladaptatus; species Haladaptatus sp. AB643. The sequence continues at coordinate 171,894 of NZ_JAMYJW010000001.1, forward strand.
GTTTCGAAAGCTCTCGTAGTGTGCGGCGGCCCAGTCCGGTACCGCACCCGAGTCCACGCGGTGCTGGATGGTGGACTGGTCCATCAGCACGTCGATACCCGGTTCGTTCATGGAGGCCCTTTGGGAGCGAATCGTACTATGCGTTTTGACCTGCCGTTCGTCGCGGGATTCGAATGTCGAATCTCGAACAACTTTTCCACATGAGTCACCCAAGCCACGACGGATGGGGGTTCTTGCTCCGGATACGTCCCACGTCAGCACAAACTCTTTCGTGTTGTTTGTGCTATAATTCGGGCTAAACAACGGACTAGGTTTATGTACGTGCTGTTGTTCGGTTTGACATAACGACCATGACTGGGACAGTATTGGCGGTTGCAAGCGGCAAGGGAGGTGTGGGGAAGACGACGACCGCGATCAATCTCGGGGCGATGCTCGCGGCGGCGGAGTATTCGGTCGTCGTCGTGGACACCGACCTCGGAATGGCGAACGTCGGCGGCTACCTCGATTTCGAGATCGACGGCGCGACGCTCCACGAGGTGCTTTCGGGCGACGCTGGCATCGAAGACGCGATCTACAACGCCCCCGGCGAGATCGACGTCGTTCCGAGCAGCACCGATATCTACACGTTCGCACAGTCACAGACGGCGGGGCTTCAGCAGGTCGTCGCCGACCTGCGCGAACAGTACGAGTACGTCCTCCTCGACACCGGTGCCGGTATCAGCTACGACACCATCCTCCCGCTCTCGCTCGCGGACGACGTTCTGCTCGTTACCACTCCGGACATCGCCGCAGTGCGCGATACGGCCAAAACAGCCGAACTCACGGCCCGCGTCGATGGATCGGTTCGCGGCGCGGTGCTCACCCAGCGCGGCAACGACATCCTCAACGCCGACAACGTCGAAGGGACGCTCGATAACGACGTTCTCACCGTCGTTCCGGACGACGAAACCGTCCCGATGGGTCTCGACGCCGGACGACCGCTCGCCGTGTTCTCTCCGAACAGTCCGTCCGCGAAGGCCTACCGGGAACTCGCGGATATCGTCACCGGCGCGACGGACTCCCCCGAACTGTCCGGCGAACCCACCTCACGATCTAACTCCACCCCTGTCTCCGATTCCCCACCCTCTCCCTCGCTCGCCGACGCCGAATTCGAACTCGGGGCCAGCGCCCCCGAAGAACCGCCAGTTACGGAGCCCGAGCCGACCCCCGAAGCGACCGACGATACTCCCTCCGAGGAGTCGGACGCGTCCCCCAGTCCCGATGAGCGACCGCTCGACCTCGAAGCCGCCGATGCGTTCGAATCTGCCAATGTCTCTTCCGTGCCTACCGACTCACCGTCCGACTCGGTACCCTCGGACCAACCGACCGAGGACGCCGAAACGGAATCCGATTCGGCGTCGAACCCCAACCCAGTCCACGACCTCATCGACCGAAAAGTCATCAAAACCGGCGACACGGACGGTTCCGAACCGAGCGTGGAAGCGGCCCCGCTCGAAGACGAGCCGGAATCCGTGGAGAGTGCCGCCACCCCCGATATCCCAACTGGCGATGCTGATCTCCCGACGGACGACGCTGCCGCTCCCGAGCAGACCGTCGATACCGCGACACCTCCAGGTGAGTCCATCGCTGAAGCGGACGATACGGACGATTTCGACACCGTTCTCCCCGATGTCGGTGATACGTCGGAATCGACCACGACACCCGACACGGAAACGCCGACCGACCTTCCCGACGAAATCGTCGAAGCCGAACCCGAGGAGCGGAACGATGCGGACGAAATAGAGGCCGTCCCGTTTCAGGACGAACCCGTCCGTCCGGAATTGGACGACGACGATACCGATGGTGACGACGACGTGGATAGTGACGAGGAAACGGACGGACTGTTCGGCCGAATCGGTTCGCTGTTCCGGTAAACGAGCACGTGATTTTTTCACCGCGAGCGGATGGACCGTTTTCGACTATCGACCGCAAAAAGTGGTGTAACGCGATTTCGAGCGGCTACTCCCCGGGAGTCCCGCGAGCGAACGCGAGGGGGACTACGTCGAGTCCATCGACTGACTGAACGAAGTTCCCGTGAGCTTGCGAACGGGAGCACGGAAGAGCTTCGCTCTTCCGAAGTGAAGGAAGGAAATGGACTCGCCGGGAGTTACATCGACTCCGGTGCTTCGATGCCGATAACGCCCAGCGCGTTCGCGATGGTGTGTCTCGCGGCGGCGACGAGTGCGAGACGGGCGTCCCGAACGTTCTCGTCCTCGGCCGTCAGGACCGGGCATTCGCGGTAGAACGTGTTGAACGTCTCCGCGAACTCGCGGGTGTAGGTGGCGACGGCGTGGGGTTCCAGATCCTCGGCGGCCTCCTCGATGACGTGGGGGAAGCGCGCGATGACCTCGATGAGTTCCGCTTCCGATTCGGAATCGAGGATGGACGGGTCGATTTCCGCTGGAATTTCGCCTCCGGCCTCGTCGATGATGCCGCAACAGCGCGCGTGGACGTACTGGACGTACGGGGCGCTTTGGGCTTCGAAGTCCAGGGCGCGCTCCCATTCGAACGTGATGGTCTTCGTGGGTTGTTTCGAGATGATGTCGTAGCGAACCGCGCCGATGCCGACCTGTCGGGCGATGCGGTCGATGTCGGCTTGGGTGAGGTTGTCGTCACGGATGCGGTCGTCCATGCGGTTCTCTACCTCCTCGCGGGCGCGTTTCTCTGCCTCGTCGAGCAGGTCGTCCATATCGACGCCGGTTCCTTTCCGGGTGCTCATCCCACCCTCGGGGAGGTTGACCCACGAGAAGTGGAACGTGGTCAGTTTGTCGGTGTCGTTGCCGAGGATTTCGAGCGCTTGGGCGAGTTGATCGGCCTGTAGCTTGTGGTCCTCCCCGACGACCGTCACGGCGCGGTCGTAGTTGTCGAGTTTCCACTCGTGGTGGGCCAGGTCGCGGGTCGTGTAGAGGCTGGTTCCGTCCGAGCGCAGGAAGACGAGGTTCTTCTCGAAGCCGAACTCGGAGAGGTCGAGTTGCCACGCCTCGTTCTCGTAGACGGCGTGTTCCGTCTCCTTCAGACGGGATACCACGTCGTCGGTGCTCCCGTCGAACATGAACCGCGTTTCCTTGACGAACTCGTCGAACTCGGCGGGGAGGCGATCCAGCGTCACGCACATACCCGAGAGGACGGTATCGACCACTTCGCTGATGCGCTCGTACGTCGCCTCGTCGTGCTCTTCGAGACCCTGCAAAATCGACGCGATCTCCGTTTCGGCCTCGTCGACGTCCCCCGGGTCCGCCTCTTCGAGGTAGGCGTTGCCCTTGCGGTAGTAGCGTACGAGGTCGTAGTCGGCGCGCTCGCGCTCGGGTTTCGGCAGGTCCTCCTCGTCGAACGTCTCGTAGGCCCACGTGAACACCGCGATCTGACGGCCCGCATCGTTGACGTAGTAGTGACGGTCCACGTCGTTGCCCGCGAAATCCAGAATCCGGGCGATGGCGTCCCCGGTGATCGGGTTCCGCGCGCGGCCGACGTGCACCGGGCCGGTCGGGTTGGCGCTGGTGTGCTCGACCACGACGCTCTCGCCGGTCGGTTCGAGGCGGCCGTACTCGTCGTCCTGTGCCGTCTCGACCGTCTCGTCGTAGTAGGCTCGGCTCGGTAGGAAGTTGACGTACGGTCCTTGACCGACGGCGGCGGCGATGTGATCGTAGCCGTCGACGTCGATCTCGTCCGCGATGTCGGCCGCGATTTTCGGTGGCGGTGCGCCGACCTCTCCGGCGAGTCGGAACGCCGCGCTCGAAGCGAGGACGGCGTCCACACCCTCCGGGGGCGTCTCGATTCCGAGGTCGTCAGTTGGAAGGTCGAGGCTAGAGAGTGCCGCGAGAAGGGCGTCCTCGACTTCTTCCCTGAACGTCAGGAACATACCCGTTCGTTTCTGGTGGGCCAGTAAATGGGTTTCTGTCTTCGTAGGTCCGACGGCCTATCGTCGATTCCAACTCACACCAAACTCCGAAGGACGATCTCGATACCCGCGAAAAGGCAGAGCAACAGGAGAATGACGGGAGTGATGACGATGAATCCCGGGTAGAACCCCTCGACTTCCGTTCCGTTGTCTCCCCGTATCAACGCCTCTGCGACGATCACGACCAGCACTATCGTCGGCAGAAAGAGGCCGAATCGCAACAGCAGGTACGTCGGTAGCACCGTCAGCATAAAATACGCGACCCACACGATCAGCAATCCTCGTGCCGACCCATTGATCGTCCTCATCGAGTGGAGCATACCGACGACCGCGACGAGTGCCGAGAACAGCACCGCCGTGACCGCCGGTGGATAATCGCCCATCGGAACCATTTATCATCCTCAACGAGTTCATCGTACAAATGTGTTCGCAACATGAAACGAACACGTGTGTCGTCTTCACGTCGTCACGACACGCATCAACCGGTTACCAAGTGAATTCAGCCACAGCACGATCAACCCGACGCCGTATGCGACCATGAGCGCCAGACCGATGAACAACATCAGTAACAGTCCGCCCGGGAGCATGGCCGTGAGGACCAGCACGGCGATGGTGACCTCCCGCCACCGCCGCCGCATCGTCCGGTAGGGGACGACGTTCCCGTGATGGAACAACAGCATCGTCACCGGAATCTCGGCCAGCAGGCCGACGCCCGCGGTCAGCGCGAACACGAGCCAGAAGAACGCGCCCGTTCGATAGGCGATTATCATGTCCGCCGCGTGTGCGTCCGCGACGAGGTAGGAGATGACCACCGGCGCGACGTATCCGTAGCCGACGAGACTTCCGCCGAGGAATCCCACCGCCAACGCGGCCCCCCACAGCAGAAACACGTCGCGGTCGGCGCGAGTCTCGAACCGGGATTCGACCGCGGGCCACGCGTAGTACAGCACCATCGGGAGCACCGCGAGTGCCCCGGCGATGAAGCTCACCTTCATCTCGAACGCGAGCGCCTCGACCGGATGCAGGAGGACGATGCGCAACGCGTCCGGGTTCACACCCGCCGGAAGTCGCGTCAGGAAATCCCGCTTTATCGCGCCGATACCGCCCCCATAGAGGAACGTGAACGTCAGTCCGACGACGGCCATGAACACCGCCGCGACGTGGAACGATTTGCTCCGCAGACTTCCGAGGATGAACCTGATATCGTAGTAGTAACCGCCGATGTCCTCCTCGGTCGTCCCGTCCTCGGTGAACACCGACGCCATCCGGGATGCGGTCCCCTCGACTGCTGTAGTCAGCCCATCCTTCTCGCCGCTCGTCCCCTGGGTGCTCACTTCGTCGCCAGCCGATTCTCCGTCGCCAGCCGATTCGTCGTCGGACGATTCCACGCTTCCCGCATCCTTCCCGTCGAACCGGTCGAGGATGGCCGCCGCTCGCTCGTGGTCCCCCTCATCGAGGGCGTCGTCCGCCAATTTCAGCGCTTCGTGTTCGGTGAGCGATTCGAAGGCTTCGGCTGGCGCGGCGCGAATCCCAGCGGCGTCGAGCCCCGCGAGGTCGAGTTCGACGGGACGGCCGAAGTCGCCGCTCCGGTTTCCCGTTCTCTTCGTAACCAGCCGTGCACAGCCCAACCCGACGAAGTACAACGTCGTCATTGGAATCGCCACGAGCGACATGGAAAACGGGTCGGGCGACCCGTTCACCATCGAACTGAGGACGACGATGCCGAAGACCGCGTACCGCCAGCGGTTCCGCAGCAGGTCGTAGGAGACGATATCGGCGTACACCAACCCGCCCATGATCAGCGGCAGTTCGGCCGTCAGTCCCAACACCACCGTCAACAGGAGGACGAACTGCGTCCAATCCACGATGGAGTACGTCGGCTGAAACCCGGCCTGAATCGCGTTGTTCACGAGGAAATCGAACAGCAACGGGAGGAAGACGAGGTAGGCGTAGGCCACACCCCCGAGGAACAAAACCACTGCCAACGCGCCCACGAGAATTCGGGTTCGCCTCGTCCCCGGCAGGGGAACCGATTCCCCACGCTCACTGTGGCGGGTCCGATAGACGACGAACAGCGCCGCGAGTAGCCCCCCCACGATGAGGCCGAGTTTCCCCTGGAGGAGGACGACGTCGAACGGCGTCACCGCGACGATTATCGCCTTCGATTCCAGCAGTCGCCGCTCCAGTGCGGGCCATATCCAGTACCGGAGCGCGTAGAACGTCGTCAGAAACCCGGCGACGAAGACGACGAACGCGACCCGTAGCTCCGAGCGAACCCGCCGAAGCGCGATACCCGCCACTCCCATCAGTCGATTGTATCCGGTTGCCCCCACGCAAATCTCCCCCCGCAGTCCCAGGCGTACTATCGTCTCGCGCAACTATCAACTTTGCTCGCAATCGCCGGACGGGCCGTCAGTTGCTCCGCACCGTCCAGCGAAGCATGTCCGCGAATTCCAACGCCGACTCGTAGCGCTCGTCTGGGTTCGAGGCGGTTGCCGTTTCGAGCACGTCCGCGAGCGGTTCAGAGATCTCCGCGTCGTTTCGGGTCAGCAGCGACTCGGCGATGTTTCCGAGTCGAGAAACGATCTCTTCGTCGCTCACGCCCTCCGATTCGTCGGTTCCGGTAAATCGCCAATTCGTGACCGTGACGTCCGAATCCACCACGATATTCCCGGCTGTGAGGTCCTCGTGTCCGACTCCTTCCTTGGACGCTTGATGGACGATTTCGGCCGTTCGAGCGACCGTGGAGACGATATCTCGCTGATCGAACGAGTCACCGACTTCGGCCAACGTTCGTCCCTCGACTCGTTCCACCGCGATCCACGGTTCGGGGTCGATACCCCAGTCGTGAACCAACTGTACGCCGTCGAAATCTATCTTCGCCCACTCTTCCGCGGCCCGTTCGAAGTCTTCCGGTGCGTCGTGGAATCGCCGGAGGAGAACGCTCTCGTCGTTCGGCGTGCGAGCGAGATGGGTTTCGTCGTCTAGTCGGTCGCGGAGTTCGTAGCCGTTCCACGTCGGAACTGTCTCGGCTTCCTCTTCGGATTCGAGTTCGTCGTCAGCGTCACCGGTGCGATAGCGTCGGTAACCGCCACCGAGGAGCATCGCGCCGAGGAATCCACTGGTCGCCAATCCGATGGGTGAGACGACGGTGCGGAGTGTATCGTATAACTGGGACTTTCCGGGGCTAGTAATCGCCTGAATCGTCCCATCTGGGGTACTGAAATACACCGTATCGTAAGCGATGTGATGGTCCCCCATCGTCTGGGTGGGATGGTCGTACTGCCATCGTACGTGACCGTCCTTGAGGGACAATGCGTAGGTCGTCTCGTCCTTTTTCTTCCCTCCGTTTCTCCTACTGTGAACGATGAGTGAATGCTTCGTCGTTCCCATTGGAAAATGGTAGTGGTCGTCGTCGGTCGAGAACTGCCAGCGAAGGGTTCCGTCCGTCGTCGCGTACGCTTGCAACCGTTTGTGCGTTCCGACGTACACCGTCTCCCCGAACAAGCGGATTCGTCGGTATTTGTTCGCCCCGATGTCAGCGTGCCAGCGTGGGGTTCTGTCCGCTACGGCGTACGCCTGAAGCGTCATTCCGGAAGGGTAATACACCGCTCCTCCCCCTATCGCTCCAGGGAATACGATCTTGTTCTTGTTGGACGCGATTGCCCACTGTGGTTCACCAGTACGAGCGTCGAACACGTAGAGGGTTCCCGTCTCGTAGTCCGATGCAAGCACGAATCCGTCGGTGACTGTATACGGCCAAATTCTGTCTCCTCCGGAGATAGGAGCGTTCCATTCGACGGTACCGTTTCGGGTCGAAATCGCGACGAGGTCTCCGTCGGTCGTTCCAGCGTAGATGTGTCCATCCTCCCCCTCGGAGTGAGAGTGCCAACTCCCGCTCGGCGGCTCTACCGACCACTTCACTTTTCCCGTTTTCCGCGAGAGGGCGGCGATTTCCTTCCCTCCCGTGATAATCGAGGTCGGCGTCAGCGGACCGACCGGGTCGCCACCCTCTTCGTGCCATCGCTCGCTTCCATCCATCGCGGAGAGTGCATAGACCGTCTCACCGTCGCCGATATACGCCACCTCAGCCGTCGGGAAAACGGTCGAATATCTGTCTTCTTTCTCGTATCGCCATCGTTTCTCTCCGAAGATGCTGATAGCGTGAACAGCGTCCTCCGTTTGCGCGTAGAAAATCCCACCGACGGTTCTCGTGAGCTGTATGAGTTGTTCATCGACGTCCGCCGTCCACATCGTCTTCGCTCTCGGCGCGTACGACCGGGTTAGATTCGAGGTGTTCCACAGGGGAACGCTTGCTCCCGCTGTTTCCATGAATCCGCGTCTAGTGAGCGTCCCCCGACTCATCTTTCGGACGATGTAATCGAATCAGCATATGTCTTGTCATGGAATGTACGCTCCCTACATCGAACTCATCGCACTGTCCAGCGAAGCGTATCCACGAATGCTGGTTCCGACTCGTAGTGCTCGTCGGGGTCGGACACAGAGCGGTTCTCGGACCCCCGAACTCGCACGTTTCTCCTCTCATTACGGCAATCAATTATCGATCTGTGACGGTTCCATCCTCCGACCCGCTTCATCTTTACCCGGACGTAGTGAACGAATTATATAGTTGGAAAAACAACTGTTCTGCATGCGACTCCGCCCTCCTCGACTTCGGTCCCTCAGCGCCGTCCTCGGTCTCTTCATCGGATCAGCCATCGCCTTCTCCCTGCCGTGGTTGTGGCCCGACGCCCCGGCGAACGCCGTGGAAATCGGAATCCTGTTCACGCTCCTCGGGTGGGTCGCCGTCGAGCAATTCGCGGCGGAGATCGACCGGGCAGTGGTCGCCCGACGGCACTGGTTACTCGCCGTCGTCGGCGTGCTCCCGTTCGTCTCCCTGCTCGTCACGCGAGCGCTCAGGGGGAGTACGCCGAGCGGCGAAATCGTCCTGCATGCTGCTCTCTTCGGGATGGCCGCGTTCGTCGCGTTCGCCGCCTGTTCGTCACGGTACGCCACGATACGTCTCCGAACCGAATCGATTCACGGGAACGTCGTCGGCGTCAAATCACGCCTGTACGACCTGCCGCTCACGATGGTCTCGTCCGCTATCGGCCTGTTCGTCCTCCATCTCGTGCTCCCCGGGACGTTTTCCCTCGACTTCCTTTCGGGGTCGGTCGTCGGATCGCTCATCGGTGCGGTCATCGGCGCTGCACTGGTCGGGAACCACACCGTCGAACTCGTCGCACTCGACGACGGCCTCGTCATCGCCTCGGACGGTCGTGGCGGCGGAAGCTTCGTCCCGTGGCGTCGAATCCGCGGCGTCCGTCTCGACGGCGACACGTTGCGGGTGACCCGCGGCCTCCCGTGGCCGATGGTGTACGAGGCCGACCTCTCGTCGGCCGTCCATCCCGATACGGTGGTGCACGAATTCCGGTCCCGCGTTCACTGAGGCGCTCAAGAGCCTGTATCACATCTCCCCACCGTCGTAGTCACGGTCATTTCGACCGGCCACGAACCGTTATTTTTCTTCCCCATGGTTCGGTCACGGGACAACAGAGGAAAGAACGTTTTAGATTTTTATCCGAGAAGATAGAAGAGATATCTAGAATTATCCCATGAAAGTACGAGCATTATCCCTCCTACTATTGGTACTACTAGCAGGGTGTAACGGTGGACTTATCGCTAATAAACAACCAACAGACACGAAAGAACAGAAGCAGCAGCTACGATTCGTGGTTCAAAATGACGCAACATCGAACCAGACTATCGATCTGACGTTTCAATCAAAGGACGGAAAGACCATACTCAACCGGTCAAAAACACTCAAGCCAGGAGAAACGTGGGTCGTTACAACGTTCAACGTTTCCTCTCTGAATTCGCCGGTGAACGTCACCGCTACGCTGCCGAAGCGAGGATACACCACCGAGCTCGTTCCGATCCGGTCGACGGAGCGAGGAGCCCGTCTCCACACGATTACGGAAGATGGAATCGGTCTATACGAATGTGACTCAAATACGACGTGTTGGAAACAGGAAGCCAACAAACTCTAAAACTGTCTCCCATTCTCTCCGTCATAACTGCGGTTTCTATCGAGAGTGCCGAGAATGTGTGGCTGAGGGACACCAGGGGTAATACGAGTAGACAGATACTCTAGTTGTTTCGAGAACGGAGATCTGCACACAGGTGTTGAAGGGTTTGATAGAATTATAAAAATATGACAGAATCATCGCTCGGAACCGGAATCCTCCTTTGGGTTAGTTATGTATGCTCTCTGTGAACACGAGTGGGACAACAGAGGAAAGAACGTTTTAGCTTCGAACGACATTCTCCCCACAATGAGCGACTCCGACACCGTCGAGGAACCCTCGACGAGCAACCGGAACTCTTCGGGTTCTGACGACGGACCCAAACAGGTGGACTCCCCGAACTACCATCACGAAAGCCACACCGCCGCCCAGACCTGCGGGTGGACGGCCAACGCCCTGCGCGGTGAGGGGAAGTGCTACAAGAACATCTTCTATGGAATCGAGTCCCACCGCTGCATCCAGATGACGCCCGTCGTCAAATGCAACGAGCGCTGTGTCTTCTGCTGGCGGGACCACCGCGGCCACTCCTACGAACTGGGCGACGTGGAGTGGGACGACCCCGAAGCGGTCGTGGACGCGAGCATCCGACTCCAGCGCAAATTGCTGTCGGGATTCGGCGGCAACGACGACGTTCCGCGCGAGGTGTTCGAGGAGTCGATGGAACCGCGCCACGTCGCCATCTCGCTCGACGGCGAACCGACCCTCTACCCCTATCTGCCCGAACTCATCGAGGCGTTCCACGACCGGAACATCACGACGTTCCTCGTGAGCAACGGGACGAACCCGGAGATGCTCGAAAAATGCGACCCGACGCAGTTGTACGTCAGCGTGGACGCCGCGGACCGCGCCACGTTCGACCACGTCGTCCGGGCCGTGGACGACGACGCGTGGGAGAACCTCATCGACACGATGGACGTGCTGGCCGGGAAGGAGGACACGCGGACCGTGCTTCGAACCACGCTCGTCGGCGGGGAGAACGTCGCCAACCCGGACTGGTACGCCGCCTTCTACGAGCGCGCCGACCCGGACTTCGTCGAACTCAAGGCGTACATGCACGTCGGCCACTCGCGCGGCCGACTCGACCGCTCCGCGATGCTCGACCACGAGGACGTCGTCGAGTTCACCGAGCAGGTGGGCGAACACATGCCCGAACACGACGTGCTGAAGGACGTTCCCGCCTCCCGGGTCGCGCTGCTCTCGAAGACGGAGGACACGTGGGTACCGAAGCTCAAGAAAGACAGCGAGTTCTGGGAGCGCGATTCGACGACGTGGACGCCGCTGGGCGGGTAGATGTCCTAACCGCGCTCGGTCCGCCTACACCCGTTCGAGGTCCGTCTTCGTCAACTCGCTCTCCGCGTCCCCCGTGTTCGTCGTCCCCGATGGTTCGAACAGCAACGCCTCGACTTCCTCATCGGCGACCGGTCGGTGCTCGACGCCTCGCGGGACGACGAGCAGTTCGCCTTCGTCCAACACCACGTTTTCTTCCTCCCGAAACTCGATGCGGAGTTGACCGCTCGTCACGAGGAACAACTCGTCCGCGTCGTCGTGCTGATGCCAGACGAACTCGCCGTCCAGTTTGGCGAGTTTGACCGCCTGCCCGTTCAGTTCGGCCGCGAGTCGGGGGGACCAGTGTTCGTCGAAGCTTCCGAACGCGTCGTCGAGGTTCACTTTCTCCATACGTATCCGATCGAAATCTGCCGAAAAAGCTCTGTGGGTCACCGGCCTGCCGCTTCCGCCTGATTCCGAATCCTCAGTTCGGCGCGTAGAACACCCAGCCTTCCGACGGAACCGTGATGTCAACCCATCCGTCGCTACCCGTCGTCACGTTGCCTGCCGTGCCGCTGTAGTCGTGGAGGGTGGTGTTCGTCCACGAGGTGTACACCGACTGGGTTCGGCTACTGCCGCCGTTGTTGATGCCGACGAGGAGGTTGCTGTACCGTTCGTACACCGCGAGGTCGCTGTCGGCGTGCCGCCAGTAGGTCTCGCCGCCAGCGAGGTTCTTCTTCACCCAGACCATGTTGTTGATGGCGCTGTCGTCCAGAATCTCGTTCGGGTAGAGGTTGTAGATCATCGGTACCCCTTCGCTGGTGAGGACGAACGCGTGGGCGAGGTGGTACTGCGTCGGCGAGTCCACGTCGTGGTTGTAGACGAACGGATGGGCGTGGTACGGGTCCTGTTCGACGACGCCCGCGCCCTGTAGTTGACTGATATCGCCGTTCGAAAACGCGTCACTGAGGACGTAGTACAGCGGGTAGTCGAACGCGTCCATCCCCGTGTCGATGTAGCCCTGCACGTAGTCGATACTGCCGTCGTACACTTCGCCGATGCGGGCCAATCCGAGGTCGTCCGCCTTCGGGTTGGCGTAGTCGTTCCAGTATTTCTCCTCGACGTGTTTGACCGCGTCGTAGCGGTAGCCGTCCGCGCCGACGTCGGCGATTTTCTCCATGTAGTTCATCAACTCGCCTCGAACGTACCCCGAGGTGGACGATTCGTACTGCGCGAGGTCGGGGAGTCCGAGCAACTCGCCGTGTTCGACCTGATGGTCGTCGCTCCAGTCGTCGATTGAGCCGACGTCGTGGTGGAAGTCGTTGTAGGAAAAACGCGGGAAGTCGTAGTCGTGTCCCGACGCCATGTGGTTCATCACGCAATCGACGTACACTTCGAGACCCTGGTCGTGCGCTTCGCTGATGAGCGACCGGAGTTCGGACTCCGTCCCGAACTCGCTGTCGAACACCGTGTAATCGACCGGCTGATAGCCGAGCGGTGGGTCGTTGCGCCCGCTCTGGTCGCTCCACGTCAGGTCGCTCTTCTGCGGTGCCTGTATCCAAACCGCGTCGTAGCCCCTGTCCGCGACTTTCGACAGGTTGTCGGTGATGGTCGACCACGTTTCGTGGAAGTACTGGAAGTGAACCGGTTCTCCCGCGGCCGTCACCTTCCCTGCGAGCGCCGGGAGTCCGACACCGAGGCCGATGACCGAAAGCCCGCCGACGAACGCTCGTCGCGTCAGATTCGCCCGCCGCGACTCCGTGCGTTTCGCCTCTTCGCTTCCTCGTTTCGATTCCCGTCGTTCGTTGCCTGCCTCTGATTGCCGTTCTCGACCGTCCTCGATGTGGGTCGTGTTATCTTCTGACGCCATGCATCTGTTACGTATTATCACAACACACTTTAAACTAGCCACTGTTCGGTTAAATTTCAATTATGGAATTCTGTATCTATATCCTCGGACGAATTCGAAGGACGGTACGTGCCGTCAGAAAATTGGGTTCGAACGTCGCTCGAACGGACAGTTAGTCGTCGGAGTTTCCCGGACTCGGACGACTGCCGCTTTCGTTAGACTCGGAGATGAACGCCGAAACCGGCGTACTGACCTCCTCCAGGGATTTCTGTGCGGCGTCGATTCCCCAGAACCATTCGACGATGGCTCCCAGTAGCATGAGTCCGGCAGCGATACAGTAGCCGTAAAACACGTTTATCGGCTCGCCGCTGCCGATGAGGTTCCCGAACAGTGCCGGAGCGACGACCCCGCCTGCTGCCTGCCCGATGGCGAAGAAGATGGCGATCGCTTGGGCACGTACCTCCATCGGGAATATCTCGCTGACCGTCAAGTACGCCGCACTCGCCGCCGCCGTGGCGAAGAAGAACACCACACACCAGAGTATCGTCTGTGTGAGCGCTGTGAGCATCCCGTTTAGGAACAGGAAGCCAGTGATAGCCAACAGTATCCCCGAAACGCTGTAGGTCCCGGAAATCATCGGCCGACGACCGACCGTGTCGAAGAACCGACCGAGGGCGATAGCGCCGATGAAGTTGGCAGCGGCGAAGGCGATTCCGTAGTACGCCGTATCGGGCTTCGGGATGCTGTAGAACTGATGTAAAATCAGACCGTACGTGAAGTAGATAGCGTTGTAGAGGAACGCTTGCGTGATGAACAGGATACAACAGAGGACTGCACGTCGGAAGTTGTCCACGAATACCGTTTTGACGATGTTTCCGAGGGAGATACTCCCGATCGGTTCGATGGTCATGGAGTCGTCCTCGTCCGGTTCCTCCAACTCCTCGTCCGTGCTCTCTTCGACCCGCTCTTCGACGTCCTCGACGACCTCTTCCGCCGCGTCCGGCTGCTCGTGAATCATGAGCCAGCGTGGACTCTCGGGGACGTACCGTCGGAGAACGAGAATGAGCAACGCCAACGCCGCGCCGAAGCCGAACACGTACCGCCAATTGGCTCCGGAGGTAACGACGCCCGAATTCAGGAAGAACAACGTGATCACCGACGCGACGGCTGCACCGATCCAGTAACTACCGCTGATGGCCAAGTCGGCGTGCCCGCGGTAGTCGGCCGGAATCAATTCATCGATGGCCGAGTAGACGGCCGAGTACTCCCCGCCGATGCCGAGACCGGCGAGAAAACGGAAGAACGCGAAGCTGTAGAATCCGATGGAGAGTGCCGTCAGTGCGACACCGCTGAGATAGACTCCCATCGTGATGAAGAACAACTTCTGGCGACCGTATCGGTCGGTGAGCCACCCGAACCCTATCGCTCCACAGACTTCCCCTATCAAGTAGACGGACGCCGCGTAACCCACCTGTGCGCTCGTCAACCCCAGCGTCGATTTGCTCGTGAGCATCGGTCCGATGGCTCCGACGAGGCCGATCTCCAGACCGTCGAGCAACCACGTCGCACCGAGTGCAATGATTATCAGCCAGTGAAAACGGGACCAGGGTAGTCGATCCATCCGAGCCGGTATCTTCGTTTCGTACCGCTCCGCTTCGGTATCATTCTGTGACATTGTGGTACACGGACAACCGTCGGGAGATATCTCTCATCGCGAAACGATCGCCCCAATCCCTCAGGGTTGTCGAGTTGCTTTTCGTCGTTTTTACAGTTAAGGTGGCTGGCTTCTAGTGCCGACAGTTTAAACGACAATGCCACCCTTGTTTGCGATTAGTCGAATCCGGCCCGGCAACCACCACACTTAGATGTCGTCGCTGGCTACGTAACACTCAGAACAGTGATATCGCGTCTCACTGCGTAACGTTTCTGTTACGCATCCCATTTTCGGCACGCTTAAACGAACGAAGCACGGAGTATCGTGTATGCCAGCGACATCGCTCGTGGTCGGGTACGACGAACTCGCCGCGCTGAAGCTTCTCGCGCTCGACGGAGCACTCGAAAGCGAGGTCAAAGTGTCGTGTGCCGACCTCGCCGACCGCCTCGACGCGTCCAACCAGACGGCCTCCCGTCGCCTCCAGCGGTTGGACGACGCGGGCCTCATCACGCGTGAAATCGTCAGCAACGGCCAGTGGGTCGCCATCACTGACGACGGCGAATGGGAACTGAAACGCGAATACGAGGATTACCGTCGCATCTTCGAGAACCTCTCGGGTGTCGATCTCTCGGGAACCGTCACGGGCGGGATGGGTGAAGGGAAACACTACATTTCGCTGTCGGGGTACATGGAACAGTTCATCGAACGACTGGGCTACGAACCCTATCCGGGAACGTTGAACGTCGAACTCACGGACGAAAGCGTCCGCGCCCGCTCGGCGATGAACGCGCTCGACCCCGTTCCGATCGATGCGTGGGAAGACGGCGACCGAACGTACGGTCCCGCGGTTTGCTATCCCGCCGCCATCGAGACGACGGACGGCGATTCCTACGAACCGGTGCACGTCATCTCTCCCGAACGAACCCATCACGACGAGGACCAGTTGGAACTCATCGCGGAATCGAAACTCCGCGACGAACTCGAACTGGACGACGGCGAACACGTCACGGTCCACATCGAGGAGGTCCAATGAGCCACCCCGTCGCCACGTCGGTCGAGCAAGCGGTCGCCGCGTTCCGCGACGGTTCCCCCGTTCTCGTCCACGACGCGGCCGACCGCGAAGGTGAAACGGATCTCATCTATCCCGCCGGTGCGGTCACGCCGGAAGCGGTCTCCCGCCTCCGCAACGACGCCGGTGGACTGATTTGTGTCGCCCTCTCCCACGATGTCGCCGAACGGTTCGACCTCGATTACATGGACGAAATCATCGAGCACCCGGCGAGCGAGGGTCACGACCTCGGTTACGACTCCCGCTCTTCCTTCTCGTTGACCGTCAACCACCGCGACACCTACACCGGTATCACGGACGACGACCGCTCGCTGACGATTCGGGAACTCGCGGCCGCGGCGGCGACACCCGAGGATATCGACTTCGCGGCCGAGTTCCGCGCTCCGGGGCACGTCCACCTGCTCAAGGCCGCTCCTGACCTGCTCGCCGAACGACAGGGCCACACCGAACTCGGAATCGTCCTCGGCGCGGCCGCCGACCGGTCCCCCGCCGTCGTCGTCTGTGAGATGCTCGACGACGAAACCGGCAGTGCGCTCTCTCCCGACGACGCCCGCGCCTACGCCGAACGCCACGACTTCCCGTATCTCGAAGGGGCGGAGATTGTCGAATCGCTCGGTTGATCATTTCGCGCACGTCTCGGGATGAGACCGTAATTCTTCATCTCGTAACGAAATTTCTCCCCTCTCGTTGCGGTAATCTCGAAATAGGTATGTCAATTATGAAAAATGTTAATCTCCTTGTAAGTCGATATACTCTGTATGGACTTCAAAGTAAGAGCAATCGTGTACGGAATCGTCGCGACCATCATCGTCGGCCTCCTCAGTGGGGCAGTTGTCCCGTTCACGGACATGACACTTCCCATCGTGGGCGCTGGACTGACCGGCATCATCGGTGGTCTCGTGGCTGGCTACATGGCCGGAACGAAACTCGATGACGGCGCGCTCAACGGCGGCGTCGCAACCGCCGCCGGGGCCATCGTCGCCCTCGTCGTCCTGACCGTCGCCGGATTGTTGACCGCCGGTCTCATCCCGACCATGGGTCTGTTCGCCTTCGGCGTGGTGTACGTGATCGTCGCCGCGATCCCCGGTGCCGTCGGTGGCGCACTCGGATCCTGGCTGAAGGGTCGCTCGGACGAACGCACCGCCGCACGGCCCGCCTGATCCCGAATCGCACGGTCCGTCGGACGCGAACCGACTGAACCATTGTTTTTCGGCTGATTCGAACGTTTTTCATCGTCGAGTCCGCTCCATTCATATTCAAATAGTTGAACAACTGTTCATCTATCTTCGTGCCACCGAAACGCCGCGATTTTGATCCCGTTCCGACTTCGGTTTCGTCCAACTTCGCTTCCATCCCGACTTCGTCACACCCGTGGTACTCGAACCGTTCACCCCACTGCGAGTAATTCCACACAATCGTCCGAAGACAATCGCCAAAACTCATTACTGTGGCCTCCAATGGGTCGTACGTATGAGCTTTGACGAAATGGACGTGGACACGATCTGGATGGATGGCGAGTTCGTCGATTGGGACGACGCACAAATCCACGTTCTCACGCACGGACTGCACTACGGGACGGGTGTCTTCGAAGGGGTTCGCTGTTACGACACCGAAAACGGTCCCGCGATCTTCCGCTGGGAGGATCACCTCCAGCGCCTCTACGATTCGTGTAAACCCTACAATCTCGAAATCGAATACAGCCCGGAGGAACTCACGGAGGCGACCCTCGAACTCGTCGACCGCCAGGACCTCGCTTCCTGTTACATTCGGCCCATCGCCTACTACGGCTACGACAGCCTCGGCGTCAGTCCCGGCGACTGCCCGACCGAAGTGACCATCGCGGCGTGGCCGTGGGGCGCGTACCTCGGCGAGGACGCCCTCGAAAACGGCGTCGAGGTCATGATCTCCTCGTGGCGCAAACACGCCTCCAGCCAGATTCCGACGAACGCCAAGACGACCGGCCTGTACGTCAACAGCCTCCTCGCCGGCGAGGAAGCCCGACGCAACGGCTACGTCGAAGCCATCGTCCTGAACAAGGAAGGCAACGTCGCGGAAGGTCCCGGCGAGAACATCTTCATGGTCCGCGACGGCGAGATTTTCACCCCCGGACTCTCCGAGAGCATCCTCGACGGCATCACCCGCAACAGCGTCATCACGCTGGCCGAGGAGATGGGCTACGAGGTCCACGACGACGCGACCATCAGTCGCGGCGAACTCAACACCGCCGACGAACTGTTCTTCACCGGCAGCGCGGCGGAGGTCACGCCCATCCGGCAGGTGGACAACGTCGAAATCGGAAACGGTAGCCGCGGTCCCGTGACCGAGGAACTCCAGACCGCCTTCTTCGACCTCGTGAACCGTCGCACCGACGACCACGACGAGTGGTTCACGTACGTCGAATAATCGATTTCAGTTTTTACGGTTTCGTCCGTCGTCAGAGAGACACGGAAGGCGCGATAGAGACGGCGACTGGACATCCCGAGCGACGAAACGGACGGCTATCGAAAGGCCTCTATTTCGGATGGAAACCCGATGACTGAAGCTCCTTTTCGGTCCACTTCATCGACCTGAAACGCACCGCTGATCGGCCGGATTGCATTGTAGAAAGATAGATCGCCGAGTTAGCTCGTGACGGCGACTTCGCCTTCCGCTCGCTCCGGTTCGCGGGCCTGCTGTTCTTCCTTCTCGCTCTCTTCTTTCTTGGCCTTGATCTTCTTCATTCGGAAGATCTCCTCGCGCTCTTGCTCTTCGAGTTTTTGCTCGATGTAGCTCTCGGACTCGTAGAGGTCCGGCAGGAGCTTGAATTCTAGCGCGTTGACACGACGCTTCGTCTTCTCGATCTCGTCCAGCATCTTCTTCATCGCCGTCTCGATCTCGGCGGCGAGGATGATGCTTTCGAGCAGGTCCTCGTAGGCGTCCGCGGTCTCGTCGATACGGGCGCTCGTCCCGAGGACACCGTACCCACGCTCGTCCAGCGATTTCTTGACTTTCGAAGACTCGATCTGCGGGACGACGACGCCCATGATGTTCTTCGATTCCGTCGTGATTTCGGGATGCTCACGGAGTGCCGCGGCGGCCCCACGAACTGCGACGTCCCCTTCCATCGCACGAGCCATGTTGATGGTCTGCTGTGCGCTCTCGTAATCCTCGTCCAGACCGGACCGTACGTCCTGTGCTTGGTCGAGGATGTCCATAAACTCCATAATGAGCCCGTCACGCTTCTGCTCCAGCGTGTCGTGACCCCGTTCGGAGAGATCGATGCGATCCTCGATCGCCATGAGGTTCTTCCGAGTGGGTTTGACGTCCGTGGCCATGTTGGTTGATCATAAAAACTCGAAAGGGATAATTCTTTACAGTCGAAAGCCGCTCCGCGGCGATATCCGCGACACGGAACTGGATATCTCTCCATCCCTCGACATCATTTTTACCGCCGTAAAGAAAAAACCGCGTATCCGCGTTTAGTCCGCCGCGACTTCTTCCGCTTCTTCCTCGACGTAGTGCTCCTCGATTTCGTCCTCGCTCACGCGATTGAGCTTCGTCTTCGGAAGCATCGAGATGAGCTCCCAGCCGATGTCCAGCGTCTCTTCGATGTCACGGCTCGTGTGGAAGCCCTGATTGAGGAACTCGTCCTCGAAGCGGTCGGCGAAGTCGAGGTACCTGTTGTCGTCCTCGCTCAACGCTTCACGACCGACGATGTTCACGAGGTCGCGCAGGTCCTCACCTTCCGCGTACGCCGCGAACATCTGGTCGGAGAGACCGGAGTGGTCTCCACGGGTGAGCCCCTCGCCGATACCGTCGTCCATCAGCCGCGAGAGGGACGGAAGCGGGTTGATCGGCGGTTTGACACCCTGCGAGTTCAGGTCGCGGTCGAGCATGATCTGCCCTTCCGTGATGTACCCGGTCAGGTCGGGAATCGGGTGCGTGTCGTCGTCGCCCGGCATCGTGAGGATGGGAATCTGCGTGACGGACCCCTTGCGTCCTTCGATACGGCCCGCACGCTCGTAGAGCTGTGCAAGGTCCGTGTACATGTATCCGGGGTAGCCACGGCGACCCGGCACCTCTTCGCGGGCGGCACCGATCTCACGGAGCGCCTCGCAGTAGTTCGTCATGTCCGTCAGGATAACCAGCACGTGGTAGTCCTTGTCGAACGCGAGATACTCCGCCGTGGTGAGCGCCATTCGCGGCGTGACCGTCCGCTCGACTGCGGGGTCGTCCGCGAGGTTCATGAAGACGACCGAGCGTTCCAGCGCACCGGTCCGCTCGAAGTCCTCCATGAACTCGTTCGCCTCCTCGGCCGTGATGCCCATCGCGCCGAACACCACTGCGAACTCGCTCTCTTCGCCTTCCTCCTCGTCTTCGAGCACGCTCGCCTGTCGTGCGATCTGAAGTGCGAGGTCGTTGTGCGGCAGACCGGATGCCGAGAAGATGGGCAGCTTCTGTCCGCGAACCAGCGTGTTCATGCCGTCGATGGCCGACACGCCAGTCTGAATGAACTCCTCGGGGTATTCCCGTGCGTACGGGTTGATCGCCGCGCCGACGATGTCACGTCGCTCGTCCGGAACGATTTCCGGGCCACCGTCGATTGGCTGTCCGGACCCGTCGAGGACGCGTCCGAGCAGGTCCTCGGTGACGGGCATCTTCAACGTCTCACCGAGGAATCGAACTGACGATTGGCGGTCGATACCTTCGGTGCCTTCGAACACCTGAATCGAGACGAGTCCCTCGCTCGATTCGAGCACCTGTCCACGCAGCGTTTCGCCGGCCGGTGTCTCGATTTCGACCATCTCGTCGTATCCGATGGGCTCATCGACCTCGGCGAACACCAGCGGACCGCTGATTTCGGTAATTGTCTGGTATTCTTTCATTAGTATTTCTCCCTGAGCTCTTCGGTGATGTCCTCTTCGATCTCTTCGACGAAGTCCTCCCAGTCCTCGGTCACGCCGATACGGTTCAGGCGTGGGGCGGCCTCGATGGACGTGATTTCGTCTATCGGAACGCCGGCTTCGAGTGCTGCGAACGCTTCGTCGTTGAACGTCTCGATGGCTTCGAGCATCCGGTAGGTCTTCTCCGGCGAACAGAAGGCGTCCGTGTCGTTGAACGCGTTCTGCTGGAGCCATCCTTCACGGAGGTAGCGTGCGACTTCGAGCGTCAACTGCTGGTCCTCCGGCAGCGCGTCCTTCCCGACGAGCTGAACGATCTCCTGCAGTTCGCCCTCCTCGTCGAGAACGTCGGTCGCCCACTGGCGTTTCTCTGGGAAGTCCTGCCGGACGTTCTGTTCGTACCACGGGTCGAGTTGATCCTTGTACAGCGAGTAGGATTCCTCCCAGTTGATCGCCGGGAAGTGCCGACGTTCCGCGAGGTCGGCGTCAAGCGCCCAGAACGTCTTCACGATACGCAGGGTGTTCTGCGTGACGGGCTCGGAGAAGTCTCCCCCTGGGGGACTAACTGCACCGATGGCCGTCACCGAACCTTCCGTACCGTTGATGTTGTCGAACTTGCCTGCGCGCTCGTAGAACTGGGCGAGTCGGGCGGCGAGGTACGCCGGGTATCCCTCTTCGCCGGGCATCTCTTCGAGACGCGAGGAAATCTCACGCATCGCCTCCGCCCACCGCGAGGTGGAGTCGGCCATGAGTGCGACGTCGTATCCCATGTCGCGGTAGTACTCCGCGATGGTGATTCCCGTGTAGATGCACGACTCACGTGCGGCCACGGGCATGTTCGACGTGTTCGCGATGAGGCACGTCCGCGACATGAGCGGTTTGCCCGTTCGCGGGTCTTCGAGTTCCGGGAAGTCCTCGATGACTTCCGTCATCTCGTTTCCGCGCTCGCCACAGCCGACGTAGACGACGATGTCCGCGTCGGCCCACTTGGCCAGCGAGTGCTGGGTGACCGTCTTTCCGGACCCGAACGGTCCCGGAATCGCGGCCGTCCCACCTTTGGCGATGGGGAACAAACCATCAAGAATTCGCTGACCGGACACCAGCGGTGTCAGGGGCGTCTTCTTGTCGACGCTCGGTCGCGCCTCACGAACCGGCCACTCCTGTTGCATCGAGACTTCTTCGCCGTTGTCGAGTTCGACGATGGCCTCGTTGACGTCGTAGTTGCCGCTCTTCACGCTGACGACTTCGCCGCCCTCGTAGTCCGGCGGCACCATCACCTTGTGTTCGATGCTCTCGGTCTCGGGAACGGTTCCGACGATATCGCCGGGTTCGACCGTGTCACCTTCGCTGACAGTTGCGGTGAACTCCCACGTCTTCTCCTGGTCGATACCCGGAGCGTCGACACCACGGTCGAGGAACGCGCCCATCTTGCTTTCGAGAACGTCGAGCGGGCGTTGCACTCCGTCGTAGATGGAGTAGAGCATTCCCGGTCCGAGTTCGACCGACAGCGGTTCGCCCGTGTTCTCGACGGGTTCGCCGGGTGCGACGTTCGAGGTCTCCTCGTACACCTGAATCGTGGTTACGTTTCCTTCGATTTCGATGACCTCTCCCATCAGCCCTTCCTCACCGACGTACACGACGTCGTTCATCCGGGCACCGAGGTCCGTGGCGGTAACGACCGGTCCGCTCACGCTCTGAATGACGCCGTCCTCACGGACGACGTCGCTGTCTGTTGCCTGGCTCATTCGTTATCACCTTGTTCGTCTTCGTCCATAAGGTCGATACCGATCGCACGCTTGATCTTGTCGCGGAGTCCGCTGCTTCCCGCGCCACCGCCCAGCGCTACGAGGGTGGGCTCGATACTCGTCTCGACGTCGTTCCGGACGTTCCGAGAGAGATGTTCGAGGTCGTCGTCGTGCATCACGATGATGCCCACGTCGTCGTCCGTCAGTACGCGAGAAACTGCGTCGTCCAAGCTCTCCGCTTTCTCGTCATCCGGAACGTTTTCGAACTTCCGGACGCCTGCGAGGCGAAATCCGGTCGTGAAGTCCGGGCTCCCGATGACGGCTATCTCTTGGCTCATAGTAGTACCAGTTCCTCTTCGATTTGGTCCTCTGACAGTCCCGCTTCGCGCCCTCGTGCAATCGCACGGATGTTATCGACTTCACGCTGTTTGGCGAGAACGTAAGCGAACACTGGACACACGGATAACGGAAACACGTGTGAAAGGTGGTCCGAGTATTCGAGCAACGCCTTATCTAGAGCGTGCTCGAATCCAATCAGACTGTCGGCTCGCTCAAGCTCGTCCAGCGCTTCGTCCAGTTTATCCCCGTAACGGCTGTCACGAAGCCGGGCGATCAGTTCGTCGGGATTGCCTGCGAGTTGTGCCAGTGTCGATGCGTCGAACAGCCGTCCCCCGGAGATGTAGTACTTCGCGGGGTCGATGTCGGCGCCGCTTCGGCTGGCACGAAGGACGTTCCGGATGTTCCGGAAGTCGATTTCCGCTTGCAAGAAATCGACGTACATGTCCGTCGCGCGGTCCGGACCGACGATGATTCCGTCCATCAGCGCTTCGTAATACGCCCGATCGATGGCGTTTTCGAGCGGGATCAACAGCCCGGTCTCCTCGTGATCCTGATACGCTTCTTCGACGGCGTCGCCGAACATCGTATCGGACAGGAGATCGACGACTTCCTCGATGGTGGTCGCGTCGAGCATCCGGTCGAGGAAGCGGTTGGAGAACTCGCCGGCGCGGATCAGGTCCGCCTCGACGAGTTCTCGATCCGCGTCGGAGTAGATGCCACGGATCACGGTCTTGATGTTCCAGTCGTCGAACTTCCGGAGATAGCGGGCGATGAGGTCGTAAAGCTTCCCGTCGGCCCACTGCAACAGGTCGTCGAAGTGCTTGGCGAGGTTGGCGTGGAGCGCGTACTCCACGAGGTTGACGCCATCGTAGCGTGCGCCGAGTGCGTTCACTTCCTCCTCGTACTCCGTCTCCTCCATGTACCGGGCGATTTCTCCCGGGCCCATTCGAATGAGCTTGCGGTAGTCCTCCTCGGAGAAGAGAGTGGCGCGGCGCGTCTTGACGCGCGCGTTGACGTACTCGTAGTTTGATGCGTCGCTGCTAATAACCTTCATTGGTCGTCAAACAGCTTCGAGCTGATATCTTTTAGCTGATCGTCCCAGACGGTTTCGAGTATCGAGTCGAACGTGTTGTTCACTCTGACTCTCGACGCGTCGCCTTCGACGACGACGCCGCCGAGACAGTCGTACTCGCCGGCGTGCTCGAAGTTTTCGTAGTCGTCCAGGATCCCGGTGACGAGTTCCTCGTCGGACGGACACGAGTAGACGCGGACCGATTCCTCGTCCTCGAACTCGGTCGCTGCGGCGTCGAGCAGTTCGCGCGTCAGCTTCTCGCGCTCGTCGCCGCCGAGTTCCGAGAGACGGTCCTCGACCGCATCGCGAACGTCCTGGATGACGTCACGGCGGGCGCTCAGGCGCTTCTGTTTGGCTTCGAGCTTGGCACCCGAGAGGCGCTGGTCGCGTTCCTGTTCGATCTGGTTTTCGATCTCTCGTTCTTTCGCCGCTACGATTTCATCGGCGTCCGCTTCGGCCGCCTCGACGATCTCGGCGGCGCGGTCGTCGGCCTCTGCGCGGATTTCGTCCGCGCGCGTGCGGGCTTCGTCTCGAATGTCCTCAACTACTGTTTCCAAACTCATAAATTGGGAAGGGAGTTTATACGATGAACACGACGACCAGCGCCAGAATGACGAGGGTCTCCGGGAGCACCGTCATGATCAGTCCGAGACCGAAGAAGTCGCGGTCCTCGGCGATTGCGCCGACGGCGGCGGCACCGATGCCACCCTCTGCGACGCCTGCGCCGAGTGCGGCGAGACCGACGCCGAGCGTGGCGCCAGCCTTCGGGAAATTGGGCTGGTTGGAAGCAGCGTCCTGTGCGAGCAATACAGCGGAGTGTGCGAATGCGAGTATGAATTCGTACATGGTTTACTTAGTCCTCTGTGGTGTAGGATCTGTCGTAGCCGAACGGTTGGAACTTCTCCCCACCGCCCTCATAAAACTTCCCAAAGAATTCCACATATTCCAGCCGCAGGGCCTGCAGACCTGCGCTGACGATGCCGAGCGCTAGCACGACAAGGTGGCCCAGGATCAGCAGGACGATTCCGAAGAGTACCCCGATGATACCCATGTGGAACAGGCCGCCGAAGACGACCTCGCCGTGGCTGACGGCGGATGGGGCTTTGTCGACGAGGAAGTGGTATGCCTCTCCATCGGTGGAGGCGCCGAACACGAGCAGGTTCACGACGAGCGCGATGCCCGCCTCGGCGATGACCTCCGCGGCCAGCCGAGCGTAGGACAGCACGTGCGTGAGAACGTTCAGGCTCTCGATGAGCGCGACGACGGGGCCCTCAGCGACGACGAGGGCGAGCATGCCGACGACGGCGACTGCGAGTCCCGCCATTCCGGCCTCGGGCGAGAAGCCCGTGAAGCCGAGCGGAATCGGATGGGCGTCGAACGACGTGTAGATGAAGTCCGGTTTCGAACTTTTGTAGCTCCTGCTGAGGATCCAGAGCCAGACGCCGTTCATGAGCAGTATCCAGGAGCCAGCCTCCAGGAGCGCGTGTTTCATTCCGAAGTCCATCTTCTCGCGGAAGTCGAAGATGAATCCGACGTTGAGGTGGATCAACCCGACGATGACGCTCATGAACAGCCAGAGGAGCGCCCACTCGACGGTTTCCGGCGTCAGCCCCTTCTCCAGCGGCGGACCGCCGGGGCCATAGAGCATATGCGCGAAGTGGAAGCCGAAGAACTCGGCAAATATGAACCCGAAGACGACGGTGACCGCACCCGACCAGAGCGCGATGCCGCCGAGGCTTTTGAATCCACCGTCGAATCGAGTGAAGAGGTACCAGCCTGCCACGAGGTAGACCAGGCCGTACCCCACGTCGCCGATCATGAATCCGAAGAAGATCGGGAGCGTGAGGAACAGCACGATGGTCGGATCGAACTCGAAGTATCGCGGCCTGTTGATCGTTTCGACCAACAGTTCGAACGGTCGAGTCGGGTCAGGGTTGTCCTGGACGACCGGCGGGTTCTCCTCCGTGCCGCCGTCCATGGCGACGTGGTGGTCGATGTCCGGATTGTGGTAGGATGCGCGTTCGAGTTCGTCGACGTCGGCGCGGTCGCCGACCGCCGACCGAATGGCGGTTACCAGGTCGTCGTAGCGGTCGGACGGGATCCAACCTTCGGCGATGAAGGCGTTCTCCGTCGTTGCAAACTGAAGCGGCGCTTCCTCTTTCTGTACCTCGATAGCGAGTTTTTCCTCGGCCGCCAACAGGAAGCCAGCAGCATCGAGTTTTACGTCATTTAGCTCGCTTTCGACGCCGTTGAGCTTCGATTCGTCCTTCTGATAGTCGTGTTTGAGCTCCGCGACGTACTCCTCGGGGCTTCCCGAGGCCTCCGGAACGTCGTACGACGTAAACTCGATACCGACCAATGCCTCGCCGAGTGCGTCTTCCGCCCCGTCTTCCGGGTAGACGAAGACGGCGACCGTCCGCTCCTCGGAGAACAGTTCGTACTCCTGAAC
Organism: Haladaptatus sp. AB643; assembly: GCF_024136975.1. Classification (NCBI taxonomy): domain Archaea; kingdom Methanobacteriati; phylum Methanobacteriota; class Halobacteria; order Halobacteriales; family Haladaptataceae; genus Haladaptatus; species Haladaptatus sp. AB643. The sequence continues at coordinate 198,240 of NZ_JAMYJW010000001.1, forward strand.
GTCGCTCGACTCGGTGAGCGCGCGTTCGATTTCGTTCGCGTCCCCTTCGCCAACGGCGACCTGAAGATGGTCGTATCCCGACAACAGATCGAGGTCGATGCCGAGGTTGGCGAACGGCTTCATCGCGTCTATCCGTTCTTCGACGCTCTGTAGCTCCGCTTCGAGTTCGTTTCGTCGGGCGTCCAGGCGGTTGACCTGTGCCCGAATCTCTTCGAGTTCCTCTTCGAGGGCTTCGCCGGTAACGATTCGTTGCGGACCGGCGTCCTCCCCACTCACCTCAAGAATACTTTCGATCGAACGAACGGTGACGAGCTTGTCGGATGCCTCGTCCGCGCCAGTGACGGGGTTGCCCGGGTCGAATCCTTCCCACGACCCATCGTAATCCGACAGATGTACGAGATTCAGTTCGTGAATCGCTTCGATGACGTCGGGCATGACCATCCGCGACCCTGCCACCGAGACCTTGCTCATCCGTTCAGGTCTGAGCATGCACCGCCTCCCTGAATCTGTCGATGACTAATTCTATCGCCTCCTCTTTGTTCGCTTCGGCACGAGTTTCGAGCTCTTCTCGCTCTTTCTCGCCCTCTGCGAGGATCTGTTTGCGCTCGGATTCGATATCTTCACGCGCATTTTCGAGTCGTTTCTCTTCCATCTCGTTGGCCTCTTCTTGAGCTTCCGAGCGGATCTCCTCCGCCTTCGTATGCGCCTCCGAAATCCGCTCTTCGCGATCCTCCTCGGCTTGCGCGACGATGCCGTCAGCCTCCGTTTCGGCCTCTTTTATTCGTTCTAGAACGTCCGGTCTCGGCATATGTGGTAATCACGCGAATGGTTGCGCCAGAGGCTATAAACTACTTGCGGAACCATTTGGCTCCCCGTCGGGCGAAAATGGTGGGGATTCATCATCGTTCGGTCCCAACCGCAACACAATTACAATGGGTATTCTCGAAGACAAACGTCGAGCACGAATCTTTTACAAATACCTCTCGAAGGTGTACGATCAGGTCAACCCGTTCATCTGGAACGAGGAAATGCGCGACGAAGCGCTGTCGATGCTCGACATCGAATCTGACGATCGAGTGCTCGATGTCGGTTGCGGGACCGGGTTCGGAACCGAAGGACTCCTCGAACATACCGACAACGTCCACGGTCTCGATCAGAGCATCCACCAACTGGGAAAGGCGTGGGAAAAAATCGGCAAATACGACCCCGTCAGCTTCTACCGAGGGGACGCCGAGCGACTGCCGTTCAAGGACGATTCGTTCGATATCGTCTGGTCGTCCGGTTCCATCGAATATTGGCCCGACCCGGTCGAAACCCTCCGTGATATCCGCCGTGTTACCAAACCCGGTGGTGAGGTTTTGATTGTCGGTCCGAACTACCCCGGAACGGGCGTCATGCAGAAAGTCGCCGATACGATCATGCTCTTTTACGACCGCGACGAGGCGGATCGAATGTTCCACGAAGCGGGCTACGAGGACATTCGTCACCGGGAGATGGGTCCGAGTTACGACCCCGATATCGCTATCACGACCGTCGCGCGCGTACCTGAAGAATAGATATTATTCGTGGATTTTTCAGCGTGCAGTCGCTTCCATTTCGATGACGAGCGTTCCGTTTTCGACGATCCGAACGGTGACTTCGTCCCCTCGTTCGAGTAACGGTGCGTTGGTTTCGGCGAGTGTAAAACTCGCCGTTTCTCCCACATGCCACGTCGGATCGGATGCGCTGTTGAACGGTCCTGTCGGCCCGGCACGAAACCCGTCCGCTGAAAAGAACGGAACTGGCGGTTGATGGGAGAGCGATTCACCGTTCACACGTACCTCGATCTCGATCCCATCGATGTCGAGCGAATCCCCTGCTTGGTGTGTAAACGCTACCCGGTTTGTTGCCGCAGTAGCCGAAACCCCGATGACAGCGTGTTTCGGTTCCTGTAATGACATCGAATGTACCGCCACTGCCCCGATGGTTCCGGCGACGACGAGCGTGACGACGAGCAAGAGGACGACCCCGACGACGGGTGAGACGGCGCGTTTCGACACGCCAGTCAGTGGTTCTGTATTGCTATTTCAACCTTAGGGCGATTCACCAGCATTCCGTGGCGTTTCACCATTGGAACTCCCGTTCGTTACTCCGTAGGGGGTGAGTGTCACTTTCACCGTCTCGGAGTCGTGTGTCGCGGTGACGGTGAATTCCCGACTCGGTGATATCGTGTATATCGTTCCAGTCGGTCCGGTATCCCCGAGTTCCGTCTCCCCGATTTCGATATGACCGTTGACCGGATCGCCCTTCGAATCGGTCAGGTTTATTCGGAGCGGTCCGCCGGAGTACGTTCGATTGACGACGAGATGTAGATTCGTGCTGTTGTTTTCGACGGAAGCTCCGTAAGGGGCATGGTTATCTCCAGTGAGTGACTTGTACTGTATCTCGCGGTATATCTTCTTCGTGCCGGTGTCGAGGTACGCTTCGATCACACCTTGGGGGTATATTATCTTCGTTTGGGCGGCCTTGTCATACACGAACTTCGTGGGCGAACTTATTTTGTTTTTGTTATTTGTGGACCACGGATATTCGTGAATCGTGATATTGTTTGCTTCCCTGCTCGTCATCTGATTTATCAAACTTGTATTTCTGTAATCAGCACGATACACATCACGGATGTACTGATTACCGATGATACTGCTGAGAGCAACACCGTTCGAAGTTGTTGCAACATAGATCCTCTCCGAAGACGTGCCGTAGTGAAAACTCTCTACCGCTGCTTCACGTATCTTACTACGCAACGGTATCAATTTGGTCAAATATTGCCATTCGTAGGGTTGAAATCGAACAACGTTCTCCCTCTTCGCTGCCGATTTCATGCGTTTCACGGCGTCCTCTATATTGTTCGCCTTCACTTCGATCATCGCGAGATCATTTATATATTCATCCGTACCGATTTCCTGGCTATTGAACCGCTGACTCGTCGTCCGTTCTTCGGTCTGTAGAGCAGACAATCGCACGGAAATGTTCGCTTTGAACCAAGAAAGTATCTGTTTCTTTTCACCGCTCGATTTAACGTTCGATAACCGCTCGTCGAGCGTATTCATTCGCTTTTGCGTCTCTAAGTCGTTCCTATCCATCTCGAGGGCAGTGCTGAGGCTCAACGATGGGGTGTCCGTACCACTTCTGTCCGGCGTTCCGATGCTCAACTGGTAGGCCGTATTGTTGAACCCCGGTGGTTGCACCGGATTTTTCGCGCTTGGCGTCTTCGCTACCGCCGTCGACATCCCGGTTCCAAATGCCGCAGCAGGCGAACAGAAGATGAGAAGGACTGCGACTATGACGGGGAACGCCCGATTCATACAGTTGCGTATACAACTACTCATTAAAATACATATGGGATTTGTTCGTCCTTGGATAAACATCCGAAATCAGTGAAAATCTTTTAAATTGAGTCCTGATGTTTTGTCGTACGGATGGAAAGTATTTTCTTGTCTGATTGACCACTCATGGATATGCGGTCACACTTCGCCCTCCTCGTGGTCCTTCTCTCCCTCTTCGCCGTGGGGCCAACCGTCGTTGCGGGTGATATCAACACCCATCCGGCCAGCAGTAGCCACGTAATACAGGACCGTAGCTCGGTAAACGTGACGGCGGTAAATGGGACGACCATTCGAATCAAACCTCACTCTAACGGTGATGCCGAGTGGAACGTTTCGATGCAGTTTGCGCTTCACAACGACAACGAAACGGCAGCGTTCAAGCGGATGGGTCGTGATTTCGAGAATCATAATCTCAACGACGGCGATGTCGGCTTCTCCACGGAGACGTTTCGCGCAATTGCGAAGCGCGAACAGGAAGCGACGGGGCGTCAAATGCAGATACGGAACTCGGAACGGGACTATTTTGTCAACAATGACACCGGAACGTTGGTGCTTACCTTCATCTGGACGAACTTTACACGAGTAAACGGCGACAAGATCTATCTCCACGACGCCTTCATGTTTGACGACGGTGATTCGACGTGGCTCGGTTCCCTCTCTCCGAAGCAGAACCTCGTTCTTGAGAACCCCGACGGATACCGGATATACTACACGAGTATCCGACAGGACAACGACATCAGACGGAACAACGAAACCATCTTTGTGAGGGGTAGTTCCGAAGATAGCAACTCCCTCCCCCCTGATGTGACGTACACGAAAAATCAGACGTCTCCGCAGTCGTCCAATTCGTTCCCTTACGAGTATGCCGCCGGATTCTTGGCCCTCGTCGGTCTCACCGGTGCAGGCGTCTACGCGTTTTTCCAGCGCGACGATGACGACGATGAACCCGTCGTGGATTCCGACCCCGTCGATCAGCCCGTACCGCCGGAACCCGATCCGGACGACGACCCGGAACCGAACCTCGACTTGCTGTCCGACGAGGAGCGCGTCGAACACCTGTTGAAACAGAACGGCGGTCGAATGAAACAGGCGACCATCGTCAAGGAGACCAACTGGTCGAACGCCAAGGTCTCCCAGTTGCTCTCGGCGATGAACGAGAGCGGGCGTGTGGACAAACTCCGAATCGGTCGGGAAAACCTCATCACGCTCCCTGGAGAGGACATCACCGATTTCGATACCGATGAGTAGCCGTCCGATCTCCCCCTCCCAATAGGTAAAAAATCCGATTAGTACGGCGTGTGCATTGTCAGCCGTTTCGAAAACGTTTACCCGCTACCCGGAAAGGAATTGATTATGAAGGTCCTTGTAACGGTAAAAGAAGTCGCCGAACTCGCGGATGACTTCGAGGTGGAAGGGACCGAGGTAGACGACCGCTACCTCGAATATGACCTGAACGAGTGGGATGACTACGCCGTCGAGGAGGGTGTCCAGTTGAACGAGGCGGGCATCGCCGACGAAGTCGTAACCGTCACTATCGGCCCGGAACGCGCCGAAGAGACGATTCGAATGGCTCTCGCCAAAGGGGCGGACCGTTCGATCCGCGTCTGGGACGAAGCACTCGAAGACGCCGGATTGCTCGACGTGGAGACGAAGACCGAAATCCTCTCCGCCGTTGTCGCGGAAGAGGAACCCGACCTCGTGTTGACCGGCGTGCAGGCCGGTGACGACGCGTTCGGCGCGACCGGTGTCGCACTCGCGGACGAGATCGACTTCGAGTGGGGTGCGGTCGTCAACGGTCTCGACGTGGATGCCGACGATGGCGTCGCACACGTCCACCGCGAACTGGAGGGTGGCGTCGAGGAACTGACGGACATCGAAATCCCGGCCGTGCTGACCATCCAGACGGGTATCAACGAACCGCGCTACGCGAGTTTGCGCGGAATCCGACAGGCACAGTCCAAGGAGATCGCACCGAAGGCGCTCGGCGACCTCGGTCTGAACGCCGACGCGGTGGGGAGCGATTTGACATTGACCGACATGTACGAACCCGAGAGCGAGAGCGACGCGGAGATCTTCGAGGGAAGCACCGAGGAGACGGCGGCGAAACTTGCTGACGTGCTCCGTGAGAAGGGGGTCGTCCAATGAGCGACGTGCTCGCCATCACGGAACACCGACGCGGCGAACTCCGCGACGAGAGTTTCGAAATCATCTCCGCAGGGCGTGAACTCGCCGACGACGCGGGTGGCGACCTGCACCTCGCCGTCATCAGCGGCGACGTGGATTCCTATGCCGACGAACTGAACCGCACCGGTGTCGATGCGATTCACACCGTCGAATACGGCGAGGAATTCAACCACGACGTGTACGTACAGGCCATCGAGGCGCTGGTCGGCGACCTCGAACCGACGTTCGTCCTCATGCCAAACAGTGTGAACGGACTGGACTACGCGCCCGCAGTCGCCAACCATCTCGACCTGCCGCTCGTCACCGACGTCATCGGCTTCGAGTACGGCGACACGCTCACGACGACGCGTGAGATGTACGGTTCGAAAGTCGAGACGACGGTGGAAGTCGAGGGCGACCAGTTCGCCCTGACGACCCGTGGTGCGGAGTGGCCCGAAGCGGAAGGCGTCGGCGACGCCGACGTCTCCGCGTTCGACTTCGAACCCGACGAGGACGCCATCGGTTCGACCGTCACCGGCTTCGAGGAAGTCGGCGCTGGCGACGTGGACATCAGCGAGGCGGAGTTCCTCGTCAGCATCGGCCGCGGTATCGAGGAGGAGGACAACCTCCCGCTCATCGAGGACCTCGTGGAAGCGACCGGCGCGACGCTCTCTTCGTCGCGTCCCATCGTGGACAACGGCTGGCTCCCGAAGAACCGGCAGGTCGGCCAGTCCGGTTCGCAGGTGACACCGACGGTCTACCTCGCTATCGGTATCTCCGGCGCGGTGCAGCACGTCGCCGGGATGAAGGGTTCGGACACCATCATCGCGGTCAACACGGACCCGAACGCACCCATCTTCGACATCGCCGACTACGGTATCGTCGGCGACCTGTTCGAAGTAGTGCCGGAACTGATCGAGCAGTTCAGCTAAGGTTTTCGCGGTTTTTTGATCTCTTCGTGAGCCGGGCGGGACCCTTGGTCCCGCTGGAAGCCGGCGCGAAACGCCGGCGACGAAGCGAACGAATGGCTTGTCAGAGCTTTGCTCTGACGGTGCAGATTTTTGCCGCTCGTCGTTGACCGCTGACCGACGGGAACCGGTCGTTATTCTTCGCTATTGCGAATCGGTCAGTTGTCCTGACTCGGCGTTCGGACCCGCCTCTTCCGTCGAACCGTCTTCGAGAACGTTCTCCAGCCATCGTCCGCGGAAGAAAAAGAACGCGCCAGCGACGGCCGCCGTCACGTTCGATACTGCGATGGCGTACCACGCACCGACAGCACCGACGCTGAAGACGAGGATGGCGACAACTGCGATGACTGCACGGACTCCCCACAACGACGTCACAGCGATTCCCATCGCCATCCGGGTGGACCCCGACCCGTAGAACGCTCCGTTCATCATGTGGTAGGCGGCCATGATGATCCACGTCGGCGTGACGATTCGGAGGAACGTCGCACCCTGATCGATTATCGTGTCGGAGCCTGACCCCGTGATAAACAGACCGACGATCGGGCGAGCGAACCAAAACGTCAGCACGCCAGCGACGAGGAAGGCCACCCCGAGGATTGCGACGGCGATGTACACCGTGCGTCGAGCGCGGTCCCGCCGCCCGTTTCCGAGGTTTTGCCCGACCACGGTCTCGACGGACATCCCCATCGCCACCGTCGGAAGCCAGACGAGGGAGATGAATCGGGTACCTATACCGTACGCCGCGACGGCGTCGGTGCTGACGGTGGCGAGGAGCGCCGTCATGACGATGACCGCGATGGATTGGGTACTCTGGTCGATGGCTCCGGGAACCCCGATTCGGAGGATTTTTTCGACGGTCTCGAACTTCAACCGGAGGTCGTCCAGCGCGAGATGCAGACCGACGCGGCCGCCGAACAACAGCCAGAATCCGATGACGGCCGCGATTCCCCGCGAGAGAACCGTCGCTATCGCGGCACCCATGACCCCAAACCCGCCGAAGCCAGTGGTGGTAAACAGCGAACGCTGGAGTCCACCGAGACCGAACCATCCGAACAGCGGATTGCCAGTAAATCCGAGGACGAAAAACGGGTCGAGGACGATGTTGAGGCCGACGCTGAGGACCATCAGATACATCGGCGTCTTCGTGTCTCCCCAGCCACGGAGTAGGGCCATGAACACGTAAAATCCGAAGGTGAACGGCATGCCGAGGACGACGATTCGCGTGTAGGTGACGGCCAATTCGTGGACCTTCGTTCCCGGCGTGGTCCCGATGGCGTGGAGCAACTCCGGGGCGAAGACGACGCCGAGCATCGAAACGGCAACCGAGAGTAACCCGACGAAACCGACCGTTTGTCCGGCGACGTGCCCGAGTCGATCATCGTTGCCTGCGCCCGTGTTCTGCGCGATGAGGATGGTTCCCGCGTTCGTCATCCCGCCGCCGACGCTTACGAGCAGGAATATCGGCGGCCACGAGAACGACAGCGCCGCCACCGCATCGGCACCGAGTCGTCCAACCCAGAACGTGTCCGTCAGATTGTACGCCACTTGCAGCAACTGTGTGGCGGTGAGCGGGAGAGCCAACGCGAGAAGCGGCCACAGTATCGGCCCGTGGGTGAATCGTGTGGACTCCCCGTTCGAAGCGTCGCTCATGCTCGAATTTTGTATGATGGTCCCACCAGAATAATTCCTCGCGATAGCTGTTAACGTATGTCATGAACGATACGACTTGTCGATTCGAATCGTCGTTCCGACCAGCGAACTTTTCACCTCACTCGCGGAGGAACGGGTATGACCGACGAGCAAGAGCGACCGTTGGCCCTTCCCACGTACGAGAAACTGGCTGACGAGTACGCCAAACGGGCACCGACGAAGCCGTTCAACGCCGACCTCGAACGCCCGACGACGCTGGGATTGCTTCCCGACATCGAGGGTTTCGACGTACTGGACGCTGGTTGTGGTCCGGGTATCACGGCGGAGCATCTGCTCGAACGCGGAGCGAGCGTCACCGGAATCGACGTAAGCCCCAAAATGCTCGCTCACGCACGGGAGCGTGCCCACGCGGGGCGATTTCTTCGAGCGGATTTCGGCGAACCCCTTCCCTTCGAGTCGAACCGGTTCGACCTCGTGTACAGTTCGTTGGCGTTCGACTACGTCGAGGATTGGGAGTCGCTGTTTTCCGAACTGGGTCGCGTCCTCCGACCCCATGGAATTCTCGTGTTCTCGTGTGGGCATCCGGTCGCGGATACGTTGTACTTCGACCCGGACGATTACTTCGAGACCGAGATGGTGAGCGACGAGTGGACGAGTTTCGGCGACCCGGTGGAGGTCTCCACCTATCGCCGACCGCTGGCGGCGATACTGACCCCCCTGCTGAACGCCCGCTTTCGTCTCGACGGTATCGCGGAGAGTCAACCGACGGAGAAATTCCGCGAGAAATCCCCCGAAACGTTCGAGCGGGTGTCCCGTGAACCGACGTTTTTGTCGGTCCGTGCCGTGATGACAGCCGACTGAACCCGTCACGTATTTGCGTCCCCCGTCCTGAAGCACAGACGAATGGAGTACCTGATGGCCCGCAGGACGCTCGTCGAAGACCGGTTGGAGGAGGTCGTAGAGCGGGTCGAACCACGTGAACTGTCGGAGCAATTGGCCCACACGGCACTCTCGGGGGGGAAACGGGTCCGGCCGACCGTCGCCATGCTCGTCTGTGAAGCAGCGGGTGGCGACGCCGAGGACGCCGTCGATTTCGGCGTCGGTATCGAACTCGTTCACGACGCGTCGCTCGTCGTGGACGACATCATCGACCGCTCGGACGTGCGCCGCGGCACCGAAAGCGCGTGGGCGGAGTACGGTTACGGCCCGGCCATCATCGCCAGTGACGGGATGCTCGGCGAAGCGTTCGAGTTGTTCTCCTCCGATCCACGTGCAATGGAGGTCGTCGCCGAATCGATGATCGAACTCGGTATGGGCGAAGCCTCGGAACTCGTCGCCACGCCGTCGAACCAGCCCGAATACATGGAACTCGCCCGCCGAAAGACCGGTGCGTTGTTCCGCGCCGCCGCCGCGCTCGGAGCCTTGGCGGCCGACGCCGACCCCGAAACGGTCGATGCGTTCGGCGAATATGCGGAACGCGTCGGTATCGCCTTCCAGATCCGCGATGACGTGCTCGACGCGACGGCCGACCCCGACGACCTCGGCAAGCCGACCGGACAGGACGAGGAAATCGGTCGTCCATCCATCGTGCAGGTGACCGACCTCAGCGCCGACGAGGCGAACGAACTCGCCCACGAACAGTCCGAAGCCGCGCTGGCCGCCCTCGACAGGGTCGACGCCCCCGATTCTGCTGCGCTGGACTACCTCCGTGATTTCGCGCAGTTCGTCGTCACACGGGAACACTGAGACGACTTTTCTCTCAGAATCGAATTTACGCACCCGCTTTCAGGATGCGCGGTTCGTGCACCCGAGCCAGCGAACGGTAAAACCGCGAGCAAGGGCGGGCGGCCGGAACCGCTCGGCCGCCCGCCCGCATGCGGTTGCGGTCATTTTCCCTAGCAATTGTTGTCGCGTTCTCCGTTTTCATCGCAATCGCTCTCGGTGCGATATCTCCTGTCTTTCGTTTCCGTTGACGACACGCTTATCCGGCGGAACCGAATAGTTCCCGACAAGCGTGGCTATCACGGACAAAATCTACGTCAAAAACCATCGCCAGATCTCCTCGCAGTTGGATACGAACATCCCGAAAGGGGCGTTCAAGGGCGCGACCCTCGATATCCTGTTTCAGGGCGAGGGCCTCCAGAAACTCGACGAGGCGACGCGGGACCGCGTGCTCGACTTCGCCGAGGACTTCCTGGACTGTGACTGCCAGAGCAATCCGTACTGTGGCTGTCCGGAGCGGAAGTTCATGCAGTACCTGCTCGAACTGCGCGAGGGTGGCCTCGGACCGGACGCCATCGTTGACGTGATGACCGACGATTATCTGGTGTACGCGTATCCGGGCGACGTGCTGTCGTTCTTGGATGACTCGGTCCGGACACTCGAAGCCATCGAGGAACTCGCCAACGTGGAGGGCGACGGCTCGATGTCGGAGCGCTCGCGCCAGAAGAAACGGTCGCTGTCGGGCTAATCCCGGTTATCCCAGTCGAAACGGTTCGTCGTTCTCCATCTCGTCGTCCAACTCTTCGAGCTGAATGACCTCCTCTTCCTCGTCGTCCACCATCGTCTGGAGATGGCGGACGTACTCCTTGTGTTCCTGAAGTTGCTCGCGGAGGTGTTCCGCCTCCAGTTCGAGACGTTCGTGTTCCCGAACGAAGCTCTTCGGAACCTCGATTTTCGGCGGGAACGACTCCTCGTTGGTCGTCTCGCCGATCTGGTTTTCGGGAACGACTTTGACTTTTCCGTCATGGGCGACCAGCAGGTCCACGTAATCGCGGAACACTGCCGACAGCGAGATGTCGCGCTTTTCGGCGATATCCCGCAGGGTCTCGAACGCGTCCTCGTTGACCCTGAAGGAAATCGTCTTGTTTTTGTTGCCCATCTCAGTGTAGATTAGTGTTGTAAGGGTATTTAACCTTTTGTCAGACATCCACACGGCCGTAACCATGAGATAAGCGTCGTTCCTCATGATCCGATATGTCGGAACATCCCGTCGGACAATTGGGTGGACCAGTGGGGAACACCCTCGAGAACGCGGCCTTACTGGACAAACTTCCGCAGTACTTCTGGAGTGCAGTGATATTCACCATCTCGCTCGCTATCTTCTATCTCATCGGTCGGGTCGTACTGGAACCGCTCGTCGAACGAATGCTCCGGGTTCGAAGTGTCAATCGCACCATCCGCGGTGCGATACTGCGCGTCGTTCGTGCGGTGATCTGGTTCGCAGGGATACTCCTCGCGCTCGACCTCGCGGGTGTGGACGTTTTCGGTGCATCCGCGACGCTCGCGGCCGCACTGACCATCGCGGTCGGGTTTGCAACCCGCGATATCGCTGCGAACTTCGTCGGTGGCGTCTTCATCGTCACCGACCCACGATTCAACATCGGCGATTGGATAGCGTGGTCCGAAAACGAAGGCGTTATCGAGGATATCACCTTTCGAGTGACCCGCGTGCGTACCTTCGACAACGAACTCATCACGGTGCCGAACTCCGTCCTCACGACCAACGCCGTGAAGAACCCCGTCGCGGGTGACACGCTTCGCGTTCACCACGAGTTCCCCCTCGCCTACGACGTGGACGTCGATGCGGTGGATGCCATTCTCTTGGAGGAAGCCGACCGTCACGGCGACATCATGGACGACCCGGCACCCTCCGTCCACGTCACGGATATGAACGACTCACGGCTCACCGTCGAAGTCTCGTTCTGGATAGACGACCCGACACACGCGGAGTTCGTGGCGGCCCGCTCGAAGTTTTTCCGCCGAGTCAATCGGCGGTTCGACGAGGCGGGAATCGCGCTGGCGGGATGAGAGCTCAGTAGAACGACGCCATTCCGCCGATGAGTTTGTTCTCCGCCCGTCGAAGGTGCTCCTCCAGCGTCCGTCGTTCCACGCCCATCTCGTCCGCGATTTCGGCCGTCGTCGTTTCGCGTGGAATCCGGTAGTATCCCATCTCGACCGCCAGTATCAGTGCCTCCTGCTGACGGGGCGAGAGACTCGGAAGCGACGTTTCGGGCGTGAGGAGCGGCCTCTCGGCTGATACCGCCGTGATTTCTCGCTTGGCTTCGATGGTCACGGGAAACTCGGTCACGAGGTCACGATACAGCGCGGTCAGGTTCGACGAATCGAGCGACAGGATCCGACACCACTTCTCGCCGTCGAGGTACCGAAGCGGCGGGACGAGCAGGCAGTTGTGGCGAGCGAGAAATGATTCGACGGTATCCCGCTCGTGGTCTTTCAGACACGTCTCGGTCATCGCCAGTCGTTCGTCACCTTCGACCAGTAGCTCTTGGACCCCGACGAGTCGCTCGATGTGATCCAACGTGGCTTCTCCGTCGGGACCGCTGACGTGCAACAGGTCGCAGTGGTCGTTGCACCACAACTCGACGGTCGTCTCGGTTCCGGCGGTGGCTTCCGCCGGTACGCTTGGTTGTTCGATCCGCATCGTCACCTCGTACATCACTCCCAATTTTCGCCGAATATACTTAAAGAACCCTCCGTAAGCGGGGGCTTGGGTATTTGCGCCTCGCGTGCATACTACAATACATAATGAACGAAGGAACGGAAGCCGACCACGACATCGGCGAACCGAGCGCACAGTGGCGCGAATATCAGGGCGCGCCGACCGGAACGGACATCGAATGTAGGGGATGGCGACAGGAGGCGGCCCTCCGCATGCTGAACAACAACCTCGACCCGGACGTCGGCGAGAAACCGGAGGAACTCGTCGTCTACGGCGGGACGGGGCGGGCGGCCCGTTCATGGGACGCCTACGACGCCATCATGGCCGAACTGCGCGAACTGGACGACGACGAAACGTTGCTGGTTCAGTCCGGGAAACCCGTCGGACGGTTCACGACGCACGAACGCGCGCCGCGCGTTCTCATCGCCAACTCCAACATCGTCGGCAAGTGGGACGACTGGGAGCACTTCCACGAACTCGAAGCCAAGGGCCTCATCATGTACGGCCAGATGACCGCCGGGTCGTGGGCGTACATCGGCACGCAGGGCATCATTCAGGGCACCTACGAGACGTTGGCCGCGCTCGCGGACGAACACTACGATGGCGACCTCACCGGTAAAATCGTCGTCACGGGCGGACTCGGTGGCATGGGCGGTGCCCAACCGCTCGCCGTGACGATGAACCATGGCGTCTGCATCGCCGCCGAAGTGGACGAGCACCGAATCGACCGCCGCATCGAGACCGGCTATTGCATGGAGAAGACGGACGATTTGGACGAAGCCATCGAGAAAGCAAAGGACGCCGCGGAGGCCGGAGAACCGTACTCCGTCGGCGTTCACATCAACGCGGCCGACATGCTGGAAGGGATGCTGGAACGGGAGTTCGTCCCCGACGTCATCACCGACCAGACGAGCGCTCACGACGAACTGGAGGGCTACTACCCGTCCGGGTACACTGTCGCGGAGGCCGACGAACTCCGTGATGAGGATGCCGAAAAGTACGTCGAGGAGAGTCTCGACACGATGGCCCGTCACGTGCAGGGTATCCTCGACATTCAGGACGCGGGTGCGGTCGCCTTCGAGTACGGCAACAACATCCGCGGGCAGGTGAAAGAACACCGGGACATGCAGCACGCGTTCGACTTCCCCGGATTTGTCCCCGCTTACATCCGTCCGCTGTTCTGCCAGGGCAAGGGGCCGTTCCGCTGGGCCGCGCTCTCGGGCAACCCGGACGACATCCACCGAACCGACGAGGCCGTCGTGGAACTGTTCCCTGAAAAGGAGCAACTCCACCGCTGGATCGACCTCGCACGGGAGGAGGTCGAGTTTCAGGGGCTTCCCTCGCGGGTTTGTTGGTTGGGCTATGCAACGAGCGATGCTCCAAAAGAGCATCGAAACGGAGGCGGCTCTGCCGCCGAAGGCGACGACGACGGCCTTACCGAACGCGCCCGCTTCGCCCTCCGCATCAACGAACTCGTCGCGGACGGCGAAATCGAGGCCCCCATCGTCGTCACCCGCGACCACCTCGACGCGGGGTCGGTCGCCAGTCCCAACCGCGAAACGGAGGCCATGCGCGACGGCTCCGACGCCGTCGCCGACTGGCCGATTCTGAACGCTCTGCTGAACTGCGCGGCGGGCGCGGACATCGTCTCCGTCCACGACGGCGGCGGCGTCGGCATCGGCAACGCGCTCCACGCGAACAACCACGTCGTGCTCGACGGTTCGGACCTCGCGGCCGAAAAGGCCCGTCGCGTCTTCACGACCGACCCCGGAATGGGCGTCATTCGCCACGCCGACGCGGGCTACGACGAAGCGCTCGAACAGGCCGAGAAATCGAACGTCGCGGTTCCGATGCGTGATCGGACATGACCGGATTGAACCCACCGTCCGAATGGCGCGGGACTTCCGCCGACCCGAACGACGAGCAGTTCGGCGACATCGTGGAACCCATCGAAGAACTGGACGACGACGTGCTCGCCCAGTACGACGCGGTGCTGCTCGGCGAACCGTTCGACCACGCCGTCATCGGCCGCAAAGGTGCGGTGGACGGCCCGGCGGCGCTCCGCGAGACTCTCGCGGGCGTGAAAACCCACCACTTCGATGCCGGACCGGTCGAGTCGGTCGGCGACGTTGGCGACGTGATGCTCATGCTCGACGACGAGGGTGTGAAAGTCACCACCGAGTTGCTTCAGCGGAAGGCTGGCGTCCTCGCGAAGCGACTCCACGATGCCGATACGTTGCCCGTCTTCCTCGGCGGGGACAACTCGTTCACGTATCCGAACGCCGCACCACTCCTCGAAGACGGCTCGCTCGGCGTCATCAACTTCGACGCGCACCTCGACGTGCGCGAGGTGCGCGACGATCCGACCAGCGGTACTCCGTACCGTCAGTTGTTCGATGCCGGTCTCGATTCCTACGCCTGTGTCGGCGCGCGACATTTCGAGACGAGTTCGGCGTACGCCGATTACGTCCGCGAATGCGGGGGAGCAATCGTCACGGCCGAAGAGGTCGGCGATGATTCGGTTTCCGCCATCGACACCGCGCTGGATTCGATGAGCGACGTGGACGCCATCTACGTCAGCGTCGACGTGGACGTGCTCGACGCCGCGTTTGCACCCGGCGTCAGCGCTCCGACGCCGGGCGGGATTTCCACCCGAGAACTGTTCCGGATGCTCCGCCTCGTCGCGGCCGACGACCGGGTCGCCGGATTCGAAGTCGTGGAATGTGCCCCGTCGCTCGACCACGACGAACTGACGGTGAAGGCCGGTGCACGAGCGATCGCACACTTCCTTTCAACGTACGGAGGTGGCAAATGACCGACTCATCACGATCCGACGAAAACGAGGTCACGGCAGTCGTCCACGACGCGAAACAGATCGTCACCATCGAGGAGGACGGTTCCCTCGGGATTTACGAGGACGCCGCACTCGCCGCGATAGACGGCGAAGTCGCACGCATCGGTGCGAACGGGCCAGTCACCCGCGAATACCCGCCGGAGAACGCAACCTATGCGGTCGATGCGAGCGGCAAAACCGCGATTCCGGGGTTCGTCGATCCCCACACCCACGCGCTGTTTGCTGGCGACCGCTCGGACGAATTCGAGGCGAAACTACAGGGCAAGACGTATCAAGAAATCCTCGCCGACGGCGGCGGTATCCTGCGAACCGTTCGCGCCACGCGCGAGGCCAGCGACGAGCGACTGCTGTCGAACCTGCTCTCGCATCTCGACACGATGCTCGCCCACGGAACCACGACCGTCGAGGTGAAATCCGGGTACGGACTCGACACGAAAACCGAACTTCGAATGCTCGACGTGATCGCACGGGCCGACGACCGCCACCCCGTCGATGTCGTCCCGACGTTCATGGGCGCACACGCGATTCCGGAAGGCCGGGACGCGGACGACTACGTGGACGAAGTCGTGGACGAACAGATTCCGGCCGTCGCGGAGCAGGGCATCGCGGAGTTCTGCGACGTGTTCTGCGAGGAAGGCGTCTTCACCGTCCCGCAGTCCCGCCGCGTGCTGAAAACCGGCGAGGAGTACGGCCTGACGCCGAAAATCCACGCCGAGGAACTCGCGCACATCGGCGGGTCACAACTCGCCGCGAAACTCGGCGCGACGAGCGCGGACCACCTCCTGTATGCAACGGAAGAGGACATCGACGCGCTGACGGCAGCGGAAGTGGTCCCCGTCCTGCTTCCCGGCACCGCGTTCGGTCTCGGTGCCGAGTTCGCCGACGCGAGGGCGTTCCTCGATGCGGGCGCACCGGTGGCGATTGCGACCGACTTCAACCCGAACTGCCACTCCCAGAGCATGGGCTTCGCCACGTCGCTCGCTTGCGTCGAGATGGGGATGACGCCCGCCGAGGCGCTGGTGGCGGGGACGAAACACGCCGCGATGGCGCTCGACATGCAGGACGGAGCAGGCACGCTCCAACCCGGAACGCCCGCCGACATCGCCGTCGTCGACGCGCCGAACTACGTTCACGTTCCCTACAACTACGGCGTGAACACCGTCGAAACGGTGCTGAAGGGCGGCGAGGTGGTCCATCATGAGTGAAATCGAAATCGACGGCGAATCGCTGACGCCCGAGGACGTGGAACGTGTCGCACGCGACGACGCGACCGTATTCGTCCCCGAAGACGCGAGAGAACGAGTTCGTACCGCACGAAAACGCGTCGAAGAGGTCGTCGAGAGCGGCGAAGCCGTCTACGGCGTCAACACCGGTTTCGGCGAACTCGTGGACGAGCGGATTCCCCCAGAAGATATCGAGACGCTCCAGACGAACCTCATTCGAAGCCACGCCGCCGGAGCGGGCCGCGAACTGACCCGCGAGGAAGTGCGAGCCATGATGCTCGGCCGCGTCAACGCCCTCGTCAAGGGTTATTCCGGCATCCGCGAAATCGTCGTGGACCAACTCGTCACGATGTTGAACGAGGGAATTCACCCGGTCGTCAAATCCCGCGGGAGCCTCGGCGCGAGCGGCGACCTCGCGCCGCTCGCGCACCTCGCGTTGGTCATCATGGGCGAGGGAACCGCGACCGTTGACGGTGAGAAACTGGACGGCGCGGACGCGCTCGAAACCGCCGAATTGGAGCCCATAACCCTCGCGGCGAAGGAAGGCCTGGCGCTCATCAACGGTACCCAGCTTTCGGTCGGCCTCGCCGCGCTCGCAGTGCTCGACACCGAACGGGCGATCCGTGCGGCGGACGTCGCCGGGGCGCTCACGACCGAGGTGACGATGGGAACGACCGCCTCCGCGGACCACGTCATCGCCGACGTTCGCCCGCACGACGGCCACGCGAAGACGGCACGGAACATCAAGCGCCTCACCGAGGGTTCCGAAATCGTCGAATCCCACCGCAACTGCGACCGGGTGCAGGACGCCTACTCGATTCGCTGCATGCCGCAGGTTCACGGCGCGGTTCGGGACGCCGTCGCCCATCTGCGTTCGGCCGTCGAAATCGAACTCAACAGCGCGACAGACAACCCGCTCATCTTCCCGGCCGACAGCGTGCATAGCCGCGCGAGCGGTGCGGGCGACGCCGCGGTGCTTTCCGGTGGAAACTTCCACGGTGACCCACTCGCGCTTCCGCTCGACTACCTGACGAACGCCGTCACGGAACTCGCGGCCATCTCGGAGCGTCGAGTGGACCGCATGCTCAACCCGAACATTCAGGAACCGCATCTCCCGCCGTTCCTCACCGAACACAGCGGCCTGCGTTCGGGCTACATGATCGCCCAGTACACCGCCGCCGCGCTGTTGAACGAGAACCGCTCCATTGGCCGCGCGTCGATGGACAACACGCCCGTCAGCGGCAATCAGGAGGACCACGTCAGCATGAGCGCCCAGAGCGCGTACAACGCGCGCCGTGCCGTGGCGAACACGCTCTCCATCGTCGGCATCGAACTCGTCTGCGGCGCTCAAGCCGCGGAATTCGTCTCCGATGGCCTCTCACACGGCGTCGGCACCGGCGCGGCCTACGATGCCGTTCGTGAAGTCGTGCCGCCGCTCACCGAAGACCGACCCATCCACGAGGATATTGCCGCCGCCGAGACGCTGATCTGGTCCGGATTACTCGACGAGCGCGTGGACGACGCGCTCCCCGAGCCACTGGATTAATCGGCCGTCGTTCCGCCCGAATCTCCCTCCGTCTCTTCCGGCTCGATTCGGGCTTCGGTCTTGGTTCCGTGACGGGGATTCCCCTCCTTATCGAGCGTCCAGACCCCGTGTTCCTCACATTCGAATACGCGACGAAAGACGGGCGTCGATTCTCGCCGACAGTTGGGGCACGGATGGACTGGTCCCTCCACCGAGGTGTCCGCTCCCATCTCCGCGTACACCTCCTGCCAATCCCCGCTGGGTGAAGTTCGCTCGTCAGGCATGATTTGATTCCGTGTGCGTGTAGTCGATATCGATACCCGGCGCTGTTCGACTGTATCTGCACGACCGACGACCGCTGAAATATTGATACTGTCCGCGTTGTTTCGGTGAGGACTCCCCGCCGCGCTACTGCATCGGCGGTTCGTTGTCGCCCGCTACCTCACCGGCGTCGTCGCTGGTGCTTTCATCGTTGGCACCGTCGTCGTTTCCGCCACTCGCGCCGCCGGTATCCAGGCTTTCGAGCGCCTGAATCGCGTTGTCGCGGTACGTGTCGATGGGTCGCTCGTACTGCTCTTTCGCCATCGTCGCGTAGCGGTTCGTCTCGTCGTCGAACGTTTCGATGCGTTCGAGCGTCCGCTCGGCGGTTTCGACCACCCAGCGGTCCCGCGTCGATTCGTCCACCACGGTGATGGATTCGGGGCGAAGCGAGACGTTCACCGTTCCGTCGTCCATCTCGAACGTCCGGGGCTTCCCGGCGATGGAGACATAGGCCGGTGCTTCGAGTTCTCGAAGCATGGCCGCGGCGTCGGGTTGGTACTGCCCCGCGTAGACGAAGAACGTGTCCCCGTTCGGGTCCACGACTCGTCCACGCCAGTATTCGCTGTCCTCGCCGACGTCCTCTTTTTCGGTGAGGGTTCCGACGACGAAGACTCGGTTCGCTCGCTCGCCCGTGGGGAGGAGCAAGTAGACCGGTGCGCGCTCGTCGTCCGATTCCTTGAACGTGTAATTCGCGTCGTTGAACTCCGCCGCGAAGGTGCGGCGTGCGACTTCTCGTGTTGGTGCGCCACTCATGTTACATCGACCTCGCTTTGGTAAGCGCCGCTTCCGCATCCACTGGTCCGGAGAGCAGTTCGACGTCGTTCGCCAATAGGTACCGACCCATCGTCGGTCCCGTCACGCGGTAGTAGTGGCCGAGCGTCATCTCACGCATTTCGTCGGCCACGACGGTGGTGTCGAGTGCGTCCATCGCCATCTGCTTGGCCTCCTCCAGTTCGATGCCGGTCAGGTTCTCGGTCGCCTCCTCGTTGAAGATGACCTCGTGAACGTCGAGGCCGTCGTCCAAGACGCCCTTGATTCGGAGGTCGAACTCGCCGTCCTGCTCGCCGTGTTCCGAACAACGGCCGTTCTGGAGGACGCGCGTGCAGTCCTCTTTGGGACAGCGTTTGATGAGGCCACTGCCGGACTGGATGTCCACCAGTGCACCCTCCATCTCGGTGCTGTTGTCGCCGACTTCGATGTCGGTGTCGAGTTCCTCGATGGTGGTCGTACGGTTGAGTTTCACCGAGTAGCGGCCCTGGTACTCGTCCGTGACCATGTTGCCGAGTTTGTAGACCTTCCCCTCTTCGAGTTCGGGGAGGTCGGATTTGGCCCACTTGGTGAACTTGATGGTGCCCGTCTCGTCGCCGAGGAGTCCGACTTGGCCCACGGAATCGCTCCGGGGGTCCCAGAGGTCGACGACCTTCGCGGTGAGGTCCACCCACTGCTCGTCGGTTTCGATGTCCTCGACGTGCACGTCGCTGGTGCCGCCGGTTCGAATCTCGTCGCGTTCGAGGCCAGCCTCGTCCAGATAATGGCTGGTGACGCTTCGCCGTGCCTCTTCCATGGGCACTTTGTACTCGTTGACGAGACTGTCGAGACGCGAGGCTACGTCGTCAACGGTTACGTCCAGATGGTCGGAGAACTGTTCGTGAATTTCTTCTGCGTGCTGTCGCACATCGGTCATGGTTGCTCCGTCTCCACTTCTTTTTCTATGGGAGACATACCGTGGTTGGTGCGGGATGGTATAAAAGGTTACGCGGGCAGAGCGGAAGTGAAAAGTGAACGCTTCGACCGTTACTGTCACCGTCGAACCTGTGTCCCCGAACGCCACTGAAGTAACGGATGAGGATTCAACGCACGCGACAATCCACACAGTTGTTCGGTGTCCGGTAGATCGAATTCGAAATCCATTGCCAATGGCGGTTCGCTCCACCAATCAACATTTGAACCCGCTTGCCCAAATGAAATATATGGACGACCGCTTCGACCGTTTCCTCCGAAACGTCGGCAAGAAGTACGCCGAGGCCCGCCAATCCGCGGACCACCAACTGAGCCAGGCCAAGGAAGCGTACCGAAACGCCCACGATACCGTTCTCGCCGACCTGCCGCGGGACGAACACGGGCGAGCGAAAATCGTCTGCCGACGACACGTCGATAAACGGGCCACACCGATCGATAAGGAGGGACGACCGAAGTGCTTCGACCCCGACCACCCCGCGTGTCGGGGTTGTCTTGAGGACATCCGCGAAGGAACCGTCGAAACGTGGTGATGGTGTCGAACGTCGAATTTCCCGCTCTTCTACACTATCCTGACGGAAATCTAGCCTGTTAGTCCGAAAAAACGGCCAGTCCGAGGCTCAGTACAATGGGCTGATTGTCGTACAAATATGATGTCTGTTATGTTCTCCAAATTCTGCCTTCGGCTTCTGAACGTCTCTACCTCTTTAAATCTCGGGAAAACGGTCTGACTCTTGGAACTTTCTTCAAATAACCAACACAACTTATATCCTTGGCTGGCGAATACGTGATTGGTGAAAATCAAATGAGCACAGAAGTACAAAGCAGTGGGGAGATAGTTTCGGACACCACCAAGCGATCGTGGCGTGCTTCGATGGGGGCAGGGGCGATTATCGCCGTAATCGGCGTCCTCGCCATCTTAGCGCCGTTCGCTGCTGGGGTTTCGTTGTCGATTCTGCTCGGGGCGTTGCTGGTGGTCGGAGCGCTCGTGCACGTGGCTCACGCCTTCTCGGGAGGGTGGAAGCGGTTCTTCGTGCAGGGTGTCCTCGCGGTCATCTACGCCGTTGCGGGCATTTCGCTCCTAGCGAACCCGCTCATCGGACTGACGACGCTGACCATCCTGCTGGCCGCGTTCCTGGTCGTCGATGGCGTCCTCGAAATCGTCATGGCGTTCCAGTCCCGCGGTGACCGTGGCTGGGGAGCACTCGTCGTGAGCGGCATCTGCGCCCTGATCATCGCCGCGATCATCTGGGTTGGATGGCCTGCCACCGCGGCGTGGGCGCTTGGCCTCCTCTTCGGCGTGAACCTGCTCATCACCGGCATCTCGATGATGTTCATGGCGCAGGGAACCCGAACCGAGACGCGCGAGGGAGCGTCTCCGGAGACCGAACCCCGCGGCGCAGCCTGAACACACTTTTTTAACCACGCGTTTTCGATAGGACGATTTTAGACACAAGCGAGCGATGCTCGGAACATGGACCGCCCGCTCGTCGCGCTCATCATGGCCGGAGGAACCGGGACGCGACTGTACCCCGCGAGTCGAAGCGATCGACCGAAACAGTTTCTCCCCCTTCTCGGGGACGATTCGCTCCTCTCTCAAACCGTGAGTCGGGCAGGCTTCGCCGACGAGATTTTCGTCTGCACTGCCGAGCAACACGCCGACCTCGTGCGAAACCACGCACCCGAAGCCGGGATTTTGATCGAACCGGAACCGAAGGATACCGGGCCAGCACTCGTCTATGCCGCACATCGAATCCGCGAACAGGTCGGCGACTGCGTTCTTCTCTGCTTGCCGAGCGACCACCACATCACCGGCGACTTCGAGACGACCGCTCGTCGTGCCGCGTCGGTTGCAGTCGAAACGAAGGGGGTAGTTACGGTCGGGATAGAACCGACCCGTCCGGCGACCGGCTACGGCTACATCGAACCCGGAACCGAACACGACGGCTACTTTGACGTCGTTCAGTTTCGTGAGAAACCCGACGAATCGATGGCGAATCGGTTCGTCGAGGATGGTTTCTACTGGAACGCGGGTCTGTTCGCATGGACTCCGGACGCCTTTCTCCAAGCCGCACGTGACTCGCCGCTTGAACCCCTCGTCACCGCGCTCGAAGACGGTAACCCGTCGGGTGGATTCGACCGCATCGAATCCACGAGCGTCGATTACGCCGTGATGGAACGAACCGACGAGGCGTACGTCGTCCCCGCCGAATTCGAGTGGGACGACCTCGGGTCGTGGGACGCGTTCGACCGGTTCGGCGACGGGGACAACGTCGTTCTCGGCGATGCGCTCACCATCGACGCGACGGGAAACATCGTCGCCGGGGACAAGCACGTGAGCCTCGTCGGCGTGGACGACCTCGTCGTCGCGGCCTACGACGACCGCGTGTTGGTCGTCCCGAAGTCGGATTCCCAGCGCGTACGCGAAGTCGTGGCGAAACTGCGGGAGGAAAACCGATTTTGACCCGGCCGTCAGATTTCTGCCGGTCCGCCCCGTATCCGGGACGCTATGGCTGACGTACCATCGATCAAGTCGGTCGAAACGGCGGACGAGTACATCCACGTCCGATTTCGCGACCCTGACGTGTTCGATACGATTCGCACACCCGACTGGGCCGCCAACGCCGCACGGGACATCTCCGAGGGAGCGGAGGTCCGCACCGGACGACGCAGCGGGAGCGACGACTGGGAAATCCAAAGCGTCCTCATCAAAAAGCAAGCGGGGAAGGAGAAAGCCCGCGACGAAGCGAAGGAAATCGCCGAGACGATCGAGTCCTAGTACAGATCGCAGTAATGGAACTCGCCGTCGCCGACTTCCTTCGTCACGGTTTCCCCGACCTCGACCGGGACGGCTGACTCGAATATCGGTCCATCCCGGACGAACGTATGAAATTCGCCGTTCTCGCCACAGGGGTCTACGCCGTCCGGTAAGTCGGCGAGGAACGACTCGTCGAGGTCCCGGCCTGCGAAGGAGGGGTCGAGTTTCGATCCATCGACCGTCACCACCGTCGCTTCGAATCCGGCGTCGAGATACGCCCGAATCTGTTCGTCAGTATCCGGGTTCCAGACCGGCCAACAGCCGTCGACCCCCGTCCCGGCGAGTTGTTCCACTCGATACTCCCGGATGTCTTCGAGAAAGAGGTCCGCGAAGGCGACACGCTGGATTCCCCGTGACTCGTACTCGGCCATCAGGTCCGCCATTCTGGACTCGTACTCTTCGTTCGAACAGTCCATCGGCAGTTCGACGTACCGAATCGGCACGCCGAGCGCATCGGCCTGTGCATCGTACAACTCCCGACGGACGCCGTGGATGCTACTCCGGCCGTTCTCCCCGATCGAAGTGAGTAACTCCGTGACCTTCCCCAGTTCGAACAGCGCGTAGGCAGCATCTTTCCCACCGCTCCAGGAGAGGACGGTCGTCGGCTCTGCAGTGAGTTTTCCCTCCGTCATTAGCTTCGCAGTTTTCCGCCGTCTATCGGCAACGCGACGCCGTTCACGAAACTCGCCCGGTCGCTGGAGAGGAAGGCCACGACGTCCCCGAGTTCCTTCGGGTCTCCCACCCTCTCCATCGGAATACCGTCCGCCCAGTCGGCGAGTCCCTCCTCGTAGCTATCGTACTCGCCACGTTCGAGGGATTGTTCCACGAGTTCCCGAATCCGCGGGGTTTCGTGCGAACCGGGAAGCACCGCGTTGACCCGAATATCCGGCGCGAACTCGCGGGCTTGTGTCTGCATCAACCCGATGACGCCTCGTCGAACTGCGTTCGAAAGCACGAGGCCGTCTATCGCTTCCCGTACGCTCGTGGACGTGATGTTGACTACGGTTCCCGCATCGCTGTCCACGAGATACGGGTGTGCCTGCTTCGTCAACCAGACGACGCTCATGACCAGTAAGTCGTAGGCGGCGTACCAGTCGCGTTCCGTTATGTCGAGAAACGGCCCGCTCGGCGGCCCACCGGCCGACGTGACGAGGTGATCGAGACCGCCGAACTCGTCCACGGTCAGTTCGATCAGCGCCTCGATTTCGTCCGGATCGGTGATGTCGGTCGGAACCGAGAGCACGTCCCCGCCTCCGAGTTCCTCGATTTCGGCTTTCGCCTCCTCCAGTCCCTCTTCACTTCGAGCGCAGATGACGACGTTGGCTCCTTCCCGCGCCAACGCCTTCGCGCTCGCCAAGCCGAGACCGCTCGAACTCGCCGTTACCAGTGCCGTGTTTCCCTCCAGTCCGAGGTCCATATTTTCGAATCCGCACGAACCGCTAAAACTCCTCGGGAGCGGATTTCCGAACCGTCACTTCCCCGTCGTGTGTCACGCCGATGAGGAGGGACGTCCGAACCGTCCGACCTTTGACCGCCTCCCCCGCTTCGTCGCTCACCCGTTTCATGAGCTCCGGGGCCGCTTGGTTCACCTTCACTCCCGCTTCGTCGCAAGCCTCGTACACCCACGACGGAACGTCGTACAGGTCGCTCTCCGGTTCGACTTCGATCCGGACCGGTGCGCGGAGCGCTTCGGCGAACGCCACCGTCTCGCGTGCCTTGCTGATGTTCTCCCGTGCACTCCCCTCGATGCTCGAAACGTTCGCACGCGAAGTACCGAGTCGCTCGGCGATGGTCGCTTGTGCTGTGCCCCGCTCACGGAACACCAGCACTTCCGCTTGTCGTCGTGTCAGGACACTCGTCTCCGCGTCGAATCCCGCTCGTCGGAGAATCTCATCGACGTCCAGTCGCTCACTCATTGTTCCCCCGACATGGTACGGCGTACGCCCCCCACCCGCAAATGACTGTCCACCCGTGGGTTATCCGCCGCCCCAGAAGTTGTCCCGACTTCCAAGGCGTTCCCGCTCACGGCGGCTCTTCCGCCGGTCGTCTTTGGCACTCGGCCTTTCCTCTTCGTCCCCTTCCTCCTCCTCTTCCGGATCCATCGGCAACCGTTCGATCGGGTCCGCGAGCGCGTGATTTCCCTTCACGTTCGTGATCTTCACCTTGGCGCGTGCATCGGGGAGGATGCCATCGACGAGAACGATGAATCCATCCTCCGTTCGACCCACACCCGACCCGCTCTCGTGGATGTCGTCGATCTCCACGACGACTTCCTCGCCCGGTTGTACGGGCGCGGTTTTCAGTTCCCGAATCGGTTGGTTGTAGTGATTGCACCACTCCGCGCCCCCGCGGTCCCCGTAGTGGTGGCACCCCATTCCGTTGATTCGTTCTTCGAAACTGGGGCAGTGGTCGGCGAGTGGACAGTCCGGCATGCTTCAGGCTATAGCGGCGCGTGCCTAAACACTTCCGCAACCTCTTGCCCCACCTTTTGGTGCGAGAGCGCGGCAGAGCCGTGCTCTCTGGCAAAATCTGGACCAAAAGCCTTTCCTTCCCGTTGGTCGGTCGTCGGTCCGGAACATCTCCGATTTTCCGGAGACATCGCCGATCTCCACGGCTGTGTCACCGGTCGAATTAATGTGGGTGTGGCCCAGTGAAGAGAGTGTGAATCCGGCCATTCGAAGTGCAAGGGAGGGTGATGCCCCGCAGTTGGTCGAACTGTATCGCCGGTCGTACGCGGAGAACGCGAAGATCGGTTTTCCGTCGAGTATCCTCGATTGTGACGAGGGAACTATCGAACAGTGGATTCGGAGCCGAACGGTGTTCGTCGCCACTCACGACGAGGAATTCATCGGCGCTGTCCAAATGATTCCCCGTCCCGAGTGGGAACTCCCCGAAATCGGTCGCCTCGCCGTCAGCCCCGACTGGCAGGAGCGGGGAATCGGCAGGACCCTGCTCGAATCGGTGGAGGAACACGTGAAGTCGGAGGGATGGGGAACGGTTCGCCTTCGAACGCTCTCGGACCACCCCTTCCTCGAAGACTGGTATCGTCGATGTGGCTACGAACGAGTCAGCGTGCAACGACTCGATAACCGTCCGTACGATGCTCCGATACTGGAGAAGAAACTGTAGTCAGGCCAACGGCGTTCGCTCGACCACTTGCCGCGTGCACCTTTTTACTTCGTCGGGTCGGCACAGCCGACCGCTCCTCGCAAAAATCTGCATCAAAAACATCCCTCTCACTCCCTTCGGTCGCTCGCGGGAAACTCAGGCCAACGGCGTCCGTTCCACGACTTGGCCGTCGTACGTCGGATACTGCTCCACGATTTCGCCCTTCTCCACGTCGCCTTCCTCGATCATCTCTTCGAGCAACCACCACGCGACTTCGATGTGCTCGGATTTGACGGTGTAGAACTCCTCGGGGACGCCGAGTGCTGCGAAGTCTCCCTCGTCCACCCACGTCTTCCCGTAAATCAGCGTGCCGTCGTCGGTCACGTCGTCGAACTCGCGGCGAATCTGGCGGGCCATCCGCTTGAGGCGGTTGCGGTGCTGAGCGGCGTCCTTGAACACCGAGGTGCAAAAGTACGTTCGCGGGTGATCACCCATCACGTCGAGGATTTGCTCCTTGGAGCCATCGACGGCGGACATGTGGCCCTCCTGGAGTTCGAAGCCTTCGGCCTGCATTCTGCGGTAGTTGCCTTGGGACATCTCGAACTCGTTGACGTTGCAGAACTCCGCCGCGCCCTCGTCGAGGAAGTCGAGGAACTCCTCCTCGGCGCGGATTCCCGGAATCTCGAACGCAGGGGTGAGCCCCTCCTCACGGGCGATGTAGAGGATGTCCTCCCATTCGGTTCCGTGCAGTTCTCCCCACTGTTCGTACGGCGGGTGGAATCGAATCTCGTCCAACCCGGCCTCCGACAGTCGACGCATGTTTTCCCGCCCACCCGTGATTCCGGTATAGAGGTGCGTGTGGTGGTCCTCGCCGAACTCGTCCTTCAACAGCGAGAGGTACCGACAGGTCTTGTTCATCGCCTCCTGTGGTTCGCCACCAGTGATGGACGTGCCGAGCGCGTTCATGCGCTTTGCCTCCGTAATCACGTCCTCGTCGTCCTCGACGAGTCGCTCGTTGGCGTACACGTCGGTGACGTTCTTCCGGTTTTCACCGAGGGGGCAGTAAAAACAGTCGCGCTGGTCGCAGTAACCGTAGACGAAGAGAACCATCTTGCCACCTTTGGCACACTGTTCACAGCCCTTGGAAATCATTCGTTGTACCGTTTTGCCCGTCGAGCCTCAAAAAGCGTGCGAATTACACTACTCTCAGCCACAGACAGTCATGAGCAGGCTGTTCACCATCGACATCATCGCGTTTTCGTTCTCCTCGAAGACGTGCTGACCGTGTGCGCTCCCATTGACCGTTTGGTAGCGTTTCGGATTCGACGCGGCCTTCTGCATCTTCTTCGTCGTCTGCACGTACTGTCGGTCGTCACCCTTGGCCACGACGAACAGCTTCCAGCCCTGCATTTCGCCCGCGGAATCCACACCGCTCCCGGGAGCGAGTGCGAGCGTCCCGGCAATCGTCCCCGACTTTGCCCGTGCGTTCGCCCGAACGACCGCATCCGCACCGGCACCGGCACCGACGAGGACGACGTTTTTCACGCCGACCCGTTTGCGGAGGTACCGACTTGCGGCGAGGACGTACCCCGGTGCCGTGCTGGTGTCGTCCAAGTTCAGACCGATTGGCAGGCACGTGTAGCCCTTGTTCGCCAGTTCCTTCGCCTCCGGGAGCCAGTCCTTCCTGTCGAAGCCGTTGTCGTGTGCGAACACGATGCCACAGCTACCATCGCCCACCAACGTCCCGTGAACCGTCGCTCCGCTTTGGGTGGTGAACTGAACGTCGCCACCGCCCTCCGGCGGCGCCGTTCCGGTCGTCGTTTCCTCGCCCGTTTCTTGAGTGGTGGTTTCCGACGTCGTTTCCTCGTCCGTCGCAGAGCTCGTACTCGTCTCCGTTCCGGATCCCGTCTCCGTCGTTCCCGTTCCGGCTCCCGCCTTCGTCGTTCGTTTCCCGTCGGGCGTCCCGGTACTCGTCGATTCCTTCTTACCGCCGGACGAACAGCCAGCGAGTGTCGCCGTCGCTGCGACTCCGACCGCTCGGAGGAGACGACGCCGTGTCGGCGTTTCGCTCATTGCTCGAACACTCCTTCCAGGGGGGTTAATTATACACGAGATAATGTCGGTCGTCCAACGAGCGAACGACTGTTTACACCGTTTTCGGACGCTCTCGAACTGTTTCTGTCACTTCGATTTCCGTCGATTTTGAGACTTCGATCGTCGTTTTCTTGCCATTCCCGAAAACAGTTAACCGTCGGCCGCGTACACATCGCCAATGCTGCTGGTGTTGTGTGTGGACCTCGACGACGATCTCGGCCGGAAGACGGGCTTTAATACGCCGGTCGTCGGTCGGGACGAGGTCGAGGCCGCCGCCGTCGCGCTCGCCACCGCAGACCCCGAGGACAGCGACGTGAACGTCATGTTCGAGGGCGTCCATCTCTACGACCGAATCCAATCCGACGAGAGCGTCGAAGTCGCTATCGTCACCGGCAACGAGGGGAGCGATATCAGCGCCAACCGGGAAGTCGGCGAGGAAGTGGACACCGTGTTGGCGAGCATCAACACCAGCGAGGAGATCACGACCGTCATCGTCACCGACGGAGCACAGGACGAGAGCGTCATCCCGGTCATCCGTTCGCGTATTCCCGTGGACGGCGTCCGTCGCGTCGTCGTCCGGCAGGCACAGGACTTGGAGTCGATGTACTACACCATCAAGCAGGTGCTGGACGACCCCGAAACCCGCGGGACGATTTTGGTCCCGCTCGGCATCCTGATGCTCATCTATCCCCTCGCGCTCGCGGCCGACCGACTCGGCATGCCCGGCGGGGCCGTGTTCGGCGGGACGTCCGCCCTTCTCGGACTCTACATCCTCTTCCGTGGTCTGGGCCTCGAACGCTTGGTCGACCGCTTCGCGGAGAAAACCCGGGCGAGCCTCTACTCCGGTCGCGTGACGCTCATCACCTACGTCGTCGCCGCCGCACTGCTCGTCATCGGTGGCGTCAGCGGCGTCAACACCCTCGATTCCATCCAACACCAAAACGACGGTAACAGCCTGGGCGCGCTTCGCGTCCTCGCGGCGCTCATCTACGGCGCAGTCGTCTGGTTCTCGGCCGCCGGGATCACCTCCAGTCTGGGTCAGATCACCGACGAATACCTCGCCGACGATTTCAAGTGGCGCTACCTCAACGCGCCGTTCTACGTCCTCGCGATCGGCGGCGTTCTCTACGCCGTCAGCGCGTACTTCCTCAGCCGCGCCTCGCTCGAATTCCTCGCCGGGATGCTCACCGCCGGAACCCTGCTCGGCCTGACGAGCACCCTCATCTTCGCCATCGCCGAATCACGCTATTCGAGGTCAGGACAGGCACGAGCGAGTTAGGATTTCGGTTTCTGCAACCGCGTCCAGACTGTTTCTACAATTTCGTCCATCCAAGTGGCGCGCGCTGACGAG
This sequence comes from Haladaptatus sp. AB643, assembly GCF_024136975.1. Taxonomy (NCBI): domain Archaea; kingdom Methanobacteriati; phylum Methanobacteriota; class Halobacteria; order Halobacteriales; family Haladaptataceae; genus Haladaptatus; species Haladaptatus sp. AB643. The sequence goes on from NZ_JAMYJW010000001.1 coordinate 227,876, forward strand.
ACGGTTCGGCCAGTGGTCCGGCCGAACCGTCTCGGAAAGTTCGTGCGAGGGATGAGTGAGCCGGGCGGGACCGACGGTCCCGCTGGAAGCCGGCGCAAAGCGCCGGCGACGACCGCAGGGAGCGAAGGAATCGGCTGGGGAGGCGTGTGGTGCGGGGCGGTAGCGGTGGCGGTGCAGAAGCGGTGGCGGTACGGTTGCGGTTTCATTGCCGCTCGGTACTTGCGGTTATAGTAAAATTAGCACTCCTTCGTAACGAGTGACCGTCTAAAACCACAAAAGTGCCGAAACAACCAACTACCGTTTTCTACATGAAGTCCGCGATTCCGGACTGCTTGTTCTTGTCGTTCTCGAACACGCTCTCCAGCGAGCGCTCCAGGATCCGCAACCGCTGTTTGGTGTACTCGCGGCAGTCGTACTCCTCGGCGACCTGTAGCGCGGTGTCCATGTACTTGTTCACCGAGCCCTGGTGCACCGTCAGGTTCACCCGGCCGCCGCACTCCCGGCAGTCGCCGGAGAGGGGCATTCGCCGATACTTCACGCCGCAGTCGAGACACCGGGTTTCCTGCCGCGAGAACGCACGAAGGTTCCCGATGAGGTCCGGCAGGAAGTGCCCCTCGATGACGCGCTCGGCCACGTCCGTCTCATCGACCGCACGCGTCTTTCGGGCCAGTTCCAACTGGGCATTCATTTTGTCCATCATCGACCCGAGCGTCTTGTACGCCGAGAGGTCCGGCCCGAGCGCGATGTTCGAGGTGTCGTGTGTGTGCCGGAAACCGGTGTACTCGCGGTCGGTGCCCAGATACTCCTCCGCGATGGTGATGTCCACGTCCTCCGGGTCCACCATCTCCAGCGTCGCCTCGTAGAACTCGCGGGGATACCGGTCCACGATGTCCATGTTGTGCGCCTCGTCGTCGATCTCCGAGGGGTCGATGCGCGAGGACATCACCAGCGGCGCGTCCATCTGCCCACCGCGCTTGTCCGGCAGGAACTCCTTCGAGAAGTTGAGCAGACCGTCCATCAGCAACATCACGCAGTCCTCGTCGCCGTCGCACTGCTTCGTCGCAATTCCGTTTGCGACGAGATTATGCGTATCCCGGACGGTGACGCAGTAGGTGTTCGAAACCTCCGACTGGACGATTTCGACTCGCGTTACTTCGTCACGTTCGAAGGAACCCCCGTCCGCCACTGCTCCTGTATTTGCCCTTCCTGCCGAGAAACCGGAATTCACACCGCCGAGGAATCCAGGAACTGAAGTACCGACCTCCAAATCTCGTGCTTCGATTTCTTCGAGATAGTTCCCGTTCCACTGAACCATCGAATGGTCGGGAGTCACCGTAATTTCCCGTCCGCTTCGAGTTTCGATTTCGACTAGATGGTTCGGTGCTGGATGTTTCGAAACCGCTTCGATGGGCTTTCGAACGACGTTCCCATCCTCGTCTATCGACGGCACCAACACCTCACAATCCAGTTCTTGGACGAGAGTGCCGAAATCATCCGTTCGCGGCTCTTCCAATCGCTTCTCGACCAACTGTCGAATTTCGTCGTATCGCCACTCCTCGTCCTCATCTCGATACCAGACCTTGGTTTCCGGATGGAAGCAGTTGCGACGTTTCGCCGCGTGGAAATACGGATGTGCGTACCCCACCGCCGCGCTGGTAAAGCCGATGACGCGGCCGACGACGGCGGCGGAGGTGTGGGGTGCCATCCCGAAGACGAGTTCGCCGACCAAGTCCTCGCGTTCGTCCATCTCGTAGAACGGTTCGAGTCCGTAGTAGTCCTCGAGGAGTTGGTCCACGAACTCGGCGGTCTTGAGCAGGTGGACGGCCGCGCCGTCCGAGAGGACGATGTCCTGTACACGCAACTCGACCAGTTGGTCGTCGTGTTGGAGCGGTTCGCCGTGGATGTCCTCCTCGTAGCCGAGCGCGTGGAGTTGGTCGGCTTCCACGTCCAGTTCGGACGGCCTGACGGACGTGACCGGCAGGTCGGTCATGTCGTAGCGGATCGTGCCGTCCTTGAACGCGCTCACGCCGTGTTTCGCCCGGAGAACGCCCTTTTCGATGGATTCGGGCGTTTTGTGCGCCGAGGTGAGTCCCTTGACGCCTTTGAGCGTATCGAAGACGTTCGAGCGCTCGCCGACCGATTCGAGCGCGTTCCGGAACTCGTCGTTCATCTCGATGGGTTGCCACTCGACGCTGGTCGCCTCGACTTCACACCGCGGGCACTCTGCCCGGCCCGCTTGGTCGGGTTCGACCCTCGTTTCGCAGTCGGGGCATCTGTACACCGGATACGTGTTGCCGCCGCACTCCGGACACTGGCATTTGAACGTCTCCTCGCCGCAGTCCTCACACTCGCGTTGTCCGATTTGGACTTCGATTCGTCCGCGCTTTCCGGACATCCCTTCCGTATGAGTCGCAGCTTTCGCCACGTCGCGCTGGTCGCCGCCGGCCTCGCCGAGCGGGAAGAGCGTGTGGACTGCGGGACTCATCTCGCGTTTCTCGGATTTCTCGGGCCGACCCATCCGGTTCCCGATGCGCGTGGGTGCGCGTTCACGGACCTCGAACGGGGCGACTTCGTTGACCGCTTGGATAGCGTTGTCCCCCGGTTCGTCCTCGCCCCACTCGCGAGCTTCCTGTGTTAGTGTGTCCCACGCACGCGTAAGGTCATCAATACTGATCCCCAGCGATCGAACGAACGGTTTCCACACCGGTATCTCGATGTCCTCTCCCTGCCTGTGCTGAACGAGGAGATGTTCGAGCGCCGTTCGAATCGTCTCGGTGTTCGAAATGACGAGGGTTCCGTCCCGTATTTCGCCCGCTTCGACGGTCTCCGCCAGTGTCTCGAACTCGGCGACCGAGATATCGTGCCAGAGATGGGTGTACTTCGGGTGGAGCGGTGCGTCGTATTCGGTCGCCCAGTCGAGCGCTTCCTCGGGGGATGGGTCTTCGAGGTCGATACGGGGGTTATCACGCATCGCCTGCACGTTCGCACCGGCGTGTTCGAAATCCTGTACCCACCACTCGAAGACGTAGGATGCGGGGGGGAGCGGGTGGTTGTTCTCGACGAATTCGCCGTAGTTGACCAGATACTCGCCGAGGTCGATGATCTCCACGACGCCGTTACGAACTTCGAGCGCTTCCTCGGTGTCGTCGATTCGGCGTACGTCGCCGTTCGCCAACTTGACCGTCGGTCCTTCGATGGTATCGACGGGGATGACGCCGCCCGCTTTTCCGGGCCGTTCGGTCTTTATCTGCGTTCCCGTCGCGAGGAAATCGTCCACGATGTGCATCGTCGCGGGTTGCACGCCCGCCGTTGCGAACCCGTGGTTCCGCGCCCGACCGTATCGGAGGCGGAAGCCACCGGGTCGGCAGGGGTGTGTAAAGACGGGCCGTCCGGCGATGAGGTCTCGGAGAAACTTCGTGGCTTCATCGACGCGCGGCGGACCATGCAACTCGTGGGTTTCCGCTTCTTCTCCCCCTTCCTCTTCGGCTTTTTCGTCGTCCGCTTCGCCTTCTCCCCCCTCGCTCTCGTCCTTCTCCTCTTCTCCGTCGTCCTTTCCGATGGTACCGTCGATGAGGTCCTGCAACCACGGCCAGTCGATCTCGTCCAGGTTTCGGGTGTAGCGCTGTATCTTCGGCGCTTTGAGCGCGATACCTTCCGCCATGACGAGACACATTCCACCACGGGCGCTGTTGGTATCGACGCGGTCCAAGTCGCGGAATCCGGATACCTCCTCGTCGCCCGTCGCCTCCCCGTCCAGCATGACGGGCATGTGTTTGGCGATGAACTTCGACTCCTTGTCCTTCGGCGAGTACTGCAATCCAGTCTCCGAATCGTAGAGGTTGATCTCCTCGGCGTAGCGTTCGATCTCGTCGTCGCGGGCCTGATACTCTCCCACCCCGAGGAGTGCCCGCGTGTAATCCGCCACGAGAACCGACAACGCCTGTGCGGTCCCACCTGCCGAGCGAATCGGCCCGGCGTAGTAGACGTTGACGAACTCCGTGCCGTCGTCGTTATCGAGGAGTTCCACTCGGTCGATTCCCTCGATGGGCGCGGCGACGACACCTTCGGTCAACAGCGCGACGGCAGTCCGAACCGCACCCTCGATCTTCCCGGCACGGGTCTCGTAATCACCGACGTTCCCGTCCGCGAAGTCCTTTGCCAGTTCCAGGGCGGCCTCCTCGCGGGACATCTGTCCTTCGAGTTCGCGTACGCGTTCGGCGACGTTCTCGATGCCGAGGATGTTCTCCACACGGTCGGCCATGTCCTTTGCGACTGGAATCTCGACTTCCGGTTGCGGGTCGCCGCTGTGTTCCTTGGCCGCCTCCGCCACGTCGAACGCCTCGTCGAGGCGCGATTCCAGCCGTTCGAAGTACTGTCGGTCTTCGTCCCGCATACTACAGCCAGAGGTCCAATCCGGTCGGTTGGTCGCGTTCCCGAACGAGCGGTTCCTCGAACGTTCGCATGTACAGTTCCCCGGCGAACACCGTCGCGGAATCGAGGTGTCCGGCGAGCGTCTGTCCCGAACGTCGTGAAAGGACGGCGTGCGTGTGTGCGAACCGCTCGCCGTCGAGTAGCGAGATGTTGCCGACACAGGACGCGACTTCGAGCGGCTCGTCGAACTGAACCTCCCGGTACTCTTTCTCGTCCTGGTCGTAGTACCAGATGTCCGCATCCTGCACCGCGCCCATCGCGATGAACCACGCAGCGTCGGCGTCCTCGTCGTCGGCAAGCGATTCTATTTCGGCGCGCCAGTCCGCACCGTGCCCGAGCCGGGCGACGAACTCCTGTTCACTGGCAACCTCCCGATAGTCCATGTCTGCATGAAACCGCGTGGGGAACAAAAAAGGTTCAGTCTCGTCCCCTCGCCCTACGGGTCGTCGGTACGGTTAGCTTTCCGACGTACGGTCCCATTTCCTGTCTGCATCCCTACCACTTCCTGTAGCTGTTCGGTAGGCACAAAAACGGGGATCGTGGAAAGAGGACTGTTTGAGGGTCGAAACTGTTGGGGGAACTACTGCCAGTCGGGGAGGGATGCAGTGTCCGTTACTCGCATGCAAATCCATGCATCCTCGCGGGATACATCTGCGATGACGAGCCGCTCCGTCTTCCCGTCATCGTCCACCGAGGCCATAACCTCGGAGTCGTTTGCAACCGACACCGACACTGCTGCCGTATCCGGCGTCATACTTTGAGAGTGTGTACCAAGGAATATAAGCGCACCGAAACGCTGATACTCAATACTATTTCTGATATGAATTTCTGAAAAAATGACTGGACTGGGTGGGGGTAGCGTTTGTAACGAAAATAATAGAACGTTACTCGGCCGATTTCACCGCCGTCTTTCATTTCTCAATGATATGTTCTATGACAAAAATAGCGAAAGAATCCGGGTTGAATATAATCCCGAATCTGGCGAACTGTGCAATAAACCCGCCGTTTAACACCGTAATGGTGGCAATCTCAAACGGTAAGTTTATCCACTATGATACACAAGCCGTTGATGGATGACAGATACTGACAACCTAACCCGTCGGCGGTTCCTACAGGCAACCGGGGGTGCGGCATCCGCTGCCGCACTCGCTGGCTGTACTGGTGGCGGTGACGACAACGGTAACGGCGACAATACGAGCAACAACGGCGGCGGTGACGGCACCAGCAACGGTGGAGGAAACAACGGGAACGGTAACACGCTCCAGTTGCTCAACTCCACGATGACCACGCTCGACCCGGTCAAGGCGACCGACACGGCGTCCGGGACGGTCATTCAGCAGGTCTTCGACGGCCTGACGAACTATCCGAACGGCGAGATTGCCGTCGAAAATCTGATCGCTGACTCGCACGAGGTCTCCGACGACCAGAAGACCTACACGTTCAAACTCAAGGAGGGTGTGAAGTTCCACAACGGCAAGGAAGTCAAAGCGAAGGACTTCATCTACTCCTGGCGTCGCCTCGCCGAATCGAAGAACTCCCGTCGACAGTACTTCGTGCTCGACTCCATCGGCATCAAGCACGAGGAGACGACGAAGAAGTACAAGGATTCGGACGGTGAGGAACACAGCCTGACCGTCGCAAAGGCGGACTCCCTCGCGATCAAGGCGACGGACGACTACACGCTCGAAATCACGCTCGAAAAGCCGTTCCACGCCACGCTCGAAATGCTCGCCTACACGTCCTTCGCGGCGATTCCGGAAGGCATGATCGGCGACATCGACGGCTACGATGGCAAGGTGAAACAGACGAAGTTTGCGACGAAGAAACCCATCGGTGCCGGTCCGTTCGAGTTCGACCACTGGCAGACGGACGTCGAAGCCGCAGTCTCCAAGTTTGACGATTACTACGGCGACAAAGCGAAAGTCGACGGTATCCACTGGAACATCACGTCCGACCCGGACACGAGTTACACCTACGGTATCGTCAACAAGAACGCCGACATGGGGTACGGCAGCGGTATCATCCCGACATCGAAATACGATTCGAACAAGGTCAAAAACACGAAAGAAGACGACCTCGGTCGAACCGTCGGGAAGTACGGTCCCGTCGAAGGCAGTACGATGGACTACCTCGGCGTCTCCACGATCAACACCTACTACATGGGCTTCAACACGGACAACGTCCCGAAGCCTGTCCGACAGGCGATCGCCTACATCACTAATCAGGAGAAAATCGTCGACGAGATCTTCAAAGGCCGCGGGAAGGCCGCGTATCACTTCACGCCGCCGATGATCTACCCCGGTGGTGCGAAGGCCTACACGAAGCACGCGAAGAACAAGTACCCGTACGGCTACAACGAGCGCAATATCGAAAAGGCGAAGCAGATCATGAAGGACGCTGGCTACAGCCAGAGCAATAAGTTCAGCTTCACCTTCACCGTTTACCAGAGCTCCAGCACGTGGCCCGCGCTGGGTAAGCGTCTCCGTGACTTGCTCCAAACGGCGCACATCAACATGGAGATCAAGAAGACGCCGTTCAGCACGCTGCTCCAGCAGGGTCGACAGGGTAAGCTCGAAGGCTACTCGCTCGGGTGGGTCATGGACTGGCCAGCCCCGGACAACTTCCTCGGACTGCTCTACCCGCCACTGACGGACACGTCCCAGGATTCGCCACAGTCCTACACCAACTGGTCGGGTACCCCTGCCGCGAAGAAAGCGACCAACGCGTGGGAGACGGTGCAGGACAACACCGGTCCGACGAAGAAAGAAGGGAAGACTCGCGACGAAGCGTACATCAAGATGGAGGAAGCCAACTGGGAGGACGTCACCTTCCTGCCGATGTACCACGGTCTGTCCGAGCGCTTCTCCTACGAGTGGGTCGACGCGCCAAAGTTCGGCGGTGCTGGCTACAGCCGTCAGATGTACAACAACGTCGAACTCAGCAGCCGGAAATAAATAACCAAACTTCGGCGTTTATTTTTCTCCCAAACGTCCAGATAGCCGCGGCACTACTAGTGATTTTCCGTGAAATACTATCGCAAGACATAATGAGTGGAACGCGAAATACGTATCCGTATCAGCCATGAACGCGGTTACCATTGGGTGCAACCTACCGCACGACAAGATAACGTTTGACTGGGAGGTGGACTGGACAAAATGAGTCGATGGCGCTACTTCGCTCGCCGTCTAATACTGTCCATCCCTATTCTCATCTTCGGAACGACGATCACGTTCGTCGTCCTCCGAATGGGACCTCTCGACCCCGTCGGGGCGATTCTCGGTCCGACAGGAGATCCGCAAGCGTACAACAAGATATCGAATCAACTCGGCCTTAACAAGCCGTTATGGGAACAGTACGTCGACTACATGATCAACATGGCAACGTTCCATTTGGGCCGTTCGTGGGTTCTCCATCCGGATCAAACCGCCTACGGACTCATCGTATCGTATGCCCCCCGGACCCTCTGGTTGGGATTCTGGTCGGTTCTCATCGCCGTCTTCGTGGGAATCCCCCTCGGATTCTACGCCGGACTCAACCCGAACTCGGGAAGTGACTACTTCGCTTCGTTCGGTGGTATCGTATGGCGTGCGATGCCGAACTTCTGGCTCGCGCTGATCCTGATGGCAGTCCTTTCCCATTCACAAGACGTGTTGTTCGGGTTCAACTGGCAGAACTGGCTCGTTCATACGACCGTTACCGGCGTTCCGTTCCACGACTATCACGAGTTGACCAATCCGCATAACCTGCTAGCCGCCATCAAGAAGATCGCACCGGCGGCTATCGTTCTCGGTTCCGCATCGATGGGGAACGAGATGCGTATCGGTCGAACGGCAGTGCTGGAGACGGCGAACTCCAACTTCATCGAAACGGCGCGTGCGAAAGGTGTTCCGCCGCGCTCGCTCGTCTGGAAGCACATCTTCCGAAACGCCCTCATCCCGCTCGTTCCCATCATCACGGGCGAGGCGTTCCTGCTCATCGGTGGTTCAGTCATCGTCGAAACCGTGTTCAACATCAGCGGTATCGGCCGCCTGTTCTTCCAAGCAGTCATTCAGGGCGACTTGCCACTCGTCGGTTCGATGATGTTCATCTTCATCCTCATCGTCGTACTGATAAACATCCTACAGGACTTCCTGTACACGATCATCGACCCCCGTGTCGGTTACGACGGAGGTGCATAACATGAGTACCAATTCCGCTATTCGAGAGGAAAAATCCCTCCGCGAACGTATCGCAGACAACCCACGACCGGCGGCCCTCTGGTTCGCCGGATTCCTCGTGCTCCTCGCACTCGAATTCGGTGCGCTGTGGGGCATGATAATGGCAGTTCCGTGGAGCACGTTTGTCAATAAACTGGCGTTCCTCAAACCGATCGCCGCACCGTTTGCGACCTTCGGTGACGCACTGTCGGACTTGCCGACGCTGCTATCGAGGAGCATCTTCGACAACACCGGATGGCAATCGCCGTCCGGTGGGTGGAAAGGGACGTTTCTCGGATTGTCCCCGGCAGTCGTCTGGGCCATCCGCGTCGTCCTCATTTACGCCTACTCGCTCGCATTCCTGTACTGGATTTGGCGCGGCTATCTCACGTTCCGAGAGCACTATCGATACGCCGACTGGACGCCCCGTGACGACATGATCAACCGGTTCCGCAACCACACGTGGGGACTGTTCGGGTTCGTCGTCGTCTTCATGTTCGTCGTGATGGCGATTTTCGCGCCCGCACTCGGGCCGACGACCCTCGAACGTAACATCCAGGATCCGTACTCCCACCAGATCAAATACCTCGACAAGGATTCCAATCAGGTCAAGGAAGCCCTCGTCGGTGACGCCAACTCGGGTTCCCAATCGGAAGGTTCAAGCGGAAACGTCGGTCCGATGACCTACGACGACTACGGTCGATATCATCCGTTCGGCACGTTACCGACCGGTAAGGACTTATTTACCTTCATGATGCACGGCGCTCGCGTCTCGCTGTTCATCGGTCTCACGTCCATTATCGTGAGCGGTTTCATCGCAACGGCGTTCGCGCTCCTGACGGCGTACTACAAGGGTGCCGTCGATCTCTTGGTCGTCGTCGTCGGTGACTCGGTAATGTCGATTCCGCGCCTGCTACTCCTCATCCTGCTCTCGTACGTGCTGAAGGGTACGTGGCTCGGGAAGATTTACAACGGCGGCCTGTTGTTCGCACTGCTGTTCGCCGCAACTGGCTGGCCGTTCCTCTGGCGTGCAGTGCGTGGCCCCGCGATGCAGGTATCCGAACAGGAGTGGATCGACGCTGCAAAGAGCTTCGGACAGAGCCCGGTTACGACCATGAAGAAGCACATGGCTCCGTACATCCTCGGGTATCTGCTCGTCTACTCCTCGATGACGCTCGGCGGTATCATCATCTCCGTCGCAGCGCTGTCGTTCCTCGGTCTCGGTATCAACGCACCGACGCCGGAATGGGGTCGTGCAATAAGCGTCGGACAGACCTACACGACGACCGCCTCGTGGCACATCTCGCTCATTCCGGGTATACTCATCGTGCTCATCGTCACCGCGTTCAACGCGCTCGGTGACGGTATCCGTGACGCGGTCGACCCACAGAGCGAAACGGGTGACGACGGCGGTGCTGAAGTCGCCGCGACAGGAGGGAGTGGTGCATAATGGCGTCGAGCCACCAACCCACGTCCATCGCCGACAGGGAGCCGATTCTGTCGGTCGAAAACCTTCAGACGGCCTTCTTCACCGACAAAGAGGTCATCCGCGCCTGTGACGGCGTTTCGTTCGACATCAGACCTGGAGAGACGGTCGGTATCGTCGGCGAATCCGGGTCCGGAAAGAGCGTCACCGCACGCTCCATCATGGGCCTCATCAAATCGCCCGGACGCATCCTCGACGGTAGCATCCGTTTCAAGGACGAGGAACTGACGGGTAAATCCGAAAAGGAGTACCGACAGATTCGCGGCGGTGACATCGCGATGGTGTTCCAGGACCCACTGACGAGCCTGAACCCCGTCTACAGCGTCGGGAACCAGATCAAGGAGGCACTTCGTCTCCATCAAGATATGACCGGAACTGCGGCAACCAAGGAGGCGATCAACCTCCTCGAAGCGGTCGGTATCCCCGACGCCGGTCGCCGCATCAAGGAGTACCCACACGAGTTCTCCGGCGGGATGCGTCAGCGGGCGGTCATCGCCATGGCGCTCGCGTGTGACCCCGAACTGCTCATCTGTGACGAGCCAACGACGGCGCTCGACGTGACGATTCAGGCCCAAATCCTCGAACTGCTGGATGAACTCCAGGAGGAACGCGACCTCGCGATCATGTTCATCACGCACGACATGGGCGTCATCGCGGAAATCGCCGACCGCGTGAACGTCATGTACGCGGGCGAAATCATCGAAAGTGCGCCCGTCGTGGAACTGTTCGAGAACCCACGACACCCGTACACCCGTGGTCTGCTGCGAAGCATCCCGGGCAACGCCCCCGAATCGGACCGCCTCGTCACCATCGAGGGTGACGTTCCGACGCCGAACGAACCCGCCACGTACTGTCGATTCGCGCCTCGATGTCCCGAGGCGTTCGACTCGTGCGATTCGGTTCACCCGGTCCCGGTCGAAGTCAACGAGAACGCGGACAGGCACACTGCGGCGTGTCTCCTGTATCCCGAAGACGTGTCACAATCAGAAGCCATCGACGTGCATCGCAATATGGCAACCGAAAGTGAGGACAAACTATGAGCGAAGTACAGAAGAGCAAATCCCCGTCGGTCGAGACAGGCGAAACGCTCGTGGAAATCAACGAGCTGAAAACCTACTACGGCGAGGGTGGTCTCATCGACTCGACTCCCGTCAAAGCTGTTGACGGTGTCTCTGTCGATATTCAACGCGGCGAAACGCTCGGGTTGGTCGGCGAATCCGGCTGTGGAAAATCGACGCTCGGCCGGACGCTCATCCAACTGGAGGAAGCGACGTCCGGCGAAGTGCTGTTCGACGGCACCGACATCACCCAACTGTCGGGCAAAGACCTCAAAAACTGGCGACGAAACAGCCAGATGGTCTTTCAGGACCCCGAGTCCAGCCTCAACGACCGGATGACGGTCGGCGAAATCATCCGCGAACCGCTCGACGTTCACGATTGGAAGACGCCGCGGGAGCGTCGGGAACACGTCCGTGAACTACTGGACGTCGTCGGACTCCAACCCGAACACTACTACCGCTACCCGCACCAGTTCTCGGGCGGCCAGCGCCAGCGTGTCGGCATCGCCCGCGCGCTCGCGCTCGAACCGGAGTTCATCGTGCTGGACGAACCCGTCTCGGCGCTGGACGTCTCCGTGCAGGCACAAATCCTCAACCTGCTCGAAGACCTGCAGGACGAGTTCGGCCTGACGTATCTGTTCATCGCCCACGACCTCTCCGTGGTTCGGCACATCTGTGACCGTGTCGCCGTGATGTATCTCGGTCACATAATGGAACTCGGACCGACGGAGGAGTTGTTCGAGAACCCGAAAAACCCGTACACGATTTCGCTCCTCTCGGCGATTCCGGACCCGGACCCGACGGCCCGCGGTGAGCGAGTCACGCTTCGCGGGACTCCACCGAGTCCGCGTGACCCCCCGAAAGGCTGTCCGTTCAGTACACGCTGTCCGATGAAGATTCGACCGGAGGAGTTCCAAGACATGGACGACGACCTCTGGGTCAACATCGAAATCTTCCGCGAAGTCGTTCGCGAACGTTCCCGCGCCGAACGTTCGATGACCGATCAGGTGAAGGAGATTCTCGGCATGGATACTCGGTTCTCCGACATCAGTGAGATCCAACAGGAGTTGTTCACCGATGTGGAAGTGCCGCAGAAAGTCCAACAGCACATCGACGAAGCGTCGGGCTACATCGAGAACAACGACGAAGAGCAAGCGCGCGAGTATCTCCGCGACGTGTTCGGAAGCGTCTGTGACTCGGACTCGCCCAGCGACAACGTCGTGAGCGACTCCGGTCGCTTCAGCCACTGTCACCGTCATCTCGAATCGTACGAGGAGCCGGACGAATTCACGCCCTACACGATGCGGTAATGGCCGAACCAGACCAGTCCCCTCGGCGGTTTCGACAGGCGATCGACGCGCTCGTCTACGCGATCGTGGTGACTGGGTTGGTCTTCTTTATCGGCGCTGTCGTCTGTTTCACGCTCGGTAGCGATCTCGTCGGCGTGAAGTACTTCCTGTTTCTCGTCGGTATCTTGCTGTTCGGATACGGCACGTTCGCGCTCTATCCCTCCCGTCGGTGGAAGGTAGACCGGTCGGAGGGACGCGTCGACGTCGATCGGAACACGGAGACCGGTGAGGCCATCGGTGCGCGTGAGGAGACCCGATTTCAGTCGGCGGTACAGCGGGTCCCGCCGCTCCCGCAGTACTCCATCCCGCCCGAGGAACGCCTCTCACCCGGTGCGAAGTTGTTCATCGCCAGCCTTTTCGTTCTCCTCGCGTCGTTTCTCATGGAAGCCGTCTTCGGCGTTGGCGTGTAACAACAGTTTTTACCGTTTCGGAACCTGACATGGCTGTATGCCAGAGACCGGTGACGAAGGCGGAAACTATGCCGAGCGTATCGCGGCCAACGCCGACGCGGAGAAGGACGCATGGGGGATGACGCTCGAAGACATGAACGCGATGGCGGACGAACTCGAATCCGACGGGTGGAACGTCGTCGAAGTGGCTGCAACTCATACGGCCCCGGAAAACAAGGACGCTGGCGACACCGACCGGTTCGGGTTCGTCTACGTCATTCCGGACAACTATGCTGACGACCTCCGCGAGGCGGTCGAAGCGGGGACGTTCCCACAATATCGAGTCTTCCGCAAGGAGGTCAGTTCGCGTGTGTTCATGCTCACACAGTTTCTCGACCCCGACACCGAAACGGTGATCCTTCTCGCCGGAACCTACGAGATGATGCACGCACCCGGCTTGGTGAAAAACGCCATGAACGAGGACGAGATGTTCAGCTACGTCCAGACGTTGGACGGTACCGTCCACGGGACGTTCCGCCACGACGATTACACCAAGTTCTTCCCGAACCCGGAGAAGTACGAGAACTACGTCGTCGAGTCGCCGGTCGGCGATCACCACGAAGAATAGCTCCCGCCTCGTTTTTCCGGTGCTGAAGTCCCGGTTTCGGAGTCTCAGTCCGAATTTCACCCCTCACGCTTCGTAGGGTACAAGAAGGGTGAAACCGTATCCGGCGCGTATGAACGTTGCCGAAGCGATGACTCCCAGGTCTGATGTGGTTACTGTCGAGCTTCCGGGCACACGCGACGACGTGCTCGATTACTTGCAGGAACTGTCGTTTTCCTCCGTCCCTGTCGTTAAACAGACGGATGACGGCGAACAGTACCGTGGCCTCATATCGCGCGATGTCCTCATCGAGAATCCTGACGAAGACCAACTCGCCATCCTGATGCGGGATGTCGCGACAACGACACAGGACGCGTCCATCGAGGACGTTGCCGCCCTGATGTTGGAGGAACAAACCCGACGTGTCCCAGTCGTGGACGGCGAACTCGAAGGAATCGTCACCGTCACCGACGTCGTCCGAGCCATCGCCGAGAGCGAAGCCAACGGCGATACGGAAGTCGGCGAACTGGCGAGCCCTGACGTGAACACCTGCTACGTCGAGACGCCGCTGACGGTCGCCGAACGCGAAATCTACTACGCGAACGTGCCCTATGCGGTCACGCTCAACGAAGAAGGTGATATGGACGGTATCCTCACCGAAGTCGATATCATCGAAGTCGCGCGCGTGGTCGAAGGTGAGGACGACACCGGCGGCAGTATCGCGAACGAGGACGACGCGTGGATGTGGGAAGGAATCAAATCGGTCGGAAACAGCTACATCCCGACGCGAAACGTCCAAATCCCGTCCGCACCCGTCAGCGAGTTCATGACGGAGGACGTGGTGACGGTCTCGAAGCACAAGAAAGCGCGAGAGGTCGCCCAGACGATGCTCACGAACGATATCGAACAGGTCCCGCTCGTCAGCGGTGACCAACTCATCGGTATCGTCCGAGACGTGAACTTGTTGGAGGCGCTAAAATGACGGATCTGGTAGAACTCGCCAAACGGCGTGGGTTCTTCTTCCAATCGTCGGAAGCCTACGGCGGTGTATCGGGATTCTACGTCTACGGTCCGCAGGGCGCGGCACTCAAACGAAACATCGAGGACTCGTGGCGTGACCGCTTTCAGGTACAGGAGGGCCACCGCGAAATCGAAGCGCCGACGATCATGCCCGAACCCGTCTTCGAGGCATCGGGCCATCTCGACGGCTTCGACGACATGCTGGTCGAGTGCCCGGAGTGTGGCGAGAGCCACCGCGCCGACCACCTCATCGAGGACAACACGGACATCGAGGACGCGGAAGCCCTGCCGCTCGAAGAGGTCGGCGAACTCATCGCCGACAACGACCTCCACTGTCCGACCTGTGATACCCCGCTCGCGGGCGAACCGGTCGAGGATTTCAACCTCATGTTCGAGACGGACATCGGCCCCGGTTCGGGCCAACCTGGCTACCTGCGCCCGGAGACGGCACAGGGTATCTTCGTGGAATTTCCGCGGCTCAAGGAGTACGCCCGCAACAGCCTCCCGTTCGGTATCTCCCAGATTGGGAAGGCGTACCGGAACGAAATCAGCCCCCGGAAATCCATCATTCGGGTCCGTGAGTTCACGCAAGCCGAACTCGAACACTTCATCGACCCCGAAACCGACGAACCGCCGCTCCATCTGGTCGAGGACATCGAGGTGACGCTGTACTCCGCCGTCGAGCAGAACGCCGACGAAGGCGAGTACATCTACACGACCATCGGCGAGGCGGTCGACGAGGGTATCATCGCCAGCGACTGGATCGCCTACTACCTCGGCGTCGGCCAAGAGTGGTACGAGCGAATCGGCGTGGACATGGACCGCTTCCGGTTCCGCCAACACCTCGAAGGCGAACGGGCACACTATTCGAGCGACTGTTGGGACGCCGAAGCGGAAATCGACGGCGACTGGGTGGAGATAACCGGCTACTCCTACCGGAGCGACTACGACCTCTCGAAACACGACACCTACTCCGACGAGGACTTCACCCTCTTCCGGCAGTACGACGAACCGAAAGTGGTCGAACGTGCGACCGTCGACCCCGATATGAGTTATCTCGGTCCCGAATTCGGCGGGGCGGCCGCCGACATCGCCGAGGCGCTCCAGACCCTCGCGGAACGCGACCGCACCGCGTTCGACGGCGACGAGGTAACCGTCGAAGCCGACGGCGACTCCTACACGGTTCCGGTCGAGAAAACCGGATTCAGCGTCGACGAAGTCAAGGAATCCGGCGAGCACATCACGCCGCACGTCGTCGAACCGTCCATCGGTATCGGTCGTGTGCTCTACACCGTCCTCGACCACGCGTACCAGACGGACGAGATCGAAGGCGAGACGCGAACACGGTTGGCCCTCGAACCCGAACTCGCGCCGACGACGGTCGGCGTCTTCCCGCTCATGGACAAGGACGGTATGGGCGAGCAGGCTCGGGAAATCGCGACCGAACTCAGAACGCACGGCTTCGACGCTACCTACGACGATTCGGGTAACATCGGCCGTCGGTATCGCCGACAAGACGAAGTCGGCACGCCGTTCTGTGTGACGGTCGATTACGAAGGGTTGGAAGACGGCACCGTGACCCTCCGTGAACGGGATTCGACCGAACAGGTCCGCGTTGCCGTCTCCGACCTTCCGGATCTCCTCGCTGAACTCCGGAGCGGTGACCGCGCCTTCTCGGACCTCTAACCGTGTCGGGCGAAGTCAAGCGCAGACTGGTACACGTCAGCGGAACCGGACTCCCGGCGCTGTACTTGTTGGGCCTGCTGACGTGGCAGCAACTGCGCTGGCTTCTCCTCGTCGGTTCGGGTGTCGCGCTCGTCCTCGAAATCCTTCGCTTGTTCGTCGGTCTCGACTGGCAGATTTACGACGAACTCACGCGTTCGTACGAACAGGACAACCTCGCGGGGTACGCGCTGTACTTCTTCGGAATGACGGCGACTGCGTTGGTGTTCGAACCCCGAATCGCCATCCCGGCGATGCTCATGCTGACCATCGCGGATCCTATCAGCGGCCTTATCGGATCCGGTGAACTGGGAATCAAAGCGGCTCACACCCTTCTCGTCACGTTTGCCGTCTGTCTCCTCATCGCGTCCGTCCTCGGACTGCCGTTCCCCGCCGCCGTACTCGGCGCAATCGCGGCGACCCTCGCGGACGGCGTGAAACCCGTCATCGCGGGCTACGTTATCGACGACAACCTCACCATTCCGCTCGGTGCCGCCGTGGCCATCTTCATCGCGCTTCGATATCTGCCGATGCTGTTCTAATTCTCTCACCTCTCGGGTCGTCGTGGTTCCGTCTTCCCGTATAAACCTTCGCCGACCACTTTCACCTCGCTACACGAACCCTTTAACCGAATGACGACCAAACTCACGACGAATGGCGACCACGGACACGGAACAGAACTACGTGGAACACCCCTATCTCGCTCCCTCGTTCATCGAGCGGCGACTCTACCAGATTCAACTCGCCGGAACCGCACGCAACGATCACACGCTCGTCTGTCTCCCGACAGGGTTGGGAAAGACGACGGTTAGCCTACTCGTCACGGCGGAGCGGTTCAACGAGGTGGGTGGCAAGTCCCTCTTCCTCGCGCCGACGAAACCGCTGGTGAACCAGCACGCGGATTTCTATCGGCAAGCCCTCTCGATACCCGACGAGGACATCGTCGTGTTCACCGGCGAGGTCCGCCCGGACGAGC
Organism: Haladaptatus sp. AB643; assembly: GCF_024136975.1. Classification (NCBI taxonomy): domain Archaea; kingdom Methanobacteriati; phylum Methanobacteriota; class Halobacteria; order Halobacteriales; family Haladaptataceae; genus Haladaptatus; species Haladaptatus sp. AB643. The sequence continues at coordinate 245,107 of NZ_JAMYJW010000001.1, forward strand.
GCTCGAAGTTGTGGAAGTCGGCGAAAGTCATCATCGCCACGCCACAGGTCGTGGAGAACGACATCGTCGGCGGGCGAATCGACCTCGGTCCGGTGACTCACATCACCTTCGACGAGTGTCATCGCGCGACCGGCGACTACGCGTACAACTACATTGCCGAGCGCTACCACTCGGACGCACACGACCCGCTCGTTACCGGGATGAGCGCATCGCCAGGCGGCGACAAGGAGTCGATCATGGAGGTGTGTGAAAACCTCGGCCTGCATGAAGTCGAGGTGATGACTGAGGACGACAGCGACGTTTCGACGTACACCCACGACACGGACGTGGAATGGGTCCGCGTACAACTCCCCGACAACATCATCGAAATCCGGGATGCGCTGAACGAGGTCATCAAGGACCGGTTGGAACGCCTGAAAACTCTCGGCGTCATCAACACGACGCGACCTGACGTGTCCCAAAAGGACCTGAACAAGGTTCGCGGCGAGTTGCAGAAACTCATCAACAACGACCAGTCGGAGGGGTACAAGGGCATGTCCGCACACGCGGAGGTGATGAAACTCCGCCGCGCGGTCGAACTCGCGGAGACCCAGAGCGTCGAATCCCTCCGCCGGTATTTCGAACGCCAACGCAACGCCGCCCGCTCATCCGGTGCGTCGAAGGCGAGCCAGCGGTTCGTCTCCGACCCCAAGGTACAGGAGGCGATGCGGAAGGCGACCCAGTACGACGACCGACATCCCAAGTTCCGCAAGGCACACACCTACCTCGCCCAGACGCTCGTGGATGGCGGCCAGCGGATCATCGTCTTCACCGAATCGCGCGATACGGCCGAGACGCTGACGGAATTCTTCAACGAAAACTTCGACGCCCGGCGGTTCGTCGGACAGGGAGACAAGGACGGAAGCGACGGAATGACCCAGAAGGAACAGCAAGAGGCGCTCGACAACTTCCGGGCTGGCGAGTTCGAAGTGCTCGTCTCGACGTCCGTCGCGGAGGAAGGTCTGGACGTGCCGGAAGTGGATCTGGTGCTGTTTTACGAACCCGTCCCGACCGCGGTGCGTTCCATCCAGCGCAAAGGACGGACAGGTCGGCAGGCACAGGGACAAGTCGTCGTCCTGCTCGCAGAGGACACTCGCGACGAGGCGTACTTCTGGATCTCCAAGCGTCGGGAGGACGAGATGGAAGCCGAACTGCGGAAACTCAAGGGCGTCGCCAAGGAAGTCGAGGAGGAACTGGACGACTCACAGCAGACGCTCGGGTCGTTCGGCGGCGACGAGGACGGGGCGAGGGAAGTGAGCCACGGACTACAGGAGTTCGATACGAAGTCGGCGGACGACACGGGGGAGAAAAACGCCGACACCGACGATAGCGCGGACGCCGAAACCGACCCCGACGGCGTCGTGGCGACGGCACGCAAACGCGACAACTCCGACAACGTCGAAATCGTCGCCGATCAGCGCGAACTCGACGCGAACATCGCCCGTGACCTCTCCGCGCGGGACGGCGTGGACGTTCGCCTCGAAACGCTTGCCGTCGGTGACTACGTTCTGAGCGACCGGGTCGCAGTCGAGCGCAAATCGGTGAGCGACTTCCTTGATACGCTCGTCGGAAGCGACCGCTCGATGTTCGAGCAAGTCGGGGACATGAACCGCCACTACGCCCGCCCCGTCGTCATCATCGAAGGCGAGGATCTCTACGAACAGCGTAACGTCCACCCGAACGCGGTTCGCGGTGCAATCGCTTCGCTTGCAGTCGACTTCGGCGCGAGCGTCCTCCGAACCGAAGACGAGAAGGACACGACGGATTTGCTCGAAGTCATCGCCACGCGAGAGCAGGAGGTCGCACAGCGTGAGGTTTCGGTGCACGGTGACAAACACTCGAAGACGCTTTCCGAACAACAGGAGTACGTTGTCGCCTCCATCGCGGACATCGGTCCAGTCACTGCTCGTGCTTTGCTGGAAGCGTTCGGGTCGGTACAAGCGGTCATGACCGCTTCGAAAGGCGAGCTTATGGAGACACAGGGCGTCGGCGAGATAACCGCCGACCGAATCCGTGAGGTCGTGGCCGAGGCGTACGACCCGTAACCGGTGGTTACCACCCGACAGCAGTGGTGTCCACCGACCACATCCGTACAGTCGGCCAGCACGGCCTAAATCCGGTCATTTCCCGCTCGTATGGGACGAATGAACGTGGATAAACGTCCTGAACAGTCACTACGCTTTAATCTATCACCGCCATTTACCCGGTAGAGAGTAAACTATGTTACCCCGTCCCATGAGGGAGTATGACGAGGAGGAGTGGGAGGCCCAAAAGCGGTACGGAAAACCGCAACACGAAATTAGCCGCTCGACGAGCGAGCAGGAACTCTACGGCGACCCACAGCACGACGTAGCGGACGAGCACTCACTCAGGAACTCGGATTTCGACCTCGACCTCGGATACGCCTTGGACGTCACGCGATTCGACTTCGTGCAGGAAGTCGACAGTACGGAGCACCAACTCCTGTTCGCTGTGGAACGATAGTTGAGAAAATCGTTCGCCTCGACGCTTTTTGGTTCGACTTATCGATTCGCCCGGTCGAGCGCAGCGAGCGCCTCCGCCGCTTCTCGCGTTGCGGCCAGCAGTTCACGCGAGTAGCCTACATCGTTCGTGCTTTCGGCCTCCCTCGTGAGGGTCGTCAGTTTTCGAACCAACGCGTTCCGTGCCTCGGTGAGGTCTCCCGCTTCACCCGTCGCCTGCGTTCGTCCTGATGTTCGTGGCTCGGGTTGCCGCGGCCGTTCGTCCACCTCGTTTCCGCTCGCTTGACTCGGCGGCGCACGTCGCGCTCGGTGCGTCGGCGGTTGCTGAGACGGTGGTCGCTGTGGGGTCGGATGCGGCGGTTGATTCTCCGGTTGACCCTGCTGTTGTGGCTGGTCTGGTTCCGCCGATTCGGCTTCGATTTCGCTCACGTTCTGGCTCGTGGTCTCGACGGCTGAGTCATCCGCGGTCGTTTCCTCGTTTTCCCCTGCCGATTCGGACGCTGCCTGCTGGCACGTCGAACAGAACTCGTTTCCGTCGTAGCGGAAAATGGGATCACCACAGGTGTCGCAGTGCTTTCCCGTCATCGTCGCACCTTGCAACAGCAGTTCGCTCATCCGCTGGGTCGACTTTCGCTCCTTCCTATCGTTTTCGTACTGCTGGCGGAGTTTCTCTCGCTCCGCTTCCTTATCGAAGTCACTCATGAACGAACCAAGACCCTCCAAACTCTTGCCCCTTTCCCTCACCCCGAGGTTTATATACGAAACCGGGGCCAGAACCGCCGTGTCGAAGGTTCCATTCAGCGACCTGGAAGCCGCTACGTACTGCCCGCGAAAACTCTACTATCGACGGACGGACGACATCACCGTCCCGGATATCGTCACTGAACGACGTGAACTCGCATATCAGTACGACCGATTGGTCGATGCGCCCACTTCCGAACTCGCAGACCTCCCGTTAGAAGTCTCACCCGCCCAGTTCCGGGAAAATCTCGAACGCGCAACACACCTCGAAGACTGGGAAATCCTCGCCGACCCATCGGAACGCAACCGACCCGTCGAGGGAAAGGATTGTCGCGGAATCGTCCACAAAGTCCTCGACGGCGACCCGCCAGTTCCGTCGATGATCTTCACCGGAACCCCGCCCGAAACGGGTATTTGGGAGCCACAGAGCGTCCGAGTCGTCGCCGCCGCGAAGGCGCTCTCGTGGGAGTACGAACGGATGATCGAACGCGCGTTCGTGGAGTATCCGGCACACGGTATTGTGCGTGAAATCGCCCTCTCGACGCGCCGGAAAGCGGCCTATCGGCGCGTTCTTCGCACCGCCCGCGCCATCGACGGCCCACCGCCGCGGCTGACGAACACGTCGAAATGCGACGCCTGTGAGTATCGGGCCGAATGCGGGGTGAAAACCAGAACGCTTCGCTCACTCCTCGGCGGCTAGCCACGCCTCGATCGCGTCGGCATTTTCGCCGCGGCGGAGGATCTCCCCCCGTTCGACGTTCACCACGGTGCTTCCGGTCCCGCCGGTTTCACCGCCGTCAATGACGACTGCGGCGGCATCTCGAATCTCGTCGTCGAGTTCGTCGAGCCGTGTTACGCTTCCCCGACCACTCACGTTGGCACTCGTGCTGGTGATGGGTGAGACTCGCCGGAGCAGTTCCAGCGCGAGCGGTTGGTCCGGAATCCGAACCCCGACGTGGGAGCGCCCACCTGTGAGGAGGTCCGGAACGACATCCCGTTTTTCACAGAGCACGGTCACCGGTCCGGGAAGGAACTCGTCCATGAACGCCGCTTCGCGGGTCGTCGGGCGGACGTACTCCCGTGCGGTCTCCACGTCCGGAACCGCGAGCGAAATCGGTTTCTCGCGCGCTCGTCGCTTTGCATCGAACACACGCTCGATGGCTGTCGAGTCCACTGCGTCGGCAGCGAGACCGTACACCGTTTCGGTGGGATAGACCACGAGATCGCCATCCCGAATGGCACGCGCCGCGCTGTCGAGTTCGTCGTCGTGCGTGTCGTCTCGTTCGTCGTTCATACCTGACGTTGTGGGTTCCACGAAAAAAGCGTAGCGTCGTCCGTTCCCGATTATCCTTCGATGGCGCTTTCGACTTCGTCGTAGTCCGGGAAGTCGGGCCATTCGGTCGCGACCCACGCGTACTCCACGGTGCGGTCCTCGTCCAACAGGAACATCGCCGGTCGCGGTTCGCTGATGCCTTCCATCCCGTCCAGGTCGTTCACGATGCCGTACGCTTCCGCGACATCGTTCGCGGGGTCGCTGAACAGACTGTACTCGATTTCGCGCTCCTCGATGAGGGTCTTGTGCTCGTACGGCGACGAGATCGACAGGCCGACGATCTGCACGTCGTATGTGTCGTCCCACGCGCGATCACGCAGTTCGTTCCACACGTAGGTCGCCGGGAACGCGCCGTCCATGCTGTGGAAGACGAGCAGCGTCCGTCCGTCGGCCGTGATATCCGAGAGGGAGGCGTTCTCCCAGAACTCCGTGTTGACCAGCGGGCGGGTGAAATCGGGGACCGTCTCGCCGATTTCCGGGTGGTCCGCTTCACCGAGTTCGACCACGTCGAAGTCAGGCATTATTCGGCTCCTCCGTAGGTGTTTTCGAGGTATTGGACGATGTTCGCGCTCTCACTCATCGTTACGCCCGTGTTCACGTCCACGATGGCCGGGACGGTTCGTTTGCCGCTGATGCGCTTGACGACGTTTCTATCCGAATGCATGGGTTCGATGAATCGCGACTGGTACGGGAGGTCGTACTCCTGTAGTTTTCGAACCACGCGCTCGCAGTACGGACACGCCTGCAGTCGATACAGCGTGATGGCCGGATTTGTCGCCTCGGTGCTCATACAGCCTGATTGGGCCGAAACACGTGTAAGGTCTTCGTTCTCGGCAGTTTCGATCGATATTTAGGAGGGAAAAGGATAAAGAGTTAATCCCGCTGACGGTCAAGATGGGTTATCAAATGGGACTCTCTCCGACACTCATCGCCCTCTCACAGACTGCGCCACTGAATAGTATGCTGGACGTTCAGCCCAACGGACCGATCGTCCGGTGGGGCGGGATCGTCCTCATTTTCGTGCTTCTCTTACTGTCTGCGTTCTTCTCCTCCTCGGAAATTGCCATGTTTTCGCTCGCGAAACACCGCATCGATGCGCTCGTCGAAGACGGCATTCCGGGTGCGAAAATAGTCAAATCTCTGAAAAGCGACCCTCATCGGTTGCTCGTGACGATCCTCGTCGGCAACAACATCGTCAACATCGCGATGTCGTCCATCGCGACGGTCATCGTTGGCTACTACTTCGACCCCGGTGTGGCCGTCCTCGTCTCCACGTTCGGCATTACGACGCTCGTCCTGTTGTTCGGAGAGATCGCCCCGAAATCGTACGCCGTCGAGAACACGGAATCGTGGTCGCTCAGAATCGCCCGACCGCTCAAGTACTCCGAGACGCTTCTCATGCCGCTCGTTATCCTCTTCGACCATCTCACGCGAGCGATTAACAGCGTCACGGGCGGCCAATCGGCCATCGAGACGTCGTACGTGACCCGCGACGAGATTCAGAACATGATTCAGACTGGCGAGCGCGAGGGTGTCATCGAGGAGGACGAACGCGAGATGCTCCAACGCATCTTCCGGTTCAACAACACCATCGCCAAGGAGGTGATGACGCCGCGCCTCGACATGACCGCCGTTCCCCAGGATTCGAGCGTTGACGAGGCCATCGAGACGCTCGTCCAGTCGGGTCACGAACGCGTTCCGGTGTACGAGGGGAGTCTGGACAACGTCATCGGCATCGTCACCGTTCGTGACCTCGTTCGGGAGAAGAACTACGGCGAGACGACGCCGGACGGACTGAAACTCAGCAACCTGATTCAGCCGACCCTCCACGTCCCCGAGAGCAAGAACGTGGACGAACTGCTGACGGAGATGCGCGAAAACCGGATGCAGATGGTCATCGTCATCGACGAGTTCGGAACGACGGAGGGACTGGTCACCATGGAGGACATGGTCGAGGAGATCGTCGGCGAAATCCTCGACGGCGAGGAAGAAGAGCCGATCGAGCGTATCGACGAGGACACCGTCATCGTCCGCGGCGAGGTCAACATCGATGAAGTGAACGAGGCGATGGGAATCGAACTGCCGGAGGGAGAGGAGTTCGAGACCATCGCCGGATTCATCTTCAACCGGGCGGGCAGACTCGTGGAGGAAGGCGAAGACATCGACTACGACGGGGTTCGCCTCCACGTCGAACAGGTCGAAAACACCCGTATCATGAAAGCCCGCATCTCGCGCTTGGATGACGATACAATCGACGAAACCATCGAGGAAGGCGTCGAATCCGGTGCAGAATAGCGGTCGCTGATGGCCGTTTACTGATCGCTCGAAAAAATGGATGTCACTCCGTCCGAACGACGGGGTGATTATTCGACCGGCGTTACTTCTTCCTCTTCTCGCACATGCTCTTCCCGCAACTGCTCTTCCTGTGCGTGGTCGAACTGGCCTTCACCGAGCGCGATGAGGAAAGTCCCCATGAGGTCGAGTGGCAACGTGAAGAACGTCACCAACCCCAGCACGCCTGCAGTCATGCTACCGTACCAGTTGTGACCCCGATACGCCGACGCGCCACCCGCGAACTCGATGACCGAGAACACGAGGACGACACCACCGGCAGTCGCAGCACCAAGCCCACTCAACCCGAGAAGCGAAATACCCGCACTCGTGATGAGGAGTCCAAGTCCAACGATCGCGCCGATAACCCCCGCTAACATCAGCAGGAAGCCGCCTGCCTTGTACGTTCGTGGCGTATACGTTATTTCTCTCTCAACTACTCGGTCTGTTGTTGCCATACTATTTCCCCCGTGTGGACGAAGGGGAGTTTCGCATTTAGCGCCGTCGTCCGTTTAAGAAATTAGATCCTTTTCTGACTCGCTCTGTCCCCCATTACTTCCATCTGACACAGTACGATTTCGTAAACGAACGTCGTACTTTTGCTGACCAAGCGTCTACAGGAGAAGGTGGTGAATCGATGGTGAATATTCCGCATCTCCGATTTCTGGACGACGACGAACAGGAAGAGCAAGCACACCCACTCGGTATACGAACGCTCCGAAAATCAGGTGGTTCGATAGTGGTCACGATTCCGCCGGACGTAATGGAGCTCGTCAACATGAGCGTGGACGACGATGTCGTCATACATGCGGCTTCCGACTCGATTACACTGACGAAGCTTCCGGAACAGGAGTAGCGAGTTTATCGGGGTGGTAATCGACCGTTGAACTGGGACGCGAAATGGCAACTGTTAATAGCCGGGCGTCGCCATTCAATGCAATGAAGGTAGTTTATATGCTACTGGCGTGCTGGTTCGTGTTCTCGCTCGTTGGCGCGACGTTTTTGTACTGGCACAACTCCACGGAACAGCTCACACAGTGGTAACTCTCGGTTTGTGAAGCGTACCGAACAACCGCTGTAATCGAATTAAAACGAAACGTTCGTTTCCATGCCGTCGGTCGCGTCGTCCAAACCGTCTTGTTGAATGTCTCCTGTCATTCTGTCGGATATCTCTCGGTCCTGTAATATGTTCTCGAACTCGTTTGTGTACTGTTGGTTCACCGCTCGTGCCTCGTCTTTGGCTTCGAGGACGCGCTGATAGTGTCGGACGGTTGCCTCGCTGACATCGAGTTCCCCTGCGCAATCGGCCGTCGAAACGTCGTCGTCGACGAGCATTCGGAGACGCTCGATCTCGAACGGAGTCTCGGTATCCGAGAGCGTGAACAGATGGAGATCGATCCGGGCACGGGCCACCGACTCTTCTCGTTCGCCGAGTTCGGCGGCGATTTCCTCGTCGTCGTCACCCGCGTAGAATCGCCGAACGACCGTCGCCAACTGCTCGTCGTCGAGCGTCGTGTTGAACTCGTACCGCTCCCTCATTTCCGTCACGACGGCGAGTAGCTGCTCTTGAATCTTCTCCTCCGTGCTGAGTGAGCCGTGCGCCTCCTCCTGCCGTTCCGTGACTGTCGCCTCGTCCGTCATATTCAGGAACATGTCACGGAGTTCCTCGGTCTTCTTATCCATAGCGCGTAGCTGATGCTTGGATCGTATAAAAACCTGTTGGGCGGTGTATGATATTTATCTCTGTCGTTTGAAACACACTCGCTCGTCAACCGAAGTCCTAATACCGGTTGACCGGAGATGGTCTTCCATGTCGACCGAAACCGAATCCGTCGAACTCGTCGGCGAGCAGATGGTCGGGAACATCGCCCGTACCGCGATGTTCGCCGCTATCATCGGTGCGTTCGCGTACGTTTCGTTTCCGAACCCACTGGCACCGAACATTCCCATCACCCTGCAAGTGCTCGGCGTTTTCCTCGCCGGAATCTTTCTCGGCCCACTTTGGGGGTCCGCATCGCTCGTCCTCTACCTCGTCGCGGGTGTCGTCGGTGCGCCCGTCTTCGCCAATGGCTCCGCCGGATTGGCCGAACTCCAGGGTTTGACCGGTGGCTACCTCATCTCGTACCCTTTCGCTGCCTTCGCCATCGGCGCAATCGTTCATAACGGGTTGACGCTCCGCGACCCCAAGTCCGCGAGCATCGTCCGCCTCGTCAGCGGTATGGTCGTCGGAACTGTTATCATCTACGCTTTCGGAACCGTCGGGTTCTCCTACTACGGCAACTACGGCCTCGTCGATGCGTTCATGCTCTCCGCTGTGGCGTTCATCCCCTTCGAAGCGGTCAAAATCGCTGCCGCAGTCGGTATCGTCAGGAGTGACCGCGTTACGGCCGAATAACGTCCGGAGAACGCTCGAATGATAACAACCGAAAACCTCGTCCATCGATTCGGCGACACGGCGGCGCTCGACGGCATCTCGCTCACGATTCCCGACGGCGAGTTCGTCGTGATTTCCGGCCCGAACGGGAGCGGCAAGACGACGCTCGTCCGTCATTTCAACGGTCTCCTCTCGCCCGATGGTGGGGCCGTTCTGGTTGACGAGACGCCAGTCGAGGACGACCTCGTTGCCGCTCGTACCCGCGTCGGGATGGTGTTTCAACATCCACGGGACACCTTTGTCTCGGCAACTGTCGGCGCGGACGTGGCCTTTGGTCCCGAAAATTTGGGTCTCTCCCACGAAGAAATCGAGAATCGGGTCCAAGAATCCTTATCCGCGGTCGGCATGGACGACCGTCGAGATGCACGAATCGACACTCTCTCGGGTGGCGAATGCCAGCGCGTCGCCATCGCCGGTGCGCTGGCGATGGACCCGGACCACCTCGTGCTGGACGAACCGTTCACCGGACTGGACGGTCCCGCCCGTGATTCCGTCGTCTCCCACCTCGCTACCCTCTCGGACCGCGGAACCGGAATCATTGTCGTCACGCACGATTTGCGCGATGTCTGGTCGCTCGCCGACCGCGCGGTTGCGATTCACGATGGCACCATCGCGGTTGACGGCCCACCCGAAACCATTGCGGACGACCTCGAACGACTCGGCATTCACACGCCTCGATTCGAACGGCATGATTCGAACACCACGAGATTCGAAACTCCATGACACTGGTGTATCGTTCAAGCGGCGCGTTCGCCGAACGCCTCGACTCGCGCGTGAAACTCCTGTTTCAGACGATATTCGCTCTCGTTGCACTCTCCCACACGACGCCGCTCGGGTTGGGCGTTCTGACAGTCGTGGTTGCCGTCGTCCTTCTCGGCGCTTCCACCTCCCCGCTGTGGGTCCTTCGCGAGTTTCGGTACGTGTTCCCGTTCCTCCTCGGCGGGCCAGCGTTCGCGGCGCTCACGCTCGGCCCGCCATGGGTCGTTCCGGCGGACGCCGTCGCGCCCGCATTGGCGAGTTATCGCGTCGTGCTCGTCCTCTGCGTGAGCGCGGCCTTCGTCCGAACCACGCCCGTTCGGGAGTCACGCGCGGCGATACAGTGGTTGCTTCCCGGTCGAGTCGGCCAGTTTTTGGGGATGGGCGTCGCCTTCGTCTTCCGGTTTCTCCCCGTCCTACAGTCCGACCTGCGCGCCATTCGGAACGCGATGGCCGCTCGCCTCGGCACCGAACGCTCGCTCGCCGAGCGGATGGAACTCGTCGGGTCGGCGGGACTGGCTCGGGCGTTCGACCGTGCCGACACGTTCTCGCTCGCGCTCCGCGCTCGCTGTTTCGCGTGGAACCCGACGCTCCCACGTCTGGCGATTTCGTGGCGTGACCTACCCGCTATTCTGCTGACAATATCGCTTCTCGTGTGGGCGTTCGTATAAACTCACAACACGTTTTCCATTCTCGCATGACGGCGTGGAGACGGTTGGGTGGCAAGATTTAAGCAAGTAGTCTCCTCCTGATAAAACATGGAAATCTTCGCGCTTTCGGAGGCGGGTCCGACGCGCCCAACGTTCTGGCGAATAGGTCCCATGGGCGAGGCAGTGTTTTATTTCCTCGCTATCGTGACCGTCGTCTACTTCCTCTACGGCGTCTACAACCGTTTCGCGCGGTACACGGACGGCGAAGAGGACTGGTTCGACCGGTTGGACGACCTTCCGGGACGGGTGACCCGTGCGGCGAAAACCGTCATCACGAACGAGAAGCAGTTCAACCGCGACCTGTACGGCGGACTGATGCACTCGTTCATCCTGTGGGGTTTTCTAACTCTGCTCATCGGGACGACGATCCTCGCCATCGACATGGACGGCTACCGGAAATTCACCCACTACTTCCTCGGCGGCGAGAAATCCTTCTTCGTCGGCAGCTTCTATCTGGCCTACTCGCTCGTGATGGACGCCATGGGGCTGCTGTTCGTCGTCGGTATCTCGATGGCGCTCTACCGCCGCTACTGGGTCCACAAGGAACGCCTCTGGGGCAAACACACGGGGCGAGAGGACGACCTATTCATCTGGACGCTGTTCCTGCTCGGCGTCGGCGGCTACCTGACCGAAGGCGTCCGTATCCTCGGCACCAGCGCCACCCGTAACGTGGACTTCGAGACGGTGAGCTTCGTCGGTTGGTTCGTCAAGGACGTGCTCTCGGCGGCGGGCGTCACCCCACAGGCGGCCACGACGTGGTATCCGGTCGCGTGGTGGTCCCACGCCCTCATCGCGCTCGTATTCATCGCCGCGATTCCCTACGCCAAACCGTTCCACATGCTGTCGTCGTTCGCCAACGTCGTCACGCGCGACGAGAAGGCGGGCAAACGACTCCCGGGCGTTCCCTCCGATGCCAGCCCGGACGAAATCGGTGCCTCCGACATCGATGACTTCTCGTGGAAACAGATTCTCGACCAGGACGCCTGTACGAAATGTGGCCGCTGTTCGTCGGTCTGTCCCGCGAACGCGTCCGGCCGTCCGCTCGATCCGCGCGACGTGATTCTCGATTTGAAGCAGTACCGTGAGAACCTCGACGCGGGCATGACCGACGAAAAGCCCATCATCGCCGACGGCGGCACCAGCGTCATCGACAGCAGCACGATGGAATCCTGTATGGCCTGCATGGCTTGCATGGACGCTTGCCCGGTCGAAATCGAACATCTCAACTCTTTCACGGAGATGAATCGTCGGCTGACCGAATCCGGTCAGATGGACGCCAACGTGCAGGACGCGATGATGAACGTCTTCCAGAACGGCAACGCGTTCGGCGACCCCGAACGCCGCCGCCCCGAGTGGACCGAGGAACTCGACTTCGAGATTCCCGACGCCCGCGACGAGGACGTGGAGTTCCTCTGGTACGTCGGCGACTACCCGTCCTACGACGAGCGCAACCGCCGCGTCGCCCGCTCGCTCGCCACCATCTTCCACGAGACGGGCATCTCCTACGGCATCCTCTACGAGGACGAGCAGAACGACGGCAACGACGTGCGCCGCGTCGGCGAGGAAGGTCTCTATGAAATGCTCGTCGAGGACAACGTCGCCGCGTTCGATGAATGCGAGTTCGACAAAATCGTCTGTACCGACCCGCACAGCTACAACACGTTCAAAAACGAGTATCCGGAGATGGCCGACGACTTCGACGCGCCGGTCTACCACTACACGCAGGTCGTCGAAGAACTGTTCCGGTCCGACCGACTGGGACTCTCCGGAAACGAACTCGACTACACGGTCACCTACCACGACCCGTGTCACCTCGGACGCTACAACGACGAGTACGAGGCACCGCGCGAAATCGTAAAAGGCACCGGTTGTACCCTAGACGAGATGCCGCGCAACCGCTCCAACTCGTTCTGCTGTGGCGGCGGCGGTGGCGGCCTCTGGATGGATTTGGAGGAGACCTCCAAGCCGAGCGAGGAGCGCATCCGCGAAGCACTCGAAGACACCGACGCCGGAGCGGGTGTCGAGAAGTTCGTCGTCGCCTGCCCGATGTGCATGACGATGTACGAGGACGGAAGAAAAACGGGCGGCTACGAGGACGACATCGAAATCATCGACGTGGCCGAACTCGTCGTGGAAGCGCTCGGCGCTGAAGAGAAGATTCAGGTCTCGGCCTGAACTCGTCGATTTTCGCGTTTGGTTTTTACTCGGACGAGCGACGCCGCCAGTTCGAACGATGGAGACCCCCACCGTCCAGCAGCGTGACGGCGAGTGCTGTCGCTGCCGCGAGCAGTCCCGTCGGATTCGGGACGAACAGCGGTCCGAGTACCGCGCCCGCAGAGAGACCGATCAACGCACAAACAACTGTTCGAATTCTGATTGTATAAATAGATTGACAATAATGGGATGAAGAAAATCGCTTTCGAACGTTCCACACTCCGACCGTGACCGGGTTACTCATCTTTCCTCCGAAAATGGTTAGAATCATAATAATTATGCGGAACGAGGCCCACCGCACGGACGATGAACTCCCTCCTCTTCGACCTCGCAGCGTTTAGTTTCATTACGCAACTCGTCGCGCTCTACATCCAGTACCGCCAAGAAAAACCCCGAATCGTCCTCGCCACGTGGTCCAGCTACACCCTCTTCTGGGCGTATCTCGCCGTGACGCAGTTCTTCGAACTTCGTTTCGCTACCATCGGACTTGGGGTTCTACTGGTGGCTATCCTCGCGCTCACTGCCGTTACAGTCCATCGTCAACTTCGAAACAACCGAACGCAGTCCGCCTGATACTCGAACTCACTTCTTCTCTTTTTCCTACTCCTCCCGCGCCCCTCCGACCGCACGGGCGATGAGACCGGCCTGTGCGCCCGCCACGAAGCCAGCGTCGATGTTTACGGTGGAGAGGACGGTACAGGACTGCAACATCCCCGAGAGCGCCGCTTCGCCGCCGCTAGCGTGGCCGTAGCCGTTCGAAACGGGGAGTCCGATGACGGGCGTGTTCACGAGTCCGGCGACGACCGTGGGCAGGGCACCCTCGCGGCCAGCGGCGACGACGAGCGCGTCCACCGCGCGGAGGGTGTCCACCTCGTCCAGCATCCGGGCGATGGACGCCACGCCGACGTCGTGCAGTTCCTCGATGGTCGCACCCATCTCCGCCGCGATGACGGCCGCTTCCCCGGCGGGAATCGCGTCGCTCGTACCGGCGCTGACGACGCCGACCGTCGCGTCGATGTTCGGTACCTCGAACTCCGGTCCGTGTGCGACGAGCAAGTTCGCCCGGTCGTGAATCGTTACGGTGGCGTCGGGGTGATCGGCGTCGAGGCGACGACGGACCGCTTCGGTGTGTTCCTCGTCCGCTCGCGTGACGAGCGCTCTGCCTGCCGTTTCGACGGCCGTCGCGGAGAGTTCGGCGACTTCGCTCGGCGTCTTTCCATCGCAGAGAACCGCCTCCGGTACGCCACGGCGTGTCTCGCGGGCGGCATCGAACCGTCCGGCACCGTTCGTCGCGTATCCGGTCAACTTCGCTTCCGCTTCGGCGACACTGACTTCGCCGTCCGCGACCGATTCGAGTAGTTCGCGCATATTCGGGACTTTGTGGCCCTCCTACTCCGTTCTATCGTCTTCGGTCACTCGATACTACTTCACTTAAAGCTTGTGGCTATCTCGACAGAGTAGGTCACATTCTTCGACTCGTGGCTGTTCACCGCATAATTTGGGAAGCTTTATTAACTGGGCTACGGAACGTGAATCCTGTATGGCAGACCTTATTGTCAAAGCGGCTGTGAAGGAAGCGCTCGACGACAAAAACGTTGCCTCGGACTTCTACGACGCACTCGACGAGGAAGTCGCAGGACTTCTCGAGGACGCCGCACGACGTGCTGAGGAGAACGACCGAAAGACGGTCCAGCCCCGCGACCTGTAAATCGGAAACATCCTTTCATTCATTTTTTGATCGCCGACCAGCGACGGCGTTCCTCGAAATAGCGCCTTCGACGCTAGGATCGCCGTACTTCGACACCATCGTCCGTTCCGACGTGTATCTCGTCGGCCATTCCGACGAACAGTCCGTGTTCGACCACACCCGGAAGCGCCGAGAGTTCACACGCGAGTTCGGCCGGTGAGTCGATGGCTCCGAACTCGCAATCGATGACGAGGTTCCCGTTGTCCGTGACGACCGGCCCGTCCTTGTGCGCCGCTTCGCGCAGACTCGGCTCGCCGCCCAGGCGGCGAACCTCGTCGGCGACGGTCGTCCGCGCGGCAGGGAGCACTTCGAGCGGTACGGGATGGGTTAATCGCTCGTCAGCCTTGCTCGGATCGGCGACGACGAGGAATCGCTCCGCCGCACCGTCCACGATTTTCTCCCGAGCGTGTGCCCCGCCGCCGCCCTTGATCAGGTCGCCCCCGGCGAACTGGTCGGCACCGTCGATGGCGACGTCGACGGTTTCGACCGAATCGAGATCGGTGAGTGGAATCCCTTCCTCCTGTGCGAGTTGCCGCGATTGGAACGACGTCGGGATTCCCCGTATGTCGAGTCCGGCATCCACCATCCGTCCGAGCGCCCGAATCGCGTACGCCGCCGTACTGCCCGTCCCCAATCCGACTACCATTCCATCCTCGACTGCTTCCGCCGCGTTCTCGCCCGCATTCCGCTTCGCTTCGTCGCTTCCACCCGTCGTTTTCATATTCGTGGAAATCGGTGCACGGCGGAAAAAGGTTGCTAGCCCGAGGGGGAGACATTCGCCCCGTTAAATAAACTGGATTTTCGAAGGGTCAATTACAGGTTCGCATCTCTCATACAACTATTCGGATGTGGTTCCCCACATTCGGGAGGAGGGAACTCGGTTCCTCTTGGGTTACGCCCGAGTCGATCTTCGAACGGGAACGCGCCCGGTTGTACCGTCATCTGTCGTCACTCGGATCGAAACGTCGCCCGAGCGTGTTCCCGTGACTCATTGCTCCGCGTCGTTCATACCTGCTTGCGTCAGTCTTCGAACGGTAGAACGCCGGGTTCCTCGACGACGACCCACCAGTGGTAGTCCGCTTTGGGATGTCGGCGCTCTACGTGTTCTCGTAGCGTCTCGCCCTGCTCGAAGTCACGCCCACAGAGGTTACAGCGGTGATGTCGCTTTCGCGCCATGGAACTAGAACGCCGTTGAAACGCTAAAACTCGTCGCCCGCTCATGTACTGTCCTCCTGTTTCCATCGTCTCTCCGCCCGACTCGTCGCGTCATAGATTCCGTCAGCTATCGCCGTCCCCCATAGCACTATTGTGCCCGCTCGCGTACTCTCCCGCATGCCACGCGAAGAACTGGTACACGCAGCAGAGGAACTGAAACACGCCAGTGCCGACGCCTCCGGCGAGGTCAAAGAACGCCTCGAATCACAGGCCGACACGCTTCAGTCGCTCGCTCAGGCCGACCAGGGTCCGGACCACGGCCGACTCGCCCGAATCATGCACGCCCTCTCGGAACTCAAGGAGGACGCGGACGAAGACACCGCCGAGCGTATCCAGAGCGCGTACGACCACGTCGAGGCGCACCGTGAGACCGTCAGCGGCGTCTGATCTTTTATCCCGTAGCGAGCACAAGATCTATTACTGACTCTTTTCTTCCAGTAATTATCATGAAACGACGCGCGTTTCTCTCCGCAATCAGCGTCGGCCTTGCCGGAGCCGCTGGTTGTGCCTCCAAACTCCCCGGATCCGCCAAAATTGGTTCCCATCAATCGACAAAAACCAGTCGTTGTGAACACAATACACCGACGAATACGACGAAACCGACGAAGGAGAACATACAGCTCAATTACAGTTGCATCCGCAACGCTGACCACGTCCAGCAGGAATCGTTCACCTTCGTCAACACTGGTGACACACGCGTCGACTTTTCCGGCTACCGCGTTGCCTTCGAGAAAGAGAGCATGTACAAAATCGACGGTCCCGTACTGCTTCCGAACGGCGAACTAACGATCATCACCGCCAGCAACAGTTCGACAACATCTCCAAAACCGTATTGTGCTAACCACGTCGTTCAGCACCACTTGAAAAGGCCGCTGTTCGCGGATTATCACGCCAGTGTTGCGCTGGTGGCCCCCGACGGGACACGCGTACTCACACGGGCGTTCGACTTGCCGCGTTCGAACTGAAAAACCGCTTTCCGAACTCAGCAAACTGGTTTCGGATTCACGCCCATCGACTCCAGTGACTCGGTGTACTCGTCATAGGCCGCTGTAATCGCGTCTTTCGCTGCCTCTTTTGCCGTTTCCCAGTCCTCGTCCGAATCACAGCGTTCGTCTAACAGCGTGAGCGTGTCGTTCAACTGCTCGTCGAGGTCACCGTTCAAATCGCGGAACAACTGGGCCGTCTTCGGGTCGGCCTTTCCGGTAAAGAAGCCAGTCAGCTGTTTTTTCGATTTCTCGCTCGCCAGCGTGCGCCCGACGAATCCGCCGAGGCGCTCGATGGTGTCGTCCAATCCACGGAGATACTCGTGCAACGCAGGCGTCTCGTTCGGTTCGTGATCGTCTACCTTTCCGGAGACGCGCTCGTAGTGGCCGTTCTCGACCTCCGCGATGCCGGCGAACAGTTCGCTCGCGTCCTCGTCTCCCTCGTCGTCGGCCCATCCGCCGAACGTCTGAGCGGCGGCATACTCGGAGTCGGCGGCGGCATCGAACACCTCGTCAGGCTCCATCTCTCCGCCGGTCGCGGCGTAGAGCGACTTTGATGACCCCAGGCGGGAGAGGGCGGTTTCGTTTTCCTTTCGCACGGCGTCGAGGAATTCCTCGGAATTCATACGCCACGGTACGAAGGCGCGCGGCTTGTAATCACCGACCCCGGTAACGGGTCAGTCCATATCGTCCAACGAGACGAACACGTCGGCGTCGGCGGTTATCCAACTCGCCATCCGTTCGAAGCGGGTCGCCTCTTCCGGGTAAATCGTACATCTGTCCGGTTGTCCGTCGTACTCCACAACGACGGATGCGAGTTCGAACGACCGTTCGTCAACGGCGTTCCGTTTCGATTCGGACCGTGTATCGACAGTATGGAAATGTCCTGTCATTGTGTCCTCGGGGGCGTCCCGGCGACGCCGTACTATTGAGATTCGGCCCGCTCTCAATAACCCCTGCTAGTTGTTCTCAATAGCGCTCGGGAGCGGTGGGGAGCTATCGACCGCCTGAGACGTGACTGTCGGGCGTGGATCGTCCGAAGAAAACGTGCGTCGTTGGTGGCCGACTCAGTTGCCGGTCTCGATGGGTGCATCCACGAGGTTGCCCCATTCGGTCCACGACCCGTCGTAGTTGACGACGTTGTCGTAGCCGAGCAGTTCCGAGAGTGCGAACCACGCGATGGACGAGCGCTCGCCGATACGGCAGTAGGCGACGACCTCTTGGTCGTTCGTGACGCCTTCGCTCTCGTACAGGTCACTGAGTTCGTCGGCGGATTTGAACGTCCCGTCGTCGTTCACGGTGGCTGCCCACGAGATGTTCGATGCGCCGGGGACGTGGCCGCCGCGCTGGGCCGTCTCCTGGAGTCCTGGGGGCGCGAGGATTTCGCCGCTGTACTCCTCGGGCGAGCGAACGTCCACGAGCGGGACGCCGCGGTCGATGGCCTTCTCCACGTCGTCGCGGTAGGCGCGGATGCCCTCGAATGGGCCACGAGCATCGTACTCGACTTCGGGGTACGATGGGACCTCGTCGGTCGTCGGATAGCCGTTTTCGAGCCAGTAGTCGCGGCCACCGTCGAGGAGCTTCACGTTCTCGTGGCCGTAGTACTTGAACTGCCAGTAGGTGTAGGCCGCGAACCAGTTGGAGTTGTCCCCGTAGAGGACGACGGTGGTGTCGTCCTCGATGCCGTGACTGCCGAGGAGGTCCTCGAAATCGTCCTTTTCGAGGATGTCACGCGTGGTCTGGTCCTGGAGCTGTGTCTCCCAGTTGAAGCCGACTGCGCCCGGCGCGTGGGCGTCGTCGTAGGCTTCCGTATCAACGTCGACCTCTACGAGTCGGTAATCGGTATCGTCGCTCTGGAACTCGTCGAGGTGGTCTTCCACCCAGTCCGCGCTGACGAGTACGTCCTTGGCGTAGTCACTGTTGCTCATGCACGTTCCCCTTTCTACGCTCGGGTTATATTCTTGTTACTGCCGGAAGGTTCCGCCTTCTGTCGAGCTTCCCGGCAAGAATACCCGGTATCTCGCGGGGGAATCCCCGTTTTGCCGCTATCCGTGGCTCATCGCGCATGAACGGCACCTGACAACCGGCAAAATGTTCCGGCACCTCCAGTCGAATGCCGGTTTCGACGGAACCCGGAGGGCTAAGACGCTGGCGTCGGTATCGAGGGATAATGCACGAGAACGTCGTCGTCTCCGCCGATTGGCTCGCCGAGCGACTGGGCGATATCCACGTCGTGGACGTCCGCGACGCGTGGGAATACGAGGGAATCGGTCACCTACCCGGTGCGGTGAACATCCCGTTCGACGAATTTCGCTCGGCCGATGCGGACGATGCGGGAATGCTCCCCGGTGCCGAGACGTGGTCCGACCTCCTCGGCAACGTCGGTATCAGCGAGGACGATACCGTCGTCGCGTACGACGACATGCACGGGGTGTTCGCGGCGCGATTCCTCGTCACCGCCGAACTGTACGGACACGAAGTGCTCCACCTCCTCGACGGGGATTTCAGCGCGTGGCAACGCGACCACGAAACGACGACCAACGCTCCCTCTCCCGCTCCCGTTTCCTACGACGTACGGGAACCGGAATCCTCCCCGCTCATCGGCCGCGAGGAGGTCGAAGCCGCGATCGACGACCCGGATTCCGTTCTCGTCGATACTCGCGACCCGGACGAGTTCGCCGAGGGCCATCTCCCGAGCGCCGTCAACGTCGATTGGCTCGACCTCGTTGACGACGAATCCCGCGGCCTGAAGTCACCGGACGAACTCCGTTCGATTCTCGAATCCAACGGTGTCACCCCCGACAAGCGGGTGATCCTCTACTGCAACACCGCCCGTCGAATCAGCCACACCTACGTCGTCCTCTCTTCGCTCGGCTACGACGACCTCGGCTTTTACGAGGGCAGTCTCACCGAGTGGACGGAGGCCGACGGGAAACTCGAACGGGACTGATTCTTTCTATTTATCCTATATCTGTTGGCTGACGAAGAGCGAAATGCGTGTCAGTTTCCATCCCAGTAACGCCCGTTGCCGTCGTTGTAACGCCCAATACGGCTCGGTATCGGTGATGCCCGTATAGTGAGGGGTGCTTGCTCGTGAGAACCTAACCGGGATAGTTTTCCATTGGCACCCGAAACGGTCGCTCCCATTTATCTTCGGCTCCGGCCTATAGCCTGTCACCCCGGGAGGGGGGAAAAGGGATGACTGAGAGAGAACAACAAGACGCAGAAAACGTCGAATCGGAAGAACGTCGCTCGTTCATGAAGAAAGGCGCGCTCGCGACAGGCGCGCTCGCGTTGGGATTAGGCAGTGCCGGGAGCGCCTCGGCACAGGGCCGAAACGTGTTGGTGTACACCTACGACTACCACCCGAACGTGCAGTTCCGCGTCGTCAACTCGCTGGAGAAATCGACGACCGTTCGACTGCTCGAAAAACCGGGTGGCGGCAACGTCCCAGAGATCACCCAGCCGGACAACTACAACGGCTACATCATCCGCTACCTGCTTGGCGGCGGTGGCGGCGGGCAGGGACAGATAACCACGTTCATGTTCGCACAAGGTGTGTCCCTAAACCAGGGCGACACCCGACAGTTCAGTGGTGACGCGTCTGTCTTCAGCAGCACGCTCAACCTGCTTAGCACCAACCTGCGGTGAGACGAGCCGATTCGAGTTGTATCGGGGGGAAACAAGCGGTTCGGTACCCATTTTTCGGTGACGTAATTCACGGGAAGAGCCGTAGCGGTACCGACATCACGGGCGGATTTCAGTACGCTGGAGGAATACATGGACAACGAACACGAAGCAGGGATGCCGCGGTGGAGCGCTCGAGTAGACGATTCGGTTCGACCCCAACGAACCAGACCGTCGGGGGACGTATTGGTGTTCACCCGGGACTTTTTCCCGAACGTCCCGTTTCGAATCGTCGCTCAGCTTCCGGCAATCATCACGGTGACGATCCTCGACGAACCACCGGACGGGACACAGGTGATTTCACAACCCGACGAGTACAACGGCTACGTCATCACCTACGATTTCCATCGGACACCCATCTTCGTCTTTCTGTTCTCCCGACGCTATCTGCCGACGAGCGATCGATACCGGTTCGGCGACGATGCGACCTACTTCAGCAGCAACTTGGATCTGCTCGAAGTGTCCGTGGGGGTCGACTGAGGATCGTTTCGTTCGCTCCCGTCCGCGCGGACGATCGCCCCACTATTCCTGCCCATCTTAGTCTTCCATCCCACTATACTCGCCCATCTTAGTCTGCCTGTTCATCCAGATTCTCTCGAATAAAACGCTAGAATACATAATACTCCTTGTAGACGATTGCTCTGCATTCAGGAATACTGATTTTTACTATGTGTATGTCCATTATCCTTATTGTGTGGGCGTTTGTCCGGAATTAGCAGATGAAATCGAATGTTGTTCGATACTCCGACGTACAGGTAGAAGATTTCAGGGTGATCGACGAATATGGTTCATAAAAAGGAAGAATGGAAAGGTGAGTTGTACGGTGACGCGGTAAGAGACAAAATTCTCGAATTCGCCGAGAACGGTTGGCAGTCGATTCCGGAAGACGAGCGTGATGCGTGGTTCTCGCGGTTCAAATTCTGGGGCCTGTTTCACCAGCGAACCGGGCAAGAAAGCTATTTCATGATGCGTCTGACCAACTGCGGCGGCATCCTCGAACCGGGGCAACTGCGCGCCATCGGGGAAGTCGCACGTGAGTACGCGACCGGCCCAGCCGAGAACCCCGAGTTCGGGAACGGGTTCGTGGATTTCACGACGCGCCAATCGATTCAGCTCCACTGGATAAAGTTGGAGCACGTCCCCGAAATCTGGAATAAGCTAGAAGCCGTCGGCGTCTCGTCTCGCTCCTCCGGTGGGGATACGATGCGAAACATCTCCGGATGTCCCGTCGCGGGTAAAGACGAACACGAGTACGTCGAGACCCGGGAGTTGCTCGACCGAATCCAGTCACAGTTGCGCGACGATGACGTACTATGTAACATGCCGCGGAAGTTCAACATCTCCGTGACGGGTTGTCGGGAGGGTTGTGCACAGGATTCCATCAACGATGTCGCTTTGGAACCCGCACGAAAGCTCATCGACGGGACGCGAGTGAAGGGATTCAACATGCGCGCTGGCGGCGGTCTCGGCGGACGCGAACCCCGCCGTGCACGGTCGCTCGACGTCTTCGTCACGCCCGATAACGCCTACGAAATCGTCCGCGCGTTCGTCGAACTGTATCACGAGGAGGGCAACCGACAGAACCGACGGAAAAATCGTGGCCGCTTCTTCGTCGACGACTGGGGAACCGACGACATCCGCGAGGAACTCACCGAGCGGGTCGACTTCCCGCTCCATCACGCCGGAACGGACCTGCGTGATCAGTACACGTACAACGCCGGAAAGCAGGACGAACGGGGAAAACACGATCACGTCGGCGTCCACGAACAAGCCGACGGTGACTACTACGTCGGCCTCAACGTCCCGGTCGGACGCGTCACCGCCGACGAGGCCATCGACCTCGCCGACCTCGCCGACGAGTACGGGAGCGGCGAAATCAGACTCACTCGACGACAGAACCCGATCATCGTGGACGTCGACGACGCACGACTCGACGACCTGCTCGCCGAACCCCTGCTACAAACGCATACGCCCGAACCCACGGCGTTCACTCGCGGGGCGATGGCGTGTACAGGAACGGAGTTCTGCTCGCTCGCGCTCACCGAGACGAAGGCACGGACGGCCGAGATGCTTCGATGGTTCCGGACGAACGTCGAGCTTCCCGACGACGTTTCACAGCTGAAGATCCACTTTTCGGGCTGTACCGCGGATTGCGGGCAAGCCATGACAGCGGATATCGGCTTGCAGGGGATGCGCGCTCGAAAGGACGGAGAAATGGTCGAGGCGATGGATGTCGGCGTTGGCGGCGGAATCGGCGACGAACCGTCGTTCATCGAGTGGGTCCACCAGCGTGTCCCGGCCGACGAGGTGCCCGGACTCATCGCGAACCTCGTTGAAGCATTCGTCGCACTCCGAGAGGAAGAACAGACCTTCCGCGAGTGGGTCGATGCGACCGGCCACGAGTCCATCATCGAACTCGCCGAACCCGAAGAGACGAGCTACGAGGACCCCTGTCTTCACGACGCAAAGCAGGCCTGGTACCCGTTCGAGAACGGCGAAAGTCCGGCTCCGACCGCACCGGACGGCACACCGATCTCCAGTAATGACTGAGCACATTCACCGCCTTCGACCCGCCGTTCGGTCGAACTCGAATTTCAACGAGGCAACGCTCACATGAGAAACACTGTCCCGACGACGTGTATGCGGTGTGCGGTCGGCTGTGGTCACGTCAACCAAAGCGTCGACGTTGGCTACGGCATCGACATCGTTCGCGGTGACGTTGCCCATCCGGTTAACCAGGGACTCGCCTGTCAACGCGGTATCCGCGAGAGCAAGGAGCCAGAGGGCAGGTGGTTGACGCGCCCACTGATTCGGGAGGGTGACGAACTCCTCCCCACGACGTGGGACGTCGCCCTCGGTCGCGTGGTGGAACGATTCGCATCCACCATCGGACGCGACCGGGACGGCCTCGCCGTTCTCGGGAGCGGACAACAGACCAACGAAGCCGCGTACGCCCTCGGAAAGTTAGCCCGCGGCGGGTTTGGAACCCGGTACTACGACGCCAACACGACCCTCTGTATGGCCAGTGCGGTGACGGCCTACTACGACGCCTTCGGGAGCGACGCGCCGCCATGCACCTACGACGACATCCCGGACGCCCGTAGTCACGTCGTCTGGGGAGCGAACCCCGCCGTCGCCCACCCGGTCATGTTTCGTTGGATTCAGGAAAGTGCCAACGACGACAGCAGGCTGATCGTCGTCGATCCGGTCGAATCCGAGACGGGAACCGTCGCGGACACACACGTTTCACCCGACCCTGGCGGGGACCTCGCCCTCGCGCGCGCCGTATTGGCCCGTCTGGTCGAACGGGACGCGATAGACGACGCGTTCATCGACGCCGCGACTACCGGTTTCGACGCACTCCGCGCCGACCTCCCGACGGCGGAGGAGGGAGCGACGACCGCTGGCGTCGCCCTCGACGTCGTAGACCAACTCGCCGACGCGTTCGCGGACTCGACGCTTCTCTACTGGGGGATGGGCGTCAATCAGAGCACGCAGGGAACCGCGACGGCGGGTGCCCTGATAGACCTCTGTTTGGCGACCGGTAATCTCGGCCCCGGAACGGGACCGTTCTCGCTGACCGGGCAAGCGAACTCCATGGGGACGCGCGTCTGTTCGTCCAAGGGAACGTGGCCCGGTCACAGGTCGTTCGACGACCCCGACGAACAGGCCGTCGTCGCCGACGCGTGGGACATCTCCACGGAGCGTCTCCCCGACGACGCCGGACCCGGTCCGGTCGGAATCGTCGAAGCCGTCGACGACGGGCCGGTCGAAACGGTTTGGACCGTTGCGACGAACCCCGTCGCCGGGTTGCCCGATGCGGGGACCGTCCGCGAGCGACTGGACGAGGCGTTCCTCGTCGTGCAGGATGCCTTCCGAACCGAGACCGTCGAACTGGCCGACGTCGTCCTCCCCGCCGCAACCTGGGGCGAGACGGACGGAACGACCATGAACATGGAGCGACGCGTCTCCCGCGTTCGGTCCGTAACGGGGACGCCGACGGGTGTCCGAACCGACCTCGACATCATCATCGCCATCGCCGAAGGAGTCGTCCCCGGGTTGATGGGTCGTTCGAACCCGAGGGACGTGTTCGAGGAACTGACCACGCTTACGGCGGGCACGTCGGCGGACCTCTCGGGAATCAGCTACCCCCGTCTCGAAGAGGAGAAGGCCGTCCGTTGGCCCGCGCCCGACCCGACATCGAGTGGTGGTTACCGCTACCACGACGACGGGGACTGGTCGTTCGCAACCCCGACCGGCCGCGCCCGATTCTCGACCGCCACCCATCGAGGCCTTCCGGAACCGACCAACGAGGAATTCCCGCTCACACTGACGACGGGACGGACCGCCGACGGGTACAACACCGGCGTCCGCTCCCGACCGCCGGAGGCGGACGCCCCACCGCTCGTGCGTGTGCATCCGGACACGCTCGACTCCCTCGACATACACGGGGAAACCGCCGTCGTCACCTCTCGACGAGCCGAAATCCCCGTTCGAACCGACCCGAATTCGGCGGTTCCACGGGGTGTCGTTTGGCTCTCGATTCACCATCCGCGGACGAACGAACTGACACTTCCCGCTACCGACCCTCGTTCCGACGAACCGAACTACAAACAGTGTGCGGTACGGCTTGCACCGCGACCGGACGAGCGTACCGTGGCGAACCGAGCGGAGGTGACGGGAGATGACTAACAAGGTTGAACAGTTGATAATCGCCACTGTCGGGTTCTTCTGGGCGTTTTTGATGTGGTTCTCCACTGCCGCATTCAGCACGAGTATCGGGACGTTCTACGGTCTCACGACCGGCCAACTCGCCTTGCTCGCGAGTTCGGCCATCTGGCTCGCGCCGCCCGGACGCGTCATCGCGGGCTGGTTGGCGGACCGTCTCGGCGCGCACAACACGTTCGCGATGATTCTCGCGTACTCCGGTGTGGTGAGTATCGCGTCCTCGTTCGCCGCGAGCTATCAAGTGCTGTTCGTGGAGCGCCTCGTCGTCGCCTCGGCGGGAATCAGCTTCGTCGTCGGTATCCAGCATGTCGCACAGTGGTTCGACGAGCACGAAATCGGAACGGCGGAGGGACTGTACGCCGGAACCGGAAACGTCGGTGCTGGTGTCGGCGCGCTGGTACTCCCACGACTCTACGGCACCCACTTCGGCGATGCCTTCCTCCACCTCGGAATCGGTGCGCTCGTCATCGCGGCCGTCTACAAGTGGCGCGGCCAACCCGCGAAGGACCGTGCGACCGCCGAAGCCGCACGACAAAACACGTCCTTCAGCGACACGATGTACGTCTGGACGCGGTACGCCGCGATCGGACTCATGCTGGCCTACGCGATGTCGTTCGGTTTGGAAATCTCGATGAACTCGTGGTTGCCGACTTACTACGCGGACGGCTTTGCGGCGTCCATTCGACACTTGGGATTCACCGACACGTCGTCCATCCAAGTCGCCGCGGGAACGTTCGCCGCCGTTCAGTCGTTCAACGCGTCGTTGTGGCGACCGTTCTCGGGCTACATGTCCGATCTCTGGCAGCGAAACGGATGGACGCCGTATCCGATTCTCGCCACTGACAAGCCGTACTCGCCGCGCATTCACTGGCTGTTGACCGCCCTCATACTCATCACGGTATTGATGATCGTGCTCACCGTCGTGGGTCTCCTCGGCGTCCTTCCGCTGTCGGTGGTCGTTCTGGCCTTCTCCGGAATCGCGGTGAGCTTCGGTACCGGCGGTGTGTTCGCCATCGTTCCCCTCGTTTTCCCGGACCGTCCGGGGACGGCGTCGGGGTTCATCGGAGGCATCTCCACGACCGGGGGTATCGTCTACCCGCTCATGTTCGGCCTCATGCCGAACGTTCACGTGGGATACGCTTTCGTCGCCGTCGTGTTCTTCGTTCCCATCATGCTGTTTTACCTGTGGGCGATGCGCTCACAGTCGGGAATCGGCGACCACGGCATCGGCTCCCGCGAACGGTGGCTCGGCGACGGACCGGCACCGAATGCGTCTACGGGAGGTGATGACTGATGACGGAATACGACTCGTGGTACAAGTGGGGAAAAGCCACGCTGTACGTCGAGATGCTGATCGCAGTGCTCGTGACGGTCTTCTCGCTGTACATGGCCTTTAACGGCATGGCGGGATGGTTGGTCTAAAATGACTGTTAACCGGACATCATCGGCGGGGTCCAAACCATGAGTACGACCACGGGTACCGTTCATCTCGTCGGCGCTGGGCCGGGTGATCCGGAACTCCTCACGGTCAAGGCCCGGCGGTTGCTCGACGAAGCGGACGTTATCCTTCACGATTCGCTCGTCGGCGACGAGGTCGTCGAATCGTTCCCCGACCATGCGACCGTCGTTCACACGGGTAAACGCGCCGACGGCGAACGAACGTCACAGGCGGAAATCAACGACACGATGGTCCGGGAGAGTCGTACCGGAAACGATGTCGTTCGATTGAAAGGCGGTGATCCGACCGTCTTCGGGCGCGGCGGTGAGGAGGCGGAATATCTCGCACGCCACGGGATACGGTTCGAAATCGTCCCCGGCGTGACGAGCGCTATCGCTGCCGGTGAAGTTGCCGGTATCCCAGCTACCCATCGCAACTGCTCGTCCACCCTTACCGTCGTTACCGGACACGAGGACCCCACCAAGGACGACACCTCTCTCGACTGGGAGGCGCTCGCCGCGAATGTCGAGGCGGGCGGAACGCTCGTGATTCTGATGGGGGTCGGCCGTTTCTCCGACAACGTCGCCGCGCTCAGTTCGCACGGACTCGACACCGGGACACCTGTCGCGATGGTGGAGCGCGCGACTCTGCCCGACGAACGAGTCGTTACTGGGACCTTGGATACGGTCATCGAACGTGCGAGAACTGCCGACGTGAGACCTCCGGCGGTCACTATCGTCGGCGACGTGGTCCGCGTCCGCGAGACCGTCGAACACTGTTTG
The DNA here is from genome assembly GCF_024136975.1 of Haladaptatus sp. AB643. NCBI lineage: Archaea > Methanobacteriati > Methanobacteriota > Halobacteria > Halobacteriales > Haladaptataceae > Haladaptatus > Haladaptatus sp. AB643. Next base: position 272,725 of record NZ_JAMYJW010000001.1, read on the forward strand.
GCCAGTGCCACCGGGTCGTTTCTCGCATCGTGGACATCACCGCCGTCAGCAGTCGATGAAATCGAAAGCGCGAACCGCGGCGAATAGTTCGAATCGGTTCGGAACCACCATCAGCAAGCGAACGAGGAATCGTTCGTCCCGTTCGTCGGTTGTCGACTCGTCTATTTGATATAGCGTTATGGGATTCATTATAGCGCTCACGACTCTCGAACTGACGTTCGTTCGCTCGTTGTATCACGTCCGTTAAGTACCACCGACTGTAACAACCGAGTAATGAAACGACGAACCTATCTCACGGCGACTGGGACGGCATTTGCCGGTCTGGCTGGCTGTCTCGGGAATTCCGACGACTCCGGCAGTTCCGGGGATTCCGGTTCCACGAGTTCGACCGGCGGTAAGTCCGCGAAGACGACGTCACAGACCCAACTCAGCGGTACGCTGAACGTCGCAACGTACAGCGCGCTCGTGGACGCGCCGAGTACATCGCCCGGCGCGTGGCTGAAAAAGGAGTTCGAAAAGAAGTATCCCAAGGCGACGCTCAAGTGGCAAACTCCGGACAGCGAGGTCAACTACTACATCCAGCGAAAGGCACAGCACGTCGATATCGACGCAGACGTGTACGTCGGTCTCAACGTGGACCAACTCATCACCATCGACCAGAAACTGGGCGGGACAAAGTTGTTCACCCCCGTCACCGACTCGCTCTCGAACTACGGTCACGTCAAAAAGAGCCTGAACTTCGACCCGAAAGGACGGGCCGTTCCGTACGATACCGGCTACGTCAGCCTCGTGTACGACGAAACGAAGGTCGATAATCCGGGCTCGTTCGACGCACTGACGAAGCCGAAATTCAAGGGTACGCTGCTGACCGAGAACGCCCAACAGGCCGCGACGGGGCGGGCGTTCCTGCTCTGGACGATCCACGAGATGGGCGAGAAGAAGTATCTCGACTACTGGAGTCGGCTTTCGAACAACGACACCCAAATCCTCGGCTCGTGGGACGCGGCCTACACCGCGTACTCCAACGGCGAGCGGCCCATCGTCGTCTCTTACTCCACTGACCAGGTGTACGCCCATCGTGAAGGCGAGAACATGAAGAAACACCAGATCGGCTTCCTGAACGGACAGGGCTACGCCAACCCCGAGGGGATGGCGAAGTTCGCCGACACGGACTCGCCGAAACTGGCCGACGCGTTCCTCGACTTCATGCTCTCCAAGAAGGCCCAGTCGAAGATAGCGCAACTCAACGTCGCGTTCCCATCGACCGACTGGGCCGACCTCGGAAAGGAGTTCGACAAGTACGCCAAGGAACCGGACGAACCGGTCACCTACTCCTACGATCAACTCAAGGGCAACCTCGAAGGATGGGTTGATGAGTGGGCGCGCCAGATTGCGAGCAAGTAGATGGATACCGGGCGCTGGCTCGAACGACACGCACTCGCACTTCTCGGAATCGCGACCAGCGCCCTGCTCGTCGTTCTGTTCTACTATCCCGTCGCCATCGTCTTCGCCGACGCGGGCGGCATTTCTGCGTTTCTCGACGTACTGACCGACCACTTCTACGTCTTCGACATCTTCGGATTCACGGCGTATCAGGCGCTCCTCTCCACGATTGCGAGCGTCGCCGTCGGACTCCCGGGTGCGTACATCCTCTCGCGTTACGAGTTCCCGGGTCGGCGGACGATTCGCTCGTTGACCATCCTCCCGTTCGTCATGCCGTCCATCCTCGTCGCCATCGGCTTCGTGGCGATGTTCGGGCAGAACGGGTTGTTCAACGATGTCGTCGGCGTCGTGGGTCTCGGACCGTACTCCCTCCTGTACAATCTACCCGCAATCGTCGCCGCACACGCCTTCTACAACGCGCCGCTCGTCGCCCGCGTGACGAACGCGGCGTGGGAGAGCGTCGATGCCCGCGAAGTCGAAACCGCCCGAAGCCTCGGTGCTGGTCGCTTTCGGGCGTTCCGTGATGTGCTCGTCCCACAGTTGCTTCCGGCGATTCTCACGGGAGCACTTCTCACGTTCATCTTCACGTTCATGTCCTTCCCCATCGTCCTCGCGCTGGGTGGGTTCCAGTACCAGACCGTCGAAGTCTGGGTGTACGCGCTCGTCCAGCGCCTCGACTACTCACAGGCGGCCGTTCTCGCCATCCTCGAAACCTCTCTCTCGCTCGCCCTGACCTACGCCTATCTTCGGTACGAGGCTCGGCAAGCCGCCGCCTCGCGCGCCAGCAGACCGCTCGCCCGGAAACATCTCCTCTCGGGTGATACCGGTTTCGTCGAAAGGCTCGAACGGACCGGCGTCGCACTGTATCTCGTCGTCGTCCTCGTGCTGTTTCTCGGGCCGCTCGTCAGCACGGTTCTCGAAAGCATCACCGGCCCGTCCGGCTTTACCTTGCGCTATTACCAGTTCCTCGTGACGCGGCAGGTGTCCGGCGCGTCCTTCCAGACGAAACCCGGCGTCGCCGTCCGTAACTCGCTCACGTTCGGTATCGGAACCCTGTTCGTCGCGCTCCCGATGGGCGTCGTCATCTCCGTCCTGACGCGGGCGCGAAAGAGCCGAATCGTGGAAGCGGTGGCGATGGCCCCGCTCGCGGTGAGCGGCGTGATGGTCGGGTTGGGTATGCTCCGAGGCCTCGTCTTCGGGATCCCCATCGCCGGAACTCGAATCCAGGTGAGCGGCGCGATGGCCATCGTCGCGGCCCACGCCGTCGCCGCGTACCCGTTCGTCACGCGGAACGTCTCGCCCATGCTCGCCGGGATCGACCGGCGAACCGTCGAATCCGCCCGCTCGCTCGGCGCGACCCGCGTCCGGACGCTCATCGACATCGAACTCCCGCTCGTGGCGGTCGGGTTGGCCGCCGGGGCGGCGTTCGCCTTCGCCATCAGCATCGGCGAGTTCGACTCGACAGTTATTCTTGCCACGGGCAGTAGCAGTTACACGATGCCCGTCGCAGTCGAACGCTTCCTCGGCAAACAGACGTTGGGACCGGCGACGGCGATGGGGACCATTCTCCTCCTCGTCACCGCCGTCAGTTTCGTCATCATCGACCGCCTCGGCGGGAGGTGGGAAAGTGGTTGAACTCTCCCTCTCCGGCGTTCGAAAGGAGTACGACGGTGTCACGGCCCTGAACGACGTGTCGTTTCAGGTCGCGGACGGCGAGTTCTTCACCCTCGTCGGCCCGTCTGGCTGTGGCAAGACGACGACGCTCCGCACCATCGCCGGGTTCGAGGACCTCACCGCTGGCGCGGTGCGGTTCGGCGACCGCGAGATGGAAGGCGTCCCGCCCGAGGACCGCGACATCGGTCTCGTCTTCCAGAACTACGCGCTGTTTCCACACATGAGCGTCGCGGAAAACGTCGGCTACGGCCTCCGTTTCCGCGACCCGCCGGGAGCGCGAACTCGCGACGAGCGTGTGCTCGAACTGCTCGAACTCGTCGGATTGGACGGTTTCGAGGACCGCGACCCGGACGAATTATCGGGCGGTCAGCAACAGCGTGTCGCACTCGCTCGGGCCCTCGCGCCCGGTCCCGAGTTGCTCCTGCTGGACGAACCGATGAGCGCACTGGACGCCCGTCTGCGCGACGACCTGCGAACTCAAGTGTCGCGCATTCAGTCCGACCTCGGAATCACGACCATCTACGTCACCCACGACCAGGAGGAAGCGCTCGCCATCAGCGACCGCGTGGCCGTCATGAACGACGGTCGAATCGAGCAGATCGGCCGCCCACAGGACGTGTACCGCCGACCGGAATCCCGCTTCGTCGCGGAGTTCGTCGGCGAGAACAACGTCTTCGACGGGAAGACCGTCTCACGAGACCCGAACGGTTCACGCGTCGTCGTCCGAGACCACGAGTTCCTCCTTCCCGGTTCGACGGCCGACGCCGTGACGTTCTGTGTCCGTCCCGAAGCGCTCCGGTTGGGCGGCGGCGAAAATTCGTTCACGGCGGCCGTCGAGGACGTCGAGTTCCTCGGAGAGGCGTTCCGCGTCCACCTCGACTGGATGGGTAAAACCGTCACACTTCGCGTTCCCGAGGCTCCCGACGGCGAGCAGATGCGCGTCGGGTTCGACCCGGCCGACGCACACGTCATCGACGGCGCGTCCACCGAACTGGTCGAATCACGATAAAAAAGGTCTCGGTGCTCCCTTCGGACGCCGAAGAGCGCCGCGACGACGAACGCGACGAGTGTGACGACCCCACCGAAGCCGGGTTGACCACCGTCGTTGGTGCTCGTGGACGTTTGACCACCGTCGGTATCGGTGACCGTTTTGCCTGCAACCGTCGTGTCGGGCGTGGTCGTCGTCGAATCGTCCGCCAGTCGATGATGGTCGCTCGGCCGTTGCTCGCTCGCAGGTCACTTGAAAAACAGTTTGTTCCGATATCCCGTCGTCCTCCCGGGATTCCCCTATCGATTCGTCGTGTACGTGTCGGTCGTGTTCGTCGTGTAGGTGTCGTACGTTCCCGTCGTTCCCGTATTGGACGTTTCGGTCGTATAGGTGTTGTACGTCCCAGTGGTTCGGGTGTTGTAGGTTCCCGTCGTCCCGGTGGTATTGGTCCCCCGGTTCGTCGTCCCCGTCGTGAACGTGCCACCACCGCCGAACTGTCCCGATCGATCGATCCGTCCTCGCATACTGTTCGGGTGGAACCGACATCGATACCGCCGGATTCTGTCGGTCGGCTTGAACGTCAACACACGTGTCTCTCCCGCTTTCGATGACCGGCCGGTTCGATGGAGTACCTGTCCGTTCTCGCCGTTTTTCTGCCCGATTATCTGGAACTCGTGTTCCTTCCCATCGAGGTTTATCCAGACGATCCTGTACCGCTCGGTCGGAATGAGTCCGAGCGTCGGATTTCGACCCCCTTCGATCTCTTTCGGTGCCAACCCAAGCCAATGGCCGACACGTGCTCCGAGGATGATGGTCCGCTGATTTCCTCCTCCTCCGCCACCGCCCCCGTTCGTCGTACTGGTTTGATTCGACGTTTCGACCGTGCTCGTCTGGTACGTCGTCCCGTCATTGCTGGTATCCTGTGCCATCGCCATCCGTCCGAGCGCACCTATTCCGGTCAGTGCACCCGCCGCCTTCAGTAGCGTTCGACGCTGTGATTTCGGTGTCCCCGTCATATATTCCTCCGAACGTGCAACACCTCCGGAAACCAAAAAGCGCCCAGACCGTTCGGTCCGACAACTCGAAATTATACGCCCGAAACGGCGGTTATTCGCCGTTTCTCGCCGGGAAATTTTCGACTGGCCGTCATCCTACGGCGAACGGAATCGACCGGGAGTTCGAACACGGCCACCGATTCGACGATAGGCGAACGGTGACGGTCCACGATTCGACAGGTGTTGTGGAACCGTATTTCAGTCGTCGTCCCAGAACCGTTCCAACCCGAACGAGAGCATGTCCGGGCTGACCGGTTGAAACTCCTCCCGTTCGACGGGCGGGAAGAACTCCCTGACGCTGTTCCACGATTCGCGGGCGTATCGACCGTCGACCAGCACGCGAATTCCCCGTTCGTCGGGGCCACGAATGACTCGCCCCAGGGCCTGCCGGGCTTTTCTGACGGCCGGAACGGTCAGCGCGTAGGTAAACCCGTCACCGAACTGTCGTTCGTAGGCGGTTCGAACCGCCTTCGTCCGTGGGCTGGCAGTGTTGATGATGGGAACACCGCAGACGACCGCGGCTCGGAGCCGGTCACCACGATAATCGACGCCCTCGGTCAGCGTGCCGCGTAGGCTCGTAACCAGCACTTTCGCCTCGCCGCCGAAGAACTCGTCTTTCAGATTCTCGGTCGCCTCATCCGCGCTGCTCTCGTCCAGCAACACCGGCTTGTCCACCGTGCTCCGCAAGTGTTCGGCGGCCCACGTCGCCTCCGCGTAGTTCGGCATGCCGACGAGGACGTTGCCCGGCGAACGTGCCACATCCCGGATCGCGTCGGCGTACACCTGCCGCGTTCCCGTCTCGTCACCCGGCGCGCCGCGATTGTCGTAGGTGAACTTCGGTGCGTCCACCGCGAAACTCTCCCGGTTCGATTCGGGGAAGTTCAAGCCGTAGGTCCGTTCTACGATCGGTCTTCCGTCCTTCTCCAGATGGCCGAGTCCGGACACTTCCTCGAAAATCTCGATCGGTTCGAGCGTCGCGCTCATTAGGATCCCGCCGCCGAACTTCCCGAGTTCCTCACCGATGGCGTCGCTCGGGACGCAGTTCTGCATGGCGAGTTGGGCGTTGTACGCCCGTCGCCACGAGTCGTTGGGCTCGCGGTCGTTCCACGTCCGTTCGAGGACGATCTCGCGGAAGTACTTCTCGTGATCGTTGCGATACCACTCTCCCAGCGCACGCCCGGCGGGCAACGCGGCGCGTTCCCTGTCATCGTCCTCGGCTTCATTGAGAATGCGGGCGACGACCGCCCCAACGGCCTCCGCACGTGCCCACGTCCCGCCGTTGTACCCTCGATTTTCCGCCCACTCCGAAATTTCGTCCTGCTGTGGTACCGTGGGATCACGGAGCGGAATTTCTTCGTCAGGGAGGTCGGTGATGTTCGCCCGCCACCCCTTGTGTTCGCGCTCCAGGTGTTTCCGCACGCGCCGGTCGATCTCCTCGCGCAGTTCGCCGATGAACTCGCGGGTCTCCTCCAGTTCGAACAGCGTGACGCTCGCGTCTTCGAGCTCCGCCCGGACGAGGTCGGCGTCGGCGGTCATGTGTCCTGAATCATCGTCGTCGAACTTGACGGGCTGAATGACTCGCGTGAGCTCGGACTCGGCGTCACGGAGCGTCGAATCGCCGACCGACTGGCTCACGAGGTCGCGGACGCGCGGTTCCAACATGTGCGCCTCGTCGCAGACGAGGAACGTCGAGTCGTCGACGAGCGCCCCCGTGAACGTCGCCGCCGTCACCGGGTCGAAGGCGTGGTAGTAGTTTCCGACGACGACCTCGACGTGGCCCAACAGCGCGCCCATCATCGAGTGCGGACAGGTGCCCCATTGCACCGAGTTGGCCACTAAATCGTCGGGTTCGATGAGGCCCATGCTCTCGAAATCGAACGGAACCGCCTCGATAGGGTCGCCATCTTCGGGCATGTCCTCCAAGAACTGCGCGTAGAACGGGCAGTACTCCACGTCGTTGTACTCCGGCATCCGCGGCGGGTACGGCGTCGGTTCCCCCGCCGTTTCGAGGTAGGACGCGGCGGCCCCGCCCTTGCCGCTGTCGGCCAGTCCCGTCTGCTGGGTTCTGGCTTGCGAGGCGAGATTTTGGGCCGTGACGGAACCTCCTTCGCCGGTCAGGTCTCGGGTGCGCTCCCGGAGGCCCTCACAGCGGTCGTACACCGACTGGCTGTCGATGTCGCCCGCATTTTCACGGCTGTACGGGCACACGTCGGCCTTCCCGACGAGGGTCAGCGCCGATATCGGGTTCCAGTCGTCGGGCAGATTCGAGTTGATGGTCTTCAGGTCGGTTTCGAACTGGCGGAGCTGTTGTTTCACGCTCGTCAGCACGAACACGCGCTCGTACTGGCTGTCCGGGTCGCGGACGAGATCCAGTCCGGCCGTCAGCGCCAGCATGGTCTTGCCAGTCCCGCAGGCACCTTCGATGACGGTAAAGCCGTCATCGCGGGCGGTTTCGATGGCCGTCTCGATACCGTCCCGCTGCTCGTCGTATGGCTCGTCGTGTCCGAATATCGTCCGCCAGTCCGGCATCATTCTGTCTCTGTTTCCCCCCTGCTTAGGGCTGTTGTCCTGAGTTGCTCCCGTCTCGGTATTTAAACCTCAGCACGGGGCGGAAGTGATGCTGCGAAACGGAGTTGGTGGGAAGCGATGAGTCGTACTTGGTTGTTCTACGATCCCAGCGACTGGGAAGCGGACCTCGAACGCCTTCTCCCCTCTTATCACCGACTCAGTAGCTTCCCCCACCAAGCTCGGTGGTCGGCTCCCCAGCGGTACACCGGCTCGCGAATCTGCTCGCGGGTCGATTCGGGGAGGTACCGGAACATCGCCACCGCGTAGCGCGACGGGTCGTCGAGTCGGGCGAGGGTTTCCTCCATGGCCGCGCCACACGAGTACACCCGCTCGTCGGTGAGCAGGTGCGCGCACGACTGGAAGTCGGGTGGGAGGCGGGCGCGTTGGTCGGGCGTGAGGTCGGCAAAGCCGACGAGTTCGAACTCGCCGTGTGCGTCGGCATATTCGGCGACCCACGTGCAGAAGCCACAGTCGTCGTCGTAGACGAGTCGGGGCGACGACGGAGGGATCGATGGCGACGATGGCCGCGATGGCGACGAGGATCGTTCTCGCATATACGTCCGTTCGAGGGTCGCTCGGATACGATTTCTGGCAACAAGATACGGGCCGCAGTACTGCTCCGTTTAGGAGTCATGTGTCAGCAATCCACACGCTATCGTTCCGAACGCTTACCTGATTTATCAGTAAACGAACTCCTACCCGAGTCTTTATTTAGGAGGTGGTATATAAATTACCCATGCGCCGTAGAAGATTTCTGACGGCGTCCGGAGCGACACTCGCTGGGGGGGCCTTGGCGGGGTGTACGGGTTCCGGACCGAACAGCGGCGGGAATGGGGATAGCTCGAAGAACAAATCGAAGGGCGGGTCGGGTAACGCTACCGAATCGACTTCGGACGGCACCGACGACGGGAGCGCCGACAGTGGTGGAATCACCACTGCCAACGGCTTCCAACTCGTGTCCGCGAAGGTACCGAAGAAGGTCACGATGGGCAAGCAGTTCGCGCTCAAACTCACCCTCAAAAACGTCGGTGACAACCCGAAGGCGTTCGAATCCGCGGTGTCGGTCGAAGGCAACGCGCCGGGGTCCCAGCAGATGGGACACATCCAAACCGACAAGATCGCGCCGGGGAAGACGACGACGTGGTCCACCAAGCTCACGTATCCGTACGTGGCGACGGTCAACTACCACATCGCGGAATTGAAGAAGACGTTCTCGATCGATATCGTCGGCGAAACGCTCTCCTTCGGCGAGTCGTTCCTCAGTCCGAACGAGATCGCCGTGACGGTGCAGGATGTCACCCTCACCGACCACTATCGCTACAAACCGGACAGCGGTGGGTCGGAGGACGTGGAGGCCAGCGACGGCAGCCAGTGGGCCTTCGTGACGGTGAAAGCCGAAAACAAGTTCCGAATGAAGCAGACGCTTCCGATGGGCAATCAGTTCGTCCTCCATACAGGAGGGAAGAAGATCAAACCGACGGACCACATCGCCAAGGAGGATGGAAAGTACAAGGTGAACAAGTTCGGCGACCGAACCGTCGCCTCCGGCGAGAGTCTCGCCGGATGGCTCGCCTACGAACTCCCGGCGGACGTCTCGGAGCAGGACATAACCATCGAGTGGCACGGTAGCGACGACGAAGGCTCGTGGTGGACACGCTGGAACCAGTAGTCAGTTCCACGCGGCCGCGTCCGGATCGATAACTCTCTTTTGACGGTCGATCGCCGCGATAGTGTCCATGTCCTCGGCGTCGAGTTCAGGGACGGAGCGGTTTTGCCGGAGGTGGTCCTCACCGGTCGCCTTCGGAATGGGTACGACGTTGCCCAGTCCCTGCAACCACGCGATGCTGACTTGGCTCGGCGTCGAATCGTGCTTTTCGGCGATGTCCTGCAGTTCGGGGACGTCACCGACATCGCCCCGCATGAGCGGCGAGTAGGCGACGAGCGTCATGTCGTGGTCCGCCGCGTACGCTCGCAGTTCTTCCTGTTGGAGCAGCGGATGCATCTCGACCTGGTTGGCGACGATGGGGGCATCGAGCAGATCACGGGCCTCGTCCAGCAGTTCGGGCGTGAAGTTACTCACGGCGATGTCGGTGGCGGTTCCACCCTCGTACAGTTCGTCGAACGCCGGGAGCGTATCCTCCGCGTCGTAGGCCTCCATCGGCCAGTGGACGTACAGCAGATCGACGTACTCCGTCCCGAGTTTGTCGAGACTTTCGTCCACGCTCGAAAACACGTCGTCGTACGCGAGGTTGGCTGGGAGGACCTTCGTGGCAAGGAAGATATCCTCGCGGGGTACGTCCGAACTGGCGATTCCGTCGCCGACCTCCGCCTCGTTCTCGTACATCTGCGCGGTGTCGATGTGTCGATAACCGACGTCGAGTGCCGTCCGGATCGTCTCGGCACACTGCTCGGGATCCTTGTTTTGAGACGTTCCCAACCCTGGCGATGGAATCTCTATCACGAACTCGGAGAAGGACGCGAGAGCGAAAAAGGTCCGTATCGCGGAAGCGAGGGTGGGGTAGGCGTCACTTCCGTTTCGTCGCCGCTCCATTGCTCCGTCGTCACTACTTTCGCTCCGTCGTTACCTCCTTTCTCTCCGTCGCCGTTCCCTTGCTCCATCGCCACCCCTCCCGATCCGTCATCGTTTTCGCGTCGATATCAGTCCACGATTTCGCTCTCGAACAGAACTTTCGACGTCCTCCGCTTCCTCCGTTCCACCGGAAACTGTGGGGTAGCAAAAACCCACAAAATCGCGTGTCTGACGCCTGTCGTCCGCCGATTATCCCTCCTCGAAAACTGCCCTTTTTGCCCGTCGTTTTCGCCCGCAGGGGTGGGGTTTGTGAGTCCGTGACGAACCCCCCCCGTTTCCGGTGGAAAAGTTACACCGGGGTTTCCCGTCGGTTGTGTTTCGTTTGCAACCGGATTCCGATAGACGAAGGCTACCGTTTCCGGTGGAACCCCACCGTAAAACGCTCCGCCCCCACGATTCATGAACGGTATTTGTACAGACCGAACGAGAACACGAGAAAGAGCGGGATGATCGGCGCGACGACATTCAGCGGGAGCAAAATGAGCAGTACCGCGGAGACGACGACGAATTGGAGGGCGACGAAGACACTGAACGCTTCTCGTTGTGTAGCCATTCGTCTATCGTCCTTTCTTGCCCTGTTTTATGAATGTATTCCCGAAGAATCAACTACCAAACCGATCAGTGAAATCGACCGGTTTCCGCGCCGCAATCCGAACAGATGGTGACGAGCGCTTCCTTGTCGCCGACCATCTCTATCTCGTTCTGCGTCCGTTCGCCACACTCCGGGCAGTCGCGATACATCTCCACGTTTTCGGTGTCGCGCGGCGCGCCAAGCGCGAGGGCGACGACGCGGTCGTCGCCCTCGTTGACGCCACGTTGGAACTCGCCGCGCGCGAAGTGAATCGCTTCGCCCGCTTCGACGACCACGTCGCCGTCTTCGGTTTCGAACGTCGCGGTGCCGGACTGGATGTAGAAGACCTCCTCCTGGTCGTCGTGTGCGTGATACCCGAACGCGAAACTGTCGCCCGGTGCGAGTTCGTAGTAGTTGATGGCCATGTCCTCCGTTCCGAGCGCCTTCGAAACCGGCCGTCGAACGTCCGCCGCGCTCATCTGTCCCGCTACGTCCTCGACGTGGACTTTCTCCATGCGCGTTTCTTCGTCGGTGATACCGTAAAACCTCCTACCGACTCGTTGTGGTATTTAAACCCATCGCACGCTCAAATTCCTACTCTCGCTGTTCGGAGCCTCTCCGGCCAGTTTTTAGCCTAACCTAAAAAATGAAGGGAGAGCAAACCTTTAAGTAAAGTACTTGGTTTTAAGTACCTGTTTCGCGTTAAACTGTGTAGGTGAAACACTGATGGCTATCGACCCACAATTCCACGAAAACCGCGAAAAAGTAGACGAACACGAGGGCCACGACGTATGGGGTCCGGTGGACGAACCGGAAACGCTCGGTATCCACGGTACCCACGTCGCAGTCGATTTCGACCTCTGTATCGCCGACGGGGCGTGTCTCGAAGACTGTCCGGTCGACGTGTTCGAATGGACCGACACGCCGGGCCACCCGGAGAGCGAAGAGAAAGCAGACCCGGCCAACGAAGCGCAGTGCATCGACTGCATGCTCTGTGTTGACGTGTGCCCCGTCGATGCCATCGACGTGGACGCTGGCCGCGCCTGAAGAAACGAAAATTCTTCTTTGTGTTATCCACTGTCTATTTATATATCGGCCGCAAATGGCCTGTATGAATCCTCGAAGCCCTCCCCACTTATTTGGTAGGTGGCAACCGTGAGTCCGACGGTGAGGCGAAAATCGGACGACGTTCTCGACCTCGATCTCGACGAATCGGAATCCCCGTTCGAGCCGGTCGACGTTCTCGGCACGGAACACGAGGGGGACACGCTCACGATCTACACGATGAGCGGTGGTGGCGCGTCCTTGATCCTCTCCGCGGAGGAGAACGCGCTCACCCACCCCGTTGCGGTCGGCGAATCCGACTTGACGGCCCCGCTTCGAACCGGACTCTCGTATCTCTTCAGGGACGGTATTCGAACCGTCCGTGTCCGTGTGTCGCCCGATTCGGCTACCGATGCGCTCGCGACGCTCGAACCCGCATCCCTTTATCGCTACGACGAACTGCTGTTCACCGCGAAAATCGAAAACTAATCCCTATCGGTCCCGTCGATGTCCAGTTGGTTCCGCAACTTCTCCATCATCTCCGAATCCGAGAGTGATTCGAACTGCTCCCGGAAGTGGGCATCACAGAGGCCGACCTGGACGCCATCCACTTCGGGCGCGAACGTCGCTTCTCGGTCACAGTAATGACACCGCATGGCCGCGACTACGTTCCCCACACAAGTCAACCCACCGTTTGCGAATGACCGCTCAAAGCGTGACCGCGCTTCTGAAGTGACGGTATTCCGCCTTCGAGAGTCCGGCTTTCCCGAGCACTTCCCCATGGGCGTCGCTTCCTCCAGTCGGCACCAAGTTGTGGTCGGCAATCGCCCGCTCCAACGGTCGCGTATCCACCTCGCGTCCGTAGGGATAGTATCGCTCGACGGCATCCAGTTCGCTGGTGAGGGCGAGTGCCGAAGTGGGGTCGTCGTACCGATACGGGTGGGCCAAGCCGACGAGGCCGCTCGCGTCCGAGAGCAGTTCGACGCCGCGCTCGAACGTCGGCACGTCCCGGGCGACGTAGCACGGTCCGCCAGCGCCGATGAGTTCGTCGAACGCGCCGGAAAAGTCGTACTCGGTTTCCGGGTGTGCTTCGATGGCGCGAGCGATGTGCGGTCGTCCGAGCCCTTCGCGCGATTCGAGTCCGAGGTCGATATCGAGTCGGTCTTCGACGCAGTCGATGATGGCCTGTCCGCGTTCCTTCCGGTCAGCCTGCAGGCGCTCCAGTTCGTCGGCGAGTTCCGGTGTCGGATAGACGCCGTAGCCGAGCAAGTCGAGATGCTGGCCATCGGGTGCGCTCACCCGCAGTTCGATGCCGTGAACGACCGTAACCCCATCCATGACGCTGACCGGCGTCGGTAGTTCCGGATGTAGTCGGTCGTGGTCCGTGATGGCGACGACGGACACGTCCGCCGACCGCGCGGCCGCCGGAACGTCGGACAGTTCCATCGACCCGTCGGAGTTAGTGGTGTGGACGTGCAGATCCGCAAAAACGCTCATGTCCTTCCTCCGGTAGCTCGAACGAAGGTGTTTGTGGTTCGACCGGCGACTTTTGCAGGACAGGGCGGCGACGAAGCGCCGAATCTATACCGATTGTACATCCTTATATTCTCCGTATCCCCTTGGCGGAAATGTTTATAATGGTCTTTGATTTAGAACTGTTCGTAATGACGCTCAAGAAGGCAAGCCAACTGCTCGATGAACATCAGTATCCGACCGACACGGAACGGTTGATCGCGTCCCACGGCGACTACGTCATCGACCTCCCCAACGGGACTGAAACCCTCGAAGAGGTGTTCAGCCGTACCGGAGACGAAACGTACGAGTCGCCACAGCAGGCCCAAGAAGCGATGTACAACGCCATCAGCCACAAGGCCATCGGTCGCCGGTACTACAGCGACCGCGACCCGACGACGATGGGAACGTCCGGTCCCGACCAGGTCTCGTTCTAGACCCAGTCGAGCGCACGGTTCAGCGACAGCGGCACCGACCCTTTTTCGTACGCTTCGATGTGTCCGGACGGTCGAGCGCGGAAGACGACCGCCGGTCGATGACGGACGCCCGGTTGCTCGCCGATGACGGCGGCCCACTCGTCGTCCCGGAATCCGGTGCAGTCCACGAACAACACCGCGCCACCACCGTGCTCGCTCAGTTGCCCGTTCGTCTTCGTTTCCGCGGTCTCGCGCACCGCCGCGACGGGCGTATCCGCGGCCCGCCGAGTCGGCGGACGTGGACGGGTCACTTCGACCAGCGTGGATTGGTTGCCGTCGGCGGGGTCGGCACGGAAATCGAGCGAATGGCCGGTCGTCACCTCGATTTCGGGTTCGACGGCGTACCCGGCGTCGGTTAGTATCTTTGCGACGGTGAACTCGCTCATCGTCGAACTCATACGGTTCTCGTCGAAGTACTCGCTCGTCCCGAGTTTCGACGCCATCGTGTATCGGTAGTCGTCCAGCGCACCCGTACTGAGAAATCGCTCGTAAAACGAGAGCGCCTGGTCGCGCGTCGCGTCGGGGAATCCGGCGGCGTACTTACGGAAAAACGCTCGCGAGGTTTCGCGGCCGTCCTTCGAGAAGAAGACGGGAAGGAAGAACCACGAGAGGTAGTCGTATTCGGCCAGCCACGGCGATTCGACGGCGAGATCCGCGAGGAGTTCGCGTTGACTCCACCGCGCGATAGGATACGGAATCTCGTCGAAGGTGTACTTGTTCGTGCGCCAGAGTGCGGGCGGCGTCTCGGTGTTCCCGAGCCAGTAGGCGAGGTCGTCGTTCCAGACGAACAGCGCCACGTCGCCGTTATCCATCTCGAAACGCCGTGCCTCGAAGCCGTTCGGTTCCACGTAGTGTGGTGTCGTCGAACGCGCCCCGAGGTTCGAGTCGAGGTGCGAATACAACTCCGTCGTTATGCGGTCGTCGTCCCACCGCTCCGTAGAGCGGCGAAAGCGGAGCGGGCTTGCCACAAGATGACCTAGTAACCGAGAATGTTTACGTGTTATGCACCACACCGGTCGTCACGAATACATCTCTACTCTCAGTTCCGTCGTCTTTTCCATCGGTTCGCGCACTCCGTTTCTTCGAGTACCTCTTTCCGTCTGACGATAGTCCATCGTGAACGTATAATGTGATTATCCGTTACATTAATAACTACTCCTCGCCAAGTATGAGTGTGGTTGTCATGTCAATGGGTGCCTATGACGAAGAAGAACACGAACGTCGTGAGCGGAAAAACAGTAGCGTCGATACGACCGTCGATGACGTACGATCTGAGTATCACGGGACTGTCGAATACGACTCCGGCGATTCAGCCGAAGACCTGCTCGAGCAGTTCCAGAAGATGAAATCCGAGTAGAACGGCTCTTCTTCGCAGTTGTTTACCAGCCTAGAGTGGACGGTGCGCCGCGCTCCGCTTCGACCCGCTCCGCGACCGACGGGTCGGGTTCATCGGAGTTCTCTGCCATCGCTTCCCACTCCCGAATGGAGCGGCCGACCCACGAGTCGGCCGCTCGCGCTCGTTCCAGTACGGTTTCGTACACCGCCCGATTGTGTTCCGTCGTTCCGGGGCTGCTTGCGGCGGCGCTCGCAACGAAGTGGGCGCGGTCCTCGTCGGTCAACTCGTCCGCGAGCATTCGATCGACGACGGGGGGTAACTCGTCGGGGTCCGGATAGACGAACACCTTTTCGCCGATCGCCTGCGGACCGAGGAGGAGTCCGGAGAGCGCCTCCGGCGGTTCCGAATCCAGCAATCGCTCCCCGCCGAACGCTTCCTCCACCCGCTCACATTCGGTTTGCTGTCCCAGCTTGCAGTTGTGGCCGGGGTACTCCGCACACTCCATCGGATACAGGTCGGTCCCGTGAATCCGACACTGCAGCGTCTCCGGGTCGAGGAAGGTACAGGTCGGCAGCCACTCCGATTCCTCGATTTCGAACGGTTCGACGGGTTTCGGCGGCTTGCGAAGCCCGAGAAAGAACGCGGGTTTCCCCCCGATTGCCGCCAGTCGTTCGCCGCCGATTTCGACCCCGGAGTCGTCGTGCCAGAGGCGCGGCGTCATGGCGTCACCGAGTCCGGCCTCCACGAACGCTTCCACTTCCTCGCGCATGAGGGGAACGAGATTGTAGGTCTCGTCCAACGGTCGGCGCGGTCCACGCCGTTCGTGGTCCGAGGAAGTCGGCGCGATGGCTCGCCAGTCGATACAGCATCCAGCACATCCCTCGCAGTTCACCTCCATACCGATCACGGTACGGTAGTTAGTAGCATAAACCGTCGGGTGGAACTATTTCCTCCCGGAACCGATGGGGGATATGGATACCAGCAACGAAGTGCGCGTGTGGCTCGCGGAACGGACGTATTCGGACGACGAACAGAACCTGATCATCCTCGTGTACGCGACGCCGGACGGAAAACGCTACTTCCGCAAGGAGCGTGCGCTCACGAGCTTCACCGGTGCTGCGCGCGAGACCACGGCCGCACTCGACGTGTCTCCCGACCAGTTAGGAACGGTCGAAGACGAGGAAACACGCGAGCGCTACGCCACCGAAGCGAGCCGAATGATGGACGAATACGCTCCGGACGATGGCGTCTAGAACCGTGTGAAACGTAGGAATATATTGTGCACATATTTGTATATATTCTTGTGGCAGTGGGTTAAAATAACGCATGAAAATGCAATAATTTATGTCCCTGCACTTTTTTCGTTCACTCGATGCGAAGACGAACGTTTATGTCAGCACTCGCAGCAGCAACGGCAGCGGGACCAATCGCCGCAACGGGTAGTTCCGAAGTACGGGCCGCTTCGGGCCAAATTCCCGCAATCGAATTCCATTCGACGTCGAGCCTCCTCGACTCCTCCGGGGGCGAGTTGACCGATAGCTCGATCATCTCCGTCTGGGCAGAGGACACGGCCAGCAACCATGATGCCGACTCGAACGGCGACGCAACCATCTACAGCAGCGGCACGTCGATTCCGCTGACAGCCACCGAGTCGAACGTCGTCGCGTTCGGTTCGATGCTCGTCGAGGATGATACCGTCTGGCAGCACGGGAACGAGGAGTTCGTCCTCAACGCGTGGGACGCCCAACTCGGCGGTTCCGGCACCGTTCTCTTCGACGAGGGCCACGACCAATACTACGACCTCGCGTCGTTCTCGAAGTTCGAGAGCTACGCCGAGAACAACGGCTACACCGTGACGGCAACGTCCAGCCTCTCGTCCGACCTCGGGAGCGCCGACGCGGCCGTGATTACCTCGCCCGCCACCGCGTTTTCGTCCTCGGAGTTGAGCGCCCTCTCGGACTTCGTCGCGAGCGGTGGCGTCCTGTTCGTCCACGATCAATCCGACTACAACGACAACGACACGACCGCGAACCTGAACGACATCGCGTCCGCGCTCGGCCTCTCGTTCCGGTTCAACGACGACGAAGTCGTCGACGCGACCAACAACGGCGGTTCGGATTACCTACCGCTCACGAGCCAGTTCAACACCGCTTTCGACTACTTCACCGACCGCGAGGGACTCGGACTGGACAAGTCCAAGACCTACACCGTGGACGTCACCAAGGTCTCGGACGGCGACACCGCGACGGTGGAGTTCTCCGACGGCACGACCGAGAGCATCCGTATCCTCGGCATCGACACGCCCGAACTCTCCTCGCACAGTTCCGCCGAGCGGATTCAGGAGTGGGAGGGTATCGAGGACCTCAGTTACCTCCAGACGTGGGGTGACAACGCGAAGACCTTCGGACAGGACGAACTCGGCGGGAAGACCGTCAAACTCGCGTTCGACGAGAACGAGCCGATTCGGGACACCTACGACCGCGTTCTCGGCTACCTCTACTACGACGCGAACGGCGACGGAAACCGCGACGACCTGTACAATTACCACGCAGTCGAGCAGGGCTACGCCCGCGTCTACGGTTCCGGCCTCACCAAACACGACAAGTTCTGGCGTGCGGAGGACACCGCACGGTCCGATAGTCTCAACGTGTGGAGCGAAAGCGCACCCGACGAGGCTCCAACGATCCGCAACCGCGCGGTGGACGACCTGTTCTTCCCGCAAGCCGCGAGCGTCAAGACGGCCTCGGGCGGCGTCGCCGACTCCCGCGTTCCGGTCTCCGCCGAGAGCACCGCCACGCAGAGTGGCGGCTACAGCTACGACGGCGACATCCCGCTCGCCGCGGTGGACGAGGACGCCAACGTCGCCATGGTCGGCAGCCCACTTATCGACGAGAGTTACGAGAGCTCCGAAGGCTTCGCCGTCGATACCTCCGACTACGAGAACTTCGTCTTCCTCACCAACCTCATCGACTACATCACGGACCGGAGCGGCGACGTCCTCATCGACGGTGGCCACGGTCAGTTCGACGCCTCCTACGCCCTCTCGAACGACGACGCGGCGTACTACGGGCGCTACCTCGAAGGCGTCGACCTCTCGTTCGACCAAGTCAACCATCTCGACGCGTTCGACCTCTCGCGTTGGCAGGCGATCATCGTCACCACGCCCGTCAGCGCGTTCACGAGCGCCGAAATCGACGCGCTCACCTCGTTCATCGCGGACGGCGGCGCCGTCGTTCTCATCGGCGCGGGGACGGCACCGTCCGGCGCTCGCTCCAACCTGAACGGTCTCGCGTCCTCGCTCGGTTCCGACCTGCGCATCAACGGCGACCAGGTCACCGACGGGACGAACAACGTCAACGGTGATTCGG
This sequence comes from Haladaptatus sp. AB643, assembly GCF_024136975.1. Lineage (NCBI taxonomy): Archaea > Methanobacteriati > Methanobacteriota > Halobacteria > Halobacteriales > Haladaptataceae > Haladaptatus > Haladaptatus sp. AB643. The sequence goes on from NZ_JAMYJW010000001.1 coordinate 291,350, forward strand.
GTATCCCGACGACGACGGTCTTCGACACGTCCTTCCCGCTGTTCGACGCATACGACGGCTCGACCGGCGGCGGCGATGGCGGTAGCGGCGACGGCGAAATCTCGATCGCCCAGATTCACGAGGACGCGTCCGGCAACGACAACAACAACCTCGACGACGAGTACGTTGTCTTCGAGAACACGGGAACCGGCTCCATCGACCTCACCGGCTGGACCGTCGAGGACGAGGCCTCCCACACCTACTCGTTCCCCGACGGCTTCACCCTCGACGCCGGTGCGCAGGTGACGCTCCACACCGGCACCGGGTCGGACACGAGCACCGACCTCTACTGGGGCAAGACCGGCTCTGCAGTCTGGAACAACGGCGGCGACACGGTGTACGTCTACGACGACAGCGACGCACTGTCCACCAGCAAGTCGTACTGAGACGGACGACCCCGTTTTTCGCGGTTTTTCGTACACCATCCCGAGGACCCTCGAAAATTCGAAGGGAACAGCCGCGCTACTCCTCGTCGCCCGATTCCGGCGTCACGTCGAACGCCGCGGGATTCGCATCCGCGACGGCGGGGAGCCGTCGGAGTCGCGGCCGTACGAGTATGTACAGCCCCGTGAATCCGAAACCGAACGCCGCCAGTCCCATCGTTGTCGTCGTTCCCATCACCTCGGCGACGACGCCGCCGACCAGCGAACCGAGCGGTAGCGTGGCACCCGAGGCGGTTCCCTTGATGGACGATATCCGAGCGAGTCGGTCGGCCGGAAACACGGTCTGGTTCAGCGTCGCCGTGAGCACGCCGTTGACGCCCGCCGGTATCCACGCGGCTCCGAAGAGGACCACCGTGAGCGCCGCCGACGGCGCATAAACCGCGGCGAACCAACAGCACGCTCCCAGCGAATTGCCGACGAGGAGCAACCGCCCGTACGAGACGCCTTCGAAACGCGGCGCGACTACCGACCCGACGAGTCGGCCGATGCCGAGCGCACCGAGTAGCAGGCCGTAGACCGCGGGACCTCCGAGACCGTCGCCGAAGGCCGGGAGGATGGCGAGCGTCACGCCGGTCGCCAGGTTGGCCACCGCGGTCGTGAGTATCAGTTCGACGAAGACCGTTCCACGGAGGACGTCGGCCCCCGCTCGCAGGTCGGCGACGTACGAGCCGAACAGCGGTTCGTCGCCCCCTTCCGATTCGCCGGCGGTGTCCACCGCGGTGACGGTGATGCCCGCGAACAGCATCCCGGCGACGGCAAACGTGACCGAGTCGAACAGGAACAGCGTCGTCGCCCCGAAGACGGCGATGAAGGCACCGCCGAGGGCGTCGAACACCATGTCGAGTCCGAGCGTGACGGTCGCGAGCGCCGAGTTCGCCCGCGACAGTCGTCCTTTGGCCACGATACGGGGGACCAGCGTCGCCTGCATCGGCTCCATCAGCAGGTTCGCCAGCGTCAGTATCGGGACGACCATGAGCAGGACACCGACGCTCATCCATCCCATCGCCGCGGCCAGCGGGAGTGCGAGGACGACGACGCCCTGTATCACCTGTGACCCCACGAGCACGGGTTTGAGCCGTAGTCGGTCCACTATCGGCCCGGCGAACATCTGCAGGAGCCACGGGAGCAACAACAGCGAGTTGGCGATTCCCGTGAGGACGGTCGAACCGGTGAGGTCGAAGACGAGCCACAGGACCGCGACGGTGTAGAGGCTGTCCCCGGCGTTCGTCACGAACTCCCCGGCGAAGAACCGTCGGAAATCGCGATTCCGCCACAGCGACGGGTTCGTGGCGTTTGCGTCCACCGACGTTCCGCTCGCGTCGGCTGTATTCCCGTCCGCGTCCACCGTGGTCATTCGCGACCACCTCCGACGGTCGTCGATTCCGGTTCGAACCGTCCGAGGGACGGCGAGCGATGCGTCTTTCGTTCGAGCGACGATACGCTGACGAGTGAGTCGCGGCGACGTGCCGACGACTCGGTGGATATCGGCATATGCGTGTGTGTTCGGTCGAGAAACTGCGGCTACGGGATGTAGCGGAACGAAACCCGAGTGCTGCGGCTATCGGGCCCCGCTCCTCGGCGTGAGCGCGAGCGGTTCGAACACCGGACGACACGCGAACCGATGAGTCATAGAACGCTTCGTGAAAAAATCGAGTCACATCGGTCATAGTTCTGACGGTACCGTGGCACTCCAACGCACACCGATGACGGCCCCCGGAGTTCCGTTTCTGGTTCCCGCCACCGCATCGTCCGAACCGTCCACGCCAAACGCTCTTTGCCCCTGACTCACAACTGGTTCCAATGAGTACCGACAAGTGCGACGGCTGTGGGGCGGACGTGCCGATTGCGGGAGGGATTGGCAACTTTTGGACTGCGAGTCCAAAGACCACTGGCGGAATGACGCTGGAGTTCGAGGACGGCAGCGAGCATTTCCTCTGCTATGCCTGCATCGAACAGTTGCCGGACTATCCGTCGGCGGAAGACGTGGTGGCGTTGAGCGAGTGACGCGAAACCTGCCCGAGACCGGCAGGTTTTACGGCCCTCCTCGTCGTTCTACCAACAGTGAATCCCGAGCGGATTTTAGACGAGTTCCCCGCACCTTCCTTCCGTGGCAACCAGCAGGAGGCGCTATCGGACATTCGGGAAGCGTTCGAGGGGGAAAACGACGTGGTGTTGGTTCGCGCACCGACGGGGAGCGGTAAGTCCCTGCTCGCTCGGGCGATTGCGGGGTGTGCACGGCGGGTCGACGAGGCCGACCCGAGCGATTCGACAGGGGCGTACTACACGACGCCGCAAGTCTCGCAGTTGGACGACGTGGCCGAGGACTCCCTACTGGACGACCTCAAAATCATCCGCGGGAAGCGAAACTACTCCTGCATCCTGCCGGGCGAACACGACACGCCGGTCAATCGCGCGCCCTGTGCCCGCGAGAAGGGCTACGACTGCTCGGTGAGACATCGCTGTCCGTACTTCTCCGACCGCGCCATCGCCAGCAACCGGGAAATCGCGGCGATGACGCTGGCGTACTTCATGCGAACTGCTGGTTCGGAGGTGTTCCGCAAGCGCGACGTGGTGGTCATCGACGAGGCCCACGGACTCGCCGAATGGGCCGAGATGTACGCCGCCATCGACATAAACCCGCGGACGGTGCCAATCTGGGACGATATGAAGGTTCCCGAAATCACGGGTCTCGACAGGGCGGTGGAGTACGCGGAACGACTCGGCGGCACCCTCAAGCGACGAAAAGACGACCTCGTGGCGCAACCGGAACTCACGCCCGCGGAGGTCGCCCGCCGCGACCGGTTTCAGGAACTCGTCTCGGAACTGGACTGGTTCGTTGAGGATTACCGCAACCCCGACAGCGCGACGGAGTGGGTCGTGGACCAACCGGACGGGAAGGGAACCGCGATCACCATCAAACCGATGAACCCCGAGCGGTACCTCGCCCACACCGTCTGGGAGCGGGGGAACAAGTTCGCGCTCCTCTCGGCGACGATCCTGAACAAGGCGGCGTTCTGCCGACAGGTCGGCCTCGATCCGGACCGCGTCGCCCTCGTGGACGTCGGCCACACCTTCCCCGTCGAAAATCGGCCGCTGTACGACGTGACGCAGGGGAAGATGACGTACGAACACCGCGAGGACACGCTCCCGAAGATCGCGAGAACCATCGTCCGCGTCATGCAGGAGCACCCGGACGAGAAGGGAATCGTCCACGCCCACTCCTACCATATCCAGCAGAAACTCGCCGAACACCTCGACGCCTTCGGGGTCGGCGGACGAGTGCGCGCCCACGGCCGCGATTCGCGCGACGCCGACCTCGATTCGTGGAAGGCGACGGACGACCCGGACGTGTTCCTCTCGGTGAAGATGGAGGAGGCGCTCGATTTGAAGGGCGACCTCGCCCGCTGGCAGGTGCTCTGTAAGGCACCATTTCTGAACACCGGCGACTCGCGGGTCGCCCACCGACTCGAACACGGCCAGTGGGCGTGGTACTACCGCGCCGCGCTCCGAACCGTGATTCAAGCCTGCGGGCGCGTGATCCGCGCCCCGGACGACTACGGCGCGACGTACCTCGCCGACTCCAGCCTCCTGCAACTGTTCGACCGCGCCCGGACCGACATGCCCGACTGGTTCGCCGAACAGGTCGATCTGATGTCGTACCCGGACCTTCCCGAGTTCGACCCGGGAGATGCGGGCGGCGACGGTAGTATCGGCGGACTCGGCGGCGGAAGACATCGAACCGAATCGCCGAGCCAATCGACCGACGATCAGTCGCAGTCGAACTCCCAATCCAGCCAATCCTCACGCTCGCGGCGCTCCGACCGCAAAAAGAAGAGTCCGATGGCGGACGTGTGGGACACGGAGTGATGCGGGTCGCTACCGTCACGGTTCGTCGTTCATACTAGGTCGTCAATTTATTCGCTTTTGTTCCGAATCAGCGTGGAATGAACGAGACACGGCGTTCCGGTGCTGTGGGTGAAGACGGTGGCTCTCGACTGTCAGCGGCGGCCACGAAACCGACAGTAGATCGGGTACCGGCAGACGAATCGAACTACGCCAAACCGAACCGTGAAACCGACCGCGACATCCGGTGGTTCATCGTCCACGTCGCGGAACGCGAAGCCGATAGTACGATACGCTGGTTCCAAAATCCGAAATCGAACGTGAGCACACACCATGTCGTTGACCATCGAACCGCGAACCTCACGCGGCAGGTTGCCGAATCGAACACCGCGTGGCACGCCGGAAACCGGTCGTACAATCGGCATTCGGTCGGCATCGAACATTCCGGGTGGCGAAACGAAACACGGTTTTCGGACGAACTGTACGACGTCTCCGCTCGTCTCGTCCGCTGGGAAGCCACGAGATTCGACTTCCCGAAGCGGGTTCGACGCTACGACATCGCGCCCTGCGACGCGATGGACGGCGAGGGCGGTATCATCGGGCACGTACAGGTTCCCGACCCGGACGACTGCTCACGACGGGGCGGTGCCAACGGCCACACCGACCCCGGGTCGCTCTGGAACTGGGGTCGCTACGAGGGATTCGTCCGGCGCTACGACATCGAATCCGGCGAGCACGCGGTGGTATTGTCCGAGAACGCGGTTCATCGGGATACGGACGACAGTTCGGACACGCTCGACGTTCCCGGTGGTGCAGTCGGTACCGCGACTGGAACGGTCAGCGCTCACCGCGGCGAACAGCGGTACGAACTCGACTTCGACGGTCGCCCCGGATGGGTGCTTGCGACCGACCTCCTCTACGCTCGATTCGATACGGGGTCGGCGGTCGAAACGACCGGCGAATCGAGCGTCAGAGACGAACCGAGCGGTACCCGACTCGCAACCGTTCCGGAAGGTACCGCGGGAACGGTCGTGGACGGTCCGGTCGACACCGGCGGCTACCGCTGGTGGAAGGTCGCCTACGAGGGCGGCGAAACCGGTTGGTCCGCCGGGTACTGGCTCAGATGAGGGTGACCGCGTACGCCACTCCTGAGCCCAGCATCAGCAGGACGAAGAACAGCGAGATAAGCTTCTGTCGATCCATACCGGCCATATGGTGCTCGATCTGATAAGTGTTGTTGGCGATCGGTTCCGGAGCGGCCTCTTCCCCGTTCCTTTGCTGGCGCTGCAACCCGTTTAGCCGCGTGTTCTCCATCATCCGAACGGGATTGAGTAATGTTAGCACACAATCGGTCGATTGAATACGGAACGGTAGAGACCCCCCTGCATCGATGAACCCACTTGCCGCCGTCGAGACGAACGTGATCCTCTCGGGGAGAAGCGATTGGATCGGAACGGATACTGCGGAAACCCTCTCCGAGTATCCGTTGGAGTCGATCGAAACCGAGTTTCCCCACTTCGTCGGTTCCGTGGACTCCCCGAACGGGGTCGAACGACCGAAGGAGCGACATCCGGTGTTTTTCGGCTGTTACGACTGGCACTCGTCGGTACACAGCCACTGGGCATTGATCCGCCAACTTCGGCTGTTCGACGACCACCCCGCGGAGTCCGAGATTAGAGCGCGTATCGACGCTCGGTTTACGCCCGAGAACATCGAACGGGAGGTCGAATACTTCGAGGACAACCCGTCCTTCGAGAAACCGTACGGGTGGGCGTGGCTCCTCCACCTCGCCTCGGAGTTGTATCGGTGGGAAGACGACGACGCGAACGAGTGGGGGTCGGTTCTCGGGCCGTTGGAACACGAGACCGTATCCCTCGTCGAATCCGAGTTCCTCCCACAAAAACGCCCGTTCAGGGTTGGAACGCATCAAAACTCCGCGTTCGCCCTCCACTGTATTCTCGATTATGCGAGAACGACGGACAACGAGTCGTTGGAAGCGACCGTTTGCGAGACGGCAACCGAATTCTTCGCCGACGACCGCGACTACCCCGTCGAGTACGAACCCCTCGGATGGGATTTTCTCTCCCCCGCGCTGACGGAAGCGGACCTCATGCGACGCGTCTACGGCCGTTACGAGTTGGAGGCGTGGCTCGACCGTTTCCTTCCGGACGTGACTATCGCCCCCCACGATACGATTCTCGAACCCGTGCACGTGGCGTCTAATCCGGACGAAGGTGTCGCACTGCATTTGGCGGGGCTCAACGTTTCGAAGGCGTGGTGTCTGGCGGGACTCGCGTCAGCCCTCGACGGACACCGATACGCCGATGTATTCGAGCGGAGTGCCAAGCGGCATACTGAACGCGGTTTGAACCAGGCGTTCACCGACGACTACGCCGGGTCGCATTGGCTCTCATCGTTCGTGCTGTACTTGCTCACCAGAAACGACGGCGGTATCGCGCCGCCGTGATCGGTGACGAGCGTCGGGGATCACTCGACTTTCGCGTCCACCACGACGTGCCACACGCCTTCGCTGTGGCTTTTTACGCGCCGAGTATCCAGAATCTCCACGTCCCGTCCACGACTCTCGGCCGTCGATTCGAGCCGCGAAATCGGTCGTTCCCACAACCGGTTTTCCGGCGTCGTCTCGTGCATGTGAACGATGCCGCCGGGTTCGAGGGCGTCGAGCGCCGTGTCGAGATACTCGTGGGCGTCGTAGTAGCCCATGACGACGCGTTCGGCGCTCACGTCCGTCATCTCCCGGCAGTCGGCCCGGTAGGCGTCGATGCGACCCGGAACGTCGTTCAGCATGGCGTTCTCCACGAGGAACTTGAACGACGCAGGATTTCGCTCGACGGCCGTCACTTGTGCTCCTGCGCGGGCCATCGGGAGCGTGAAGTAGCCGATTCCCGCGAACATGTCGAAGACGCGTTCGTCGGGGGAGACGATTTCGCCCATCCGGGCGCGTTCGTGCTGGTTGCCGGGAGCGAACATTACCTTCCGGAGGTCGAGTCCGTACTTCGTCCCGTGTTCGGTGTGGACGGTTTCGGTGTCCCCAGTCCCCGCGATTACAGTCACGTCGGGTTCCCGGTGCTCCCCGGAAATTCCGCCCCGGGCGAGGACGGTTTCGGCCTCGCCGTGCAGGTCGAGCAGTTCCTCGCCGACATCTTCGGGGCGGGGGCAGTCGTCCAACTGGACGAGAATCACGCTGCCGATGACGGCCCACGATTTGGGTGCGCGCTGGAGTTCCTCGTCCGTCCACCCCCGCGCCGAAAGGAGCGCTTCGAGGTCGGCCCCTCGCCGTTCGGGGTCGTCCTGTTCGATGACACCCTCGATTTCGGTTTCGGTCGGCCGCTCGGTTACCGGCAGTTCGACCAGTTCTTCGTCGTGCTCGCGGACCTTTCGGGAATCGTCGTAGACACCTTCGGCTTCCAGTTCGGCGATGGTATCCTCCGCCTTCGGCTTTCGTACGAGAACGGCGAGGTCACGCATCCGGAACCACGTACAGTCCGTCTCGGCTCTTGAACACCGGCACCATCTCCGCGTCCTCGTCCATGTACGACGGTTTGGCGATCGTCTTCGTCTGGTACGTCTCGGGGTCGAGCACCTGTACCGCGTGTTCGTCCGTGACGGCGACCAGCGTCGTCTCCTCGGCGTCGTCGATGCTCCCCAACTTGCTGGCGTCGGCGGCATCCTCGTTTCCGAACTTGGCCTCGTACTCCTCGCCGGTAGTGATCCGTCGGCCCTTCAGGTTTCCTTGTACGCTCCTGACGAGGACCGGCCCGTCGTCGTCGGGACTGATGATGTCGCCGGGGGTGAACGGCGGCAGGCGGACGGCGTAGGTCACGCGATATACTCCGTTGCCGTCCTCGTCCTCCGTGACGAGGGTTTCCGCATCGGAAAAGCTCCCGCCGAACTCCTCGACCAGTTTGCTCGAAATCTTCTTGCCGATGTTGGTGGTCGAGACCTTGATGTTCAGTCCGTCGTCCGTTTCGTCCATCTCGGTGACGAAGGCGTTTCGGTCGCCCGTGGCCTCCATGTCCGCGACGATTTCGTTGGCGATTTCCTTGGCACGCTTTTCCTCCGTCGCGGTCGGCGTCCTATCGACACCTCGAACCTGGACGATGCTGGCGTAGTAATCGCCTGCGATCCGCCCACAGCGCGTACACGTCTGGCGGGCGATCATGACGGGAACCATGATTTCCTCCTCCATCAGCGTGTCACGAACCATCCCGGAGAAATAACAGTGCATCCGGATCGTGTTCGGGTCTATCTGTTCGGGTTCCACCTGCCACGACACGTCGCGGGCATCGACGTGGACGGCGAGCGCTTCGCTCACTTCCTCGATGGCGATATCGGTGTAGTCGCGTGCGCCGACGTCCACCCATCGACGGCCACGATAGACGGCACCGCACTGGGCACACACCCGAACCTCGATTCGCTCGGGGGCGTCCACGAGATCGAAGCGGTCGAAATAACAGGAATCACAGAGCTTCCGCTCGCGCGGGGATGCGGACGTCGGATACTCCCGGTCCGTGATATCGACCTCGATGGGGTCGCCACAGTTCGGGCAGAATTCGCGAGAATCGGTCATTGTCGGCTCTATGTCGTTCTCGCTTTTAAGCCTGAAGATGACGAAGACGCCGAAGATGCCGAAGCTACTGACGATGGCTCACTGAAAGACGAACTCGTCGTCGTCCACCATATCGCGCCACGAGTGGGTCGGTTCCCACCCGAGCATCGACCGGGCTTTCGCGGTCGAGAGCGCCGAATCAGTCCCCGAGATGGTGCACGAGTCGGGAACGTCGTGGAAGAACTCGGACAGCGCCCGCTCGATGGGTTCGTCGAGGTAGTTGTCTTCCGCCGAGACGATGAACGGTTCGTGGCCGGAGAAGTCCGCCGAGATGGCTCGCTCGATGGCGGTCGAAACGTCCCGAACGTCCACGTACGACCAGAAGTTCCCAGCGCCGGTGGCGAGGTTGGTTCGGGCGTCGAGGCAGTCGTACTCGTCGGGGAACTGGACCCACGACCCGCGAATCGACGCCACCGGGACGTCGTAGCGGCGGGCGACCATCGCGCCGATTTGCTCACCCACGACCTTCGACGTACCGTACGGGTCCTCGGGCCGGAGCGGATGTTCCTCGTCCAGCGGAAGGTACTCCGGAAGCGACGGTTTTCCGGCGAGTTGGAAGCCGTAGGCGCTCTCGTTCGACGCCCACGCGATTCGGGCGTTCGCCCTCCCCGCGGCCGTGAGAACGTTGTACGCGCCGACGACGTTGTTCTCGAATATCCGCATTCCAGCGTGGCGTTCGGGCGACGGAAGCGAGGCCCAGTGAACGACCGCATCCGGATTTTCGGTCGAGATGGCTTCCGCCGTCTCGACCTGTTCGGTCAGGTCGGCCGAGCGGAACGAAAGCCCTCGATACCCCCCCAGTTCCCACTCTGAACGGGAGAGACTCATGCAAGTAACGTCCCACCCTTGCTCGGCGAGGTGCGTGGCGAGCCATCGGCCGGAACGGTCGAGGCTCCCAGCTAAGACGACCGTTCCGGTCATCGATGTACCCTCGTCGGTTCAAACGAGAACATACACCGTCTAACCCGTCTCTCGGGGTAAGCGTTCCGGCCTTGACAAACGTGATACTTCTATTATTTTGGTACGTATTTAACCGCGTATAAAAATCACCCCTTCCTCGTATGCTACTTACCCGCACGCAACAACGAATGTTTAAACGGTCGGAATACCTAGACTGAACCATGGAATGGAAGGCAGATTGGGGACTTCGTGCGAGGATGGGCCTCACGATGTTCCTCCTGTTCGCCCTGTATATCGTGTTCGTTGGAGTGATGGCACATTTCTTCAATAACACTGGCATCTTCACCATGGTAATCATCGGTACCGTCGTATTCGGCATCAGCCAACTGTTCTTCAGCGACAAACTGGCGCTGTGGAGCATGGGCGCACACGAAGTGAGCGAGGACGAGTATCCGGACCTCCACGCGACCATTAGTCGGCTCTGTCAGCAGGCAGACCTGCCGAAACCGAAGGTCGCCGTCGCCGATACGCGTGTTCCAAATGCGTTCGCAACCGGACGTTCGCAGAAGAACTCCGCCGTCTGCGTGACGACGGGACTCCTCCAGACGCTGAATCAGGAGGAACTGGAGGGCGTGCTCGCCCACGAACTCGCGCACGTCAAGAACCGCGACGTGATGGTCATGACCATCGCGTCGTTCCTCTCGACCATCGCGTTCATGATCGTCCGCTGGGGTTGGCTGTTCGGCGGCGGCCGCAACAGTCGGGACGGGAATCAGGTTCCCGTCTTCGTCGCCATCGCCGCATCGCTCGTCGTGTGGATCATCAGCTACTTCCTCATCCGGGCGCTCTCGCGCTACCGCGAGTTCGCCGCGGACCGCGGCGGGGCGACGATTACGGGCAAGCCGTCGGCGCTCGCCTCGGCCCTGCTGACCATCGACGGTCGGATGGACAAGGTTCCGAAGGAGGACCTCCGCGAGTCCTCCGAGATGAACGCGTTCTTCATCATCCCCGCAAAAGCAGGCTTCATCAGCAACCTGTTCAGCACGCACCCGAGCACGGAGAAGCGCGTCGAGCGCCTCCGTGACATGGAACGTGAGATGGAGTCGTACTAACGACTCTCGGCGTCTACTAACGCCTTACGGCGTTTTGATGTAGGCGTATCCCTTCTTCGCCTGCAGTTTGGTGAGTTCGCCGACTCCGGCGGGAACGACTTCGACACCCGAAAGGAGGTCCTTTTTCGTATAATTGAACTTGCTCATGCTGTTGTGGCAGGCTTTGAACTTCACGCCCTTCTCCACGAGGGAGGTGACCTTGTCGGCCACCGTGGAGTCCTTCGAAACGAGTTTGACGCCGCCGCCGTTGGCGACGAGCGCGATCGTCTCCGTGTCCGTCGAATCGTCGTTCAGGAGGTTGGCGACGTTCGCCACCGCGTGTCCTTGATGCTCTTCCCCGTCGCTGTAGTGAAATACCGTACTCATCGTGATATCCTCCGATTCTTCGTCGGTCTCCGTCGTTTCCGCTTCCGTCGTTGTTCCTGTCGTTGTGTCGGTTTCCGTGGTGGATGTGGAGGCACCTTTCGCGTCTTCAGTCGGGCCGTTGGAGCAACCCGCGAGCGCGATGGCGGTGCCAGCACCTGTCAGTTCGAGAAACCGGCGTCGGGAATGCGTTCCCATCGGTTCCACTGACGGGTGCGAGGACCTTTATTAACAGCGACATAAGTATCGCGTCCCTTTTTCCTCCCCGCCTCCGTAGGCCTCGATATGGGATTACTCGATGGAATCCGTGAAGTGCTCGGCATCCGCGCCGAGACGGATGCTGGCCGGGCGGCCGACCCCGAGGACCTCTTCGGCATGAGCACGGCCTACGTCACGATGGAAGCCGACCTCGGCTACGAATCGGTTGGGCAGGCCGCGCTCTGTTTCTCCGAAGTCGATAGCACCGACTTCCAGAACGCGGTGGACGAGGTTCACGCCATTCTCGAAGCCGGAAAGGAAGAGACGGGAACCGAGGCGACCGCCCACGTCGACAGCCACGGGTACTCGTGGTTCGTCCTCGAAGACGACGACCCCGAGGACCTCGTGACGAGCCTCCACTTCGCGGCCGACACGTTCGTCGAGGAAGGCTACGGCTCACGCCTCCTCGCCGCGATCTTCGGCTTCGAGAACGACGGCAACTACGTTTACTGGCTGTACTCGTTCCGCCGTGGTGCCTACTACCCGTTCGCGCCGAAACGCGGGCACGAGCGCGACTCGGCCGCCGAGTTCAAACTCCAGAGCAACCTGGACGGGGAACTCGAAATCGAGTCGGACGAACAGTACTGGTATCCGCTCTGGCCTGACCACTCCGGCAAACATCCGTGGCAGTAGTTCGCACGAGGTTCCTTCTTCGTATCTAAAGGCTTTCTTTCCAATTCGATTGTCCCCTATTCCCGCCATCAATTTTCACTTTCACTCCGCTGTTAACGGGGATTTATATGATGAGGGGAACAAGGGAGAACTACAATGGCAGACGTAGACCTCGAAGCACTCCCCGGCGTTGGACCGGCAACAGCAGAGAAACTCCGAGAAGCGGGATTCGACTCCTACCAGAGCCTCGCAGTTGCGAGCCCTGGCGAACTGAGCAACACCGCAGACGTCGGCGAGAGCACGTCCGCCGACATCATTCAGGCCGCACGGAAGGAGGCCGACATCGGTGGGTTCGAGACTGGTTCGCAGGTTCTCGAACGACGCGAGCGGATCGGCAAACTCAGCTGGCAGATCGACGAAGTGGACGAACTGCTCGGCGGCGGCGTCGAGACCCAGTCCATCACCGAAGTGTACGGCGAGTTCGGTGCGGGGAAATCCCAGATCACCCACCAGCTTTCCGTCAACGTCCAACTTCCGCGTGAACAGGGCGGTCTCCACGGAAGCGTCATCTTCATCGACTCCGAGGACACGTTCCGTCCCGAGCGTATCGACGACATGGTTCGTGGCCTGCCGGAAGAAGCCCTTCAGGCCACGATGGACGACCGCGAAATCGAGGGGACGCCGGACGACGAGGAAGCGATGCAGGAACTCGTCGACGACATCCTCGACAAGATCCACGTCGCCAAGGCGTTCAACTCCAACCACCAGATGCTCCTCGCGGAGAAGGCCCAGGAACTCGCGGGCGAACACGAGGACGGCGACTGGCCCGTCCGACTGGTCTGTATCGACAGCCTCACGGCCCACTTCCGCGCCGAATACGTCGGCCGTGGACAACTCGCCACCCGCCAGCAGAAACTCAACAAACACCTCCACGACATCGACAAGGTCGGTAACCTGTACAACACGGCCATCGTGGTGACGAACCAAGTTTCGTCCAACCCCGACTCGTTCTTCGGCGACCCAACTCAGCCAATCGGTGGGAACATCCTCGGACACAAATCGACGTTCCGGATGTACCTCCGCAAGTCGAAGGGCGACAAGCGTATCGTCCGCCTCGTGGACGCGCCGAACCTCGCCGACGGCGAGGCCGTCATGCGCGTGCAGGACGGCGGTCTGAAGCCCGAATAATCGGGCGGTTCGAAAACGCGTTCTCCCCCTTGTTTTTCTTTCTCGATTCCGGGATAGCTTCCGCTCACTCGCAAATCGTCACATCGAACTCGAACGCCCGGCACCGCAAAATCGGAACTCCGTCGATTATTTCAAATCCGCCGCTTATTCCGTCGTCGTCCGCCCTTCTTCCTGCTCGCCCTCGTAAATCTCCGCACCGTCTTGAACGATTTTCTCGGCGAGCACGGCGCATTTGACCCGCATGGGGCTGATATCGACGCCGAGCATGTCGATAACGTCGTCCCGGTCCATCGCCGCAACCTCGTCCAGACTCATGCCGGGAAGCTTCTGGGAGAGCATACTGGCGCTGGCTTGGCTGATCGCACAGCCGTCGCCGCGGAACGCGACGCGTTCGATGGTTTCGCCGTCGTCTTCGAGGGAGACGTCGAATTCGAGTTCGTCGCCACAGGAGGGGTTGACTCCCTCGTGGCTGAACTGGGCATCTTCGAGTTCCCCGTAGTTTCGCGGGTTCCGATAATGGTCGAGAATCTGCTGCCGGTACATGTCCGAACCCATGCTCATAGTTGAATCTGGGTAGGAGAGATTCACCTAAAAGGATTCCGACGGTTCCGCCCCGGCGGCCGTCGAGAGTCCGTACTCCTCGCCACCCAGGTCGTCGAGGGTCGCGATCGCTCGAAGTTGCGGATGGACCAGCCAGCAGAGGGCGATGCAGAGGAAGCCGAATCCGGTGGTCGTCATGACGATGGTGTTTCCGAGTGCGTCCCCACCCACGCCACCGAGCAGCGATCCGAGGGGCATCGCACCCACGGAGGCGCTCGAAAGCACCGACGAGACGCGGCCCATCAGGTGTTCCGGAACGACGGATTGGATCATCGCTGCGAAGATGACGTTCGTCGCACCGACCGGAATCCACGCCAGGAAAAACAGTCCAAGTGTCGCCGGGAACCACCCGACGGCGACTGCGGCGAGCCACACGATTCCACCGAAGACGAATCCGCCGATGCTCAAGGTGGCGAGTGAAAATCGTTCGAGGGGTGACGCCGCGAGCGACCCGATGAGCATTCCGCCGACGACTGCGGCGAGGAGAAATCCGTACGCATCCGACCCGCCGTGTGCTTTCGCATACGCCGGGAGAACCGCAAGTGTGCTTCCGATAGCCGCGTTAACGACGAGGCTTCCGGCGAGCACCCAGACGAGTATCGATCCGCGAACGTAGTCGATACCGTCACGGAGTTGGGCGAGATAGTCGTTGAGGGCGGACGTGACATTCTCTGGGTCTTCGTTTTCGGCTTCCTCTTTCGTTTCCTCACCATCCGACTGCGATTCCGCGGCCGGTATTTTCACTCCCAGAAAGACGAGCGTCGCCGCGAGGAACGTCACCGAATCGACGAGGTAGAGGGCGATTGCGCCCATCGCCGCGATGACGATGCCGCCGAGCGCGGTGAACGCGAAATCGACCCCTTGGTAGGCGAACGAAAAGGCCGAGTTGGCTTCCACGAGTTCGTCTTTGTCCACGACGCGGGGGAGGGCGGCCTGCTCCGCGGGGTAAACGAACTGGTTGAGCAGCGAGAGGATCGGCATCACGACGAGGACGACCCACACCGTCAGCCATCCCATTGCGTAGGCCACCGGGATGGTGAGGACGAAGATTCCCTGTGCGAGTTGTGTTCCGACGAGAATCCGCCGAATCCGCCAGCGGTCCACCAGCGGTCCGGCGAGAAATTGGAGCGTCTGGGGAAGCATGGTGAGAAAGCCCGCCAGTCCCGTGTAAAACGACGACCCCCCGAGTTGGAACGCGAGCCACATCGCCGCGACGGCGTACGCACTGTCCCCCGCATTCGTGATCAACCGACCGAGGAACAGCCGACTGAAGGTCCGATTTTCGAATAGAGAGCGCATGAAACGAAACTGGAGGGGGAGCGAGATATATGATTCCAGAAATACAGTTCTGTTGCGGAAATATCCGAAACTGAGTTCTGTAAGATGATTGTCACTCCCCGACGTGAACGGCGAGTTCCTCGTCCACGGTCAGCGTGAGTTCGTCGCCGTCGAGTGTGACGATGCATTCGGCAACGAGCGGGTCTTCCGAGACGAGACGTTCGTTATCCCCGCTGAGCCATTCGAGTTCCCAGACGGTCGCTTTGGTGAGGTCGATACCGTGGTCGTAGTGGAACGCGACCACCGCCGGATGTCGGAGGAGATACGTCCCGAGATTGCCGGATGCGCGGTCCCCACAGCGCTCGCAGACGAATTCGATGCCGACCTCTTGGTCGCTGTAGAAATACTCCGACTCGGTGATGAGCGACCCGATAGTCTTCCCGGAACACCGAAGACAGACGCCGTCCGCCATGAGCGAAAAAACGTTGAGGAGCCAGCGCTCGAACGTCCTCTGTAACTCCGACTCGTCGCGTCCCTCGAACGCTCCCGGTGGTAACCCGAACGTCGATCGATCCTCGTCGCACGTTTCACAGCGAATCGTGACACGTTCCTCCTCGTACGTCGCGGTCAGTTCCGTCCCGCAATCCGGGCAGTTGGCGTCGAGTTCGAACCGCTCCGTCTCGGCACGCTGTGTGTAGGTCCCCGAGAGAATCGCGCCGATGACTTGTGACCCCGCAAACGTGAGTTCGTACTTCCCGTCCACCTGCCGGACGAACAGGCCGACGAGTTTGTTCAGATGGTAGTTGAACTGCCCGCTGTCACGGATTTCGACTCGGTCGTGGAGGTCGGAAAACGACAGCGGTTCGTCCGCCTTCCAGAGGGCCTGAATGATTCCGATACGGGTGTCGTTTCCGAGCAGTGAGAACGCTTGCTCCGGGGACACCTCTCGCTCGTCCGCGTCCATGCCCCGTCATCGGTCCGGGCGCGTGAAATACTTTTCAACACTACCCCGTCCAGTCCTCACCCCATCCACGTAACCGATTTCACGACAACTGCGTCACGCCGTCGCCGACGCGAATTTCGCCGGATTCGACGATACTGGCGCGAAGCCCGCCGCGGTGGACGAGCGCCGCGAGCGTTCCCTTTTCGGTCAGCGACTCCAGATGCGAGCAGGGTTCACAGAGTTCGACGCCCTCGCAAATCGCGTCGCCGACGCGGAACCGCTTCCCGACGAGGTGATTCAGCGCGGCGTTGCGCGTCGTCACGTTGCGACGGTGTTCCCCGGGTCCGAGCGCGATTCCGGTCTCCGCCTCGATGGCGTCGAGCGCTTCGGTTTCGATGAGCGTGATGTCGTCGCCGGACGTATCGGGGTCGAAGTGACGGTCGCCGCGGAGTCCCGACCCCGCTACCGCTTCGACCGCATCGACTTCGTCCGTCTCCGCCGCCGACTCGTCCGCGATGTGAATCGCCTCGATTTCGCCGATTCCGTCCATGCACGCTGATTGCGTGCTGACAGTATAAATTCGTGGTAGACGAGGATGCTCCCGCGAGCGCTCGCTACGGCTTCGTCTCCAAGGAGTCGATAGTCTCGTAGACGTACTCCCGGAACCCGCGAGCGGTCCGAGCCGCTTCTTGCCCGGTCTGCTGGCGCTGGAGGAAGAGCGACCGGAAATAGGAGACGGCGTTCACCATCCAGTAGAGTTCCCGCCGTCGGTCGAATCCCGCCGGTAACGAACGAACCGATTCGTAGCCGGTACGAAAGGCCTCGGCCAGCGCGTCGTTCGTCCCGCTCGGTCCCGTAAAAATCGGAAGCGCCGTCCGCCAGTAGTCGTACTCCCCCGGGGCGACGATAGCGTGTTCGAAGTCGATGACACACGTCACCTCGTCACCGTCGGTTCCCACGTGTTCCGGAAGGAAGTTGCCGTGACAGAGGACCGGGTCGCCCGCCCCGTCGAACAGACCCGGATTCTTCCGGACGAATTCGAGCGCGTCGGTTGCCACGTCACCGTAGCCGAACGGTTCGACGAACTCGCGCCGGGACGCGAGAAACTCACAGACGGTCCCGTGCCACGTCTCGTCGGCGTCGAGTGCGAGGTCACCGTCGTCGTTCCGAAGGAACCCCGTCGCCTCGAAGGCCGTTTCGTCGTGGAGCGTCGCCAGTCCGGCACCCATGGCTCGGGCGCGTTCCTCGTCCACGCCCGTCTCCTCCGGCACTTCGTCGTGCCATTCGGCGATGAAATAGTCACTACCCACTCCCAGAATCTCGGGGACCGGAATCGACGTATTCCTTGCGACGTGACGGATGACCTCGGCTTCGACGGCTGGATTACCGTCCGAACTCCGTGCCCGTTTGCAGACCGCTCGCTTTCCATCCACCCGAACCTCGTGCGTGACGTGTGGCGGTATGTCGTGTAGCTTCCGGACGACTTCGTACTGTTCTGCGTGCGATACGAGTCTTTCACGTACATCGCGTACGTCTCGTTCGTCTTCTTGCATGATGTTCGTCGCGTGACGTGCGACGACCGGTCGAGGCGAGCAGTCCGATTCGTGCGCGGGCGCTGTCGCTCCGACCGAAAAATGGACAGCTCAAAAATGAATGTCGGTCAACTTAATACTTTTCCAACTACTGTTCGACCCGTGACCGAACTCACGTTGGCGGACTTTCGGACGGTATTCGGTCTGGTCCTCCTGTTGATGGTTTTCGAGTGGCTGATGACCGGAGATGGTGAACTTCAAACGCTCGCTACTTCGATTGGAGGAACCATCGTGTTTCTCGCCGCCTTCTTCATCGTCGGCCTGCTGTTTCTCTATCTACAACGGCAGGACGCGTGGTGAACGGTGGGCGATCTCGACCGTCGAAAAAGTCGCCTATCCAGAAACCAACCAAACTTCGGAATCAAGCATCCGCGCGAACACAGTGAGCGCGGTTCACCGACGGCGAAACGAAGTGAGCCGTCGGCCTTTTTAGCGTAGATTTTTGCGAGCGGTTCGACGAGATGCGCGAAGCGCATCGAGGAGGACCCGAAGTAAAAAGGTACTACTCGAAGGCGGCGATGCCGGTGAGATCCTGTCCCAGAACCAGCGTGTGAATGTCGTGGGTGCCCTCGTAGGTGTACACCGTTTCCATGTTCGCCATGTGGCGCATCGGCGGGTAGTCGGTGGTGATGCCGTTGCCGCCGAGCATCTCGCGGGCGACGCGGGCCTGGTCGCGGGCCATCCGGACGTTGTTGCGTTTGGCCATCGAGACGTGTTGTGGACGGAGGTCGCCGCGCTCTTTCAACTCGGCGAGGCGGTGAACCAGCAGTTGGCTCGTCGTGATTTGGGTCGCCATCTCGGCCAGTTTGTCCTGCTGGAGTTGGAACCGGGCGATGGGGCCGCCGAACTGGTCGCGTTCGGTCGCGTAGTCGCGGGCCGTTTCGAAGCAGTCGCGGGCCGCGCCGATCGCCCCCCACGCGATGCCGTAGCGGGCCTGCGTGAGACAGGAGAGCGGTCCCTTCATCCCGGTGACGCCGGGGAGGACGGAATCCTCGGGAATCGTGACGTTCTGGAGGCTGATTTCGCCCGTGATGGACGCACGGAGCGAGAGTTTGTCGCCGATCTTGTTCGTCGTCACGCCGTCGCGGTCGGTCTCCACGAGGAAGCCGCGAACTGGCGAGTCCTCGGCCGAGCGGTCACGCGCCCAGACGACCGCCACGTCCGAAATCGGGGAGTTGGTGATCCACGTCTTCGAGCCGTTGAGGACGTACTCGTCGCCCTCCTTTTCGGCGTAGGTTTCCATTCTCGACGGGTTCGACCCGTGTTCGGGTTCCGTCAGGCCGAAACAACCGACCGCTTTCCCCTCGCCGAGGTCGGGGAGCCAACGGTCCTTCTGGGCCTCGGACCCATAGGCGTGGATGGGGTACATCACGAGCGCGCCCTGCACGCTCGCCATCGAGCGCAGGCCGGAGTCACAGGCTTCGAGTTCCTGCATCAGTAGGCCGTAGGCCGTCTCGCTCAGGTTCGGCAGGCCGTAGCCGTCGAGGTTCGGCGCGTAGAAGCCGAGTTCGCCCATCTCGGGGATGATCTCCTCCGGAAACGTTCCCGCCTCGAAGTGATCGCCGATGTCCGGTTTGACGTGCTCCTCCACGAACTCGCGGGCGGTGTCCCGAACCATCCGTTCTTCCTGTCCGAGGTCGGCCTCCAATTCCACGTAATCGAGCATGCAAAACTCTCCGGAGGGGAGGCTAAAAAGCCCTCCTACTCCGGGGAAGCACGACGGAAATAAACGGTGCCGAGGCTGTTGACCGACGTTCGACCGTACGCGTTGCTATGAACGGAATACGTCATCCGCAAAATGGCATTATTCCGGCGTCGGCACCGCGTCATCCCGTGCGACGGCGATGTCGAGGTAGGCGTCGGCTTGGTCGGCGTGAATCCCTTTGTCGATGAGACCGCGTTCCTCGTCGTACTGGACGAGCCCAGCCATCGCCAGTTTCGGCAGTTGGGTGTGCTGGAGTGACATGAGGACGTTGCGACGGTGTTCGTCGGAGACGAGGTCGATGGATTTGTCCATCT
This sequence comes from Haladaptatus sp. AB643, assembly GCF_024136975.1. Classification (NCBI taxonomy): domain Archaea; kingdom Methanobacteriati; phylum Methanobacteriota; class Halobacteria; order Halobacteriales; family Haladaptataceae; genus Haladaptatus; species Haladaptatus sp. AB643. The sequence goes on from NZ_JAMYJW010000001.1 coordinate 311,170, forward strand.
CCCATGCAGCGACGGTGTCTACGATGGTGTCGAGGGTGACCGGCGCGTCCTCCGACCGCAGATTGTGAAGGATGTAGCGACTTCGACGGGACGCGAGGGCGTCGAAGAGGGCGTCCTGTGAAAGCGGTGGGACGTCCGTACTCGGCCCCGCTGGCGAGGCGGTGGCGCGTGAAGAACCACCGTCATCGTTTGTCGTCTGGTCTGCCATATGGACTAACACACGGCGGACGAGGGTTACTCTGGTGGTTCAGTATTCAGGCTATTTATCTCCCTATCGATAATGAAGCTCAGTCGGCGGCGGGTTCCTGCACGTCACGAACGTACTCCGTGAAGTTCTCGAAGACGAGCTTCGTCTCGCAGGCTGCCGTGAAGTTCTCCTCGTTGATCCCGTCCAAGACCTTCTGAAGGCGTTCCTCCGCGAGGTCCTTGCCCCGCGTGACCTCCTCGGCGGTGTCGGTATCGTACTCGGGATGGAACTGGAGTCCGAACACGTCCCCCTTTCGGAAGCCGTGGTTCGAGTATTCGTTTTCCGCGATGGACGTCGCACCTGGCGGGAGTTCCGCGACTTCGTCCGAGTGGGTCGTGAACGCGGTAAACTCGCGGTCGATTCCCTCGAACAGCACCGATTCGCCGGTGTGCTCGACGATTCGGTAGCCGATTTCGTACTCGCCCATATCACGAACGTCGCCGCCGAGAACGTCGGCCAGCAGTTGATGGCCGTAGCAGATGCCGAGCATCGGCATTCCGGTCTCGATGGCGTCGTCCACCCACGATTTCAGGGGTGAAATCCAATCTTCGTCCCAGTACACCGACGCGCGCGACCCGGAGATGACGGCCGCGTCGAAGTCGAAACTGTCGGGAAGGTGGCGTTCGGTCGCGTCGAACTCGACGAGGTCCGCGTCGAGTTCGCGACGGAAGTTTCGCCGCGTGTTCGTATCGCCGTGTGCGGCGTTCAAAAATGCGATTCGGAGCCGACTCATTCGCCTACAGATAGCAACTCGATCCCTCAAATGCGTTTCGTTAGCGGGGATTTCGCCGCTGTCTACCCGCCCTCGGAGTTCCACGTCCCAAACCGTCGGCGTAGCTCACCCCGGTCGAGTTCGCCGCTCGAATGCCGAGGAAGCGACGGGACCGATTCGATGGATCGTGGCACTTCGTGCGCCGCGAGTCGTTCCTCCGCGAACTCCCTGAGTTCACCCGGCGAAACGTCCCCGACGACGAGTGCCTTCGGTGCTATCCCTCCAGTCTCCGCGACGGTTTCGACGATGCCCGCCGCGCGAACGTCCGGATGTGATTCGAGCACCGTCTCGACTGCCCAGGGATGGATCGGTTCCGCTCCACTTTCGATGGCTTCGTCGTCCGCGACGAGGACGTAGCCGTTCGACTCGTTCGAACCCTCCGAGTCCTTCGGTCCACGTCGAAACACGTCGCCCGTCGGCACCCACTCGCCGAACGCCTCGCCGTCGAGGGACCCGCTGGCCGTCGCCGGACCGCTGACGAACAGTTCACCGATCTCCTCGTCCGTTTTCGCCCCGTCTCCGATTCGAACCGCATAGCTCGGAAACGGATAGAGCGTCCCTTTCGATCCCGACGACTCGCGGAGGACGTTCGGGCCCGTCTCCGGGTGGCCGTAGACGCGGAGCAGTGGAACCGGGAACGCTTCGCGCACGTCCGGCGGCACGTGGCCGCGGGTCGCCGCCCAGTCGAGCGACGAGCGGTTCGTCAGCGACCCTTCGTCGACCAGTTCGCGGAACTCGGTCGGGCCGCCCTCCATACAGGTCACGCCGTGGCTCTCGATCGCGAACAACGCGTCCGCCGGGTCGAACGCACGTCGGAGCACGACTCGGCCGCCGACCGTGAGGAGCGGGAGTGCGAAGCCGAGCAAACAATCCGGGAGCGACAGCGGGCGTACGGTGAGTGTACAGTCGTTTCTGCCGAGTCCCCAGCCAGCGGTGGCCGCGCGACAGTTCCATTCCACCGCCCGGTTCGACAGACTGACGACTCGTGTTCCATCCTCGGTGTGAACCAGCAGGGCGGTGTCCAACTCGTCTTTTCGGCTTCCATCCCACTCGACCGATTGGACGTCACTCGGCGTCACGCGGTCGAACTCCTCGAACGAACGGGCGTCGAACTGCCGAACGAGATCGCGCTGTGCCGACTCGAACAGCACGAGGTCGGGATCGATTTGCGCCATCGGTTCCGAGACGGTAGCCGGTGTCAAGTGATGTGAAACGGGTGCGAACACGCCGCCGACGCGATGGACGGCGAACAGGAAAACCAGGACTTCGACGCGATTTCTGGAGACGAGAGCTACCCTATCCCCGTGTCCGACTTCGAGCGCAGTGAGTCGGCCCGCTGCCGTCTCGACGCGCGCTGCCAGTTCGGCATAGGAAACCCGCTCGTCCCCGTCCACGATCGCCGTCCGATCTCCCCAGCGATCGGCGTGTCGCTTCGATGCGAGCGACATACCCCCTCTGCGACGCGAGAGGGGTTAGCAGTTCGGGGTCGAAGCGATGTTTCTCGAACCTATCATGTATGTGTCAGAACCATATAAAATAGGTTAATAAGCAAGTCCTACAATGTCATTCACGGACAAAATGACACAGGATAGTGAAACCGATACGGAGGACGTCCTCGTCGAGTGTGATGAGTGCGGAAAGCAGGTACTCTCGGTTTATATCGAAGACGGGACGTGCGACGAGTGTCGGATCGAATAGTTTGGGATCGGTAGCAACGGGTTCGGTTCGACGCGTACCGGTTAGTCGAACGTCTCGTCAGCGTGTCGGGCGAGGAAGTCGAGCAGTGCGTCGTTGACCGCCTTCAAGTGCTCGACATGAACGAGGTGTGGCGCGTCCTCGAACGTCACCAACTCGCCGCGTGGCAGTCCATCGGCCAGTTTCTTTCCGGCCTCCACGGGGATCACTCGGTCGTCGGTGCCGTGACAAACGAGTGCTGGCGTCGTGATTTCGTACAGTTCGTCGCTCACGTCGAACGCCTCCAGCGCCGCGAACTGGGAACGCTGAGCGGGGAGGGAGGCGTCGTCCGCGAGCCGCCACTCCATCACGTCCTCCAGTCCGGCCGCGAACGCTTCCTCGCTCACGGCCGGTCGGAGCGACTCGTGAAGCGCGTCGGGCGTCTTTTCGGCCAGCAGGCTGTCCCGAACGTCCGGCGTGAGGGAGGACCCGTCCGCCGCCGTGCCGATGAGCGTCAGCGTCTTCGCGCGCGAGAACTCCTTCGCGTAGTGGAGCGCGACCATCCCACCCAGTCCGGCACCGACGAGGTGGGCTTTTCTGACGCCGTGGTCGGCCAGCACCGCATCCAAATCACCCGCCATCTCCGCGACCGAATACGGGCCGTCGGGCGCGTCGGACTTTCCCGTCCCGCGGTGGTCCCACACCAGCGACTCGAACGGCCCGGTGACGGCGGCGTGTTGCCACCCCCACTGCCATGCGCCGTAGGCCGCATCACCCACGAACGCCACCGTATCGTGTTTCGAAGACCCGTCCGTCTCGTAGTAGATCGAAGTTCCATCGTGTTCCGCGAAAGGCATCTCTGTCGAGTGTAGGTGGTTCGTGCGTTTCAAATCGTCCGTTTCGAACGCGACGAGAGATAGGTGTTGGTTATCCCTATAATCGACTCTCCTTTACTGTTTTCTACGGACATGTGCTGGATGTCTGGTGGTATCGTGTCCGACTTCGACAGCAACCAAGTTGCTAGGAAGCAGACCCCGAAAGCACCCTCTTGGTCACGCTCGCAGTGCTCGCGTGACGTCGTCAGAGCAACGCTCCGACTGAACTCGCTACGAATCGGTGCGGTTGGGTAGCTGGGATTTCAGTAACCGAGCCTCACCATACCGCAACGCACCACGAACCTCCCCAGCCGATTCCTCGCTGACGCTCGTCATCCCTCGCGCCACTCGGCCGGACGAACTGGCCGAGACGGACCAAATCGGAGCCAAAATCCCTTCTCCATCCTACTCGCCGCCGAAAAAACCAGATGCTTTACCGTTTCCCAAAAAACTTCCATCCCTCATGCAGGCGATCAAGGATAGCGTTCACGACTACGTGGAACTCCCGGCGGTCGCGGCGGCGTTGCTGGACACGGCACCCGTCCAGCGACTGCGACACATCAAGCAGTTGAGTACGGTTCGGTTGGTGTATCCGTCGGCGAACCACACGCGGTTCGAACACAGCATCGGCGTCACCCACCTCGCGGGACAGGCTGTGGACCGCCTCGGAATCGACGACCGCCGAGCGACGGCGGTGCAAGCCGCGGCCTTGCTTCACGACGTGGGGCACGGCCCCTACGGCCACCAGACCGAGGGCATCATCGAGCGGCGACTGGACAGACATCACGACGAAGTCGGGGACCTGCTCGATCACGGGGAACTGGCCGCGGTGCTCGAACGCTACGACCTGAATCCGAAGGAAATCGCCGCGCTCGTCGCTGGCGAGGGAGAACTCGGTCAACTCGTGGCGGGCGAACTCGACGTTGATCGAATGGACTACCTCGTGCGTGACGCTCACCACACCGGCGTTCCCTACGGCACCGTGGATTACGGTCGCCTGCTCAGCGCACTCCGGTTCGCGGACGGCAATCTCGTGCTGGCGGACGGAAACGTCCAGACCGCGGAAAGCCTCCTCGTCGCCCGCGCGTTGATGAACGCCACCGTCTACCGCCACCACGTCTCCCGAATCGCTGGTGCGATGCTGGAACGGACGAGCGAGCGACTGCTGGATTCGACGGAGATATCGTCCGAGAGATTCCAGCGATTCACCGACGCCGAACTGCTCGCGGCGCTCCGAAACTGCGAGGAGACGGCGGCAATCGCGAACCGAATCGCCGAACGAAACCTGTTCAAACGCGCGGTGTGGGCCGAATGGGGGGCGGTCCCGGACGACGTCGTGACGGCGAGCCACGAGTCGGTTCGGAAGTTCGAGCGCGACATCGCCGCGAAGGCCGGGGTCGAACCCGAACACGTCCTGCTCGACACGCTCGGCGAACCGAGCATGCCCGAATCGTCGAGTCGAGTGGTCGTCAACGGCGAAATCAGGCGGCTGGCCGACCAGTCCCCATTGGTGCAGGGATTGCAGGAGTCACAGCGAACGCAGTGGCGGTTGGGCGTGTACGCGCCGGAAGCGGCGACGGACGACGTGGAACGCGCGGCGAAATCGGTTCTCGGATTGGATTCTTGACTCGTCGTTCCCGGCCGGATTTCGGTCAGAGCCCGATTTCGGCAATTTTGTGGCGTCGCTGAATGGTTCTCGTCGGACGAGGGAGTTACGCACTATTCGGAAAATAAATCGTATTTTGCGATATGAAATCTGGGATGCCGAGTTCGGGTCGGTCGGTGGACACGGCGTTGTCCGGCGTGGCCGGTGCTGAATCAGCGGCAGAATATATAGACGATAAACGCCGTTCTGTCCGTATGGCTCGCGTTCGACTGAACGTAGAACTCGTTCCCGGTCCCCTGCGGGAACTGTCTACCCAATTCGGAGACGAGGAGCTCTGGATACTTTCCGGCCATCACTCCGAGGAAACGTCGTCGTTACTGGTCGGTGTCGAGTTATCCCGCGTCGAACCCTTCTTCCAGTTCGTTGCGAACGAAATATCCGCGTTCGACATTTTGAGCGTGCACGAACGGTCGATCCTGCTGAAAATCGACGTTCCGACACCGGAGTTTTATCGACTCGTCATCTCTTCCGGCAACCTCGTACAGTACCCGCTCGTGCTTCGTGATGGGTGGATACTCTGTGAGTTGCTCACCTCACATTCTCTTCTGTCCTCGCTCGGTGATGTGCTGGACGACGCAGCGATTCGGTACGAACTCGAATCGATAGTGCAGTCAGAGGACTCCGAAGACTTACTCACCAAGCAACAGCAACGGTTCGTTCTCGAAGCGATAGAGCGAGGGTATTACGATCATCCACGCACGTATTCGTTGACCGAACTCGCGACGGACCTCGACGTGAGCAAATCCACCGCGAGCGTGGTTCTCCATCGAGCAGAAGGGAAGATCATACGACACTTCTTCGGCCGGTACAGTTCGCAGCAAACGTCGTGAAACCAGCAGTTCTCGTATAGTCGAACATGTTCGGAGAGGAAGAACATGTTCGCCGTCGTGTCCAATCCATCATCTCGTGAAGTGGGAAGTATGACCTCGTACCTTGCGACGATGGAGGAGTGCGTAATCGAAATCACACGACGGAACGGAAAGTGGCAGTTCACCCGCTACCTCGAACACACCTCCCCGCTCTGTGTTGCTACCGACCCGTCCGGTTCCGGGATTTACGTCGGCACGTTGAACGACGGTCTCTTTCGAAGTTCGGATTCGGGAGGTTCGTGGGTGGCTATCGGGGAAGAAATAGATTCTCGCCGGATAACAGCGCTCGCAATCGATACGGAGAATCGAATTTGGGCGGGAATCGAACCGACCAAACTCTACCGGTCGGACGACGGCGGTGACACGTGGACGGAGAGGATGGGAATCGATGAGCTTCCTTCGGCAACGGAGTGGAGTTACCCGCCTCGACCGGAGACTCACAACGCTCACTGGATAGAACCGGACCCGACGGTTCCTGATCGAGTGTACGTGTGTGTCGAGCAGGGCGCAGTGGTTCGGACCATGGACGGAGGGCAGACGTGGTCGGATAGAGTTCCCGACTCACCCCGGGACGTGCACACGCTTCGTACGCACCCTAACGCCCCCGGACGATTGTACGCCGCGACTGGTGACGGTGCTGAACGCCCCGGAAGGGGATACGCCGAAAGCCACGACTACGGCGAGTCGTGGCAGTATCCGAACGATGGTCTCGACAAACAGTACTTGATGAGTGTCGCAGTCGATGTCGGAGACCCGGATGTGGTGCTGGTATCGGCATCGACCGCCCCTCGTCAAACGGACGATTTCGATGCGGTTTCGTCCGGCATCTATCGTCGAATTAGGGACGACTCGTGGAAGCGGTGCACGTCCGGACTCCCGGACGAGACTGGCCTTACGCCACCGACGCTGACCGCGAGTCGTAACGAACCGGGACGGCTTTTCGCTGCGACGAATCGAGGATTCTTCCGGACGGACGACTGTGGTGGCTCGTGGAACCGATTGGAGACGGAGTGGCCGGAAGAGTTCAGAAATCAGTTTCCTCGCTCGGTCGCCGTCAGTGAGTAATGCCAAGAACGGTTTGAGCGGTTCGATGCGACCAGGTTGGTTTACGAACGGCCAACTTTGACAACGCTCGAACGTTCGTCGTCGTTCCGCCGAGAACGCTATGACTACCGAATGCGTAGCGACCGTATGGACGACGGCATTCCGGACGCGGAGGCGATCATCGAACGCGGACGACGGTATCGGGACGAACTCGATGAGTACGGGGAACCCGAGCAAAAGGAGACGGTCGCGGAACTGTTCACGCTGCTCGGCCGTGCCTACGCCCTCCCCGTCCTCCACCTCTTCTCCCTGAACGAGGGACCGCTTCGGTTCTCCGACCTCGAAGACCGACTCGACGTGTCGCCGACGACGCTCTCCAAACGGCTCTCGGAACTCACCGACGCGGGGCTGTTGACCCGCCATTCCTACGACGAAATACCGCCGCGAGTCGAGTACGAACCGACCGACGCCGCCAACGGTCTCGCGCCGGTTTTCATCCACCTCTACGAGTGGGCGTCGGTCTACGATCTCGACGGCGATGGCGATTGAGTCACCGAAGATTCCATTACTACAAATTCTGTAGTCGATACACTACTACTGACTCCATAGTATATGACTACAGAAGCGAAAGCAAAGGGCGTGATGAAACACATCCTTACACTCCAACCAGAGCGGACGGAGGGTCCGAGATGACCGACGCGATTCGCGCCGAGGACGTTCACGTCGTCTACCCCGACGGTACCGAGGCCGTCAACGGCGTGGACATGCGCGTTCCGGAGGGTGAATTCTTCGGCTTCCTCGGGCCGAACGGGGCCGGGAAGACGACGACGATTCGAACGCTCGTCACGCTGTTGCGACCGACCGACGGCGCAGTGACGGTGAACGGCTACGACGTGGCCGAGGACCCGAAGAGCGTCCGCCGGTCGGTCGGCTACATGGCACAGGAGACGAGTATCGACGAGGAGTTGACCGCGCGCGAGAACGTCGAGTACATGGCGGCCGCGTACGGCATCCCGAAGTCCGATCGCGGCGAGCGCGCGGACGAACTGCTCGACCTCGCCGACCTGCTGGACGTCGCGGACAAGTCGGCGAAAACCTTCTCGGGTGGGATGAAAAAGCGACTCGACGCCGTCACCGCGCTGGTCCACCGCCCGCCGGTCGTTTTCCTCGACGAACCGACGACCGGACTCGACCCGAAGGCGCGCAACCGCCTCTGGGACTACTTCCGCGAGATAAACCGCGAGGGAACCACGGTGTTCCTCACGACGCAGTATTTGGAGGAAGCGGACCAACTGTGTGATCGCATTTCGCTCATCAAGGACGGCGAAATCGACCTGACCGGCTCCCCGGACGAACTCAAACGGGAGGTCGGCGGCGACATCCTCGAACTCGAACTCGCGCCGTCCGACGTGGACGTGGCGACCCGTATCGCGGAATCGGGTGACGTGTTCGACGACGCCGTCGTCACCGAGACGACGAACGGCATCTCGATTGGGTCCACGATGATTCGAACGAACACTCCTGACTACTTCGTCGCGCTTCGTGAGACGGGTGTGGAAATCGACGGTTTCGACGTTCGCTCACCGACGCTCGACGACGTGTTCCTTGCGGTGACGGGCGAAGGTGTCGAAGAGGAGGATGCGGTCGAATCGAGCACGGAGGTGATGTTATGAGCACCGATACGGACAACCACCACAAACTCGCGCCCGGGAACGGCTTCCTCGGCGACACGTGGGTGAACATGCGGCGGTGGCTGCTCAAGTCGGTTCGAAATCCATTCATCGTCACGTCCTCCATCGTCCAGCCGCTCATCTTCCTCGTCCTGTTCTCGCAGGTGTTCGGACAGGTCACGGGTGGCGCTATCGGCGGACCCGGTCAGGACATCAAGTACATCAGTTTCCTCCTGCCCGCCATCGTCATTCAGGTGTCGCTCGTCGCCGCCGCGAGTTCCGGTATCGGGCTGGTCAACGACATCGAGACAGGAATGTTCGCGAAGGCGCTCGTCTCACCGATGAATCGCGGTGCGGTGTTCCTGGGGAAGACGCTCGCCGAAGTCGCCCGTATCTGCGTGCAGATAATCATCGTCGTCGTGGTCGGTGTCGCCCTCGGAGCGAACATCGCCACGGGATTCCTCGGCGTGCTCGCGTTGATGTTCATCGGCATCCTGTTCTCGATTTGGTTCACGGCGCTCTCGAACGTCGTCGGGATTCAGACCGAGGACACTGAATCGACCATCATCGCCGTGAACTTCCTGCAACTCCCGTTGCTGTTCGTCTCCAGCGCGTTCCTGCCGGTCGACCGGTTGCCGCAGTGGATTCAGTACATCAGCGCGGTCAACCCCATCACCTACGGCGTCGATGCGGCGCGAGCGCTCGTCATCACCGGGTGGGAGTGGGACACCATCCTCCCCTCGATTGCCGTCCTCATCGTCCTCGACCTCATCTTGGCCGGACTCGCGTTGGTCGTGATTCGACGCGCCACCAGCGCCAGTGCGCGTTGAAGAGCGGCGACAAGGGTGAGGGCGACCCGCAGCGGATCAGAACAAGTCGCCGAGGATTTTCGACTCCGCTGCCGCGAGGTGTTCGCTGAACGTGGAGGGATTGATGTCGAGCGCTTCGGCGATTTCCGTCGCGTTCGCCTGTCGCGGGCGCTCGAAATACCCCATCTCGTACGCTTTTCGGAGGATCTGTCGTTGGCGAGCCGTCAGCTTTCCCCGGTCCACGAAGACGAGATCCCGAGTCCGTTCCCCCGCTGGAGAACGAACGAACCGTTTGATGTCTACGTCGGGAAAACGCTCACGGAGATCGGCGATAACGTCCTGTAGTTGGTCGTAGCCATCGGCGTAGAAAATCAATATCAGCGTCCCTTCCCGAATATCGTAGCGGGTGACCGGACAGCCATGTTGACCCAAACACTCACACGGGCAGTTCACACCGTCCTCGTGGACGAACCGATACCGTCGCGTCGACCCGTGCGAGAAGATCGGCGTGATATCCCCCTCCGGATCGTACTCCGCGTCCATCGAAAATTCGGTTACGAGTTCCGTGTCGTCGGAGGGTCGAGCGTTTACGGCGACCGAGTGGATAGTGGCTTCCGCCAACGCCGAGTGTTTGGCGAGCGGACACCCTTCCGGCGTCCGAAACTCCACGGTTGCTCGGATTCCAGGTAACATGGCTGTTTGCGGGATGGTTTGCGTTGGCGCTTTTTTGAACTACCGCTCCACTATCCAATCGTTCTACTATCTACTCGACGTCGCTCTCCCGATCGATTCTCACTTGACGGCCGCTCAAGTCGTCCGGCGTGAGTTGGTAGAGTTGGATATCGAGATTTTGCTTCGATTCGCCCCAAATCTCGAACAGCGGACGTTTCGCCTCGCCGTACTGTTCGATATGTTCGACGGTCAACTCGTCCCGCGAAATCTCGCGTAGGGTTCCGGTTGCGACGACGCTTCGATACAGATTCCCGTTTTCGTCGTACACGACGAGTCGGGCTTGTGGCGCGGACGCCAGAAAGCGCCGCTTCTCGCTCTGTGGTGTCGAAACCAATCGTAAGTAGAACCGCCGGTTCTCGACGTCGTAGCCGTATGAAATCGGAATGGCGTACGGATCGTTCTCGCGCGCGAGTGAGAGCACGCCGGTTTCGTGATCGCCAAGGATTGTATCCGTCTCCTCTGTAGATAGCTCGACCTGCTGATCCAAAGCCATATCTTATATTGCCGAATGGAGAGAGTCCCATTAATAGTTGCCTGTGACGCGGTCCGTTTCGGACGAAATCACGTCCGCACACGAAAGAACAGATGCGGCGGTATCACGAGGAGTCCGCTATCGACGCTTCCGTGAACGCGTCCGCCGTGACGGCACTCCCGCAGATGACACATCCCTTTCCGATGAGGGCGACCCTCATCGAATCGTTCACGGTCAACGTTTCCCCGCACTCCGGACAGGCGAAGATGTACTCGTCTATCCCTTCGCTACTCATCGTATTCGCTACTACGCTTCCCCGTAATAAATACCATCCTCTCTTTCCGAACGCGAGAGAATTGGAGTTCTCCGCGTACAACGCGGCCGAAGCGGTGTCTCTCCTGATCCGATGTGAATCACGTGTCCGCCCGCTACTGTGAACGAACCGAGGTCTTCTCACCAAACGATAATTCTTCTCACCAAACGGTAATTAGCGCTACACTTGGTACATCGACGGTCGTCTCTCGAACTGGAGTAAGACAGATGGTAGAAAACGTCAACACAAGTCTCCTCGGAAGGGAGGTATCGTTCGACTTCTCGGGTCAGTGGTCGAGTTACGTGATCGTCCTCACGCGCCTTCTCGTCGGCTGGTGGTTCACCGCCGCGGGTCTCGAAAAGTTCGCAAATCTCTGGTACGGTCCCGCGGAATCGTTCGACGCGAGCGGATGGCTCATCCACGGTACGACCGCTGCACCGGACTGGCTTCACGGCTTCCTCGTGTGGGCCGGAAACACGGGATGGCTCCTCGTCTTCGCGAACGTCATGATTCCGCTCGGTGAACTGCTGATCGGTCTCGGTGTGCTTTTCGGCGTTCTCACCCGCCTCGCGTCGTTTTTCGGCGCGTTCCTGTTGTTCTTCTTCTATCTCGGCGGTGCCGACTTCGCCAACGGCTACGTGACCGGCGAGTTGCTGGGGATTCTCCTCTTCATGCAGCTCATCGTGTTCGGCGCCGGTCGAATTTGGGGACTCGACGCCATCATCGAGGGAACTGACTTCGTGAACGACCACACGTGGATGCGGTACCTGCTCGGCTAAGGAGGCGACAAGACATGACAACAACACACTCAGAACTCAGTATCGTTGACAAGATTGCAATGGTCCTCGGCGGCGGGCTCATCCTGCTCGGAACCGTCGTGTTAGGATTCCTCGATACCTTCCTCGGGGACCCCTCCGCGATTGCGACGACGAACGACGCGGGACAGGTCGTCACGACCCCCGCGTTCCCAGTTGAGGTTCGCGGAACGATCATCGCCCTCGGACTCGTCGTGTTCATGCTGTACGCGGTTTACAAGCTGTTCACGGTGATCACTTCGCCGGAGGCGAGACACACGCCCGAACAGAGCGCCTCGACCGGACATCACTGATCCCGGTTCTGGAGTTTCAACGACCGCTTCGAAGGAGAATCGTGCTTTTCGTCCGGAGTCGCTTACCATCAGCGTCCCGCTACCGACCATATCACGTCAAAGCCCCGCGAACGTGCGAGTGGACGCGAAAGCGCGCGTCCGTAGCCCACCGCTGACGGGACGATTCGCACCAGTATATAAACTACCCCGAGTACTGTGGCTGTTAATTGTTCCTTCAAGCACGTGATCGAATAGTATGAGTCAATCACAGAACGTCGTCGGTGCGGTTGAAACGTTCGAGCAGTCGCCGAAGCAACGGACGGTAGTCGAAAACGAGGACGCCGTTCGGGATCTTCTCACCGTACTCAATACGTCGGACTGTCAGGCCATTCTCGATGTGACCAGCAACGAAGCGCTTTCGGCAAGCGAGATCTCGAACCGATGTGAATTGCCGCTCTCGACCACGTACCGCAAACTCAACCTGCTCGCGGACGACGGGCTACTCGAAGAACGGGTGCGGATCAGCGGGGCCGGAAAACACGTGAGCGAGTACGCCCGAATCGTCGAGGATGTGGTCATCTCGATGTCTCCCGAGGGGACGTTCGAACTACACATCTCACAGCACGAGGGACCCAAATCACACACCGGCTTTGGGTTCGGGATGCAGGACTGATCGTGATGAACCGCACCGAACGATTCGAGCATTTCGCGTCGCTGTTCGAGTCCATCACCGGACAACCGACGATCACCGAACCACAGCAAACCGATATCCCCATTCGATTGGACGAATCCGGGGAGGAGGAAACGATATCCCATTATCTCGCAACGGCGGGGGCACACGAGTTCGATGACGTCATCAACGAACCGGATACGTACTGAACTCCGTTGGCCCGGTGCCGACGATTCAGTCGCTCTCATGCGGTTCTACTGCTGTACGTGACTTCTTCGAGACGATTTCGAACGCTCATCGCTCGGCCTTCGATGATTGAACCAGATTGCCTTTCATACTCCGGTTACAAACCTCGGTTATGAACCGACGGGGCTATCTCCGTTCACTTTCGGCGACAGGAATCGCGGTCACGGCGGCCGGCTGTTTGGGGTCGTTCGGCGGTGACTCGCATCCGAACGTCACGATGAGCAAACCAGACGTGGATTATGACGTTTCGAAGCTTCCGTACCCCGCGTGGAATCAGCAAATCCCCGATTTGACGATTCCGGCACCGCTCGAAGACAAGAAAATATCGCTCCGTGATGTGAACAAACCGAGCCTCATCACGTTCATCTATACGCACTGTAAGACGATCTGTCCGGTGCTCGTCTCGACGCTCAGAAACGTCCAGACACACGCACAGCAGAACGGATACGCCTCGGACGTCGCCTTCCTGCCGATTTCGTTCGATCCACGGCGTGACGATGCCAAACGGTTGAAAAAATATTCGAAGCAGATGAACATCGATCAGTCCATCGACGACTGGCACTTCCTTCGTCCGCAGTCGGAGAAACGGGCGAGGACCATCGTCACGGACGACTTCGGCGTTCACTTCGAGAAGAATCACAAGAAATCGAAGGACAATTACATGTTTACCCACTCCGCGCTCGTCCTGTTGGCCAACGAAAAGGGCTACGTCGAGCGATCGTACCGTGGACAGAATCCGCCGCAGAAACAGATAATCGACGATCTCGAAAAAGTTCGAGGATGAACCGACGTCGTCTCCTCACCGGACTCGCCGGACTCGGCATTACCGGCGGCAGTGCGTGGGTCGCGCTGAACGGCCTTTCGGGCAACGACGGCGGGTTGCCGAGGCAGGTCACGACGATGCGTGCACCGGGTTCCCAATCCGGGTCGGTACAGGTTCCGGTTTCGGACACCGTCACCGTTATCGACCTCTTTGCGACGTGGTGTTCGCCGTGTGCAAAGCAGATGCGGGCGCTCACGAAAGCACACGACGAGTACGGTGACGACGTCCGGTTCGTCTCGATAACGAACGAGCGAATCGGCGGGACGCTGACGAAGGGTGACGTTCGCTCGTGGTGGAAGAAACACGACGGTCAGTGGACGCTCGGTCTCGATCCGGACAGCGAGGTCATGTCTTCGTTGAACGCGGGCGGTCTCCCGTTCCTCGCGGTTGCGGATGCGGACGGAACCATCATCTGGTCGGATCGCGGTGTGACGAGCATCGATACGCTGCGCTCAAAGATCGAGGCGGCAAAGCAATAGATAAGATGAGTTCTTCGACACTCCTCCCGACGATCGCCTTCGCGGCGAGCGCGGGAATCGCGACGTTTTTCGCTCCGTGTGCGTTTCCGTTGCTTCCCGGCTACATCGGTTACTACCTCCAACACCGCGACGAGGAGTCCGTTTCGTCGGTGCTCCTTCCGGCCATGGGTGCCGCGCTCGGGGCGCTCGTCACGCTCGGTGTCGTTGGTATCGCCGTCATCGCCGCCGGTGGTGAACTCGTCCGGTATCTCCAGTGGTTCGAACCCCTCGCCGGGGTCGTCCTCCTCATCGTTGGAGTGCTCGTGATCGTCGGCAAGCAACCGACGATTCGCGTCCCGCTGCCGGAACGACCCGCATCAACCACCGGGTTCGTCCTCTTCGGCGGCGGGTACGCGCTCGCCGCCGCCGGTTGCGTGGCACCCGTCTTCCTCGGCGTCGTCACACAGACGTTGACGCTCCCGCTCACGGGCCGCGTCCTCTCGTTCGGAAGCTACGCCTTGGGCGTCGTCGTCCCGTTGAGCGGCGTGACGCTGCTGATGGCAGCGGGCGTCGATTGGTGGCGGGAACTGGGGAAGTACTCCTACACCCTCGAACGCGCCGCGGGCGGGTTGATGATCCTGGCCGGTCTCGGCCAACTGTATCTCTCGTTCGTCGTGCTCGACGCGTTCTGAACACAGGAAACGCGGTTTTAGCAACCCTGAAATACTGTCGAGCGCTCGCTTGAATCGATGAGCGAATACGATCTCGGCGACGTGAGCGTCGTGATGGGTGCCTACAACGAGGCGGACGCCATCGCCCACGTCCTCGACGCCATCGGGGCGGCGACCGACGACCGCGCCGAGGTAATCGTCGTGGATTCCTCCAGCGACGCTACCGCCGAGATCGCCCGCGGACACGGCGCACGCGTGATCGAACAACCGCCGCGCGGGTACGGAATCGCCCTCTCGACGGCGCTTTCGGCCGCGAGCCGTCCGGTCGTCGTCACCACCGACTGTGATGACACCTACCCGATGGCTCGCATTCCGGACTTTCTCGATTACGTCAACGAAGGCTACGATGTCGTGAGCGGCGACCGTCTCTACCACGGTGCGGACACCATGCCGGTCGTCAACCGGTTCGGAAACGCCGCATTCGCGCTCGGTGCGTCCGTCCTCGCCGGACGGCGGCTTCACGACGTAACGACGGGAATGCGCGCCTATCGCCGCGACGTGCTCGTCGATATCGACTGGACGGAGAACACGGGGTTGTCCGCGGAACTCCTGCTTCGCCCCGCGATGCGGGGGTACGACGTTCGTGAAGTTCCCATCGACTACGCCGAGCGCCGCGGCGAAACGACGCTCGATCCGTTCTCTGGCGGCGCGGAAATCGCCGGATCGATCCTCCGCGTCTGCGCCGAGGAACGACTACGACGATTGATTCCGTGGGCCACCTTGTAGCGTCGCAGTTATCGAATACTGGTCGGGGACGCGTCCGGGGAGGTAGGCCGCACCGCTGCCGCAGGTCTGCGGGTCCGTACACGCTTCGAGGTACGGCGTGAGTGCGCGCCGCGTTCCGTTTTGGAGACCGACGGGCAGTCGTGAGCCATAGCTGAATCCGACACTCGGTGCGGTTTCGATGTAGACGGTCGCGGTCACGTCGTCGCTCGCGTTCACTGGAACCGTCACCGGTCCGTTCGTGCTCGCGTTCGCAGGGTTGACGCCCCGCCCGTTCACGGTGACGTCCGTCTCGTTCACGACGAGGGTAATGGTATGAACTCCGGACGAGGCGTTCAGGTCGTAGTAGGCGTGTCCCTCCCCCGTGGCGACCCGGAGAGAAGCGAAGTCCGCACCGCGCGGAATTCGAACCGTGAGTTTCTCGGTAATGGGTGTTCCCGAAGTGACGCGGACGCGCCGGAGTGCCGGGTGGACGGGCGTGTCGTCCGTCGGCACCCACGTCCCCCGGAACTCGTAGCGGTAGTAGGTTCGGTTTGGGTAGGCCGACGTCACGTCGAGCGAGTTCACGCCGTCGATGGCGTACACCGTGTTCGCGTCGAATTCGGGACCGTTTCGAAGCGATTGGAACGGATGATTGAGCCACTTTCCGTACGTCGTCGGGAGGAAGACGACGCTGTTCGCGGGTGGGCCGTCGTTCCGGAAGGGGGCGTACCCCTGCCCGTACTGGGCCGTGTTGTCGGCGTTGCGCACGATTGGGCCAGCTAGCGCGCCCCCGATCGCGGCCGTGGTGAGCAGGAAAGCGACCAGCACAACGGCCACGGTCGCACGGGAATCGAAGCCGTCGAGACGGGGCCGAATCCAACCCTCGAGCCACTGGACGCCGACCGCGGCAAACACCGCAGTCGGCGCGAGCAGGGCGAAATGGTAGTACGGGCCGAGGTAGTGGAGCAATCCTTGTGTCGGGTCGAGGTCGGGTGCGAGGAGGTTCAAGTTCCCCCAGAAGTAGACGTTTCCGAGGATGACACTCGGGTACAGTCCGGCGAGTACGAAGTAGCGAGCGTCGGAACTCCGACGCTTGTCGCTTCGTTCCAACTGCCCGTTGCCTCGTGCGCTTCGCGTTCGTCCGAGAACGTGAACGAGACCGATGGCGGCCACTGCGCTCCCGAGGAGGCCTCCGGCCACCCAGCGCGAGGCGAACCGCCAGACGACGACGGCGTTGGAGCGAAAGGCGATGCTTGGCGTGTAGTTGTGGCCGTAGCCGCGGAGCATGTGATAGCCGAACCCGAGACCGTCGCGCGGCGCGAAGGCTTGATACGGAAAGACGAGCGGATTGCCGGTCATCGACCAGTTGTAGAACAGTGCGAGAGCGACCCCGAGACCGCCGAGTCCGGCGGTTCCGACGCGGCGGCCGATTACCTCCCGCGTGGGTGTCCGGCGCAGTGTCCAGAGCGCGTGCGCCACGAACGGCGCGGCGAACAACACGGCCGTGTAGGGCCGCGCGAAAAAGGAGAGTCCGATCAGTGCGCCCGCCAGCAGCGCCCACCGCAACTCCGCAGTTCGTTCGCTACGGAAGTACGCGTAGGCGAATCCGAGGTTCAGCGCGGCGACGGGCGCGTACGGGAGGAACGTGGCCGTATCCACGACGAACAGCGGCGAGACGAGAACGAATCCGGCGGCGAGCAACCCGGTCCGGCGGTCGGCAACCTCGTTTCCGACGAGATACGTGAGACCGACGACGGCCGCGCCGACGGCACCGAGTACGAGTCGGGGGATTCCGACCGCCATCCCTACGGCATAGAGCACGGCGGGATATGGCGCGTACTTCGCATAGAGGCCCTGCGAAGACGAGACGAAAAACCACGGACGGAAGGCGTTCGCAACTGGCGGATGCAGGAGGAGCTGTCCATGCAAAAGGAGATTGGCTTGTTCGAGGTAGACGGCTTCGTCGTGGTTGATTGTGTGGTACGGAAAGAGACCGAACGCGAGAACGAGCGCGACTCCGCCGCCCGCGGCGGCGAGTGCGAGTGCCAGTATTCGGGACCGTGCTGCCTGCGTCATCTACTCGGTCGGATACCACGCGAGCGCGTGGTCCGCGACGAGTTCGACCGAAACCGGTTCGCCGACCGCGAAGCGCTCGGCGTGGTTGTGCATACAGCGCACCTCGTCGCCGTTGTTCAGCGTGACGTGATACACGAACGACGGCCCGGTGTACTGGCGTTTCGTGATCGTCCCATTGGCGTGATTCTCGTTCGCGGGAGTCGCACGCAGGTCATCAGGCCGGACGAGCAGTCGATGGTCGCGCCGACGTACTGGTCGGTAGCCCCGCGGAGAAGGTCGTGGTCGAACGTGGCGATCTTGGTTTCGATGCCGGTCCCCCCGACGTGTGCGGAGAGGAACCCGGCCTGCCCGAGGAAGGACGCCACGAAACGCGATTCCGGGTCCTCGAAGACGTCGCCCGGACGGCCAACTTGTTCGATCCTGCCGTCGTTCATCACGGCGACGCGGTCGGAGATGCTCAGCGCTTCCTCTTGGTCGTGCGTGACGGAAACCGCAGTGACGCCTGCCTCCTTCAGAATCGATCGCACTTCCTCGCGCATCTCGATCCGCAGACGAACGTCGAGGTTGCTGAACGGTTCGTCCAGCAGGAGGATTGCGGGTTCGGGCGCGAGCGAGCGCGCGAGCGCTACCCGCTGTTGTTGCCCACCCGAGAGGTCGTCGGGTGAGCGTTCGCCCATCCCGTCGAGGTCCACGAGTTCGAGGAGCGAATCGACGCGGTTGGCCGTCTCCTCCTCGTCCAAATCGGTCAGACCGAACGCGACGTTCTCGCGGACGGAGAGATGCGGGAAGAGGGCGAAGTCCTGAAAGACGACGCCCACGCCGCGGCTTTCGGGTTCCACGAAAGCCGCTCCGTCGCCAGCGACCTGCTCGTCATCGAGGCTGACGACGCCCTCGGTCGGGCGCTCCAGTCCGGCCATCAGGCGGAGCGTCGTCGTCTTGCCACACCCGGACGGCCCGAGGAGCGTGAGTAGCTCTCCCTCGTGAACGGTCAGTGAGAGGTCGGTGACGGCGTTCTCCTGCCCGTACCGTTTCGTCACGTCATCGAGTTCCAGCACGGACGCCGATGGGGATTCCTCGGAGTACGCTGGTCGGTCGGTTGCTGCATCTGTGGGTATCGATTTGGGCGATTGGTTAGACATCGTTGGAGAGTGGTTAGACACCGTATCGTTCTCGCGCGAGTATTACGAGCATCGACAGTGCGGACACCCCGACGAGCACGAGTGCGGGGACCGCGGCTTCGCTGTAGTAGCCGTTCTCTTGAACCATCCAGATGTATGTAACCAGGGTTCTGAAGTCTGTCGGTTGCAACAGGAGCGTCGCCTGGAGTTCCTTCATCGTCGTGAGGAAGACCAACGCCGCGCCTGCTGCCAGTCCGGGTGCGACCAGCGGCAGGGTGACTCGGTGGAACACCGAGAGCGGTGACTGCTCCAACGTCCGAGCTGCCTCCGTGAGTTTCGGGTCGACCTGCAAGAATGACGACCGAACCGCGCCGACCGCCTGCGGGAGGAACCGGACGACGTAGGCGAAGACGAGCAGGGGAAGCGTCTGGTAGAGCGCCGGAACGAACGACACGCCGACGTAGACCAGCGCGATCCCGAGCACGAGGCCGGGGACGGCGTAGCCGACGTAGGAGAGTCGGTCGAGGACAGTTGCCACGGCCGAGGACGACCGCGCCGAGTAGTAAGCGGTCGGGATTGCGGCGACGACGGCGACGATGGCCGCGAACGTGGCCACCTCTACCGAATTAAGCGCGTACGTCCAGTGGAACGTGAACCCGCCGTAGGTGTTTCCGGCGCGCTGGTTCCACTGAACGAGGATCGCGAGCGGGACACCGAGCGCGAAGAGCGCGACGGCCGCCGGGTACAACTGAGCGACCCAGCGCCAGCGCCCGAGGCGCAACTGTCCGGGTCTCCCGCTTGCACTCCCCCCGATTCCGGTGTTCGCGTTTCCGCTGACGCGCGACTCCAATGCGAGGACGACCGCGACGACTGCGAGCAACTGTAAACTCAGCAGCGCGGTGAATCCCGGTGCCGAAGGGTTGTTGTACTGGACGTAAATCACGCGCATGAACGTGTTGTAGTGCATGATCGCTGGTGTTCCGAAGTCCGCGAGGGAGTCCAGCACGACGAGGAGCACACCGACGCTGATCGACGGCAACACTTGCGGGAGGACGACCGAACGGAGCGCCCCAATCTTCGTGTGATTGAGAGTCCGTGCCGACTCGATGAGCGTCCCATCGACCGAGAGCAGGCCGGCGCGCGTCGTCAAGAAGACGTACGGATAGGTGAACAGCGAGAAGACGAGTACCGTCCCTTGTAGGCCGTAAATTTCGGGGATCGAGTGAATACCGATCGGTGCGAGCAAGTCCGCGAGGTTGCCGTGGGGTCCGAAGGCGGACGTGAACGCGAACGCGCCGACGTACTCGGGAATGACGAGCGGGAGCGCGGCCGTCACCGTCCAAAATCGGTTAAACGGCAGGTCGGTCTGTACCGTGAGGACGGCGAGTGGGACGCCGATACCGATGGAGAAAACGCTCACGGCGACGACCACGACGATGCTGTTTATGAGCACTTGGAGCGTGCTCGGTGCGATGAGGAGCGCGAACGCCGCGGGTGGCGCGGACACTGCACGGACGACGAGCCAGACGACTGGCGAGACGACCAGCAGCGCGACGAACGCGGCGAGGATTGCGACCGGGTACGGCGGAACGTCCTGTCCACCCCCATCCACGAACTCCGAAATTCGGTTGCCGACGGACACTAGTCGAGAACCCCCGTTTCTCGTAAGAGATCGATGGTCGGCTGTACGTTGGCGAGTTTGGTGAGATCGAGATCCGGTGGATGGAGTTTGGAGAGCGGCGGTAGCTGTTCGACGGGTTTCACGCCGTCGATCATCGGGTAGGCAAACGACCACGTGGCGAGGAACTCCTGTGCCTCGGCGCTCAGCAGATGGCGGACGAAGTTGTTGGCGAGGTCGGGCTTATCCGTTCCTTTCATGACCTCCGCTCCGGCGACATCGACGAGTGCACCCGCGTCACCTTTCGTGAACGCGATGTCGAGCGGAGCGTCCTGCCGCGAGGAGATCACACGAACCGCGTAGTAGTGGTTGGCGATGCCTGCCCCGATGTCGCCGTCGGCGACGGCATTCGAGACGAACCACTCGTCTTTGTACTGCTCCATGCCGCCCTTGCCCCGATTTTTCATGCCTTTGAGCCACGCTTTCGTCTTCTGCTCGCCCTGTAGAATTCGCATCGCGGTGACGAAGGTCTGAAACGCCGGGTAGGTGGGTGCCCAACCCATTTTCGCGTCGAGGTTCGACGTGTCCGTTAATTCGGAGACCGTATCCGGAATGTCGCTTTTCGAGAACTGCTTGGTGTTGTACGGGATGGCGCGCGCACGCCCACCGACGCCGACCCACGTTTTGGTGTGGAAACGGCTCGGGACCTGTTTCGTGATCTTCGAGGAGAGGGAGGCGGTGAGGCCCGCATCGTCAACGACGCCGAGCGACCCCGCATCGTTCGCCCAAAATACGTCTGCGCGAACCTGTCCGTTCTTTCCTTCGGTGAGCACCTGATTCGCCGCGCTGAACCGCACGTTCACGCTGAAGTCGTCGTAGTACTGCTCGAGGAGGGTGGCGAGTTGCTGGTAGAGACCGCCCTCGCCACCGCCGATGTAGAGGGTGAGAGTTCCGGAGAGGTCAGGGAGGTCGTCGATAGAAGTGCCACCCGGTTCAGGCCGGTCCTGCACGAGTGGACTTGATCCGCGAAAATCTGAGATCGTCGGTTTCTCGCTATTTCCCGACGAGAAAGCGCTACAGCCCGCGAGCGCTGTTGTTCCGACCATCGTACTTGCGACGAGGAACTGACGACGGGTCGGAGTAGATCGGTTACGCATATTGTTTTAGGCTGCCCTAAATAACTTATACCTGTCGAAAGTTCCTCCGGGTGGTTGGGATGGGAGGACGAGCGAGTGCGTTCAGGCAGTCCAACCAGTTCCCGAGATACTCTCCACAGTGGTTCAGAAACTCGCCGTTCCTGTACATCGAGAAATCGCTGGATGTGAGTTCGTCCGCGACCGCTCGCGCGACGGTCGCGTACGCTCCCGCGCGCTCGCTTTTCCGCGACGATTCCTTTCCGATCCCTCGGTCGAGCGACTTCGCCGCTCGACCGGACGACCTGTCGGGAGTCACTCCTGTGGTCGTTCGGTCCACCGCTTTCCACACGTGTTCGTTCAACTCCAACCCCGCCACCTCGTTCGCGAGGTCATCGAAGGTCGAGCGGGGAGCCTTGTTGTGCTGGCAGAGTGGCCGACCGTTGTAGATTCTCGTCCCGACAGCGTCACAGGCTTTCTTCAGCACGAGACCGCTCCAGATATCGTCGAAGCGCCCGACGCCCCACTCGTTGTCGTCCATCGGGAACTGATAGAACGCGGGGACGATCTCCCGGCGGAAGGCGAGATTCATCGAGCAAACCGTCAGGTAGTTTCCGCGTGCCGTGACGAAATCCTCGGGGTAGTCCTCCCGGGTGGTTCGCGTCGTCGCCCGCCCGCGGAGGTCGCCATCGTTCAGGATTCGAACCGCGTCGAGGTCCGGGACGCCCGTCCAGAGACCCTGCGAAACCACGACGTTCGAGACTTCGACCGTCCGTTCTTCCGTCGTCTCGTCCATCGCCCCGTACGGGTAACCGCGCGGGTAGAGGTCGCCATCGGCATCGTCCAACACGTTCACCCATCGTTCGTCCGAGCGACGCTCGGGCAGGTTACCCTCGTAGGCGAGATTGCTGAGGTGCGTTCCGAAGAAATCCACGTCACGATGTGGAAGAGTGTCGTCATCGAGGAAAACGCCGTACTCGAAGTCGTTGGCCCAGAGGAACAACAGGCCGAAGGAGGTTTGCGCGTGGGATTTCGCGGGAATCAATTCCCGATACTCGGCGATCCCGTGGGTATCGAACCACTCGTCACGTGCCGTTCCGTCGAAGACGACACCGTCGATATCGAGGTCATCGAGCATCGTACCCATCGCGTCGGTTTCACACTCGTCCTCGGTGACCAGACAGACGAAGAGGCGGTCGGTGTCGAAACCGTGGTCGCGGGCGTTCGCCACGTACGCCCGCACGCACTCGTACTCGCGGACGGTCGGGACGATGACGCAAATGTCGGGGTCGGTCATCTCGTATACGCCCTCGTTATTTAGGCTGGCCTAAAGCACTGTCGTTGTGTTACGCGAGTCGGTCGAGGAGTTCGTCGGCGGCGGACAGCGAGAGCGCGGCGATGGTGAGCGTCGGGTTCATCGCGCCCGTCGTTGGGAAGACGGAGCTTCCTGCAACCGTAAGATTGTCCAAATCGTGCGTTCGCATGTCGGGACCGACGACGCTCGATTTCGGGTCCGTGCCCATCCTCGTCGTTCCCATATGGTGGAACGCCGGCCCCGTCTTTTCGGGACCGATCACCCATCGGACGTTCGCGTCGAGTTCGTCCATGATGCGGTGTTGGATTCGGTTCGCGCGCTCGATGGTGCGGCGCGTTCGGTCGTCGAGCGACCACACTATCTCCGGAACCGGATTGCCGTGGTCGTCCGTCTTCGAGTCGTCCAACGTCACGCGGTTTTCGTACTGAGGAACCTGCTCCACGAGCGCGCCGACCGCGAGGTGGTTGCCGTACTCCTCACGGATGTTGTCGAGGAGGTCGTCGCCGAGTGAGCTCCCAGAGAGCGCGATGTCCGCGGGTGTCGGGCCAGCGTAGTTCCAGAATTCGAGTTTGATGGCCGTCCGCGAGCCGTCGGCGGGCTGGTCGTAGAACTGGTGGCTCTCGGTCGTGTTGAAGCCGACGTGGTGCTGGCGCGTCCGCTCGTCCACGACACCGCCGACGCCAGCGAAGAAGTGATCCGTAAAGTAGCGACCGACGAGTCCCGAGGAGTTCGCCAACCCGTCCGGATACTGCGGCGATTTCGAGAGCAGGAGGAGCCGTGGGATTTCGACACCGCCCGCTGCGAGCACGAACTCGGACGCCTCCTGTCGATGTGTCTTCCCGTCGGGAGTCGCGTACACCGCGGCGACGACCCGGTCGCCCGCGTCGTCGTGCTCGAGATGCTGGACGGGCGCGCGGTCGATGACCACCGCGCCCGCCTTCTCGGCACCGTCGATAGTTGCGGTTGCGTCGTACTTCGCACCGGAGGGACACACCGGTTTGCAGGTGCCGTAGCCCAGACACTCGCTCCGTCCGCGGTAGGATTCCGAATTCCGCGCGTTCGGAACCGAATGGGTCGTGATTTCGAGCGACTCGCAGGCCTCGGCGAACATCGCATCCGAATGGGAAGGCGGGAACGCCGGAAGCGGAAACGGTGTTGTTCGAGGTGGGGCGAAGGGATTGTCGCTCGCGCCCGCAACCCCGAACGCACGCTCCGCGCGTGCGTAGTACGGTCGCAGGTCGGCGTAGGAGAGCGGCCAATCCACCCCCATCCCCGTCTCGCTGTGCAGGCGGAAATCCCGCTCGTGGAGACGCATCACCATCCCCTGCCAGTGGAGGGTACTTCCGCCGACGCCCTTCACGCGCGCGGTATTCAACGGGTACTCCTTCGGTCCACTGCTGGTGTAGGCGTCGCGCTTCCCGTGGCCACCTTCCTCTCCCATGTTCCACGGTGGTTTCGAACTCCCGGGTCTGATCGCGCGCTCCTCGCGTTCGGAGCGCCCCTCGAAATCGAAGCGCGGCCCGGCATCCAGCACGACGACCGAATAGCCTGCTTTGGCCGCCCGATGGGCGACGAGTGCACCCGCCGGGCCAGCACCGATGACGCAGACATCCGCACGGGGGCCGCGGTCGGTCACGACTGTGACCCCCGCTGATAGGACGTATCCCCGCCGGGGTATCCCGGCGGGTTCTCCAGTCCAACCAGTTTCGAACCGGTCGGCGTGGTGTACAGCGCGAAGAGTAGTTCGTTCAGCACGTAGTAGCGGATTCGTTCGCCCCGTAGGCCATCCGGGTTGGGTTCGCCCGCGACCGCACCCACTTGCCGAAGTGCAGTCGAACGCGTATCCTCGTCGAGCGTCACGAATTTTCCATCGAACCAATCGGACGTCGCGTCATCGAGCGCGCCGAGTGCGCCCTGTATCCCCGCCCGGTAGTCGGAGTCGTCGTTCGCGCGTGCGACGGAGTACTTCCTGACGAACGATTCGACTCCCGATATCGTACTCGGATATGCGACTTCGGCAACGGCGACGAGCGTCGCAACCTCGTGGTCCGAAAGTGGTGGGGTCCCCGATTTCGATTCGGAATCCACGAAGACGGCCGCGCCGCCGGCAACGCCCACAGCCCCGAGTGCCGCGAGCACGTCACGCCGCGTCAGTTCCATCGTGCCGCGATTAGGCAAACCTAAGCTTTAAGCTATCGTCTCATCGATTCGTTTTCTGTGGCGGTTTGTTTTGGCACACCTAAAAAACGATAGGGTTTTAGGAGGGCCTAAATATTTTCAAGTCAATGACTCTCCCCGACCGTGACGGAACATTGCGTCGTACGTTTCTCAAAGGCGGTAGTGCGCTCGCCGCCACCGGGTTGCTGGCAGGCTGTAACGGTCTCGTCGGTAACTCGTCGAACACGAGTACATCGAGTGATTCTTCACATTCGTCTCCCGACCTCGAAAAGTTCGTCACGGACCTCGCTATTCCCGATATCAAACAACCGTCCGGGAAGAAAGACGGCCATTCTCACTACGAGGTGATGATGCAAGCGGCCAAACAGTCGTTCCACCCCGACCTCGGCGATACCACCATCTGGGGCTACGACGGCCAGTTCCCCGGTCCGACCTTCGAGGTCGAACGCGGTAAGCCCATCTCCGTTCATTGGGCGAACGATAAACTGCCCGACGAGCATATCTTCCCAGTCGATACGACGCTTCCTTCCCAGAAGGGGAACCCGGAAGTCCGTTCGGTCGTCCACGTCCACGGAAGCAACGCTAATTCCGTCAACGACGGCTACCCACAGGCGTGGTACACGCCCGACGGCAAAACCACCGGTCCGTACTACGGTGGCGAGACTTACACGTATCAGAACCACCAGCCTCCGACGACGCTCTGGTATCACGACCACGCGCTCGGCGCGAACCGGCTGAACGTCTACGCCGGTCTCGCCGGACTCTACCTCATTCGGGGTGATGTTGGCGGCACCGACAAACTACCTTCGGGGAAGTACGAACTCCCCCTCGTCCTTCAGGACCGCGCGTTCAACGACGACGGTTCCGCCTTCTACCCCGGTCCCGAGCGGGGCGGCATCTCCCCGAGTATCGTCGAGATGTTCTTCGGTGATGTCGCCACCGTCAACGGGAAAGCGTGGCCAAAGTTCGAAGTCGAACCCCGAAAGTATCGCTTCCACATGCTCAACGCGTCGAACGCTCGATTCTACCATCTCTCGCTGAAAGGCTACGATGCCGATGCGGGCAAGCCCACGGGAGAGGACGGGCCGAACTTCGTTCAGGTCGCCAGCGACGGCGGCTACATGAACAAGCCCGTCGAACTCACCGACGGTCTCCTCCTCGGCAGCGCCCAGCGCGGCCAGTGGGTCGTCGATTTCTCCGACTACGCTGGCGAGAGCCTCCTCCTCCACAACGACGCGAAGGCACCCTACGTCGGCGGTGATCCTTCGTCCGAGAACCAGTCACCGCTACCGGAAATCATGCGCTTCGACGTGCAAGATACCGACGTCAACGATGACGGCACGGTTCCGGACTCGTTCGGACCGCTTCCCCGTCTCGGAAACGGTCAGAACGCCGGTACGAAACCCGTTCCGACTATCGAGAAGGACGACGCCGTCCGCGAGCGTGTGCTCACTCTCGACGAAACCACCGACGAACACGGACGGATCATGTTGCTCCTCGACGGTCTTCGGTATAGCCACGAAGCGACCGAACGTCCGACCGTCGGCACGACCGAAGTGTGGCACCTCGTCAACGTCAGCGACGACTTCCACCCCATTCACATCCACCTCGTCCAGTTCCAAGTGCTCGGCCGGCAGGGATTCGACATCGAACTGTTCAAAGACTCCGGCGCGATTTCGCCCACGACCTCACATCGCCCGCCGCGCGAGCAGGAAACCGGGTGGCACGACACGGTCGTCGCCCCGTCCGGCGACGTCACCAGTATCGTCGCACACTTCGGCGAAACCGACGGTCTCTTTCGTGACATCACCGGCCGATTCGTCTGGCACTGTCACATGATGGAACACGCGAATCACGAGATGATTCGTCCGTTCGAGGTCGACCCGGAGGGTTACAGTCAGGACTAACCGACCGACACCGTTCGACTGTATCCGTCACCCCACCTTCTTTTTCGCGCTCGCTCTTGGTCCGCGATTTGAGCAGATTTGCCACGAAAACGCTAATCTATTCGAAATCTGTCAAATGTGGTGACTACGGGCAACTCTCCTACCTTCGACGGCGAACAACGCTTCGCTCACCACGACGGAAAACACGCTCCTCGACCACTACCACGGGACCGACCATCACTCACAGGACGAACTTACACTCGACTATACCTATGACGTGTAAACGATTCGAGTCGGACGACACAAGTATCCGATCTTCGATCTACCAGTGATGATGCTACCACGAGTCTCGAACGTCGATTCCGCCGAACGGCTCCGACTCGGTGGGCTTTTCGGGGTCGTCGCGCTCATGCACCTCGTCGGATGGGGCGTCCTCTTCCTCGTCGCGCCGGATAACCCGACACTCCTCGGAACCGGTGTTCTCGCGTACAGCTTGGGGCTTCGCCACGCGTTCGACGCCGACCACATCGCCGCTATCGACAACACCACGCGCGCCGCGCTCCAGGACGGACGCCGACACGTCGGTGTCGGCTTCTTCTTCTCGCTCGGCCACTCCACGGTCGTCGCCGCGATGGCGCTCGCACTTGCCGTCGCAACCGACACCGCTCGGACGGCGCTCCCGTCGCTCGAAACGGTCGGTGGGTTCATCGGTGCGCTCGTCTCAGGGAGTTTCCTCTACGCTATCGGGTTGCTCAATCTCCTCGTTCTCGTCGACCTCTTCCGGGTCTTCCTCCGGATGCGCGACGGCGAATACGACCCCGAGGGGCTCGAAGCGAAACTCCGGAAACGCGGGTTCGTCAGCCGGTTCGCTGGCCGGTACTTCGACGCCGTGCGCCGAAGCTGGCACGTCTACCCGCTCGGTGTGCTGTTCGGTCTCGGCTTCGACACTGCGTCCGAGGTCGCGCTGCTCGCGATTGCGGCCGGAGCGGCGTCCGACGGCCTGTCACCGACTGCCATCGCCGTCCTTCCGCTCCTCTTCGCGGCGGGGATGTCGCTCCTCGATACGGCCGACGGTGCGTTCATGCTCTACGCCTACGACTGGGCGTTCTCCACGCCACTCAGGAAAATCTACTACAACCTCACCGTTACCGGCGTCTCGGTCGCCGTCGCGCTGTTCGTCGGTACGGTCGAACTCCTCCAGGTCTTCGCAAGCGGTCTCGACCTCCGGGGGGGCCTCTGGACTGCTGCCCAGTCCATCGATACCGGAAACGTCGGCTACGCCATCGTCGCTCTCTTCGTCTTCGCGTGGCTCGCATCCTACCTCTTCTGGCGGATCGGCAACATCGAAGAACGGTGGAGTGCCGAGTCATCGTAGCCCTCAACTCTTTGTGTCGACGGCCGCCTAATCGACGGATTCGAAATCATCGACTCGGTTCTACAGCACCGAATATCCGTGACCGGGGTCGAGCGAATCGAGATACGAGTAGGACGTTCCGTCCTCCGACGTTTTCCGCTTCACCCCGAACGTGTAGCTCCCGTCCACTTTTATCTCGTCGTAGACCTCCGACGAACTCAGGTACGAAACCTCGATAGTCGTCTTCCCGAACGCGTGCTTCAGCTTGACGTATCTGCTGTCTTCGCCGGGTGAAATCGTCCCAAAGCGTCCGTCCGTGGGTTTCTTTTCCACGACCGTTCCGTCGCGGACGACCCGATGAAAACTCCCGATGGAGCCGGTGATGGTGGTGGCGAGGATAGCGAAGTCGTCTATCTGGACGGTGTTGAACTGGTCGATTGGGGTCGAATACCATTTCACCGAGCCATCCGCTGGCGCTAATCGTACCCCGTCGTACCCCTCGTGGCGTATCTTCAGATAGCAGTCGATATCTCCGTACTTTCGCCCCAACTTCCCCCTCAGGTCCTCGTCGAGCACGAAACCGGGTCCGATAGAACGGCCGTGGAAGACGGAGCCAACGGATGGACCATCGCCGTCATCCGTCACGCTCAGGAGTGGCGTCTGTCCACCACCGGACTTCCCCACCACTGACCGCTCGATGATCCTCCCCTTCGGCGGTGGGAGGGGATGGCTGCAACCGGAGACGAGTGAGAGACCCCCCAGCGCGAAGAGACGATTGAATGACCGCCGATTCATACGAAAGTAAAGACCGTTCTCGATGAAGAAAGTAGTGATAACTGCAATGGATTTCAACTGTGGGAGTTCGACGCTCGGGATCGAAATTATCCGCGCTACGCACGATTTCATATAGCAATATGAGATTCATCGCTCGTGACGTTGGCCGTTCTAACGACGATCAATCACACCACAAAACGCCTTCTAAACCTCTGTAACGGGGAATTTTTGGCTTTTTGGTGATATTGAACCGACTCCCGGCGAAATTTGACTCCCGGTTCGCTAATTTCGACTGCCGGAATCGGGTCGGACGAGAACGATATTCAAACTGACTTCCGGAGCAGCACCGTACTCTTGTCGTCGGAACACCAATCGATACTCGACGATGCAAGCAGCCATCTATCGCGGCCCGAGCGACATCCGAATCGAAGAAACGTCCGACCCCGCTATCGAGAAATCGACGGACGCAATCGTCCGCATCACCCACACCGCCATCTGTGGGTCGGACCTCTGGTTCTACCGCGGACACCGCGACTACGAGGAGGGCGCTCCCGTCGGGCACGAACCGATGGGAATCGTCGAGGAGGTCGGCGACGACGTCCGTTCGGTCGAACCCGGCGACCGCGTGTTCGCGCCGTTCTCGATTAGCTGTGGGGAGTGTGAGTTCTGTCGGAAAGGGCTCCACACGTCGTGTGCCAACGGTGACGGCTGGGGCGGTGACAACGGCGGCGCACAGGGTGAGAAAGTCCGTGCAACTCACGCCGACGGGACGCTCGTTCTTGTTCCCGACGAGTACGCCGACGACGAAACCGTCCTCGAATCCCTCCTGCCGTTGACGGACGTAATGGGAACGGGACACCACGCCGCCGTCAGCGCAGGTGTCGAAGCGGGGGAGACCGCGGTCGTCGTCGGCGACGGCGCGGTCGGACTCTGTGGCGTCCTCGCCGCGAGACGCCTCGGGGCCGAGCGAATCATCGCGATGGGCCACCACGAGGACCGCCTCGAAATCGCCGAGGAGTTCGGCGCGACCGATGTCGTCTCCGCTCGCGGCGAGGAGGCGGTCGAGGAGGCGCGCGAACTCACCTACGGCGGTGCGAACCACGTCCTCGAATGCGTCGGCGCGGAATCCTCCATGGAAACGGCCGCCGAGGTCGCCCGCCCCGGCGGGACCATCGGCTACGTCGGCGTCCCGCAGGGCGTCGAGACGACCGGCTTTCTCGGAACGATGTTCGGAAAGAACGTCTCGCTCAAGGGCGGCGTCGCGCCGGTTCGGAACTACGCCGACGAACTCATGGCCGACGTGTTACAGGGAACCCTCGATCCATCGCCGATCTTCACGAAGACCGTCGATCTCGACGGCGTTCCCGAGGGCTATCGAGCGATGGACGAGCGCGACGCGGTGAAGGTCATGGTGCGACTCGACGAGTGACCGGTCACGACACGAACCGAGAGAAACGATCCATCCCC
The DNA here is from genome assembly GCF_024136975.1 of Haladaptatus sp. AB643. Lineage (NCBI taxonomy): Archaea > Methanobacteriati > Methanobacteriota > Halobacteria > Halobacteriales > Haladaptataceae > Haladaptatus > Haladaptatus sp. AB643. Next base: position 341,952 of record NZ_JAMYJW010000001.1, read on the forward strand.
AACGGACTGCGATTCGTCTCATCAACGATACCACCCGACAAAAACTGTCCGTCGAATCTCAGGCGTTTTCGACTTGCTGGAGCACGTCGGGCGCGCTCTCCAACGCTTCGTCGAGTTTGTCGGCGTCGGGGCCGCCGCCCTGCGCGAAGTCGGCCGGGCCGCCGCCGCCACCGCCGACGAGGGAGGCGAGTTCACCGACGACTTCTCCGGCCTTCACCGAGGCGCCGTCCGGAACCGCGACGACGAACTGCGCACCGTCAGCACCGCTGCCGATGACCGCGATTTTACCGTCCTCGACCATCGCGTTGGCGGTGGCACGGAGTTCGTCCATGTCCGAGTCGATACGCTGGATGACGGCGGTCGTGCCACCGACCTCTATTTCCTCGCCGCCGCCCGCACCGCTGGCGCGGGCCTCGGCGAGTTGCTCTTTCAGGTCTTCTATCTGCTTGCCGCGACCCTTCCACTCCTCGAAGAAGCGCTCGGCGGTGTCGGGCACCTCGGACGGCGAAACCGCGAGCGTGTCGGCGGCCGTTCGGAGGTAGTCCTCGGTCTCCTGTGTCGCCTCGATGGCGGCGTCACCGGCGGCGAACGTGAGTCGCTCGACCCCGTCCTGCACGCGCTCCGTGTTCAGGAGTTTGATAGCGCCGACGTCGCCGGTTCGGCGGACGTGCGTCCCACCGCAGGCCTGCACGTCCTCGGCGACGTGGATGAGGCGGATGTTCGTTCCGCCGGGAATCCCACCCTGATAGAGGTCGAACCCGAACTCCTCCTCGGCCTCGTGCCGGTTGGGCCACTCCTGCTGGACCGTCGTGTTCTCCATGACGATCTCGTTGGCGAGCAGTTCGATGTGTTTGGCCGTCTCGCGATCGATGCGCTCGTAGTGGCGCACGTCGATGCGCGAACTGTCGGTTCCCTTCTGGGCACCGGCCTGTCGGATGTGGTCGCCGAGTATCTGGCGGGCCGCGTGGACGACGATGTGGGTCGCCGTGTGATGACGCATCAGTCTACGGCGGCGCTGGGCGTCGATCTTTCCGCGGACGATGGCTCCCTTATCGACGGCTTCGTCGGTCCGATGGAGGACGACGCCGTTCTCGACCTGCGTGTCCGACACCTGAACCGTCTTCTCCTCGGTCGAAAGCGTGCCGTGGTCGCCCGGTTGTCCTCCACCTTCGGGGTAAAACATCGTCTGGTCGAGGACGACGTCGTAGCCCTCCTCGCGGTCGAACACGTCGAGGACGACGGCTTCGAAGTCGGTTCGGTACTGGTCCTCGTAGTAGAGGCGCTCGGTCTTCGGCAAGTCGGTGAAGCGGTCGTCTTCGGACTCTTCTTCCTCGAAGGCTTCCCCGCTGTCGTGTCGTTCGGCGACGAGGCTGTAGAAGTCGTCCGGAATCGCCACCGACGCGCCGAACTCGTCGGCAATCTCCTCGACCATGTCGGGTTGCAACCCGTGGGAATCGTACAACTCGACGAGCGTCTCGGCCGGGATCGGCTTGCCTTCCTCGGCATGTCGCTTGGCGATGCGGCGAACGCGACGGCCACCCTGTTCGAGGGTCTCGCGGTACTTTTCGACTTCCGTCCGGACGATGTCACGGATGGTGTCGCGGTTCTGGTAGCCCAGGCGCTCGGCCTGCATGTCCACGAGTTCGTCCAGCGGTGCGTCCACGCCCGCGGTGTCACAGAGACGCTTGGTTCGCCGGAGTACCATCCGGGCGAGGTAGCCGGTCGCGACGTTGCTCGGGACGATGCCATCGCCGAACATGTAGGCGAGCGTTCGGCAGTGGTCGGCGATCGCGTAGATGGCTTCGAGCGGTTCCAGTAGCTCGACGAGTTCGGTCGTCGAGACGCCGATTTTGTCCGCGATGTTGTCGCGGGCGGCTTCCATGTCCTCGGCTTCGTCGATGTCCATGTGCCCCGCGAGCTTCGAGGCGCGGTGAACGAGTTCCTCCTCCTCGTCGGTGTGTTCGATTCCCGCGTTCTCCTTGAGGAAATCGATCATGTCGGGGTAGACGGCTTCGTACACCGTCGGCGTTCCCTGTGAAACCCACGTCCAGCGTTCGAGCCCGTACCCGGTGTCCACGATGTACGTGTCCATCGGGCTGTAACGGTTGCCGTCCTTCATCTCGTACTCGCCCTCCGGGTCCTGCTCCATCGACATGAAGACGAGCGTGGCGAGTTCGACGCCCCGGTAGATGACTTCGATAGCGGGTCCGGCGTTGCCGCCGCCGACCCACGGGTCCTCGATGTAGATGACTTCATCGAGGTTCGCACCCATCGACTCGAAGAACTCGTCGCAGTACTCGACCGTCTGGTCCTTCCAGTACACCTCTCCCTCGTACGCGTACTGCTCGGGGTCGTCGATGTCCTCCCGGGCGTTGAACGCGTGGTGGGCCATCATCTCGAAGGCCATCGTGTGTCGCCCCGTCTTCCCGACGTTGTCGATGTCCTGCATCCGGATGCAGGGTTGACTGATGGTCAGCGGGTTGGCCGGTGGTGGCGTCTCTCCGGAGGTGACCAGCGGTTGGAAGTCTGCGATAGAAGCGATAGTGAGTAGCATGTCGTCCCGCCAGCGGTTCGCCGCCACTGGGTACGGGTCGATCCGTTGGTGGTCGTTGTCTTCGAAGAAGGACAGGAACGCTTCCCGCATTTCCGCCAGCGAGTACGTCTCGTCGAAACTCGGGTTGTCGATGAATCCGTACTCCTCACACGGTGGTTCTCCGCACGTCTCTCGGTCGTGGTCACGCGTCCAGAAATGCGCTCCACATTCGGAGCATTCCTTTCGCACAAAGCCGTTTTCCTCGAAATAATCGAGGCGATACTCCTCCTCAAGTTGGCTCATTGTTGGTAGTTCTTCACCCACCGGGGCGTAAAACAGTTCCGCAACCGTGTGAGACCCCAGATACGACCGTCATCGTCCGTTCTGGCCCGAGCGGTCCTCATCGAAAAGGGGTATCTGTCAGGCGTGATCGAACAGGTCGAACAATCCTCGGAGGGCGGCAATACCTGAATCGTCGCCGTCGAGGACGTACGAGTCGAACCGTCGAATCGAGTAGCGGTAGGCGGCCGGAGGTGCGACGACACCGAGCACTGCCGCAATCGCTCCGGCGACGAGACGAACCCTTCCGGGTGAAACCTTCAGCGCGTAGCCGAGAACTCCGGTGAGGAAGTGAACCATCGAGGCGACGGAGGCGGCGGTGGAGGGCGTGATAGCGACGACGGCACCGCCGTACCCGATCATCAGCACGGCCGAATACGTGACGAAGGCCGTCTTGCTCGGGACGACCGCCCGGCGGCTTTTCGTGACGTTGACCTCGCCGAACCGGGGGAACGTCGAGCCGATTCCGATCGCGACGGCGATTCCCGCCAGTCCGAGCAGCACGCTCACCCCCGTCAACAGAATCCAGCGCGTCGGTTCGAGCGGACTCAGAAACCCGGTGAGCGCCGTGGCGACGACGATGATCGGGAGTCCCACGATGCTCGCCGCGATCATGTGTCCCTTGACGAACTGTTTGCCCTCGACGGTCGAGATGAGCGTCACCGGCAACATGGCTCCCTCGTCACCGAGCGGGTTGAGCGTCGCGCCGCCGAGTGCCCATGCCCCGTAGAAGGAGACGAGGACGGGAAGGGACCCCGTGACGTGGCCCGCCTGCACGGCGTCCTGAATCGGCCCGGTGAGGAAGAAGATCGGATAAATCACGTAGAGGAGTCGAAGCGGGGCGCGTTTCGTCCGCCGCCACACGTTTTCGACCACGGAGCGCGTCGGTCTCGACGCGATTCCGGTGAGGAAATCGGCGTTCGTTTCGTCGGCGTCGTACTGTTTGTTCTCGGGTTGGACTCGGTCGCCGTACCAGAGCCGCGTCGCCAACTGAACGTCGATGGCGGATAGGATCGGAACCCCGACGACCACGAGGGCAACCGCGCCACCGACCCGTGCCAACGAGGGGGACGCTCCCGGGATGCCGAGCACGAGGAAGTCGCCGAGCCACGCCGTCGGCGCGTTCTGGAGTATCAGACCGAGCGATGTCATGATGTCGCCGAACGCGTTCGTTACGATGGCTCCCATATAGAGAACGAAGACGACGACCGCGATGATCGATTTGTACTGTGCGAGGACCTCCGAGCGCGCGAGTGCGAGCTTGAGCAGGAGACCGACGATGTGGCCGCTGAGCAGTGCCAGAAGTGTCAACCCGAGCAGCGCGAGAACGATGGTGATGAGCGGAAGCGGCGTCCCGAGCGACGCGCTGAGTGCGCCGCTGATCGCCAGAATGGGAATCGCACCGACGGTGACGAACCGCATGAGTTCCCCGCCGAGGAGACCACCGACCACGTCGCGGGCGGGAACCGTCGTCAGCATGCCCGCCTCGTTGTCGATACGTCCGGTTTTCCCGATGGAGCGCGAGGCAACCATCACCGAGAGACCGACCCACGCGACGGCGAATGCACCGCGTGCGCCCATCAGTATCGGTGCCGATGTCGTTCGGAGCTCACCACCCAGTTTGTACGCGAGATACGCGCCGAGAACGGTCGCGCCAGCGGGCAGGAGGAGGAAAACCCCGAACGCGAGCATCTGCACGGGATTTTTGGCGATGGCGCGGATGCTCCGTCGATACTCCATTCGGGCGATACTGGCGCTCCGGCGGGGCGTCGGCCAGTTCATTGTTCCACCGACGCCGCGGCGGGGTGTTCGCTCGTCACGTCGAGGAACACGTCTTCGAGCGTCTGTTCCTCCTCGGCCCGGTGGGTGAGTCGCTCGGGGGAGTCCTCGGCGACGAGCGACCCGTCGTACAGCACGCCGACCGTATCGGCGAGTTCCTCCACGACCGGAAGGATGTGCGTCGAGAGGAAGACGGTCATCCCGTCGTGGGTGAGTTCCGAAATAAGCTCGCGCACCGTCCGTGCCGCACGCGGGTCGAGGCCCGACGTTGGCTCGTCGAGGAAGACGACGTCGGGTTCGTGGAGGACGGTCTGGATCAGCGCCGTCTTCTGTTTCATCCCCTTCGAGTACGTCCCGACGCGTTCGTTCGCGTCGTCGAGGAGGTCGAACCGGTCGAGGAGTCGCTCGATTCGGTCGTCGGCGTCCACGCCGCGGAGACCGGCGATATACTGCAACTGCTCGTAGGCGGTGAGTTCGTCGTACAGCGGCGGCTCCTCGGGCATGTAACCGATGTGCGAAACGACGGCATCCCGATCCGTGATGGGTTCACCGGCCACGCGGGCAGTGCCGCTCGTCGGCGGCGTCAGCGTCGTCAACATTCGCATGGTCGTCGTCTTCCCCGCGCCGTTCGGCCCGAGGAATCCGTAGACGGATTCGGACGGAACGGTCAGTTCGAGGTTCGAGACGACCGTCGTATCGTCGAACCGCTTCGTCAACCCGTCCGTTTCGATGGCGGGTATCATCGTGTCGCCTCCGACCGCACGCGTTCGTCATCGATGTGGAGAGCAACGACAGCGGTGGGGACTGCGCGAACCATATCGGCTCCGTTGTACCGAGAGGTAAAAAACCCGATTGAAATGGTTGTTCACATTCCCAACCCTTTCTGATATGTATTTTCAGTTCAGCGACAGTGACGCCAGCATCGCTTCGAGTTGTACGCGCTCGTTCGCACCTTCGGTGATGCGGAAGTCGGCCTCGCCGACGCGTTCGAGGACGCGAACCGCGTCCTCGTCGTCCAACTCGAAGTCCCAAATCGAGCGGTGGAGTTGGTCGATGATATCCCCGCCCGCCATGCCGCGCTCGGTCAGCAGTTCGTCCAAGATGGAGCGTGCGCGGGTGAAATCCCCGTCGATGGCGTGCCGTACCATCTCCTTGATGTCCTCGGGGCGGGCCGTGCTGGTGATGACGAAGACGCTCTCCTCGTCCACCTGTTCGCCCATGACCGCGGCGGCTTGGAGGGCGTTGATGGCTTTGCGCATGTCGCCGTCCGCCGCGTAGACGAGGGCGTCGATGCCGTCCTCGGTGGTTTCGATTCCCTCCTCGTCGGCGATGTACCGGATTCGATCGGCGACCGCCTCGTCCGCAATCGGCCCGAACCGAAACACCGCACACCGCGACTGAATGGGGTCGATGATCTTCGAGGAGTAGTTACACGACATGATGAACCGCGTTCGCTTCGAGAACTGCTCCATCGTCCGGCGGAGGGCGGCCTGTGCGTCGCTGGTCAGGGAGTCGGCTTCGTCGAGGAAGATGATTTGGAAGTCCACCGCACCGGGGTCGTGACGGGCGAAGTTCTTGATCTGGTCACGCACGACGTCGATACCGCGCTCGTCGGAGGCGTTCAGTTCGAGGAAGTGGCTCTGCCAGCTATCGCCGTACAACTCCTTGGCGATAGCGACGGCACAGGTCGTCTTGCCGATTCCCGCCTGTCCCGAAAAAAGCAGGTTGGGCAAGTCGTTTTGCTCGATGTAGCTCGTCAGTCGAGCGGTGATGTCGTCGTGACCAGCCACCTCGTCGAGGGTCTGTGGTCGGTACTTCTCGACCCAGATGGTGCCGCGTCCGGGGACGCTTTCCGCGTCGGCCTCGCTCATGGTCCAGCAAAGGAACCTATCGTTCTTAAAGGCCCCGAGAATCTACGCTGGCGGTTCGGAATTCCGGTGGGTGACGGCCGTCGGTTAGGCCGCCGATTCCGGCGTGAAAATCCACGATTCTCGTGGATAACGACTCAATTACTATTCTCCCGGAAATCGACACCTTGGGCCATGTGCGCACTCGTAACTCGTCGTAGACTCGTTCCGATCATCGTCCTCGTGCTCCTTCTCGCCATCGCACCGGCGACGGCGGCGGCGGAGCAGACGCGAACCGGTGGAACCGTCGTCGTCGGACAGGGCCAAACCGTCAGCGGTGGCCTCTCCGCAACCGCCGGGACCGTCGTGATTCGCGGCACCGTCGACGGTAATCTCGAAGCGTTTTCGGGTAACGTCCTCGTCGCCCAAACCGGAACGGTCAACGGCGACGTGTCGGCGTTCGCCGGAAACGTCCGTATCGAGGGCACCGTCAACGGAAACGTGGACGCCCAGACCGGCAACCTCGTCGTCGCGAAAAGCGCGACGGTCGGACAATCACTCGACGGAGCCTCGGGTTACACCCTGATTGCGGGAACGGTCAACGGCGACGCTCAAGTCGCGGGCGATACGCTCACGCTCGCCAACTCGGCGAACGTCGGCGGCAACCTCGTGTACGACGTGAACAAATTCAACCGGCAAAGCGGCGCGACCGTCGGCGGAACCGTCCGGCAGGACGAGTCGTTGACCGACGGCGGTCCCTCGCCGATACCGAAAATCCCCGGTTGGGTCGGCGCGGTGTACGGCTTCTTCGTGAATCTCCTGCTCGGAATCGTGCTGCTGGCGCTGTTCCCGACGTTCTCCGATAGCGTCGCGGACAACGGCCGAACCAACCCGTTGTTCTCCATCGGGGTCGGCATCCTCTTTCTCGTCCTCGTCCCCATCGTCCTTCTCGTCTTCGCCATCACCGTAATCGGGATTCCCATCTCGATTCTCGGTGCCATCGTCTTCGCCATCTTCCTCTGGATCGCGTCCGTCTACGGGTCGCTCACACTCGGTGTCTGGTTGCTCTCGCTCGCCGACTCGGGTGGACACTGGCTTGGATTGATTCTCGGTCTGTTCGTGGTCGCAATCCTCTCCCGAATCCCGGTCGTCGGTGGAATCTTCACCTTCGTCGTCCTGCTGTTGGGTCTCGGGGCGCTGGCCGCCGCCCTCTGGTCGCGCTATCGCGGACGGCGGAACACACCGGAGTACATGGAAGCCCCCACAGGCGGTGACGAGGAGACGCCCGCAGACTAACTTTTAGAGCGTCCTACTGATTCTCAACACTCTCCATCGACTTCCCGCTCGAACCTGTCGATGAACGTCTCCACGAACGCCCGTCGTTCGTCGGCCACGCGTCGACCGGCGTCGGTGTACATCCGCGACGGAAGTCGGAGAATCTTCCTGTGGAAGTGGTTCATCGACGTCGCACCCGCCCGCGTTTCGTCGTCGTCGAGCGGCAGGTCGGGGTCGTGTATGGGTTCGCCGTGTTCCCCGCCGTAACAGAAGTTTCGCGCGATACCGACGGCACCGAGCGCGTTGAGGTTGTCCGCGTCGGACAGCAGTTTCGCCTCCAGCGTCTCGGGTTCCACGTCGTTCGAGAATCGGTGGGCGCGGATGCAGTGCTGAACGGCACGGATTTCGTGCTCCGTCGCCCCGAACTCCGCGAGAATCCCTTCGGCCTCCTCGGCACCCCACTCGGCGTGGTCCTCGATTTCGCCGCGGTCCTCGCGCCCCCGGCCGATGTCGTGCAACCAGACCGCCGAGAAGAGGATTCGCTCGTCCGGGTCGTCCTCCGCGGCGAGCGTTTCGGCGAGATTGGCGACCCGTTGAACGTGATGCTAGTCGTGTGCGGGGGCGACGTTCTCGAAGTAGGTTTTCGCACGGGGTTGGACCGCCTCGGGAAGGGTTTCCGTCATGGTTCGTCTCCCCTGTCGATGGTTGTGACGATGCCATGAAACCCTTGTTTTCGATTCACTCGGACGGGATTACATCGCGTCTTCGAGGGCCGCCCGAAGTGGGGTGGCGTCCCACTGCTCGTCGTAGCGTTCCCCGTTGATGAAGAACGTCGGCGTTCCGATCACGCCGCTTTGAGCACCCGAAATGATATCTTCGTGAACTCGGTCGCGGTACGCGTGTCGTTCGAGGTCGTCGTCGAACCGAGCGAGATCGAGGTCGAGGGTTGCGGCGGCATCCTGCAATTCTGTTTCCCCTATCTCATCCGGTACCTCGAAGAGCAGGTCGTGCATCTCCCAAAACTTCCCCTGTGTCGCCGCCGCTTCCGCCGCTTCCGCTGCCTCCTCCGCGTGCGGATGCAACTGTGAAAGCGGGAAATGCCGAAAGACGAACCGCACTTGATCGTCCATCGTCCGTCTCAGTTCTTTCACCGCCTGCTGTGCACCTTCACAGTACGAGCACTCGTAATCACCGTATTCGACGAGTGTGACGGGTGCACCGTCGACTCCATCGATGTGGTCGTTCCGATTAACCGGTACAGCAAGCTGTGAGACACGTGATTGGCTCATGGTTCCCCGTCTACCCTACCGCTAGCATCGGTCATAGACCTATCTCACGGACGAGAATACGGTCACTGAAAATCGCGATCCGGAGGTTATCTCGCGAACAACTGCCGAGCGTCGTCCACCGCTTCGACCAGTTTATCGACCTCTTCGCGGGTGTTGTAGATGTAGAAAGATGCCCGCGCGGAGGCGGCGACGCCGAGTTTGTCGTGAAGCGGTTGGGTGCAGTGGTCTCCGGCGCGGATGGCGACAGCGTGGTCGTTGAGGATGCTGGAGAGGTCGTGGGCGTGAACGCCGTCCACGTTGAACGAGACGAGACCGCCGCGGTCGTCGCCCGGCGGGCCGTAAATCTCCACGTCGCCCTCCTCGGTCAGGCGGTCGTAGGCGTATTCGGCGAGTCCCTCCTCGTGGCGCTGGATGCGCTCCATGCCGATGTCGTCGAGGTAGTCCGCGGCGGCGGCCATGGCGATTCCCTGCGCGATGTTCGGCGTTCCTGCCTCGAACTTCCACGGCAGGTCCTCCCACGTCGAATCCTCGTAGGTGACTTTCCGGATCATCTCGCCGCCGTAGAGGTACGGTTCCATCTCCTCCAGGATGTGCTCCTTGCCGTACAGGCCGCCGATGCCGGTCGGCCCCGCCATCTTGTGGCCGGAGAAGGCGTAGAAGTCGGCGTCGATGGCCTCGACGTCCACGGGGCGGTTCGGGACGGCCTGTGCGCCGTCGACGAAGATGAGGGCGTCGTGGTCGTGTGCGATGTCCGCGAGTTCGCCGACGGGGTTCGCCGTTCCGAGCGTGTTCGAGACGTGGACGACACTGAGCATCTTCGTGTCGTCGGTGATGAGTTCCGCGGCGGCGTCCATGTCGAGATATCCCTGCTCGTTCACGGGGATGTACTTCACGTCCGCGCCGGTCTTCTTGGCGAGTTGCTGCCACGTCACGAGCGACGCGTGGTGTTCCATCTCGGTGAGGACGACTTCGTCGCCCGGGCCGAGTTCGTTCAGTCCCCACGCGTAGGCGACGAGGTTCTCGGATTCGGTCGTGTTCTTCGTGAACACCATCTCCTCGCGCCCGCTCGCGCCGATGAACTCGGCCATGCGGTCGTGAGCCTCCTCGTAGGCGATGGAGGCCTCCTGGCTCAACTGGTGGATGCCGCGGTGGACGTTCGCGTTGTAGTTTCGGTAGTAGTCGCTGATGGTATCGACGACTTGGTCGGGCGTTTGGGTCGTCGCCGCGTTGTCGAGATACACCACCTGCTTGCCGTTGAACTCCCGCTGAAGGATCGGGAAGTCCTCCCGGATGCGTTCGACATCCAGCGTGTCGGACTGCTGTGATTCCATTAGGTATTGATTGGAGTTCGAGTGGGAACACTTCTTCGGTCTCCCCAAGCCCCACCGCTATCTGATTCGGCCTTCCGGCTGGCAACGTACGTTAAGACCCTTCAGTTCATAGGTCCGCTATGGTTTCGAAACGACGCTTGGTCGGCAATCTACTCTTTCTCGCCCTCCTGTTCGTCGGCCTCTTTCACACGTTTCTGACAGTGGCATTCCACGCTGGCTACCTACCGGTCGCCATCGGAACGGTCGTCGCTTCCCTCCTCTGTCTCATCGCGGTGAACGTTCCGGCGTATCTCGATTAGTCGATTGGTCGAATAGAAGTAACAGCCCGGTTTTCCGCGCTTACATCCGCAGGAACTGCGCGTGTCGAGTGGAGTCGAATTCGAGGACGTTTGTCTCGTCCACGAACCCGGCGTCCACCGCGAGCGCCACGGCGTCGGTGCCGACGATGTTGGCCACGTTGGCCCGCGTGAGGCTGCTTACGACTTCGTCCTCGTCGGCCTCGTCGCCGCCGTAGAACTCCTCGCTGACGGTGAACGAGAGGTCGCCGTTTTCGAACGTCTCGCCCAACACGTCGTCGTCACAGACCGCGACCAGCAGCCCTTCGCCCGTGTCGCGCTCCTTGAGTATCATTCCTGGATCAACTCTTCCTCGGCCTCCCGTCGCATCTCCTCGGCTTCCTCGGCGAGCTTTTCGGCTTCCTCGTCCTCGCCCAACTCCTCTAGCGCACGGGCCTTCTCCTCGATGACCTGCGCGTTCCGGAAGCCGAGGCGGATCGCGTTGTCGAAGCAGTTCACCGAATCTTCGAGTAGCCCGCGTTCGAGCAGGAAGAACCCGCGGTTGAACCACGCTTGCGGGAACCGCTGGTCGATCTCGACCGCCCGCTCGGAGTGTTCGAGCGCCTGCTCCGTTCGGCCGGATTCCCAGAGCGCGTACGCGAGGTTCGTCTCCGCCGTCGCGGCGTGTTCGCTGTCGTCGTCGATGTGCAGCGCTTCGCGGTACGCGCCGATGGCCTCGTCCCACTCCTCCAGTTCTGCGTGGGCAACGCCTTTGTTCGCCCAGGCTTCCTGTGCGTCGAGGGAGTCCTCGTCGGCGAACCGCGCCGCCCGCTCGAACGTCTCGGTCGCCTGCTCGAAGCGGTTGATCTGCATGTAGCTCAGCCCGACCTCCATGAGGTCGGAAACCGAAACCCTGTCCCGCGGAATCGCCTGCTGGTCGAGGAGGTCGGTCACGACTCGGGAGTCCACCGGGTCCACCTCGTCCGGATTCACTTCGAGTTCCGGCGGGTCCAAGTCGAACTCATCGTACGGGTCGTCGAAGCCTTGTCCCTCGGAGAATTTGTGACTTCGCTCGTCGGTCATTACATCCCGCTTGGTGCGGCGCACTGTTAAGGACTGCGCCACGAGGACGGCGAGAATCGAGATTCTGGGTGGTGGTCACTGAAGGGCATTCCAATCAAAATCAACCACGTCGCTTTCAGTCGTCCAATCGCGCCAACACGGCTTCCGGATCGTAGCGCAGCGACAGCGACCGCGACCGCCCGCGGCCATCGACGTTGGTGTAGGTTGCGTCGATGATGCCGAGTTGGTCGAGTTTGTTGATGATCTCCGAGTAGCGGGTGTAGCCCAAGTCGGTCTGGTCGTGGAACACGTCGTACACCTCACCCGCCTGCTCGCCGTCGTGTTCGGCGATGACGCGGACGAGGGTGACCTCGTGGTCGCTCAGGGCGTGCAGGCTGTGCGAGAGGTGGACGAACTTGGACTTCTCGTAAGCGTCCTCCACGTCCTGCGAACTCACGGTTCGACTGGCGCGCATCTCGGCGTTCAGCCCCGCCCGCCGGAGCAGATCGATGCCGACGCGCAGGTCGCCGCTCTCGGACGTGAGTTCCGCGACGCGCTCCAGCACGTCGGGGCCGATGACGCCGTCGTGGAACCCGCGCTTGACGCGCTCGCCGAGGATGTCGATTATCTCCTGGCGGTCGTACACCGGGAAGTACACGTCCTCGGGCCTGAAGACGCTCTGCACGCGGGTGTCCAGTTCCTCGATGACGTCGAGGTTGAGGTCGGAGGAGATGACGAGAACACCGATCTTCGCCCCGCTGTGGGCCTCGTGAGCGCGGAGAAGCGAATACAGCGTGTCCGACGCTTCTCCCTCGTAGAACAGGTAGTTCACGTCGTCCAGCGCGACGACCAGCACCTCGTCCTCTTCCACCAGTTTGTCCGTGATCTGGCGGAACAGCTTCTTGAACGAAATGCCGCTGGACGGCGGTTCGTAGTCGAAGATACCCTCGAAGATGCGCGAGAAAATCGCATAGCGCGTCGAATCGACCTGACAGTTGACGCGAACCGTCCGTACGTCCGTCTGGGCCGATAGCTCGTCGAACAGTTTCTGGACGGACGTCGTCTTGCCAGTCCCCGGCGGCCCGCGCGCCATCACGTTGAGTGGGCGCGACCCGCGAACTGCTGGCCGAAGCGCGTATTGGAGGCCCTGTGTCTGGGATTCCCGATGTTTGAACGTCTCGGGCACGTAGTCGATTTCGAAGACGTGCTCCTCGCGGAACACCGACTCGTCCCACGACAACATCCCCTCCTCGGGGTCGTCTGCCATCACTTTCACCACGCTTCCGTAGCTACTTAATCCTTCGCCAGCGACAAAAGAGGTCGAACACAGGCGTTTGAGCTATCAGATCTGCTCTATTGCACCTTGGACGTCATTTCTGTCCATCGACATACCGTGCTTTTCCTGGGCGTGTTCCTGCACCATATCGATGATTTCTTGCTCATCGTTCGCCCGTACCATAAAGTCACAATCCTGTTGCGTACATTCGAATTCTTGTGCCATGATGAATCTCCCCCCGTTTCGGGGCACAAACGGGAACGGTATGCTGATAGGTAACCGTTCTGGCTGTCGAAACGAGGAGAAGCGGTCAATCACGCTCGCTCACAGGACCCGTAACACGAGGCCAGCAGTGGATAGCACCGCCCCCAGAACGGCACAGTAAGTCAGTGGGCTTTTCGCGGCGGGTCCCCCCGCCTCGTCCGGCCGAAGCGTACCGTAAATGCCACCGACTATGATTCCGAGGGCGGCGACGCCGGTCACGAGCGATACGACGGTGAGGGTTCCCGGAAGCGATTCGGCGACCCACCGTATCGAGACACTGATTCCGTACACCGTAAGAGCGACCCAAAAAACCCGCGACGAGGACATATTCATCTAATTATCCAGCCAACCGAAAGTACGTTCCGGAGGGTCACATCCCGTAGTTGGCAACGACCTCTAGTCGAACTTCTCCAACAGGCGCTCGTAAAAGCCGTTTTCGCCCCCGTCAGCCAGTTTCTCGACGATCAGTTCGGGTGTCGAACGAGCGAGGTGGTCCTTGACCGGCGAGCGCTCCACCACGAGTTCTCCATCGACCAACCCCTTCGCTTCGATTCCATCGACCGCGACGGCGTAGTTCGCCACGGCCCGAATCTCGTCGGCGAGATGGGAGACGAACACGCCGGTCACGTCGCGCTCGCCGAGTTCCTCCAGAATTCCAGCGATGATCTTCGCGCTCGCGCCGGGTTCCGTGATGCTTTCGAGTTCGTCCACCAGCACGAGTCTGCCCGTCTCCCCGTCGGCGAGGGCGGCGAATTGTCGGAGCGTGCTCTCGAACGCGCCAGCGTCCAAGGTGCCCTGCGTCTTCCCGTGATAGTGCAGCTCCTCGAACCGCCGTAGTCGAACCGACTCGGCGGGAACCGGCAGGCCCATGTGGGCGAGGATGACGACGAGCGCCACCAGATCCAGCGTCGATGTCTTCCCGCCGCTGTTGACGCCCGAGAGCAGTGCCACGCTTGACACACCGTAATCCACGGGTTCCACGTCCTCGAACGCCACGTCGAGGAGCGGCGAGCGCCCGCCGACGATGTCGAAGCCGTCGCCGTCGAATTCCGGCATCGTGCAGTCGAAGTCGCGGGCGAACCGCGCGACGGCCAACTCCACGTCCAGTTCGAGCGTGGCGCGAACCAGTTCTCTCGCCGCCTCCCGTTCGTCCGCGAGTTCACGCGCGAGTTCGCGCTTGTGCCGCGCCGCGCGTCGTGATTTCTCGGCGGTCAGTTGCTCCCGAAGCCGGGAAATCACGCCCTCGTCGTGCTCGACGGGAAACGTCGGGTCGTCCGAGAACGCCTGTCGCGCGAGTTCGGTTTCGCCCGCGTCCAGCGCCAACGTCTCGACCAGTTGTTCACGGGCGGCGTCGACCGCGTCGTCGTACTCGTCGGTCAGTTCGCGCGAGAGGAGCGAATCCACCCCAGCGCCGCGTTCGACCAGCGAGAGTAGGTCGGAGCCCTCGATGGTCACGTCCCGCTCCCGAATCGCCTCGCGGAGTCGGTCGTTGGCGACGTTCTCGGCCATCGAGACGGCGGCGTCCAGATCCGAAATCGCGTCGGTCAACCGGGAGAGTTCCTCGTCGCCCGTCACGCCGCCGTCCGCGGTGACGCGGGCCAACGCGGATTCGAGTCCGTCGATGTCGAGCGGTGCATCCAATCCCGCGACGCGATGGACCTCGGCGGCCGCGAGTAACGTCTCCCGATTCTCGGCGAAGAAGGCCAGCGGTCGTTCGGGAACGAGTTCCGCCGGGGTGTCCAACGCGTCGGGTTCGACGCGAACGTCGCCGTCGATGGCGACGCCCGTGAACGCCTCGTCCAGCGCGACGACGGTCGAATAGCCGCGTGCGAGTTCCGCCAGTTCCCGCGTGTCCTCCACGACCTCTATCGGCAGTTCCGGGACCGCCTCGCGCGCTTCCGCGTAGCGTTCGGCATCCGTCGTCGCCAGACAGCGGTCGTTGACTCGAACCCCTCGCGGACTCGACAGCGGTTCGACGCCCGCCAACGCGTCGCGTACGTCCGCCGTCGGCGTGCGGTCCATCGCACGGCGGGTGAACTCGTGGACTTCCTCGATTCGTGACGCCGTCGAACTCGGGTACAGCGTTTCGAGGCGCTTCTCGGCGTACGTCGTGACGGCGCGCGCTTGCACCAAGGAAAGCACGTCGCGGTACAGTTCGCGCGCCCTGTCGGTTGCGAGAAAGCCGCCCTCGTCGTCGTGTCGAATCCTGATGGCACCGCGCGCGATGGCGGCGGCGCGTCCTTCCGTGATGCCCGGCGCTCGCGCGAGCGTGGCGACGTCGCCGGTCTCCAGCGCTCGCTCGGCGTTATCCAGTTCCGCGAGCGCGTCGGCCGTCTTCGCACCGACGCCGGGTACCGCCTCGAACTCCATTCGCTCCGTGATATTGCGGCATACATAAAAAACGTTCCCGACGCGTACCGATCGACGGTCGTCCGTTCCCGAGAGCAGTCGGATCGGTGGAATTCGATGTACTGTCCCCCTCCAAGTGTTTTTGCCGGTCCACAACAATCACGAGGTATGCCGACCCTCTCGGAGAAACTGACAGCCGCGAAAGCCGACCTCGCGGACCGTGACGGCGTCCTCGTCGCGTTCAGCGGCGGCGTCGATTCGAGCGTCGTCGCCGCCATCGCACACGACGCGCTGGGCGACGACGCCGTCGCCTGTACCGCGAAGAGCGAAACATTGCCGGAAGCCGAACTCGCGGATGCAAAGCGAGTCGCCGATGAGATCGGCATCCGCCACGAAATCGCCGAGTTCAGCGAGTTGGACGACCCGAACTTCGTCGAGAACGACGACGAGCGATGTTATCACTGCCGGACGATGCGCCTCGGTTCGATGTTCGAGGCGGCGGCGAAACTCGACATCGGGGTCGTCTGCGACGGGACGAACGCGGACGACGTGAGCGCGGGTCACCGCCCCGGCCTCCGCGCCGTCGAGGAACTCGACGCCTACTCGCCGCTCCTCCAGCACGACATCTCGAAATCGGAGGTGCGCGAAATCGCCGAGCGGTACGACCTCTCGGTCGCCGACAAACCCGCGATGGCGTGTCTCTCCTCCCGAATTCCGACCGGATTGGAAGTGACCGAGGAGCGACTTTCGCGCATCGAGCGCGCCGAAACCCTCCTTCGCCAGTGGGGATTCACCCAGTTTCGCGTCCGCGACCACGACGGACTCGCCCGGATCGAACTCGGCGAGGCGGAACTGTCGCGGGCGCTGGACGAGGAGTTCGTTCGCGCCGCCCGCGACCACTTCGCGGACCTCGGTTTCGACCACGTCACGCTCGACCTACACGGTTATCGGACTGGAAGTGTGAGCCCGGAGGGCGATGTTCACTCGGCGACTGGCGAGTGAACATCGAAGAGCGAACGATGTCCGAGGAAACGAATCTGACACACGCGAACCGCTGATCGAGGACGAATTCAGTGCAGACTCGGGGACTGACAGTCGATAGAAAGCAGCGTCGGGCGTTCGCACCCAAAGGGTGGCAGTTTGCTGGCACGCGAACTGCGGTCTGTAGCTGCTGGCACGCGAGCTAAGGGCAGGTACGAACGCTACCACTACATTGAGGACTGATCCCCTTAGTTATATACCGATTACAGCTATCGAAAGCTCTCATTGTGTATCTCCACGGAAATGTGTGTGTGCCAAAAACTGTGTCAAACGGTCACCTGCCCGTCCATTTTAGGAGGAGCAGAGTTCCCTCGAACAGCCCGACCATCGTAATCGCGACGAGGAACGGGGCCATTCCCGTCGGGTCGGGACTGAAGAGGAAGGCGAACCCGGCGAACGCACCCCAGAAGTACAGGCGTTTGCTGGCCATCCACTGGCGTGTCGTCAGTCCCATCATGATGGCGAGCATGATGAGGAGCGGAATCTGGAAAACGATGGCCAACACGCCCATCATCATCAGGATGAGGTTGAACGTTTTCGTCAACCCGAAGGCGATGCCGACGTCCGCGCTCGACGTGTACGAGAGGAAGTATTTGAAGATGGCCGGCAGGATGAGGAAGTCGGCGAAACAGAGCCCGACGAACGCGAGGACGAGGCTGGTCGGGACTGCGGCGAGGTAGTAGCGTCGCTCGTTCGGGTAGAGTCCGGGGCGCATGAAGAGGTACGTCTCGTACACCATGACGGGGAGCGCCACGACGAGGCCGCCGAGGCTGGCGACTTTGAGCTTCGTCATCACGAGCGCCAGCGGGGCGTAGATTCGTGGTCGGGTGTCCTTCGCGACCGGCAGGATCTGATACCAGAGGAAGTTGATGATGTGGTCCGCGGTCGGGAGGATGAGAAGGGTGACGACCGCCGCGATGACGATGACAACGGCGAGCCGTTTTATCATCTCCTCGACGTGGTCGGCCAGCGGCATCTCCTCGTCCTCCATCGGCTGACTCGGCCGCTCGACTGCTTGCTCCGGGTCCTCTGGCTCGTACAGGTCTTCATCCGGCGGCGCCGGCGTTTCTTCCGACGCCGGGACCTTGGATAGATTACTACCTGCCGTCGCATCCGATTCTTCGCCCATTCACCCGAGGATAAGCAGCCGTATTATTATAGGCTTTCTTCATCTCGCGAGACGGGAAGATTGATAACTGACACGGGGCTACCATCCCCAAGCAATGTCTACCTCGGGGAACAGTCTCATCGGCGAGGATACGGCGAGAACGGTTGCTTCAGGCCGTGAAACCATTGGCGGCCTACTGAGAACGGCGCAGAAGGAACTCCAGAAGGTTTTCATCGTCTTCGTTATCGGGTTCATCGGGACGTTCTATAGCATGTCGTGGGTGGTGTGGCCGTTCCTGCGCGACGTGACGACCTCGGGGATGTCACAGAAGGTCATGAATCACGTCACGATCGTCGCCGTGACGCCGTTCGACGTGATCCTCTTGCAGGCGAAAATCGCCATGTTCGCCGGTGTCGTTCTCTCCATTCCCGCCTTGCTCTATCTCGCTCGTGATTCTATTCGGGAAAACGATTGGTATCCCGAAACGTCCATCTCCTACTGGAAAATCGTTCCGCTGGTCCTGCTCGGCGTTTTGTTGTTCGTCGGGGGTATCGCTTACGGGTACTCCGTCTACCTCCCGATAATGTTCAATTTCCTCGCGAAGAACGCCGTGAACGCCGGTTTGGAGCCGAAGTACGGTATCGTGCAGTGGACCGAATTCGTCCTCATCATCTCCCTTTCGTTCGGTCTCGCGGCGGAACTCCCGCTCATCATGAGTTCGCTGAGCTACTCGGGTATCGTGCGCTACGAGACGTTCCGCGACAAGTGGCGGTACGCCGTCCTCATCATCTTCGTCTTCGGTGCCGTGGCCTCACCGCCCGACCCGTTCACGCAGGTGATGTGGGCGGTTCCGCTTTGTCTCCTCTACGGGTTCAGCCTCTACCTGTCGAAGTTCCTCGTCACTATCAAACGGGGAAGCAACGAGGTGAGTCCGAGAACGGCGATTCGGGACAAGTGGAACTACATCGCCGGAATCACGCTCGTCGCGGCGGCGGCGACGTACCTGTTCATCACGCAGAACGGCATCGGCTTCGTGAACGAACAACTCCTTTCGGGACTTCCGGCGAAGTACCGTCCAGCGCCGTTCCCGCCGATACAACAAGCCATCGGCGTCCCGCGCGAAACGGCCGTCGTCCTGACCGCCGTCGCGGTTGCGCTCGTCGCGCTGATTATCGCTACGCTCTACTTCCTGTTCACCTCCCTCGAAGAGAGCGCGGCAATCGGTCAATCCACGGGCCTCGACCTGTACGAACTCGACGCGGCGGGTGTCCGTGCCGCTCCGCCGGAACTGTTCGCCGAGATGGGCGAGGGCGAGTCGGTCGAGTACGCCCGCGCCGCGATGGATGCCGACCAACCCGAGAAGGCACAGGCCATCCTCGACCGCTACGACGCGGCACAGGAAGCGAAGGAGGCCGATGCGGCGGTTCAGACGGGTGAGAGCGATCCTGACGCGCCCGAGGGGGAAGCACCGCTCGCCGAGGACGTGGCACAACAGAGTACCGAGCAGGAGGGGAACGTCTTCCAGCGTACCACGGCGGGAATGGCGAGCGCGTTCACCGACGACGAGACGACCGAGGACGACATCGGCGGCTACTACTACGACTTCGCGTTCATCGCCCAGAGCCTCATGTCGAAGATGTTCCGCATCGTCATCGTGTTCATGCTCGTGCTCGCGGGCGTCTTTGTCTACCTCTATCAGGGTGGTATCGGGACCATCAACAAGGACTTCACCAGTCGCGTCCCGGAAGCCGTGACGGCCGCCGCCGGTAACGGACAACTGCTCAACGTCGTGACTCTGCATCCGGTCGAGGCGCTCATCTTCGAAGTGAAGATCAGCACGCTGCTGGCAGTCGTGTCCGTGCTCCCGATGGTGCTGTACTACGGATGGCCCGCGATGAAGGAGCGAAAACTCGTCCGCGGGAACCGCAACGTGTTCTTCGCGTGGGGTGGTGCGCTCTTCGCCGGTCTCCTCGTCGGCAGCTACATCGGCTACACCATCGTCGCGCCGGAGATTATCTCGTGGTTGGTCATGGACGCCCACCGCGCGGACATGGTCATCTACTACCGAGTGAAGGCGTTCTTCTGGTTGGTCTTCCTCACCACGGTCGGTATCGGCCTCCTCGCCGACATCCCCGTGACGATGTTCATGTTCCACTGGGGCGGCATCCTCAACTTCGAGACGATGTTCGAACACTGGCGTCCGGCCATCATCGGTATCTTCGTCATCGCCGCGTTGGTGACCCCGGACAGCCTGTACACGCTGTTCCTCATCGCGATTCCTCTCTCGGTCGCCTACCTCATCGGTCTCGGCGGTCTCTGGGTTGGGACGCTCGGCGGTCGGCGCGCCTGACGGTGCGCTTAAGTATTCTTCACGGAATACCACGGTATGAGCAAGATAAGCGTCGAGATACCCGACGAACTGCTCGCCGACTTGGACGACCACGTCGGCGACGACGGTAAATTCGTGAACAGAAGCGACGCCATTCGTGCGTCGATCCGGAAGATGCTGGATATTTTGGACGAGATAGACGAACGTCACGGACGACTCGAAGATGACTGAGAGAGTGCAACCGGGGTCCGCGCTCGCAACCGGTCAACTCGTCCTCACCGGGTTGTTCGTGACGGCGCTGGTGACGGCACAGCTCACGGCGGCGAAGGTGCTCCAGTTCACGATTCCACTCTCGCTCCCGGTTACGGGTGACGCGCTCGTCCTGCCGGGTGCGGCGCTGGCCTACGCGCTGACGTTCTTCGCGTCGGACTGTTACGCCGAAGTGTACGGTCGGAAGGCGGCCCAGCGACTCGTCAACGTCGCCTTCGTGATGATCTTCGTCATGCTCGTGCTCGTCTGGTCTACCATCGAGGCACCCGCCGCACAGTCCAGCGTGGACCCCACGAAGTTCCAGACCGTCCTCAGCGCGAGCACGAACATCGTGATTGGAAGCCTCTGTGCGTACGTCGTCAGTCAGAACTGGGACGTCATCGTCTTCCACGAAATCCGCGAACTCACTGACGGCGACCACCTCTGGGCGCGCAACATCGGTTCGACGGCGACCAGTCAGGCCATCGATACGGTCATCTTCGTCGGAATCGCGTTCTTCGCACTTCCGCGATTCGCCGGTATCGGTCCGGAAATCCCGACGAGCGTCGTCCTGTCGCTCATCGTCGGCCAGTACATCTTCAAGCTGTTCGTCGCACTCCTCGACACGCCCTTCGTCTACGCCGTCGTGGGCTATCTGCGTTCACAAACGAACGTCGGTCGAGTGCCGAGTTCGGCGGACTGAAAAACAGATGGATGTGATTCGGTGATGGACGGCGAGAACCGTTAGTCCAGTCGCTGGGCGAAGCCGAACTTCGGCTTCACGTCCTCGACGCGGATTTCGACGGTTTCCCCTTCCTCGGTGTTCGGCACGAACAGCGTGTACTCTTCGACCTTCGCCACGCCGTCGCCTTCGCTTCCCACGCCTTCGATGGTCACTTCGAGTTTGTCGCCCGCCCTGACGGGTGCGGTGAGGCGCTTGCGGGCGACGAGGTAGACCTCGGAGGACTCGTCACGCGAGGCGTCGGGGCTCATCGTTCGGACGTACTCGAACTCCGGTTCCATGTCGTCGCGCAGGTCGTCCAAGTCAGGTCCTTGGAACACCTTGACGACGAAGTCGCCGCCCGAATCGAGCAGTTCGAGGGCCGTCTCGAACGCCTGTCGGGCGAGATACACCGACCGAGCGTGGTCGAGGCTGTACTCGCCGGTCATGTTCGGTGCCATGTCGGAGAGGACGACGTCGGCCGAACCGGCGACGTCGATGACTTCCTGTTGGGTTTCCTCCTCGGTCATGTCGCCGCGGATGGTCTCGACGCCGTCGATGGATTTGATTCGCTGGAGGTCGACACCGATCACGGTTCCGTCGTCGCCGACTTCCTCGGCGGCGACCTGCAACCAGCCACCCGGGGCCGCCCCGAGGTCGACGACCGTCTCGCCCTCGTGGAGGAGATGTGCGGATTCGTCCAACTGCTTGAGTTTGTAGGCCGCCCGCGAGCGGTAGCCTTGCTGCTTGGATTTGTTGTAGTAGTGGTCTTTACGGGCCATTTGTTAGGAATGGGTTGTCTACGAGGATGTTTACGCCCTTCGTTGTCCGTCGCTCTCCGTGGCGTTCCACCGGTCGCAAAAATCGTAACTGGCCGACGAGGAACGCCCCCGTCAGCGGTATTCACACTCGTCCTGATGACGAACGAGGTCGGATTTGTTCTTTCCGCCGACGAAGACCTTCTTCTTGCAGTAGTTGCACACTCCCCATCGAGGGTCGTCTTCGTCGAGCGTGTATTCTTCTGGCCGCCACTCCTGCGACATATTTCTTCAGAGTACCTTCTAGCGTAAAAAGTTTATCAAAAATCTGTATATTATCTCTTGTAATAATGAGGTGGCGGTGGTATGATTGTCCTCCGTTCGATGGCGTGGTGCGCCCTCAATATGCACACGCCGCGCGCGCGAACGGATGACTTTTATGCCACCCTTTCATACCCCCTATCAACATGTTCAAGGCTATCGTGAGCGCGGATACGCTCCGGACGACAATCGATTCCGTGGGCGTTCTTGTGGATGAATGTAAAATCCACTTGGAGGAGGATGGCCTCACTATCAAAGCAGTCGACCCGGCCAACGTCGGCATGGTTGACCTCCAACTCGACGCCGAAGCGTTCGAGTCCTACGAGTCGAACGGCGGTATCCTCGGCGTCAATCTCGACCGCCTCGAAAGCGTCGCAGGCATGGCTAGCTCCGACCAACTCATCGAGATGGAGTTGGACGAGGAGACGCGAAAACTCCACATCAAAATCGACGGCTTGGAGTACACCCTCGCGCTCATCGACCCCGATTCCATCCGCCAGGAACCCGACATCCCGGACCTCGATCTCTCCGCTACTATCGTCGTCGAAGGGTCCGATATCGACCGTGCGGTCAAAGCGGCCGACATGGTGTCCGACCACATTGCCCTCGGCGTGGACGAGGACGACGAGTTGTTCTACGTCGAAGCGGAAGGTGACACCGACGACGTCGATCTGAAACTCGACCGCGACGACCTCATCGATCTCACGACCGGACCCGCCCATTCCCTGTTCAGTCTCGACTATCTCAAGGACATGAACAAAGCCATCCCGAACGACGGCGAAGTGAGCATCGACCTCGGCGAGGAGTTCCCCGTCAAACTTCACTTCGAGATCGCGGAAGGCATGGGCCAAGTGACGTACATGCTCGCACCGCGTATCCAGAGCGACTGAAAACAGCCTCGACGACTCTCGTTCTATAGATTCCGATCGATAACGGCCTTCGTCGCTTCCGCCTTCTCCTTCCAGCCGTAGCCGACCTCGTAGACGTGACGCTTGTTCTCGACCAGTTCTTCGGGCGTGGACTCCTCGAACCCGCCGCGTCCCCACGTTCCGCTCTTGTGCAGCCACTCGACCACGTTTTCACGCGTCTCGGGCCACGACAGGCCGACCATCTCGTACCACGCGACCATGGCGAAGACGGCGTTGTCGTGACATCCCGGCACGCTCCCCTTCTCGTAAATCGTCCGCATCGGCTCGAAGCTCGGTTCGGAGACGGTTTCGCGGAACTCGTCGCCGGTGAGCAATCGGAGCGCACCGTCGTTTTCTACGACGCGCTTTTCGTGTCGAAGTCGGTCGAGCGCGGCGGCGTGGGTAGCGTCCCACCGCCCGTGAACCGTTTCGCGGAGTTCCTCCTCGGGGAGGGAGTCGGCCGATAGGACCGAAACGATGTCCGTGTACGCCTTTTCGATGTTCGTCCACGGCTCCCCGTCGAATCGGCAGTCGGGGCCGTGGAGGTTCGTCGTGGTCCGACAGTCGGGACAGGGATAGTCGAAACGTGGCACGCAATTCCGTACTCACGCGTCGGTAATAGATGATTGGATTCGACCGAATCGCGGAAATGCGGCATTTCCGTTTTCCTCGTCCGAGAAATCCCTCGTTACCGGCGACCGTCGCGTTTATCCGCCATCGCTCGAAACGGCGAACAATGAATTCGCTCCATGCCCGATACCCGTTCCTCGCGTCCGCCCGCGAGGCGGTTCGGGACGCAAACCTGGACCCTGCGGCGGTTATCGCGGGCGAGGGAGAGCGCCACCCCGCCGTCGAGCGTGGCGTGGAGCGCGTGCGCCGAGCATTGCTCGATGGAACCGTGCGCGCCCCGGACGACGGACGGCGGTGGGCGACATCGACCGAGGTGCTTTCCTATCCCATCGCCCGACTGTTGGTGTCGCTCCTCAACGCGCCGGGTGCAGTGGAAAAGTACGCCAGCGCCGAGGCGACGACGGCCTACGAACGGTTCACCGCCGATTTCGAGACGCCCGACGACGGCCTGAAGAGCACGGGCGGAACGTCGCTCACGCTCCAACAGTTGCTCACGGATTTCGACCTCTCGGAGGACGTCGTCGCGCGCGGCGACGACTTCGGCGTCGACGTCGTCACGTACATCTCCCTCGCGAGTGACTACGGTGACGATTGGCGACTCGTCACGCGCCAGCTTTCGGACGGCGTCGTCACCGTCTCGCAGGCCGAACTGCACGAACTGCTCCGGACGGCAGTGGAGATGCGGATCGCAGAGGATCTGCCGCTTTCGGTCCCCTCGGAAATCGCGGCCGCACTCGACGAGGAACTGTCGGAATTGGAGTCGTCGTTCACCGACGCGGACTTTTCACACGATATCGATACGCTCGCCCCGGAACTGTTCCCACCGTGTATGACGGCGCTGCTCTCCCGGATGCGGGACGCGGAAACGCTCCCCTCCCACTCCGAGTTCACGCTCGTCTCGTTTCTCGCCAGCATCGGGCTCGACGCGAACGAGATACTGTCGCTCTGTGAGGTTCGAGAATCGGGTCGAGGAGACCGACTGCGCGCTCGAATCGAGCGTGTCCGCGACGAGCGAACGACGCAGTTCGCGCCGCCGAGTTGCGCGACGTTACAGGCGTACGACGACTGTGTGAATCAGGACCAGCGCTGTGAAACGGTGACGCATCCGCTCGTCTACTACGAGGATGCGCTGGACGAAAACGGAACCGTGACCGACTGGCGCGACCGTTAGTGCTGATTCGCCAACCAGAAGCCGACGCCGGTCATGACGAGAATGAAGAGCGCGATGACGCCGACGATTTCGAGCGCGCCCGCCCCAGTAATACCGCCGGTATCGTACTGCGACCCGACGATATACATCGCTACGATAAAGAATCCAACCGACACGACGGAGACGACGATGTCGCGGAGCGTATCGCCCTCGAGTTCCATGCTCTGGATTTCCCGGGGTTACATCAAAAGTTCTCCGCTTCTCGGTCGCGCCCGTCCGTCGTCGTGAATCCCCGATTCCACGTCAATTTTGACAGTCTCGAGACACGATCTCGGATATCAACGGGTCATTACCGTCGAGTTCTCCGCCGAAACGGGCGCAGTTTGCGTTGACAGGTGAAAGCCTTAGGGTCGTTCGGCACGTACCCTAATACGTCGAAACCACCGCTGAGGAGTCGCAACGTGCTGATTTTCGTCGCCGGGTTTCACGGAGGAAGCACCCATGATAGACACAGCCGCTTCCAGAAAAGTATCGCTGGCTCCGCTGGCAGAGACGGAGGAGACGAATCCACGCTCACAACGCGCCAGAGCGGAGCGAATGTCCGTCACGCCGCTCGGTGGCGGATTGTACGAAGTCGAAAGCCAGAGCGACAACACGTACTTCGTCGACCTGCTCGGGGGTCGCTGTACCTGCCCCGACCACATGATGCGGGGCGTCCGGTGCAAGCACATCCGGCGGGTCGCCATCGAAATCAACGAGGGGCGCGTACCCCCGCCGGGAAAGGAGGCCGTCGAGTGTACCCGATGTGACTCGTCCGTCTTCGTGGACGAGAAGACGGCCGCCGCCGGGCCGCACTTCTGTGACCACTGTCGGCTCGAACCCGGCGAACCCGTCGTGGACCGCGCGAGCGGTGACCTGCTGGTCGTCGTTCGAATGACCGACTACAGGGCCGACCAGGTCGAGGTACCGGGCCGCGACTGCACCGTCGCCGAGTATCCCACGAACGAGGGCTACCCGGCGGACGACCCGGTGGTCGAAGTACTCTACCCGATTCCGTCGGGGCTTCGACCCGAACAGGTCGAGTCGCGTCACCTTCGGCGCTACTCGTTCCCGCGCTCGCGGCTCAAGCGGCCGGGACGACCGGACGATCAGTCCGAGTTGACCGACTTCCCGGACGCCGAGTAGTCGGATCGATTTTTCAGCATTTTCGAATCCACTGTGGAGCGACCGTTATTCCAAAATCTCCGTCGCCTCTTCCACCGAGAGAACGCCTTGATCGACCGCGTGTAGGATGTCCGAGACGCTGTGTTTCGATTCCTCGTCTTCGTCGTCGCTTTGGAGGTCGTCCATCGAATCCCCGTCCTCCAGCGCTTTCTCTTTTTTTACCCGGTAGTTCCCACCCTTCGTCTGGTGAACGTCGGCGGGGTGGAAGAAGTACCAGTCCTCGCGGTCGAAGCGCACGCCGATCTTCGGCTTCGCGCCGAAGTTCTGCGAGAAGTAGACCAGCGCCTCGACTTCCTCCCCCGTGAGATAGATCGGGTCGCCAGAACTCGATTTCGCCTCGATCGCATAGAAGACGTTCCCGTTCCCGGCCAGCACGTCCGGCAGTTCGCGCTGGGTCGCACCCCCGCTCGCGGGAGCACGCATGACCGCAAATCCGACCTCGTCCAACCTGTTGACGAGTTCGCGCTCCCGTCTGTCGCCTTTCCGATTCGCCATGTTGTCGATGGTCGGCGGTCGCGGGCAATAAAACGGCCGATAGCGCGGTGGAAGTGAACCCGACGGCGTGATGATTCGAGCTTTGAGTCGCAGTAGCTCCGAGGAAAGTCCAGAAAGCCCCCGTCCGTTCGCTACGACGAGACGTTTCTGATTCATATGCGATTTCAATAACTGTGATGAAGACTTCGAAAGCCCCCGCTCGCTCGCGGTTGCTGTGCAGGATATTTTGGCCTCTCAACACCGCCCGGCCAAAATAGTGGCCACACAGCAACCACGTAAACGCGAGTGGGCGGGGGCTTTCGAGGTTGTCATCATCGTCGCTGTGATCGCAGAAGAACCGAATTCAGCAACTTGTCGTAATCGGACGCGAAATTCCTAAAATCCCAATCCAACAACTGAAACGATACGAACCCCACAAACGAAAACGCAGAAAAATCCCCTTCTATTCCTGTTTACGTCCCGTGCTGCCAGCTTCCCATGTACTCCGTCTGCTCGTCGGAGAGGGAATCGAACTCCACGCCGTCGGCTTCCAGCTTGATTTCGGCGATCTCCTTGTCGAGGTCGTCGGGCACGTCATGGACGCCAGCGTCGTATTTCTCGCTGTTTTCGACCATCTCACGCACACAGGCCGACTGCACGCCGAAGCTCTGGTCCATGACTTCGACGGGGTGGCCCAGCGCGATGGGTGCGGCGAGGTTGACGAGGCGGCCCTCCGCGATGACGTTGAGTCGGCGGCCGTCCGCCATCTCGTACTCGTGGACGCCGTCGCGGGCGTCTCGCTCGGCGACGGCGAGGTCCGAGAGGTCGTTGAGGTTGACTTCCACGTCGAAGTGACCCGCGTTGGCGAGCAGGACGCCGTCCTTCATGACTTCGAAGTGCTCTTCGGTGATGACGTCGCGGTTGCCCGTCGTCGTGATGAACACGTCGCCGACCTCGGCGGCCTCGGCCATCGGCATCACGTCGTAGCCCTCCATGTGGGCTTCGAGCGCGCGGCGCGGTTCGACTTCGGTGACGATGACGTTCGCGTTCTGGCCCGCCGCCTTCTTCGCGACGCCTTTGCCACAGTAGCCGTAGCCGCCGACGACGACGTTCTTCCCGGCCCACGAGAGGTTGGTCGTCATGGCGATGGTCGCCAGCGAGGATTCGCCGGTCCCGTGGACGTTGTCGAACAGGCGCTTCATCGGCGTGTCGTTGACGGCGAAGACGGGGTAGTCGAGCGCGCCGTCCTCGTCCATCGCGCGGAGTCGGTGGACGCCGGTCGTCGTCTCCTCACAGCCGCCGATGACGGTGTCGATGAGTTCCGGATAGTCCTCGTGGATGGCGGCGACCATGTCCATGCCGTCGTCCACGGTGATGGTGGGTTCGAGGTCGATAACGGATTCGATGGCCTCGTAGTAGCCCTCGTCGTCCACGCCACGCTTCGCGTAGCTGGTGATGTTCGGGTGCTCGTCCAGCGCGGCGCTCACGTCGTCGTGGGTCGAGAGCGGGTTACAGCCGGTGACGGCGACTTCCGCGCCACCCTCGGCGAGCGTCTCCACGAGGACGGCGGTCTTCGCCTCGACGTGCATCGCCATGCCGATTCGCTGCCCCTCCAGCGGTTTGTCGGCGACGAACTCCTCCTGAATCGTCGTCATGATCGGCATGTGCTGGCGCGCCCAGTCCATCTTGCGGTGCCCCTCGACGCGAGCGGACTCCAAATCGTCCAGTTGCTCGCTTATCGGCGGGTAGTCTGCCATACGTTCGTGATGGGCGAGCGCGTTGAAAACGGTACCGAAGAAAACAGGGTTCTGATCGTCACCAGCGATCAGTCGTCCGGCGCGTCGAAGATGTCCTCGATGGAACAGCCGAAGTATCCCGCCAGTCGAAACGCGAGTTCGAGGCTGGGGTCGTATCGCCCTCCCTCGATGGCGTTGATGGTCTGGCGGGAGACATCGACCACGTCCGCGAGGTCGGCCTGCGTGAGGTCGGCTTTCGCCCGCCTGACTTTGAGGTCGTTTTCCATCGCTACATCACGCGTCTGTAGTACAGCCCCGACCCGAAGTAAACGGCCTGTCCGAGCAGAAACGCGAGAAATTCGAACCGAACCTTCTCGAAACTGTCGAAGCCGTGCTGGTAGACGTGAGCCACCACGACCGCCAACAGCAACGCCGATAGCGCGATGTACGCCGTTCGAGAACTTCGGCGACCGATTTCGACCGCGCGTTCGTCTGCGGTTTCCATGTAAAGTACTCTTTACTTGATGTCTGTAAAACTTTCCACCGGACTGACCATTCTGTCGCTAAGCGGACTGGCTTTCCACCCGTGGTCTGTCGGTATCGAGTCGGCAGCAGGAAAAACCGAGAGACGCTCTTCCGAAAAAGACGCCCTTCCGAATTCACTCCGCAGCGCGCGCAACCAGTTCTTGTGCCTTCTCCTCGGCGGTCTCCCGGACCGATTCCTCGTCCAGCGTCAGCACCTCGCGGTCCTCCATGAGGACGCGCCCGTCACTGATCGTGTGTCGGACGTCGCTCCCGTTGACAGCGTAGGCGAGGTGGCTGACGAGGTCGTGGTGCGGGGTGAGGTGCGGTGCCGATAGGTCGATGACGGCGAGGTCGGCGTTCGCCCCTTCCTCGATTCGGCCGCTGTTGAAGCCGATAGCGTCCGCGCTTCCGGCGGTCGCCATCTTCACTACTTCTTCGGCGGGGACCGCGCTGGCATCGTTCGCGGCGAGTTTGCCGAGCATGGCCGCATCGCGCATCTCGCCGAACATGTCGAGGTCGTTGTTCGACGCCGCGCCGTCGGTTCCGAGTCCGACGGTGACGCCCGCGTCCAGCATCGCCTGTACGGGAGCCATCCCGCTGGCGAGTTTCATGTTCGAGGCCGGGCAGTGGACGACGCCCGTGCCCGTCTCCGCGAGCAGTTCGATTTCCGTCGTGTTGACGTGGACGCCGTGTGCGATGAAATCCCCTTCCTCGGTCATCCCCTTGTCACGGGCGTATTCGAGCGGGCGCTCCCCTCGTTCCTCGACGATGGGCGCGACTTCGTCACGCGTCTCGTTCGCGTGATAGTGCACGGGAACTCCTGCTTCGCGGGCGCGTGGGATGTACTCGTCCAGATACTCCTCGTCGACCGTTGTCAGGCTATGTGGCTTCACCGCGGTCGAAAGGCGGCCGTCCGCCGCGCCGTCGAACTCCTCGGCGATGCTGAGACTCGTTTCGAAGTCCTCGCGGGCGGCTTTCTTGTCCTTCCCGATGGTGACCACGCCGTGTCCGATTCGGGCGCGGAGGCCTGCCTTCTCGACCGCTTCGGCGACTTGGTCCATCTCGAAATACATGTCCGCGAATCCGGTCGTTCCGGATTTGATCATCTCCAACAGACCGAGGTCCGTTCCGGCGCGGACGTCCTCCGGCGTCAGTTCGGCCTCGACCGGCCACACGTCTTCCCGGAGCCACGTGTCGAGCGGTTTGTCGTCTGCGTAGCCGCGCAGGAGCGTCATCGCGGCGTGGCAGTGGGCGTTCACGAGCCCCGGAATCACGAGGCCTCCCTCCGCATCGAGGGTCTCGTCCGCGTCCGCGACGTCGCCGACGGAAAGGATCGTTCCGTCGTCCTGATTCACCAGCACGTCCGCGCGTTCGACGGTCATGTCCGGTCGCAGTACCTTCCCACCGGAAATTTTGAGCGTCGTCATGGGCCGAAATAGTTCACCCCCTCGCATGACTCTGCTGGATTCCCCCGTGATACGGTACGGTATGGCACAATTTGCAGTTTGAACCGGGAAAGCAAGAGTAATCCGTCTGGCCGACCGAAGCCGAGATAATGCGAATCGCGGTCCCCAACAAGGGCAGGTTGCACGACCCGTCGATGGAATTGCTCGAACACGCCGGGCTGCATGTCGTGGACGGTGCGGACCGCAAGCTGTACGCGAACACAGTGGACCCGGATGTGACGCTGCTGTTCGCCCGCGCCGCCGACATCCCCGAGTACGTGAGCGACGGCGCGGCCGACCTCGGCATCACCGGCCTCGACCAAATGCAGGAGGCAAACCCCGGCAACGTCTCGGACCTCCTCGATCTGGGCTACGGCCAGTGCCGACTCGTGTTGGCCGCACCCGAAGAGGGCGACATCAAGGAGATAACCGACCTCGCAGGCAAGACCGTCGCCACCGAGTTCCCCAACGTCGCAAAGCAGTATTTCGCGGAAACCGAGGTCTCCCCCGAAATCGTGGAGGTCTCCGGCGCGACCGAACTCACGCCGCACGTCGACATGGCCGACGCCATCATCGACATCACGAGCACCGGCACGACCCTGCGCGTCAACAGCCTCGGCATCATCGACGAGGTGTTGGCGAGTTCGGTTCGACTGTTCGCCCGCGACGACGTGGTCGGCGACGACAAGGTCGATCAGGTCACCATGGCGCTCCAGTCGGTCATCTCCGCCGAGGGCAAACGCTACCTCATGATGAACGCGCCCGAGGACAAACTGGACGAAATTCGAGAAGTGATTCCCGGCCTCGGCGGCCCGACGGTCATGGACATCGCCGGAAACGGCAAGGTCGCCGTCCATACCGTCGTGGACGAGCGGGACGTGTTCGAGACCATCAACGAGGTCAAACAACTCGGAGCCAGCGGCATCCTCGTGACGGAAATCGAGCGACTCGTGGACTGAACGGCTCTTTTCGAGCTTCGTTACGTTTTTGCGGGCAGAAAGAATTTATTTCCTGACGATCGCTCACTGATATGGACGTTCTCACCGTGTTCGGATTTTCTGACGCCACCGTCGGCACCGTCATCGCGGTGGTGTGGTTCGTCCTCCTCGTCGTCGGTGTCCAATGGTAGCGAGGTCGGAACGCAGATACGGAAAATGAACCTGAAGTGTCCGGATAGTATCGCTTGGACGATTTCTCTCGTAAAATGACCGACCTCGCTCGCCTCTACGCCGTCCCCAACTCCGCCAACAGGTGGGAAATCTGCAACCTGTCACTCGTCCCCTGTGCCAAGTCCATGTCCACTTCGGCGGCGAGGACGACGAGTTCGGCGAGTTCGTCGCCGGAGTAGCGGTTCTGCCGGAAGGCGTCCATGATGGCTTCGAGGACTTCTTCGCCGCTGTAGCCGTCGTCCACGAGCAGGTCGTCCAAGTCCTTGCGAGCGTCGTTGAAATCGCCGCGTTCGGCCTTGTCGAGCATGTCGCCGATGCGGCCGCTGATACCGAAGTTGCGGATGATTTCGTAATCCTCGCTGCTGACTTGGCCCTCCTGTTCGTAGAGCAGTTGCGCGTAGAGGATGGCCTTCCGCACGTCGCCCTTCACGTAGCCGGAGATGAGTTGCACGCCGCCCTCGTCGTACTCGACGTCCTCGGCGTCGAGAATCCTCGTGAGGACCTCCTCTATCTCCGTGCTGGTTGGTTTTCGCATCGCGACGGGGAAACACCGCGACTTGATCGGCGGGATGAGCTTCGTCGGTTGACGCGTGGTGATGACGAACTGCGTCGTCTCGTGATACTGCTCCATCACCCGGCGAAGCGCCTGCTGGAAGTCCTCGCGGATGGATTCGGCGTTGTCGAGGACGATGGTCTTGTAGCTCCCGGTGGAGGGCGCATAGCCCGCGTACTCCTTGAGGACGTGGTTTATCATCTCGCGCTTCGACCAGTTGCGCTTGTACTTATTCTTCCCCGACCCCTGCCGGTACTGCTTGGAGAATTCCGTCTGCCCCTGGAGGAAGTTAGAAAACCGCGGGTCCTCCCGAATCTCCTTCTTCGTCCGGTCGAAGAAGTCGGCGACGTTGATCTCCACGAGGTCGTTGTCCGGGTCGTCGTGTGCCTCGCGGGCCAGTGCTCGCACGGCGGCGGTCTTCCCGCTCCCCTCCGGGCCGTGGATAACGAGGTTTATCGGCTCGTTCACCGCCCGCTCCAGATAGTCGCGGACTTCGGGTTGGGGCAGGTCGGCGAGGTCCGGCGCGTGCGTTTCAGTCCACAGCGGCGACTCCATTGGCGTTTTCTACGAAGTCGCCGGACAAGAATCGGTCGGTTGCGCCGCACGCTGAATCGATCCCGACAAAAGAAGCGGATGATGACCTATAGCAGGTTCCCGATGGCGTCGAAGACGGAACCGATGACGCTCGAATTCGTCGCGTTGGCGCTGGTCGTTCCTGCTTGGGTCGTCGTCTGCTCGGTCATCGTCGCGTTTCCAGCACTCGTCGTTTCGCTCTGCGTCATCGTCGCGTTTCCGGCGCTCGTCGTTTCACTTTGCGTCGTCGTCGCGGTACCGGCACTCGTCGTCGGTTGTGCAGTCGCGGTCGCTTGCGACGTCGTCGTCGCGGTCGTGCTCGTTCCTGCACTCGTCGTTGCAGCCTGTGTCGTGGTACCTGCCTGTGTCGTCGTCGCAGCCGACGTCGTCGTGGTCGTCGCGTTACCGGCCGACTCGAACGTTATCGTCGCAATCTTGCCGAAGTTACGGGTGTACACGCCGTGCGTGTACGTTCCGGGATCGACACCGGTGCTGTCGACCTCGTAGCTCACACCCGTCCGTTGTCCGGGCGAGAGGGTGACGTTCTTCCGTTGAACGACGTTCCCTTCGACTCGGTAGTCCACGGCCTGCGTGAGCGTCTGGTCGGTCGGGTTGTTGATCGTCGCCTTCACGGTGAACGTGTCACCGACCGTCACGTTCTCCGGTGCGCTGAGACTCTGCACGTCGAACGACGGACCGAGGTCGTTGACGTTCTCCATGTTCCCGCTCGTGCTCGTCGCGGTCTGCGTGGTCGTCTGCTGTGCCGTAGTCGTCGTCGCTGGCGACGTGGTCGTCGTACTCGTACTCGGCGTGCTCGTCGTGGTACCTGCCTGTGTCGTCGTCGCTCCACCACAGCCACAGCCGCCTCCACTGGTCGTGGTCGC
This sequence comes from Haladaptatus sp. AB643, assembly GCF_024136975.1. Classification (NCBI taxonomy): domain Archaea; kingdom Methanobacteriati; phylum Methanobacteriota; class Halobacteria; order Halobacteriales; family Haladaptataceae; genus Haladaptatus; species Haladaptatus sp. AB643. The sequence goes on from NZ_JAMYJW010000001.1 coordinate 375,369, forward strand.
TTGCGACGTGGTCGTTGCACCACCGGCCTGCGTCGTGGTCGACGTGGTCGTCGGTGTTGCCGTCGTGGTCGCAGCGGTCGTCGTTGCGGCCGACGTGGTGGTCGCGGCCGATGTCGTCGTCGCACCGGTCGTGGTCGACGTAGTCGTCGGTTGTTCCGTCGTAGTCGTCGTCGCGCCGCCGCCCTGCACCGTCACGTAGGCCGGGTCAATGACGATGTTGTTGTCCACGATGTACGGGATGTCCGCAGTGCCGCCCGACGTGACGAAATCGTACACACGATTTCGGTTGGTGTCGAGGTGCGGCATGGCGATGAGCGTCTGGCTCTCGGTCAACGGTTTGTCGAGCGTCACGGTGACGTCCTTGTGCGTTCCCGGCCCGAGGTACTGCGAGGTGCCGACCACGCTACCGATGACGTTCCCGTCCGCCAGACTCGCGTCGTGGATGGTGACGAAGCCACCTTCCGACATGGTGACCGAATCGACCGTCACCGTCTGCCCGTCGCTGGTCTGGTTGTCGAACGTGACGTTCGCGTTCAACTTCGATGGCGACGCCGGTCCTTCCGGAATCCCTGGCCCGCCCGGCATGTTGGGCGCGAGGTTGGGAAGGCTCACGTTCCCCGGCGCTTCCACGACGAACGTCGTGTTCTGCACCGAGATGTCGCGGAGCACCACGCGAACGCTACTGGCGTTGCCCGCTGCCGCCGCTTTGGCGCGTTCGGACGCCCGCTTCAGGTCGTCCTTCGAGACGCTCGGTCCGTTCTGAACGACGTCGTTTGCCGATTTGTTTTCGAGCAAAGCGGTCGCGTTGATGCGGACCGTCTCATCCTTCAGGTGGACTCCTTCGATGACCTCGGTTCGGTCCGGGGTCGGGTCGGTCCCGACCACGAACGACCAGTCGGCGATGGAGAACGATTTGACGTGGAAGACGAACTGCTGTCCGGTCGCGTTCGTCTCGTTCGTCGCGTTCCCCGCTCCGCCTTGCTGGCCGACCGAAATCAGCGCCTGGTCGATGACGACCGTGCCGTTCGCGGTGTACGGTCCGTCGACGGTCCCGTTACCGATGACGAAGTCGTACACTTGGTTCGAGTTCGTGTCCATGTGCGGCATGGCGATGAGCGTCTGGCTCTCGTTGATGGGACGTGCGAGCGTCACGGTGACGTTCTTGTGCGTTCCCGGTGAGAGGTAGACGGAATTGCCCACCACGCTGCCGACGACGTTCCCGTCGAGCAGGCTCTGGTCGTGGATGGCGACGAAGCCACCTTTCTCCATGGTCACGGACGAGATGACGATCGTCTCGCCGTCACTTTGTTGATTGTCTATCGTTACGTTCGCCTGTGATGTATTCATCTGAGTGACATCGTTCAGGCTCGTAACCTGCGTTTCCGGTGCTGTATTTGCTCCCCCACCACCGCCCGACGTCGCTAGCGATGTCGCAACACCGCCGGCGAAGACGACGAGAAGGGACACGAGTACAGCACTCACTGTTCTCGGGATTCGTGTCATATCTCTCCCATTCCGCGTCCGACGTGACGACGAGATGTCGGATAAACCGGTTCGACCGTTCACGGGTTAAGACGCCGATTCGCCGGGTTAAGTCGAAGTTGCGGAGGATCCCTCGAACGCCCCCGAAACGCGGCGAAGCGGCACGATTCGGGATTTCACCCGCTACGTTCCGACCGACAACGGGGATTTCGAACGACGAGGACGGCTTCGAAAGCGGTTTCGAAGGCTGTTTAATCGTCCGTCTGCGAATTGCGAGTAGATGTCGATGCGCGTTACCTTCCTCGGAACCAGTGGGGCAGTGCCGACGACGGAGCGAAACCCGAGTTCTATTCTCGTCAACCGGGAAGGCGACCGCTTGCTCTTCGACGCCGGGGAGGGAACCCAACGCCAGATGATGCGCTTCGGGACGGGATTCACCATCTCCGATCTGTTCGTCACGCACCTCCACGGCGACCACATCCTCGGAATTCCCGGCTTGATTCAGACGTGGGACTTCAACGACCGCGACGACCCGCTCATGATCTACACGCCGCGGGGGACCGGCGACGCCATCGACTCGCTCGTCCGAACGGCGGGCCATCAACCCTCGTTCCCCATCCACATCACGGAAGTCGCACCCGGCGAGGTCGCCATCCGGCGCGACGACTACGAAGTTCGGGCCTTCCGAACCGACCACGACGCCAACTCGCTCGGCTACGCGCTGGTCGAGGACGAACGGAAGGGCCGCTTCGACCGCGACCACGCCGAGGAACTGGGCGTTCCCGTCGGCCCGAAATTCCAACAACTCCACTCCGGCACCCCCGTCGAGTTGGAGGACGGCACCGTCGTACGTCCCGAACAGGTCGTCGGCGAACCCCGTCCCGGCCGCCGGTTCGTGTACACCGGGGACACCCGCCCCACGGAGCAGGCCGTCGATGCCGCCGAGGACGCCGACCTGCTCGTTCACGACGCCACGTTCGCCGACGACCGGGCGGACCGCGCGGCAAAAACGGCGCATTCGACCGCACGGCAGGCCGCCACCGTCGCCCGCCGCGCCGATGCCAAGCGACTCGCCATCACCCACGTCTCCTCGCGGTACGCCGGGAACGTCTCGGATCATTTGGAGGAGGCCCACGAGGAGTTCGACGGCGAAATCTTCGCCCCCGACGACGGGGATACGGTCGAGATTCCGTTCCCGGACGAGTAGCGGGACTGGCGTTTCGGCGGTCGTTCTTTCGAATTCGAAACCCATCAGAACCAATAGAATTAACTCCCCATAGTCAATAATCCCATACGAAGCATGCGGGGTAAAGCCGCAAAAGGCCAGTGCTAGAACACTGACCCCGTCTGCTTCGGAGCCTACCGAAGCATGTCGGACAACGAACCTTCTAATGAAAAGCGTATCGCCACCACACAAACCGTTCTCTGTCTCAAAGGCATCGACCGCGAGGACGTGGACGAGCAGTTGTTGGAATTGATCCACGAGCATTTCAAGCAAAAGGGGCTGGTCGTGCGAGATATCTCGGTTCACGCCCAGCGACGGTACGCGTCCGGTCGTTCGTGGCGTGAAACACCGTGAAGAGGACAGCGAGTGGTAGAATTCTTCTGTTTTTTGTGAGCTGCTCAGTCACGGCTCGTTGATTCTGGTGGAGTAAGTGCAGCAACTGCGATGAAGTCCTCGAAAGCCCCGCCCGTTCGCGGTCGTTGCGCGGGATATTCGCGCTCTCCACAACGCCCGCGCGAATACTGGCCCGCGCAAGCGACCAAGCAAGCGCGAGCGGACGGGGGCTTTCGGTGTCTGCCTCTCAGTAGCTGCAATCGAAATAGAATCAAAACTAAACTCATTATTTCGCCACAAGCGCAGTCTAGTCCCTCCCGCCGTTCGTGTTGCGCGTCGGATTTATATTTCGAGAGACCCTACCACGAATCGTGAGCGAGCGAACGAGTGCCCTCGACGCCCTCGTTTTCGGTGTCGATATCCAAAGCGGGGACGTTCGGGGTGATTCTCCCTCTTACGCGCTCGTCGTCTACGACGGCGAGGGAATAGACCGTGATGTCGTCTCTTACCGCAAACTCCGGCGGCTCATCCACCGCGACGAACCGACGTTCGTCGCCACGGATAACATGTACGAACTCGCCGCCGACAAGAACGCCCTCGTCCACTTCCTTGGCTCCCTGCCGGACGACACCCGCCTCGTGCAGGTGACGGGTGCGGAGCGACCCGAACCGCTTTCCCGGGTCGCCTCGCGCCACGGCGTTCCATACGGCAAGAAACCGATGCGCGAAGCGGAGGCTGCGGCCCGCCTCGCGGCCATGAACGTCGGCCAAGAAGTCTCGGCGTTCACGAACACCACACAAGTCAAAGTCGCACGTGGGCGTTCGACCGGAAAGGGTGGCTGGAGCGCCGACCGCTACACCCGCCGGATTCACGGCTCGGTGAAGGAGTACTCCCGGAAAGTCGAATCGAAGCTCAAGGAGGCCGGACTCGACTACGAACGCGACGTGACCGAGAAGTACGGCGGCTATTCGAACGCGATCTTCGAGGTGGAGGCCCGGCCGAGCGACATTCCGGTCTCGGCTCGGCGTTCCGGCGACATCCGCGTCGAAGTCGAACGCCTCCGCCGCGACGGTATCGAATTCGAACCGCTGGCGAAGCGCCGCGATCACGTCATCGTCGGCATCGACCCCGGTACGACGACCGCGGTGGCGATGACCGATTTGGACGGCAACGTGCTCGACGTGTTGAGCACGCGGACCGCCGACACGGCCGACGTCATCGAGTGGATCATCGAACGCGGGCGGCCTGTCATCATCGCGGCGGACGTGACGCCGATGCCCGAGACGGTCGAGAAGTTCCGCCGGAGTTTCGACGCGGCCGGATGGACTCCCGACACGGACCTGCCGGTGGACGAGAAGCAACACCGAACGAGAGAAGACGGCTACGACAACGACCACCAGCGCGACGCGATGGCGGCGGCGCTGTTCGCCTACGACAGCCACGAGGACCAGTTCGGGCGAATCGCTCGGAAGGTCCCGCCGGGAATCAGTCGCGGTGACGTGACCGCCCGCGTCGTCGCCGGTGACGAGAGCGTCGAAAGCGTCCTCCGGGACTTGTCGGACGACCCGGAACCCGAGGAAGAACAGTCCGAACACACCGTCCGTGAACTCTCCCCCGAGGAGAAACGCATCAAACAACTCGAATCGCAGGTCGAACGCCTCCAGTCGCACGCGGACGATTTGAACGAGAAAGTCGAGCGAAAGGACGGACGGATCGACGAGTTGGAAACTGAACTCTCGGACACGCGCCGGGAGGAGCGACAGAGTGCCCGCGAACGCAGGGAAATCTCGCGTCTGCAACGCGAGAACAACCGATTGGAGGACGAACTCGACGACCGCGACGACAGGATCGAGGAACTGGAAGGCAAACTCGCGCGACTCAAGGAACTGTGGAAACTCGATCATTCGAACTTCAGCGACGTGTCGGAGAAGCAGGCCGGACTCGTCGCCGTCAAACCCGTCGAGAAGTTCACCAACGACGCCATCGACGCCGCCGACGAAAGCTACGGTCTCGTCGACGGCGACGTGATTTTTCTCCGGGATGCGAGCGGTGCGGGACATTCGACCGCCGAGCGGTTGGCGGACATCGCTCCCCGCGTCGTCCTGAAAGCGGGTGGCATCTCCGACGCGGCGGACGAGGTGCTGTTCGAACACGACGTTCCGGTCGGCCCCGCCGACGAGGTGACGATTCAGGAGATAGACGAACTCGCCGTCGCACGCGAGTCGGAAGTCGAAGCCGTCATCAACGACTGGCACGACCGGGCCGAGGAACGCCAGAAACAGGAAAAGGCCGACCAACTCGACCAACTCATCAGCGAACATCGGGCTGAGAGTCGAGCGGACGGTCGCGGGTCGTCCTCGCTCGGGAACTGATCTTACGTCGTCCAGTCGGTCGTCAGCGTTCGCAGGACGCTCAATCCCCAGATGGCGACACCGAATCCGAGTACCAGCACGGTCGCATACAGAAGCACGTACTCCGGGAGCGTCGTCGAAACTCCTTCCTGAAATCGAATGGCAGGATACAGCGCGAGGGCGCCGACGACGGTCATCCAGAGACCGATCCGTTTTCCGTTCATACCACCGGGTTTTTCTTCCGACGACTTGGCTGTTGGGAGTGCGATTGCCAGTAGCATGATGACGCAACCCTAAAGCCGGTGAACCATCTTTTCCCGAGCATGGATGCCTACGAGTTAATCTCACGGAACGCCGAGGAGTTGGTGACCGAGGAGGAAGTGCGCGAACTCGCGGCGGACCCCGAGGGCAAGCGCGCCTACGTCGGCTACGAACCCTCCGGCGTGCTCCACATCGGGCACATGCTCACCGCCAACAAACTCATCGACTTGCAGGAAGCCGGCTTCGAGGTCGTCATCCTGCTCGCGGACGTGCACGCCTACCTGAACGACAAGGGAACGTTCGAGGAGATTCAGGAGACCGCGGATAAGATGAAAGAGCAGTTCATCGCCTACGGACTGGACGAGGAGAACACGGAGTTCCGTTTCGGCTCCGAGTTCCAGATGGACGACGACTACGTCCTCGACCTCCACTCGCTCGAACTGGAGACGACGCTCAACCGTGCGAGCCGAGCGATGGCGGAAATCCAGAGCGGCGACTCCACGAAGGTCTCACAGGCGGTCTACCCGCTCATGCAGTCGCTCGACATCGAATACCTCGACCTCGACCTCGCCATCGGTGGGATGGAACAGCGTAAAGTCCACATGCTCGCCCGCGACACGCTCCCGAGCATCGGCTACGACGCGCCGACCTGCCTACACACCCCGCTCATCGCCGAACTCTCCTCCGGCGAGGGCAAGATGTCCTCCAGCAAGGGCGTCACCATCTCGATGGAGGACTCGACCGAGGACATCGAGGAGAAGGTCAACGGCGCGTTCTGCCCGCCGACCCGCGACCCCGAGGGCGACCTCGAAAACCCCGTCCTCCAAATCTTCGAGTACCATGTCTTCCCGCGCTTCGAGCAGGTCGTCGTGGAACGCCCCGACAAGTACGGCGGCAACCTCGAATACGACGACTACGATTCGCTCGAAGACGACCTGGAGAGCGGCGAACTCCACCCCGCCGACGCGAAGGGCGCGCTGGCGACGTACCTCGACGAACTCATCGCACCGGGTCGCGAGAAGATTCGACAGGCCGAGTAACGCGTTCTAATTGCAGCGCTTTTGACCGTCTGTCGTGGATTCCCTCACTACTTCCCTTCGATAAACACCGAGACGCTATACGAAATCCCGTATCTGGACGGCAGTGGCGGGGTGACCGTTTCGGCGTTGTCTGATGGTGGGGAAGAATAATATTGTCTGAAAGTCTCGCCTCGAACAATGACAGTATCCCTACCGGATGGCGTCCGCCACGTCGACTGTCGAACACGGGACAAACCGAACGTGTACATCGTCGACGACGGTGACATTACGCTCGTGGACGCCGGTTGGCCCGGCGACGAAGGGACCGTACGGGACGGCGTTCACGATGCCGGTCTCGAACTGGCGGATATCGACCGCGTTCTGTTGACCCACTACGACGGCGACCACGTGGGAACGCTCTCGCGATTGACGCCCGACTTGGATGCACCGGTGTACATCCATCGGTTGGAAGCACCGTACGTCGCCGGGGATCAACTCCCGCCGTGGACCGCTCGTCACGGGATCGAGGCGCTACAGCGATTGTATTACCGGCGACTTACGCTTCCCGACCTTCCGATTCGTTCCATCGAGGACGGGGAGACGATCGGCGACTTTCGGGCGTATCACACACCGGGGCATACGCCCGGCCACGTGGTTTACCTTCACGAGGACCTTTCCGCCGCGTTTCTGGGTGACCTCGCGTACGGACTCGGGGACAGTCTTCGTTCGTCCGGCAGGATCACCAGTTACGACACCGCCCAAGTCAGCGAAAGCATCGAATCACTCTGTGAACGAACCGAAGAGTTTCGGTACGCGTGTCCCGGGCACGGTCCCCCGCTCGAAGACGGTCACGACCTGTTGGCGAGCCTCGTCGCGTAATCTGCGGTCTGCTGTTGTCTTGTTCTCCCGGACTCGACGGTTTCGGAACCATTTCGACCACACCCCTCCCCCGAAACGACGCTACGACTCGGACCCCGTTCTCCCGTGATGTCGATTTGATATCGCTGATTTGGGTTTATCGTCGATGCGATTCGGACCGCTTTTCCGGCTTCTACGATCAGGTACGGTGTTCGAAAAGAAGAGAACAGCCCTTGAGAACGGATATATCGACGGAATCTCTTGATTACTATCTGCTGCCGGAATGAGAATCGCCCGTCGATTACTCGAATCCGCCGCCCATCATTCCGCCCATTCCGAAATTGGCGAGCAGACCCGAGACCAGTCCCCACGCGGTCAGCACGAAGCCGACGACGACGAGCGCTATTCCGGCGGCGATAATGAGGCTTTGAACGGCGATGATGCCGATTCCGACGATGAGGACGAGTAGTCCCACGATACCTTTCGTACCGAGTTTTCCGAGCATAGCCCGGATTGTGTCTGCCACCGCCTTAAAACCGACAGTTGGAGAGATGAGTCTCCGGACGGCCCTCCATGTCTCCATCAGCGACGACGGACAGCGGATTTAAAAGCATACCAACCGAATATACACGGTGAGACATGAGTGACAGCAGTGGACGGAATAACCTCCGAATGCCGGACGACAACGAGGTATTCGCCACAGTCACGAACATGCTCGGTGCCAACCGGGTGAAAGTGCGCTGTGCGGATGGTAAGGAACGAACCGCCCGTATTCCGGGCAAGATGCAAAAACGCGTCTGGATTCGTGAGGACGATATCGTTCTCGTCGAGCCGTGGGACTGGCAGGACGAGAAGGCCGACATCACGTGGCGCTACGAGAAGCAACAGGCCGACCAACTCCGACGCGAAGGCCACATAAACTGAGCCGAATCGGGAGCGTTTTACCCGCAATCAGTTGCCGAGAGTACCAACTACGGTCACTCTATGATTCCTGGTATCATACTGCAATCGGAAAGCACGGCCGTTTCCGCTGTTCGGTTAAATACGTGGTTCCTCCGTCCCTGTATGTCCGAACAGATCACTGCCGAAGACGTTGCACACGATGCGGAGTTCCCGGAACTCATCGAAGGGATTCGAAGCCGACGGTCGGGTCACAACTACGACCCGGACGAGGACATCTCCGACGAGACGCTCGAAGAACTTATCCGAGATGCGGCGATCGCGCCGTCGTCGTACAACCTCCAACCGTGGGAGTTCGTCGCCGTTCAGGACGACGAACGACTCGACGAAGTCGTGGACATCGCCTACGGGCAAGAACACATCCGCGACGCCGGAACGGCCATCCTCGTCGTCGGCCACACGGACGCGAAGACGGCCGACCGCGTCTTCGAGGATTGGGCCGAGGCGGGTCGAATGGACGAGGAAACCGCACAGCAGACGAAAGCACAGACGGCGGAGATGTACGAAGGCGACGCGATGGGTCGGGATTACGCGATTCGGAACGCGAGCCTCGCCGCCCAGAACCTCATGCTCTCCGCGCACGCACGCGGGTTGACGGCCACGCCGATGATCGGTTTCGATCAGGAACGCATCGCGGAGTTCCTCGACCTGCCGGACGACGAGATTCCGGTGATGTTGCTCGCTGTCGGTCCGAGCGGCGGCGATGAACCCGAGCGTCTCCCGCGCCGCTCGGTCGACGAAATTCTCCACCGCGAAACGTACTAACCGAACAGGCCATCCTTTTACGGTTCCTCCACATAGTCCGGTGTAGATGAACGAGGAGTACGGATTACTCGACCCAGATAACGTGGACAGCCCCGGCGACGAGTGGGAGGAAATCGACGTTTCCGACACCGAAGCGGACCGCATCGCACGCCGTCGTGACCGGGAGTTCAACCAGTTCAGAAAACGGGTCAAGGATTCCGACCAGTTCAAAGTCGAGCAGTCGGTGTTCGACGACGCGACACTGGCGGCACTGTACAAACTCGTTCAAGACGGCTACGTCCAAGCGTTCGGCGGGCCGATTTCGTCCGGAAAGGAGGCGACGGTTTACTCCGCACTCGGTGACGAGAAGTACGGCGAAGTCGCCGTCAAAATCTATCGCATCAACGCCAGCGACTTCCGCGACATGCGGGAGTATCTGGTCGGCGACCCGCGATTCGAGGAACTCGGCGGGGACAAAAAGCGAATCGTCCTCGCGTGGGTACGAAAGGAATCCGCCAACCTCAATCGCGCTCGGAAGGCCGGGGTTCGCGTTCCGGAACCCATCGCCGTCCAGCGAAACGTGTTGGTGATGGAGTTCATGGGGAACGACGGCAAGCGTGCGCCCACGCTCGCGGACGCCCACCTCGAAAACCCCCAAACCGCGTTCGAGGTCGTTCGCGAGTACATGCGGCGGTTGTTCGACGCGGGCCTCGTCCACGGCGACCTCTCGGAGTACAACATCCTCGTCAGCAACGGCGAACTCTGCATCATCGACGTGGGACAGGCCGTCACTTTCCACCACCCGAACAGCGGCGAATTCCTCACGCGCGACTGTGTGAACATCGCCTCGTTCTTCCGCCGACAGGGACTGGAGATTCAGGGCGACGAACTCGAAGAGTGGATTCGGGAGAACGCCGAGACGGAACGCTGATTTTCCACAAAAACGGCCGATGACACAACTGCCGGAAACTCGCATTTTCACAGCCGTCAGAATCAGCAATCGGTACGACCACGAAAATCAGCCGGTTACACGACCATTAGTCGCTAGCACGCTCACCGAAAGACCTGCAGTCTTTCGAGCCATCAAAATCGCGGCGCGATTTTGAGACGCCGGAAAATCGAAGATTTTCCGGGCCGACGACTGAAGGGAGCGCAGCGAAATGAAGGAGAAGCGCTTTTGGTCCAGCTTTTACAGGGAGCCAGCGGGAACGACGACAACAGTCGTCGTTCCCGCCTGCGACCGTCGTAAAAGGTGGCAGTCAAAAGGTCGTGGGGAAGGGCTTAAACCGTCTCAAGTGATAGAATTTTCTATGAAGCACGTGACGATTCCGCAGGACAGGATTGGTGTTCTCATTGGCCAGGGTGGTGAGACGATGCGAGAAATCGAAAGCCGTGCAGAGGTGCGTCTCGATATCGACTCGGACGACGGTTCCGTGCGCGTCGAACAGACCGGCGACCCGCTTCAGGGGTTGAAAGCACCTGACATCGTGAAGGCCATCGGTCGAGGGTTCTCACCCGAGGAGGCGCTTGCGTTGCTCGACGACGACTTGATGCTGTTCGATCTCGTGGATATCGAAGCTGCAGCGCGTAACAAAAACGATCTTCAACGACAGAAGGGCCGTCTCATCGGTGAGAACGGTCGAACACGGCAATTGCTGGAGGAACTATCGGGTGCGAACGTCGTCATTTACGGAACGACGCTCGGCATCATCGGCCAACCACAGCAGGTCGAAGTCGTTCGAAGCGCAGTCGAGATGCTCCTCGACGGTGCACCACACGGCTCGGTGTACTCCTTCCTCGAACGCAAACGCAACGAGATGAAGCGCCAAGGGATGGAATACCACCAGTTCAGCGGTTAAATCCGATTTTTCACATATAAATAATTCGTGTCACTCCGTGGCACTCGCCGTCGAGAGGCTCGTGTGCCTCGTTCTCACAGCACCAAGGAAAGATTTATATAGAATCGCAATCAACGGATGTGATGACTATGTCACAACCAATGGGCAACCAGCCACTTATCGTTCTTTCCGAGGACAGTCAACGAACCTCCGGACGGGACGCACAATCGATGAACATCACAGCCGGGAAAGCGGTCGCAGAGGCCGCACGTACCACACTCGGTCCGAAAGGGATGGACAAGATGCTCGTCGATTCGACTGGCGACGTCGTCGTCACGAACGACGGTGTAACCATCCTCAAGGAGATGGACATCGAGCACCCGGCGGCGAACATGATCGTCGAAGTCGCCCAGACGCAGGAAGACGAAGTCGGCGACGGGACGACCAGCGCCGTCGTCATCGCTGGTGAACTCCTCCAGAAGGCGGAGGATCTGCTCGAACAGGACATCCACGCCACGACCCTCGCACAGGGGTACCGTCAGGCCGCCGAGAAGGCGAAGGAAGTCCTCGAAGAGAACGCGATCGAAGTCGATGCCGATGACACCGAGTACCTCGAAAAGATCGCCGCGACGGCGATGACCGGCAAAGGCGCGGAGAACGCCAAAGACCACCTCGCCAACCTCGTCGTTAGCGCCGTGCAGAGCGTCGCCGACGAGGACGGCGTCGACACGGACAACATCAAAGTCGAGAAGGTCGTCGGTGGCACCATCGACAACTCGGAACTCGTTGACGGCGTCATCATCGACAAGGAGCGCGTCCACGACAACATGCCGTACTTCGCCGAGGACGCCAACGTGGCCCTCGTCGACGGCGCGCTCGAAATCGCCGAGACGGAAATCGACGCGGAAGTCAACGTCACCGACCCCGACCAACTCCAGCAGTTCCTCGACCAAGAGGAATCCCAACTGCGTGAGATGGTTGACTCGCTGGTCGACGTCGGCGCCGACGTCGTCTTCGTCGACGGCGGTATCGACGACATGGCACAGCACTTCCTCGCACAGGAAGGCATCCTCGCCGTCCGCCGTGCGAAGTCGAGCGACATACAGAAACTGGCACGCGCGACCGGTGCCACGCTCGTCAACAACGCCAACGACATCACCGAGGACGACCTCGGCTTCGCCGGAAGCGTCGCTCAGAAGGATGTCGGCGGCGACCAGCGCATCTTCGTCGAGGAAGTCGAAGAGGCGAAATCGGTCAGCCTCATCCTCCGCGGCGGCACGGAACACGTCGTCGACGAAGTCGAGCGCGCAATCGAGGACAGCCTCGGTGTCGTTCGCGTCACGCTCGAAGACGGCAAAGTGCTCCCCGGCGGTGGCGCTCCGGAAACGGAACTCGCCCTCTCCCTGCGTGACTACGCTGACAGTGTCGGCGGCCGCGAACAGTTGGCCGTCGAAGCGTTCGCTGACACGCTGGAAGTCATCCCGCGCACCCTCGCCGAGAACGCGGGTCTCGACCCCATCGACTCGCTCGTGGACCTCCGTAGCAAACACGACGGTGGACAGACGAGCGCAGGTCTCGACGCATACACCGGCGACATCGTCGACATGGAAGAGGACGGCGTCGTCGAGCCGCTCCGCGTGAAAACGCAAGCGGTCGAAAGCGCTACGGAAGCGGCCGTCATGCTCCTCCGCATCGACGACGTCATCGCGGCTGGTGACCTCTCCGGTGGCAAAGTCAGCGACGACGATGACGAAGGCGGCGCGCCCGGCGGTGCCCCCGGCGGAATGGGTGGCATGGGCGGCATGGGCGGTATGGGCGGTATGGGCGGTGCAATGTAAATTTCGACGAAAGGACAAATTTCATTGCACGGCCGAGGGAACCTCGGCCAAGGCTATGTAAGAGAGGTTTCGAAGAAACCTCGACTGTCGAACGGGCTGTGCCCGTGAGACAAATTCGGCCGAAGAACGGATTTCATAGCCCGTCAGGCTCTGCCTGACGGAGACTATGTAAGCGAGGTTCGGAACGAACCTCACCCCATAGAAGCGACGACTGCCCATTCGACGATCGAAACGAACTCCCGTTTCGAACGTTATTTTTCGCGCATCGATTCGTATCGTTCCGCCAGCACCAGGTACGGTTCGATGACTTCGATGCAATTTCCGAGCGTGACGACATCGTCCTCGACTGTGACCATTCCCGAATCTTCGAGCTTGGGGAGATGGCTGTGATGTAACTGGGCAAAAATACGCCTGGCGTCGGTATCCGGGTTCTCGTCCGAAATTTTCTCCGAGAGGGCTGTTACTGTCAACGATGGGCCACTCTTGATGAGTTCTCGAAGCACGACTCGGCGTCGTGCACTCGCCAGTGTGGAGAAGATGACGGACGGTGCGGGCCTATCGACGTTGTCTAGTGAGGGCATCGGTGGAATATCGTGGAATTCGTAGTTACTGGTATCTCCCGTCGCTGGATATCTATGTACTAGAATGTATTCGCACGAATCGATCTGAACCTTGGCCTTATATTTCAGGCTTTTTATTGCGCGTTTTCATCCTGCCACGAATCTCTTTTTTACTACAATAAAGAGAAAAACACTTTTCTCGGTTCTATCGTGGTTTACCCTTTTCTCCGAGGATGGTGTTCTCGACGAGGCGTGATTGTGCCCGTCGCAAACGCTCCGAAACGGACTGTTTGCTGATGTCCAGCGTGGAACTCAGGTTCGTAAGGGTGGCGTCACGAGGAACTTCGAAATACCCGGATTCGTAGGCGGCGACGAGGGCTTCGCGCTGTGGCCCGGTGAGGTGAAACGCCGTATCGTTGTCGCCCGGCGTGTACAGTCGCTTGAGGGAGAAATCGACGTGCTCTCGTCGGCAGAACTGTTGAAATTCGACCAGGGCAGATCGCTCCGGAAACCGGACCCGTCGCGTCCACGTTCCCGACGCGCCGTGACCCGCCATCGGAACCGCACCGAGTTCCTGATAGGTAGGATAGACGGGAAGGATCGACTCCCGTTCCAGTCGAAGCCGATAGAGTTTCCGAACGTCCATCTCTTCGACGATGGAGTATGACTCGATCGTCGGGTCGGCGTGAAGGGAATCGTTGAACGTGTCGAAACTCCCTCCGGTTGCCCAAATGATGAGGAGCGCGGACCCTGCCGTGCTCGCCATCTGCTGTTCGAGTTCGACGGTCATTTCCGGAACTGCTTCGAGCGTCTCGGTAAGAACGAGGTCCGGAGCACGTATCGTAAACTCCGCGATGACGCTCATGACCGGTGGAACTCGCCCCGGGGTCTAAGTAGTATTGGTCGGTTACCGGGACTCGTCTAGTTTGAACTGTTCGTGCTCGCTCGCAGCGTTGAGCACGACGCTCGTGTTACTCTCTTTGATATCGGGGTCGATGAGCAGCTTCTTGATCTGTTCGTTCATTCCGTCCGTGTCGGTAAATTTGCCGATGGCGATGATATCATAGTCCCCGGTAACCTCGTACACACTTATCATCTGATCATGGTCTTGCAACCGTTCGGTCACTTCTGGCAGGGCGTTCCCTTCGACTTTCAGTTGGACGACTGCCGTCACGTCGTATCCCAACTCGTCGTAATCGACGAGCGGAGAGTACCCTTGAATGACCCCCTGTTCTTCCAAGTGGGTCAAGTGGTTCGAAATCGTCGTCACCGAGACGTCCAGTTCCTCCGCGAGGCTTCGGAGACTCGCTCGTCCGTCGCCGAGTAGTTCGTTTACGAGTTTCGCATCCAGATTTTCGTACGTCATTACACCAACCAACTCGCTCCACCCATTAGAATTTAACGAATATCCAATTCTAGGTCTAAATCGTACAGTTGACTAACCGATACTGTTTTAATGGTGGATGTATTTGCATACGGTGTCTATAAAGATGACAGACGGAAATATTGCCACCGAAAAGGATACAGGGTTATCCGCTGAAGAACAGGAAGTTCTCGACGCAATCGAGACCGAAAACGTCGATTTTGTCCGTCTCCAGTTCACCGACATCACTGGGACGGTGAAAAACGTCAGCATCCCGGCCCACCAAGTCGAAAAGGCGTTCGAGGAGGGCATTTGGTTCGACGGCTCGTCCATCGAAGGATTCGTTCGCATTCAGGAGAGCGACATGCGTCTCGAACCCGACCCATCCACGTTTGCTGTCCTCCCGTGGCGCTCCAACGGTGACTCCGCAAGTGCACGTCTCATCTGTGATGTCGTCAACACCGACGGAACGCCGTTCGACGGCGGTCCACGCCAGGTTTTGAAGCGTGTCCTCGACCGTGCGGACGAGATGGGATATACCGTCAGCATCGGTCCCGAGCCCGAATTCTTCCTCTTCGACAAGGACGAGGACGGAAACGCGACCACCGTCCCGCACGACTCGGGCGGCTACTTCGACCTCGCACCCAAGGACATGGCGAGCGACGTCCGCCGAGAAATCATCTTCACGCTGGAGGAGATGGGCTTCGAAATCGAGGCCAGCCACCACGAAGTCGCCGACGGTCAGCACGAGATCAACTTCAAGTACGAGAACGCACTCGCTGCAGCGGACAACATCGCCACCTTCCGTGCCGTCGTCCGCGCCGTCGCGGAACAGAACGACATTCACGCGACGTTCATGCCCAAGCCGATCAGCGCTATCAACGGCTCGGGTATGCACAGCCACATCAGCCTCTTCGACGAGGACGGTAACGCGTTCGACGACCCCGACGACGAGTTCAACCTCTCCGAGACCGCGTACCAGTTCATGGGCGGCATCCTGAACCACGCCGAGGCGTTCACCGCCGTCACGAACCCGACCGTCAACTCCTACAAACGTCTCGTTCCCGGCTACGAAGCACCCGTCTACGTCGCGTGGAGCGACACCAACCGCTCGGCGCTCATCCGCGTCCCCGACGCTGCGGGCGCGAGTTCGCGCTTCGAAATCCGGAGTCCGGACCCGTCGTGCAACCCCTACCTCGCGCTCGCCGCCGTCATCTCGGCCGGGCTCGAAGGTATCGAAAACGACGCCGACCCCGGAGAACCGGTCCGCGAGGACATCTACGAGT
This sequence comes from Haladaptatus sp. AB643, assembly GCF_024136975.1. NCBI lineage: Archaea > Methanobacteriati > Methanobacteriota > Halobacteria > Halobacteriales > Haladaptataceae > Haladaptatus > Haladaptatus sp. AB643. The sequence goes on from NZ_JAMYJW010000001.1 coordinate 391,487, forward strand.
TCGACGACGAGAAGCGTGAGGAGTACGGCATCACGACGCTCCCCGGTTCGCTCGACGAAGCAGTCGACGCGCTCGAAGCCGACGACGTCGTCACCGAAGGACTCGGCGAGCACGTCACCGAGAAGTTCATCGAGGCCAAGCGTGCGGACTACGCCGACTACCGCGTGTTCGTCTCCGACTGGGAGAAAGAGAAGTACTTGGAGAAGTTCTAAGCGCGAATCCCTCTCCGTCCAACTATTTTTGGATACGCGACGATTCCACCCTGTACTACCGCGTTGATGGCGAAGATGGCGGCGAGCGGCAGCGATGCTCGGAGTCCGATGTACGAGAGGACACCGAGGGAAAAAAGCCCCACGACGGCCGTCGGACGGGACACCGTTCCGTCCGGTGGTCCGACCGACTCCCACGCGATCAACGCCCCGATGGTCCCGCCGAATGCGGTGACGGCATCCACCAGGTCGGTTTCCGCGAGTGCGGCAGTGACGGGTGGCATGAGGATAACGATACAGAGCGCCGCGAAGGCCCAGAGGACGGCGAGGGCGAACGCCGGCCTCGGCCGTCGCTTGAAGCCACCGATGAGGACGGCGAGATAGACGAGGCCGATTCCGACGCCCGCGATCACGTCGACGGTGAAGTGAACGCCGAGAACGAGTCGTGCGAGGCAGACGAGCGCAACGATGACGCCCGCAACCGCCAACCGTGTCGCTCTGCTCCAGCGGTCGAACGTCAGCGCGAGAAGGACCCAAAACACGGTCGAACCGAGCGCGTGACCGCTCGGAAAGCCGTATCCCGACGCATTCACGACGTGATACGTCTCGGGCGGCCGTGCCAGCGCGAAAAACCCTTTCAGCGCGAGCGTCAACGACAGTGCGCCCAACGTCGCGGCGAGGAGGAATCCGTACTTCTCGCGGTCGTCGTTGGTCCAGTAGAGCAGCGCACCGAGGACGAAAAACAGCCCCGCATTACCGAGTTGGGTGACGTAGGCGAACACCTGCGGTATCCAATGCGGTAATACCTGATGGAAGAACTCCACCACACCCAAACCACGGGACATGATTACGAGCGCCAGTCCTGAATCCGACCGCCGACGCGTCCGGGGACCATCGCGGCGTTCACGCCGAACCCGACGAGCATCATCAGGGTGTATAGCCCGAGCGTCGAGAGCCAGATGATGAACATGGCGAGGATGGCCCACCAACTTTTGAGCCACCAGAACGCGCCGAGCGTCATCGCCGTCCCGTACAGGAGAACGAGATACGGACCCCATCCGCGCGCGTGCCCACGGCGCATCCGCCTCCGGACGTATCCCTTCAGTTCCGACTCCAACTTGGATTTCTGAACTGTGCGCTCATCGACATCGTGTTCGAACTCCTCGAACTCCGACTGTAGACGTTCCACGTCGTCTCGGAGGTCGAGGATGTCCGGTGCGGACTGCTCTGTATCGTCGGTCATGTCCTCTCCTTTGACTTCCTGCTGTCTTTCCCTGGTGCCTGCCACGCCTTTAGTTTTCCTGAAATGCCGTCCCGCGAGAACCGCGTTGATGACCGCGCCGAACAGGAGGACGATGCCGCCGAGGTAGAGCCACGTGACCAACAACAACGCGCCGCCGAGAACGCCGTAGGCGGAGAACTGCGCCGCTGAATCGACGTAAATGCTGAACACCGCTTGGAGCGCCGTCCAGCCGAGTGTCGCAAATATCGTTCCGGGAAGTATCTCACGGACCGTAACGTCGGTGTCGGGAAAGAAATAGTACAGGGGTAAGAACACCGGAACCAACACGAACAGGAGGGCGATCGACGTGAGCGTCCGCTCGAACGGCAGCCACGCCATGGACGGAAGGAGGATGTTGATCACCGCGACGCCCGCGACCCCCACGGCGATGACGGCCAACACGAGACCCGCATCGGTCAGCGTCTCGGTGAACGGTTCCGCGACGTTCACGCCGTAGACCCGTGAAAACGCCTCGTCCAATCCGCGAAACACCCGCAGGGTACTCCAAACGAGGACGAGAGAACCGACGACCGTCGCGCTTCCACGTCCTGAAGCGCTGGAGAGCGAATTCTGAACGATGTCCTGTGCCTTCGGGGAGAGAAGCGTTTGGACTGTCCCGACGACGTGATTCGCAAACGCGTCCCCGCCGACGAACGACGCGATGGCGAGCGCCAACAACAGCGCCGGAAGGATCGAGACGAAGGCGTAGTAGGCGATCCCCGCCGCGAGAAACGTGATTTCCTGTTCACGCGCGTAACCGACGGTTTCCCGTGCCGTAGTTCCGATATTCACGGGGTGTACTTCGGCGAATTCAACCAAAAGCGTTGGCCACTACCGCTCACCTGTCACCTATGGTCGCGTCGCCGCACGAATCTCGGCGACGTTCGCGGGCGTCTTGAACGTCGTCCCGCCGTAGTGGGTGCGGGAGGCTTCGTAGCCCGCATCCCGAAGGCGCTCCAGGAACTCGTCCATGCCCGAGGCCGAGCGCGTCCACTCCTTACAGAGTCGGTGTTGGTCGTAGTGGGTCGGTCGGTGGAGTTCGCCCGAAAGTTGGGTCAGGAGTTTGTTCGCCTTCTTGGCGGTACCCATCTCCTCGGTGACGTTCTCGGCGACCGCGTCCACGAAGTCGGCGTCGTGGGTCGGGCCGAGCCAAACGGGACCCGCGGTCAGCAAGCGGTTGCTCTCACACGCCGGGCAGGTTTCGGGTGGGTTCGCGATGAGGCCGTACTCGTGCTCGCGGTGAAGACAGTCCTCGCAGTGATAGAGGTGACCGAGTTCGTCGATGGCACCGTTCGCGGTCGTCGCGCCCTCGTCCAGTTCGAGGTAGGTTCGGACGTAGTGGCTCGTCGCGTGGGTCAACAGCGGCGTGACGCCCTTGTCGTACCGGGCGGCGGTGCGGGCCAGCGCGGAGAGGAGGATTCTGACGCCCATCTCGGCGTGGTAGTCCGTGTTGCGCGGGGTCGCGCCGTACTTTCGAACCCCGCTGTGGAAGTGCGCGCCACAGAGCGGCGCGGTGTCCGTCGCCGTGACACAGACCAGATCGCGCGTGTTGGCGAACGCCGCGTCGGCGAACGGGATCGGCGTTCCGAACGGGTCGATGTCCACCACGTCGAACACCTCCTCGTGCATGAGCGCGTTGGCGTTCCTGTGGAGCACTTCGCCCGGCAGGTCGTTGCGCTCGAAGTTCTCCCGACAGAGTTCGATGGCGTCCGGGTCGATGTCGGCACACGTCACGTTCCAGCCGTTTTCGGCGGCGCGGACGCCCCGAATCCCCGTGGCCGCCATCGCATCGAGGTAGTACTCTGCTCGCGGTTCTCGGTCGACGTACGTTCGCAGGACCGCGACCGTCAGGTCGCGGTTCAACTCCTGCACCGGGTTGAAAAACACGTCGTCGATGATGGCGTCCCCCTCCTGTTCGGGGACCTCCACCTCGACGTTCCCTTCGCGGACATTCATACGTCGAGTCGGCGTTCAGCCCCGAAAAGGAATGCGGGTTACGGGCGACGACGGGAACGTCGGAGATGAGCCTCCGGGAACTGTACTGTGAACCGATGGATCGCAGAAACTGGGCGAAAGCCACGCCCGCCGATCCTACGCTAACCAGCCGCTTTTCGTCGTCGCTATCGGAACCGGTTTATTTCGCCCCTCCGAACCGATGGTCCGTGCGTTCGGTTTCCACCGCCATCGACCGTTCACTGACGCCCGCGGAGTTGATACTGTGAACAGCGTCGAGGCGTGGGAATCCGAACTGGCCGAGGTGGGGTCGCTCACGCCGGATGTCGTCCGCCGAATCCTCTCGGTTCACGACGACAGGGGTCGGCAGGCCATCGAAGCGGTGTCCGAGCGGCGGGTCAAGGAATATCGAGACTTCGTCGTGGTCGTCGGGTTCGAGGACGAGTACATCGTGGAGGAAGGCTGTACCTGCCGGGATAGCGAATACAATCTAGATCCGGACGACCCGACCGAACTCTGTTGGCACGTCCTCGCCGCCAAAATCGCGCGGCGGATAGACGCGATGGACCACCACGATATGTGGTACTCCGACGTGCGCGAGTTCCTGTAAGCTTCTGTCGCTCAGGACTGCTGGCAGATATCCACGAAGTTTTGGAGGATTTTCAGCCCTGTCTCGCCGCTCTTTTCCGGGTGGAACTGCGTGCCGAAGACGGTTCCCGACTCGTCGGCGATGACGCTCGGGAAGTCCGTCCCGTAGTCGGTCGTCGCCACTATCGCGTCGTCGTCTTCGGGGACGGCGTAGTAGGAGTGCACGAAGTAGGCGTGCTCGCCGTCGACACCCTCGACTAGCGGGTGGTCCCGTTCGACGGAGAGTTCGTTCCAGCCCATGTGCGGTACCTTCTGTTCCCCGGTGAACCGAACGTTCGTTCCCGGGATTAGGTCCAGTCCGGTGACTTCGCCTTCCCCGGCGTGTTCAGCTTCCTCGCTCGTCGTCAGCAACATCTGCATCCCGAGACAGATGCCGAACACCGGCGTTCCGTCGTTCGCGGCATCGGCGAGCGCCTCCCGGTACGGTCCGGCGTTCTCCATTCCTTCGCGGAACGCGCCGACGCCCGGCAGGACGATGCCGTCCGCCGCCTCGAACGTGGCGGGGTCGTCGGTAATCTCGACGTCCGCTCCCGCGCGTTCGAGGCCGCTGACGGCGCTCCGGAGGTTTCCGAGTCCGTAATCGACCACGACGACGGACGCGGTACGCTGTTTTGCGTGCGTACTGGCTTCCATACCGTCATCTACCAACTCGATCTACAAACTGTTTCGCGTTTGCGCGAAATTTGACCTCTAATCGTGACTATGTATCACACCGTTGGGCCAAATGGTTTGAATAGGAAGATTTAACCTACAAGTACAGAAAGAATAACATGTATTCAGATGGTAAATCGACGCACGTTCATCAAATCCGCGAGTACGGCGGGACTCGTCGGCCTTTCGGGCATGGCCGGGTGTATCGGAACCTTCGGAAAGCAAGCCTACAAGGACGGTAAAATCAAGTTCCTGATGTCTCCGACCGAGCCACAGGAACAGATGATGGCACAGTACACGCCCATCAAAAAGCGTCTGAACAACTACATCGACGCTGTTGACACCGTGAACATGAAGTACGCCGCCAACTACAGTGCGACGCTCACCGCGCTCGACAGCGGGACGGCGGACGTCGCGGAAAGCGGTCCGTTCGCCGCCGCACTCGGCGTCAAAAACGACCGCGCGGATATCATCCTTCAGCGCCACGCCTACGGAACGTGGACGTACTACAGCGTGATCATCACGCGCGAGGATTCGGACATCTCGTCGCTGAAGGACCTGAAAGGCAAGAAAATCGCATTCGCCGATGCACTGAGCGCCAGCGGGTCGCTCTACCCGTTGTCCATGCTCAAAGAGGCTGGACTTTCCATTCCCGACTCCCCGGGTGACCCGAAAGGTGCGGACTTCGAGCCGACGTGGACCACCCACGACAAGGCGTACAATGCGCTGAAAAGCGGCCAAGCCGACGCCGCCGGTGTCGGTCGGTTCATCGTCTGGGACTACGACACGAACGATTACGTTGAAGGCGTCAAGGAACTCGATATTCGCTCCGAAATTCCGCGTGCGCCGATCATGGTTTCCCCGAAACTCACCGACGACGAGAAGGAGAAAATCACGAAGGCCTTCACCAAAGCACCGGACAAGATGTACTACGGAGCGGACGGCAAGAAGGACACCGACGACGACATCTGGTTCGATGGCGTGAAGAAGGTCGATGCCTCGACGTACCAACCCGTCGTCAAGGTGGCCAACAAACTCGGCTACGGCGAGGACATCTTCAAGAACTAACCCTGTCGAGAATCGAACAACGACAGTAGATAATAAACTATTAGCTTTTAGGACTTCGTTCAAATACTAATATGGCATCATTAACGGTATCGGACATCACCAAGGTTTACGGTGGCGAAACGGTGGCGCTCGACGACGTTTCGTTCGAGATTCCCGACGGGGAGTTCGTCATCCTTCTCGGTCCGTCCGGGGCGGGGAAATCGACGTTGCTTCGGCTTCTGAATGGCCTCGAACGGCCGACGGAGGGGGAGATTCGAATCGGCGACGACCGGGTTTCGGGTACCCGTAGCGACGTGGCGATGGTGTTCCAAATGCACTACCTCGTCGAAAGCATGAGCGCGTATCGAAACGCGCTCACCGGGGCGCTCAACCGGACCGACACGGTCGATAGCGTCTTCACACGGTACGACGAGGAGGACAAGGAAATGGCGTTGCGGTCGCTCGAAACCGTCGGGTTGCTCGAAGAAGCGAATCAACGAGCGGACAGCATGAGCGGTGGCCAGCAGCAGCGCGTCGGCATCGCTCGCGCCCTCACACAGGACCCGCAACTCCTGCTCGCCGACGAACCGGTCGCGAGTCTCGACCCGAAAGCCGCCCAAGACGTAATGCACTACATGAAGCGTGCGGCGGAGGAACGGAATCTCACCTCCATCGTGAGCCTCCACCAAGTCAACATCGCCCGCGAGTTCGGCGAGCGGTTCATCGGACTTCGGGACGGGAACGTGGTGTTCGACGGCAGCAAAGACGACCTGACGATGGAAGACGTCGACCGGATCTATTACGGCGAATCACCGGAGGATTCGGCCATCAACAACATCGCATAACATGGCTACGGACATCACCGAAATCAAACAGCGAATCGAACACGAACAGCGCATCCGGCGAATATCCGGCGGCTTGGGAATCCTTGCAGTCCTTCTGATAACCGGCTTGGGGATGACCTATCTCGGCTTCCTGCTGGCGGACCTCGTTCGCCAGTTCGGAACGTGGATCAACTTCATCGGGGCGTTTCTCAAACCCAACTTCGTCGATTTCACGAGCTACACTCACCAGCACGATATCGGCGGCCTTCGTGCGATCTGGATCAGTTTCACACATCCACAGTATTTCGTTAGCACCATCGCCGACGCGTCCGTTTCGAGCGGCTCCGTACTGGTTTCGGCGGCGTTCGTGACGATTCTCGTCGGCTTCTGTGGTACCGTGATCGGGTTTCCGCTCGCGCTCATCTTCGGTATCCTCGGCTCCGAGCGTGTGACCCCGTTCCCGTTCAACTTCATCTTCCGCGGGGCGATGAGTACCATCCGCGCGGTTCCGGCGTTGGTTTGGGTTCTCATCTACATCCCGCTGACGGGCATCAACCCGTACGGCGCGGTGCTCGCCATCGCAACCGACACCATCGGCAACCTCGGACGGCTGTTCACCGACGAACTCGAAGAGATCGACAACGGGCCGATAGAAGCGATTCGATCGACCGGCGCGAAGCGCCCGCAGGTCGTCATCTTCGGCATGCTCAGTCAGGTGTCGAACTCGTTCATCGCGTGGACGCTCTACGTCCTCGAAATCAACACCCGAATCGCCGTCAGCCTCGGTGTCGTCGGTGCCGGTGGGCTGGGGATGTACATCCACCTCCGCCTGCAGACCGTGAGTTCCGCCTCGTACGCCCGGGCGGCGGCGGGACTCGTCACGGTCGTCGTCATCGTCGTGACCGTCGAACTTCTCTCCTCACGCATTCGTGCCCGCCTCCGCCCGGGCGAACACGAACGCTCGGGATTCTTCGAGACGATACGGGGACTCGGAGATACGAGTCGTTGGCTCGGTTCCGGCAACAAAAATTAACGTCACTCGTTCCAAATCTCCAACTATAAATAACTCCGTCAACTGGGTTCGTGTATGAATCCCTCGCCCTCCTCCCTCTCCAGACGCGGATTTTTGGCGACCGCCGGAACGCTCGGGACGGCCGTCGGTCTCGGCGATGCTCAAACGACGACGACCACGATAGGCACCACCACGTCCTCGAAGGACGCACCGAAACCGGACTGGACGTTTCCCGAGAATCCGGACGACTCGTCTTCCGACGACGAAGAGGCGGTTCGATTCGTTTATCCTATCGCCGAGAAGGACGGGTTACTCGTCGTTCTCAGCGCCTACTTGAGCGGAAACCGCAAAGGGTCACGCTATTCGCTTCAGGCGTTGAACGCGGACGACGGTTCCGTGAAATGGTCCAACGACGACTTTTTTCCGGTGACGCTTCCCGTCGTCGAGGATGGGACGGTCTATCTTTCGGCGCAACTCGAACGGGGTGACGGGTCATCCCGGCGGTTCGTGGCGCTCGACCTACGGACGGGGGACGAACAGTGGCACAATTCGGTGTCCGCCGCGTCCTCCATGGTAAAGGTCGATGACAGTCACGTGTATCTGTTCGCGGAGCAGGACGCGCGATTCGTCGCGCTCGACACGAGTTCCGGGAAGCAGGCGTGGACCTACGAAGTGACGGGGGATTACGCCTCCGAGATTTTCCTCCTCGACGGCACCGTGTATTTCCGAGTGAAAAGCGGCCTCTACGCGCTTTCGGCCGAGGACGGGTCCGAACAATGGAAACAACAGAATTCGAACATCAATTTGTCCTCCGTCACCGAAGAGGGGATATTCTGTCGTAGGGGTGGCTCGTTCGTCGCTTTCGACCGCAAGAACGGCGACGAACTGTGGTCGGTGCAGGGCAGCGGTACCGCGACCGTCGAGGATGGACGGGTCTACCTGTGGGGTGAGACGCTACGAGCCATCGACCCGGAGAACGGGTCGGTGGAGTGGCAGTACGACGATGTCCACTCCATCACTAGCGACCCCGTCGTCGCCGATGGGTTGGTGGTCGGCGTCAGTGGAGATGGAGTGCTCTCCGCGATAAACACGGATGGGACGAAGGCGTGGACGTTCGAGACGGAGACGCAGGCCGACTACTACTCCACCGTTTCCGAGGTCAGCGACGGGAAGGTATACTCGATGATCGGGCAAACGCTCTACGTCCTCTCCGCCGAAGATGGCTCCCTGAAGTGGTCGTTTTCCGCGGCGAGGAGGGGCATGCACATGCTCGTCACGTACGACAACGTCTTCTTCGGGACGTACGACGGTCTTTACACCTTCGAGCGCCACCACTCGCTGCTCGACACGGCCGTCGACGGGACGAGCGAATTTCTCACGTCCGCTCCCGGGCTGGGATTGTCCGGAATCCTCGTCGGAACGGCCGCGTTCGCGGCCTACCGACGGTTCAACGACGACGACGATTCGACGGCGGCCGCCGTCGAATCGGCCGCGGAACCGGAACTGGAGTACGGCCGCCTCGAACGGCTTTCGGCGGACGAGTTCACCGAGACGTATCGGGTGAGAAAACGGACCGACGACGGGCCGAAACTCGTCGCCGAACGACAACTGGCCGAGCCACGGGTCGCCGGGACGTTCCGCTCGGCGGTCGAACGGTGGGCGGAACTGAACGACCGTCCCGGCGTCGTGCCGGTGCTCGAAATCGACGGCGACAGCATCGAACTGCCGTACTACGAGGACGGTTCGCTCGCGGATTCCGACCGGCCGTTCCCGGAGCGACTCGACGCGCTTTCGGCGGCGAGTACGGTCGTTCACGACGCCCATACCGACGGCGTGATTCACGGGGGCCTGACACCGGCGTCGGTTTTCTTGGACGGTGACGACGCGTTCGTCGCCGACTGGGAACTCGGATCCGAACTCGTCGAGTTCCGCGACTCGGCCGACCCGTCGCCGTACGATGCGCCGGAGCAGGTCGCGGGAACGGAAGCGGACGAACGAACCGACGTGTACCGTCTCGGTGCGATTGCGGCGTTCGTTCTGACCGGAAAAAGTCCGGACGAAGGGTCACTCCGTGCCCTCGACCCGGAACATAGGGAAGTCATGTTGGCACAGGCGGGTCCACAGGAGTTCGAGTTGCTCCGTGACGACCCCGTCTCGGAGGACCTGTACGAAATCATCTCGAAAGCGATGGCCGAGGACCCCGCGGACAGGTACGAGTCGGTCGTGGCGTTCGACGACATGCTCCGCTGGGCGGCGTTTCGTGCGTGAGTTTGGACGCTGATTCGGACGGGCAAAAGGGATAGTCCTCGCTCCCGTTGTACGATTGGGGGGAACAGCGTGGTTAGTGTACTACTGTTAGTTGGATTGTTCGTCGCCGTGTTCGTCGGCTACAACATCGGCGGTTCCTCGACCGGGGTCGCGTTCGGTCCCGCGGTCGGAAGTAGAATCATCGGGAAGGTCGGAGCGGCGGCACTCTTCACGGGCTTTGCGCTCTGGGGTGGTTGGACGGTCGGGAGGAACGTCATCGAGACGATGAGCAACGGTATCGTCCCGGCCAGCCAGTTCACGCTGGGGACGAGCATCGTCGTCCTCTTTTTCGCCGGGTTTGCACTGCTCATCTCGAACCTGTTCGGCGTCCCTGCGTCGACGTCGATGACGGCCGTCGGCGCGATCGTCGGGTTGGGGTTGGCGACGAACTCGCTCAACGAATCGCTGATGTTCACCATCGTTTCGGCGTGGATCGTCGCACCGCTCTCGGCGTTCCTCATCGGGTTGATCGTCGGCCGCTATCTCTATCCGTATCTCGACGCTCACTTCTCGTTCTCGCGAATCGAGGGTGGGCTGATTACGTTCGACCGTTCGGGGTCGATTCCGCGACCCGAACTGGGCAGTGGCGTCGGTGGGCGCGAGGCTGGCGGTGCGGCCTCGGTGCTCATCATCGCCTGCTACATGGGGTTCAGTGCGGGTGCGTCGAACGCGGCGAACGCCGTCGCACCGCTCATCGGGAACGGATCGATCACGGCGAGTCAGGGAATCCTGCTGGCTATCGGTGCGATCGGTCTCGGTGGCTTTACCATCGCTCGGCGGACGCTCGACACCATCAGCGACGGGATTACCGATCTGCCGATCCTGGCGGCGCTCATCGTTTCGCTCATCGGTGCGACCATCATCACGATCCTTTCACGGCTTGGAATTCCGGCGAGTCTCGCGGTCAGCACCACCTCGTGTATCATCGGCCTCGGATGGGGACGAGCGAGCAGAGCGGTGACGGTCGCCGAGGTCGCGGATGCCGCGATACAGGGGGAGCAAACGCCAGTTGCCGAGCTTTCATCGGGTGCACTGATCGCCGAGACGAGCGAAACCGAGGTGCCGCCCGGCCCGACGATCGGCGAGATGGCGGAGGGGGAAGCACCCGAACCGCCCGCGGCGCGGGACGGCGGTGAACCCGGTCAGGTCGCGCCTATCGGCGAGGAGAGCGTCGAGGAACTGGCCGCGGAGAACTTGTTCGACCCGGCGGCGACGAGCCGTATCGTCCTTCTTTGGGTACTCTCGCCGACGCTTTCGGCAGTCGGGTCGTTCCTCATCTTCGAGTTCATCCTGCACACCTGATGGGTTTTGTTCTGCGCGATCGATGGGTTCGTTTTTATGCGGTTCCTGATTGGGACAGAGAAAATCGTTTTACCTCCCGTCTGCCGTCTCGTGTTCCATGAGCGAACACGTTCTCGTTCCGCTCGATGGTTCGCCCAAATCGATAGAAGCGTTCGAGTACGCACTCGAAATACCTGACGCGGAACTCACCCTCATCACCGTCGTCAATCCGTTCGACATCGACCCGTTGTCACCGGGATACCAGTCACCGCTCGGCAAAGCGGGGATGCCCGCTTACTCACAGGAGTGGTATCAGAAGGAGTGGGACCGCGCCCACGAACTCCACGACGGATTACGGGAAAAAGCGGACGACGTTCCGATCGAAAGCGTCGTCAAGATGGGACAGCCCGCCCGTCAAATCCTCACCTACGCGCGCGAAAACGATATCGACCACATCGTCATCGGAACCCACGGACGCGACGACATCTCACACATCCTCCTCGGGTCCGTCGCCGACAGGGTGATGCGCCGTGCGCCGATGATGGTGACGGTCGTTCGCTGAGGTCGTTTGGGGTTCGGTGACGAAAAGAGCGGGAGTGACGACGCCGGGTCGAACTCCATCGCTTCCACGTCCTGCCCTCCTCGACTCCACCAGCGATGGCCGCAAACGACGCGCTCACCCGTCACGTCTCCACTAATCGAACCGAGCGTAGCGCCGACGACGGTACTTCCGAGGGCCACTACTCACCATTTTCACGCGCGCTCGATTTGCTATCGTATCCCATCGATGGCGTGTAACGATCCTCATACGTTTATTTAATAGACATATATCTATCCATCTGGACGAAATTTTTGCCGCGATTTCGGTTATAGTGAGCTCCTACTCGAGTAGTATTCTTATCAGGTAGCTCATAACGAAATGTGAATCGCTGTTTTACCAGGATGCGCTATGCGAGGAAACAACCGCTCTCTCGACAACGTCAAACGCAGAGGTTATTTGAAAGGAATCGCGGCTGCCGGTATCACTGCCGGTGCTGTGAGCAGGGTCCCCGATGTGGCGAACGCCGTATCGGGCGACACCGTTCGCGCGAACGGGGACAACGTCTATCTCATCTTCGGTGTGGACACCAGCTCGACGGACCTCGAATCGTGGCTCGCGGATCACAAGAGCGACGTGCATTCGAGTTCGCAGAAATCCTCATCGGATGTCATCCAGTATCAGGACGTTTCCCAGTTGAACGTCAATCAGCAGCAGAAGGCGGTCGCAATTTCGATCGACGGTGGGAACGCCAGCGCGATTCAGCGCACCTACCAGCACAACAAGAACCAGCAAATGGGGAAGGCGTGGTCGATCAACGCGAGCGCTGAAGAAAAACAGCGGACGTTCACCGACCTCAAGGACGTGTACATCGTCTTCGCACACGAGACGGAGTCACGCGACTTCTCCGGTTGGGTCGTCAGCGGCCACGAATACGAAAGCGAACAGAACGCGGAAGCCGAGATCGATCAGGAACAGGACGTCGAACAGGCCAACATCAGCAGCCAGAACTTCGCGATCGCTCTCGCCGAGGACAGCAGCTACGCCCGGTCGTACCAGCGAAGCTTCCAGATCAACAAGAACGTTCAGGACGCCGAAGCCCTCGCGGCAAACGTCGGCAACGGCGACGACCAGAACGCCGACTCGTCCGTCGACCAGTCACAGGAAGTCGATCAACTGAACTACAACCAACAGGGCGTCGCCGTCGCAGTCGCAGTCGGCGAGACCAGCAAGGCGAAAGCGTGGCAGGTGAGCTGTCAGTTCAACCGGAACCAGCAGATAGCGAGCGCCGCCGCGCTGAACTTCGACCCGAAACTCGTCGACGAGTTCATGGCGACGGCCAACATGACCGGCGACTACTCGGATTCGGACGTGAAACGGGGCTCGGACGGGTCGGCACAGGCGAACGAGCAGGGTGCCGAATCCAACATCGATCAGTTCCAAGCCGTCAGCCAGCTCAACAGGAGCTCCCAGAAAGCCGCGGTCGCTATCGCGCTCAGTAACAGCGAATCGAAGGCCACGCAGGCGAGCTACCAGGGCAACTTCAACGCACAGATCGCGTCGGCGACTTCCGTCAACGTCGACGACGGCTGGTACAAGCTCGACGGCGTGACCAAGGGAACGGACGCGAAGGGCGACGGTTCGTGGGCAGTCGCCTACGACAACGGCGGCAAACAGGTCAACGAACAGACCGCCCTCTCCGACGTCGAGCAGGAACAGTACATCAGGCAGCTGAACGTGAACGAACAGAACAGCGCTGTCGCCTTCTCCGCGAACGACGGGACTGCGACGGCGGAACAGCTGAACTACCAGCGAAACGAAAACGTCCAGTACGCCGAATCGAATTCCGGCAACAAGGGCGACCAGGGCGACGACTGCGAAGACGGCAAGAAACGCCACCACCACGACGACGACGATTGCCGCGACGGGAAGAAGCACCACCACAAGCACAAACACCACAAAAAGTGCGACTGAACCGACCCCGGTTCAGTCGACTACGCCATAGATAACGCCGATATTCGTCTCCGCCACGACGCTTCATTCGCCTCCGTGATCGTTTTCTTTCCGTTATTTTCCCACCCCCTAGTGACGACACCCTTCCCCGTCAGAAATCAGAAATCGCCGAGGTTCGACTGGCCGCCGTTCGACCCCGCCATCGTCGCCGCTTTGTCGAGTGCGTTCTCGAACGTGGACTCCTGACTCCGGTCGTAGAGCGTGGCCGCCGGGTGCAGACAGATGAGTACGTCCCGTTTCGCCCCGCCGAGTTCGACGGCTTCTATCGACCCCGCTTCGTTCGTCACGGCCACGTCCCTGTCGAGGACGTGCTGACTCGGTACCTTCCCGAGCGTGACGATGACCTCCGGATCGACGAGTTCGATTTCCCGCTCCAGATACTCCCGGCAGTTCCCGAGTTCCTCCTTCGTCGGATCGCGGTTCTCCGGCGGCCGACAACGCACGCAGTTGGTGATTCGAACGTCCGCCCGCGACAGCCCCCTGTCGCGGAGTTTCTCGTCCAGCACCGACCCACTCCGACCGACGAACGGTTCGCCTCCTTCGTCTTCCCGTGCGCCGGGCGCTTCCCCGATGAACAACACGTCCGCGTCCTCCGGGCCGACTCCGTTGACGATTTGGCTCCGACACTCGACCAGCGCCGAACAGCGCGTACAGTCGGTGACGTTCAAGCCATCCATCGTTCCCATGCTCGCTCGAACGAACGGGACACACTAAGTAACCTCGGCCTACGCCGCCACAAGCGAGCGGAGAGCGGGAGTGGGCAGTCCGTACTCGTCGCTTTCGATTACAGTTGCGAGATGGTGGGTCTCGATATTCGTCGATGGTTTTCTTACTCCAGTTGAGCGACGCCGACGTACACCAACACGGAGTAGACGAACAGTCCCACGAGAAGTGCAAAGGCGAGGAACATCGTCGGCGCGGAGAGGTAACGGGCGGTTCGGTAGGAGAGCAGAAGTCGTCCGAAGCCGAGCAGAACGAAACTGACGAGGGTGAGCGCGAACGCGCCGAGACCGAGCAACGTGAACGTTCGCTTTCGCATCGGTTCGTACGTGTTTTTCGGGGGCTATAGCGGTGTCGTTCACGGCCCGGGGTTCGCGGGGCGGAAGAGGTAGCTGTGCTGGACGTCGGCGTCGTAACAGAGCGTCCCGTCGGGCAGTCGCCATAGCCGCCACGCCATGTAGCAGTCGCCCACCCCGCCAGAGGTGTTGACGAGGAGGACGAGATAGGTCACCAGCGCGATGGGAATCGGCGCGGCGAGCAGGGGAACCCCAACGACGGTCACGACGACGAGCGGAGCGATTCCGGTGAGCAAGTTGTCCCGGCGCGTGACGAACTGGTCGAACGCGGCGGTGTAGAGCGCCGGGACGCCTGCAGCGAACCCGAAGGAGACGCGGTAACCCAGCAGTCGAAAGACGAGTCCGTGAATCGCTTCGTGGATGACGAACGTACCGACCACTGCGAGGAACGCGACGACCAGTTCGACGAGGCCGAAGGTGATCGAACCGCCTTCTGGCCGTCCCTGCAACAACCAGAGGAGCGCACCGAACCCGACGACGGAACCGACGAGGGCGAGGATTGAGGCGACCGCGAGGAATCTCGACGGGTAGGTGAACAGTTCGGGCGGTCGATATCCGGCGGGGATGTCCGGTGCGCTCATTGTGCTCGGATGGCGGTCCGTGGTCTTCGCCTTTTCGTGACGGTTGCGGACGGCGACGATCGGACTCATCGCTTCGATGGAATTATGTCGAAAAGACGACCGTCTTTACGCATGGCCGACCCCGATTCCGAATCCGCTCCGGATCCTGATCCCACTCCGGACCCTAACCTCGCGGCGATACGTCGAAAGCTGAACTGGCTCACCGCGGCGGTTATCCTCCTGTTCGTCATCGAAATCTCCCGCTTCGTCGGTGCCGTTTCCATATCCGGGCACGGATCGACGCTTATCCTCTTCCTCGGCGGCGGAATTATCGTCATCGCGGCACTGCTCGTGCGTCTCACCCCGAAATACGAATGAGCTCGGACGATTGGCTCCCCACCCCATGTCATGGGTTCTCATGATCTGCAAAGGTTGCCGTAACTATTGGTTATAAAATTCTGGGGAAATATGCGTACTACACATGAGCAACGACCAGCCCCGGTTCGATACTCGGAGCGTTCATGCGGGGCAACGTCCGGACCCCGCGACAGGGGCGGTTGCGCCCCCACTCTATCAAACCACGTCCTACGAGTTCGAAACCGCCGACTACGCCGCCGAACTGTACGCGCTGGAGCGGGACGGCCACATCTATTCCCGCCTGAGTAACCCGACCGTCGAGATGCTGGAGGACCGCATCGCCTCGCTCGAAGGCGGAACGGGTGCGGTCGCCACCGCGAGCGGTATGGCCGCGCTGGACTCCCTGACGCTGGTCCTCGCCGAAGCGGGCGATAACGTCGTCCTCTCCACCGACACCTACGGCGGCACGACGGCCTACTTCTCTCATACCGCGTCCCGCCGGGGAATCGACGCCCGTCTGGTGGACACGCTCGATTACGAGGCGTACGAGGAGCAAATCGACGACGACACGGCGTTCGTCCACGTCGAAACGGTCGGCAACCCGTCGCTCGTCACGCCGGATTTCGAACGCGTGGCCGACATCGCCCACGAACACGGCGTCCCGCTGGTCGTGGACAACACCTTCGCAACACCCGCGCTGTGTCGCCCGCTCGAACACGGTGCGGACGCGGTCTGGGAATCCACGACGAAGTGGCTCCACGGGAGCGGCACGACGGTCGGCGGCGTCCTCGTTGATGGCGGCGATTTCGACTGGGACGCGGACGACTACCCCGAAATCGGCGGCGAGAACCCCGCGTATCACAGCGTGAACTTCTCCGAGGACTTCTCCGACGCGCCGCTCGCCGCCGCCGCCAGACTCCGCTCGGTTCGAAGCCTCGGCAACCAGCAATCCCCGTTCGACGCGTGGCAGACCCTGCAGGGACTCGAAACCCTCCCGCTTCGAATGGACCGCCACTGCGAGAACGCCGCCATCGTCGCGGAGTACCTCGCCGACCACGAGGACGTGTCGTGGGTCGCCTACCCCGGCCTCGACGACCACCGCACGCACGACACCGCGGAGCGGTATCTGTCGGGCGGATTCGGTGGTATGATCGCCTTCGGCCTCGGCGAGTTCGAGGCCAGCAAGACGTTCTGCGAGGACGTCGAACTCGCCTCCTTCCTCGCCAACATCGGGGACGCGAAGACGCTCGTGATTCACCCCGCGAGCACGACGCACGCACAACTCTCGCCCGACGAACAGCGCGCGGCGGGCGTCACCCGCGACCTGATTCGACTCTCCGTGGGCATCGAGGACCCGGCCGACATCCTCGCCGACATCGACGCCGCAATCGAGACGGCGACAACGACGCGAACGGAGGAACCGACACGATGACCGATTCGGGAACCTCGTCGGCCGACGGAATTTCGAACGGATCGTCACGCTCGCTCGGTTCGTTCGAGTTCGAATGCGGCGAGCGCCTTCCCGAACTCGAAGTCGCGTACGAAACCCACGGCGAGTTCACCGGCGACAACGCCGTCCTCGTCTGCCACGCGTTGACCGGGAGTCATCGCGTCACCGGGTCGGTGGACGGACAGGGCGAAGGCTGGTGGGACGAGGTCGTCGGCCCGGGCAAACCCATCGACACCCACGAGCAGTTCGTCATCGCCGTGAACGTCCCCGGATCGTGCTACGGAACCACCGGCCCGGCGAGCACGAACCCGGAGACGGGCGAACCGTACGGCTCCGACTTCCCGACCGTTACCGTCGGCGACTGGACGCGAGCGCAGCGGCGACTGCTCGACGACATCGGCATCGACCGACTTCGTGCGGTCATCGGCGGAAGCGTCGGCGGCATGAACGCCCTCGAATGGGTGAAGCGATACCCGGACCGCGTCGAGCGCGTGGTTCCCGTCGCCACGGCGGCACGCCTCGACCCGCAACTGCTCAGCCTGTCGGCAGTCGCACGCCGAGCGATTACGTCCGACCCCGTGTGGCAGGGCGGCGATTACTACCCCGACCACCCCGATTCAGGCCTCGCGTTGGCTCGCCAACTGGGTCACATCACCTACCTCTCGAAGGAATCGATGGACGAGAAGTTCGGCCGGGACCTCGCCGATTGTCAGCCCCGGTCGTTCCCGTCCAGCGGCGAGGAGAACGACGGCCAAACCGCCGACTTCGCAACCGACTCCTACCGCGACGTCGAGAGCTATCTCGACTATCAAGCACAAAAGTTCGTCCGGCGATTCGACGCCAACAGTTATCTCCATCTCACGAACGCCATGGAGAACTACGACCTCGCCGCGGGCCATGACTCGGACACCGAAGCCCTCTCGGAGTTCGACGGGGAAGCGCTCGTGGTTTCGTTCTCCGGCGACTGGCACTTCACGGTCGAACAGTCCGACCACCTCGCGGACGCGTTCCGACGCGCCGGTGTCGAAGTCACGCACCGCTCCCTCCATAGCAACCACGGCCACGACGCCTTCCTCGCCGAACCCGACCTCGTCGGTCCGCCGATTCGGCGGTTCCTGTCGAACGACGTCGGACGGTTCGCGCCGGTTCACGCCAGCCTGTTCGCACAGTGAATCGAAGCCTCTCTTCTGCTGTCTTTCCCGACGCGGCCCGCTCCGGGTCGGCCGTGGCACTCATTAACATTCGTGTCGTCCAACGTTCGAGATGGGAAATCGACCGTCGCGGCCGCTCGTCGCACTCGTCGTGGTTTCGCTCGCCCTCGGTAGCGTCGCGTTCGTTCCGAACGTGACCGCGCAGGCGCAGGGTACGCAAGTGCAGGGTACGCAGGTGGAGGATACGCAGGTGGAGGATACGCAAACGCAGGCGGAAGGACGGACCGCGACCTGTGATTTCCCCGCGCTCTACGACCGGAGCATCGACTCGGTCGTCTCCGTCGGCGTCCGAACGCCGCGCGGCGCTGGCGAAGGTTCGGGGTTCGTCTACGAACGCTCGGGTTCGACGGGTTACATCGTCACGAACAACCACGTCGTCGCCGATGCGACTCGGCTTCGCGTTCAGTTCAATCACGGACAGATGCGCGATGCGGAAGTCGTCGGCACCGCACCGAAGCGCGACCTCGCGGTACTGCGGGTTCGAAACGTTCCGTCCTACGTTGATACCCTCCCGATCGCAAAAGGAGAGGCCGAACCCGGGCAAGCCGTCGCCGCACTCGGTAGCCCGCTCGGCTTGCAGGGAACCATCACGGAGGGCGTCGTCAGCGGGGTCGATCGGACGCTGCCGTCGCGCCACGGAGCGACGATTTCCGGCGTCGTCCAGACCGACGCGGCCATCAACCCGGGTAACAGCGGCGGCCCGCTCGTGAGTTGTGACGGCCGGGTCGTCGGCGTCAACACCGCCGGAATCGTCGGCGGGGAGAACCTCGGCTTCGCCATCTCGTCGCGGATGCTCCGAAAGACGGTGCCGCCGCTCGTCCGTGACGCCCGAAAAAATCAGTCCGAAATCTCGATGCGGTCGCCGTCGTCAATTTCCTTCTCGGCGATGGGGAGCCTGACTTCGAGGACGCCGTTGCGGTAGGTCGCCTCGATGCCGTCCTTTTCGACCGACTTGGGCAGGGTCACGCGTTCCGAGAGTTCGCGGGCACGGCTGAAGTCGTCACCCGACACCTCGTGTTTTCCGGCGACGGTCAGCGCGTCGTCGTTGAACGAGACTTCGATTTCCTCCTTCTCGAATCCGGGGAGGTCGGCCACGAGGATGAATTCACCATCGTGCTCTTTCAGGTCCAAGTGCGTGCCGCCGTGGGAGTGGCTTTGTAGGTCCTGCCGCAGGTCGCTCGTGCCCCACATGCGGGCGCGCATCTGTTCGAACATTCGGTCCATGTCCTCGAAGGGAGTGTATCGTTCCATGACAATCACCGAATGTATTAGACGCTCGCTGAGATATTAAAGATAGCGAGATACGGAATATCACGTGTCTCGGGACTTCTACTGCAACATCTCCGTTTCCGGTATCGATCAGATAGCGTTCTTATCGACCAATACGTCGTGCAGTTCGTTCATGTGCGTGACGATGGTATCGCAGGCGGGTGCGACGGCCGGTTTGGGGTCGAAGCCGACGGCCAATCCGGCGACTTCGAGCATCGGCAGGTCGTTCGCGCCGTCGCCGATAGCGATGGTGTTCACCATATCCACGTCCAGTTCCTCGGCGAGCGACCTGAGCGCCTTGTCCTTCGTCCCCTCGATGAGCGGTCCCTCGGTCTCTCCCGTGAGTTTCGTGCCGTCGTCCACGACTCGGTTGGCGACGATGGTGTCCACCGACACGCCCTCGCGGTCGAGCGCGACTTTGACGCCGCGTTCGAACCCGCCCGTGAGGATGGCGACGTGGGTTTCCTTGTCGGCCAAATCGTCGAGGATGTCGGCCGCGCCGGGTCGGAGCGTCACCTCCGAAAACGCGTCGGCGGACTTCTCCAGCGACAACCCTTCGAGGAGGGACACCCGGTCGCGGAGACTTTTCGCGTAGCTGATTTCGTCGTTCATCGCACGAGCGGTGATGTCGGCCATCTCGTCGGCCGCACCGACCTGTTTCCCGAGCAGGACCGTCATTTCCGAATCCGAAAGCGTTCCGTCGAAGTCGAACGCGACTAGCTTCATTCGAATCGTGGTTCGCGCTTTTGGTTGTTAAAGGAGTGTGGTCGTCGTGGAAATTGCCACGGTCGGCTGACCGAACGGTTTACCGTCCCAATCTCACCAGCGACAGCAGTTCACGCGCGTCGTCCAACTTCTTTCACGACCCACCGGTTTCCCCTTCGATTCACGTCCCTGGCGGCAAACACCAAGAGCTATAACATGTCTGTCGAGATATGTGGCTACATCTGAATGAGTTCCGATAGTGACATTCCGATAGACCCTGACGGTTCCTCGGGACCGAGCATCCCCGATATCGATCTTCGAAGCATCTTCGGCAACACCCTCCTCATCGTCCTCGTCATCCTTCTCATCGCCGCTCCGGTGGTCGGATTCCTCTCGTGGACGCCCACTGATGAGGGGAACGTTCAAGTCGTCAAAAAGTGGGGTGCGGCGACGGGAACGGTGTTCGAACCGGGTGCCCACTTCATCAACCCGGTTTCACAGGACACCGTGTCGCTCTCCACGCGCCCGCAGTCCTACACGATGTCCAGCCAACAGGGCGAAGGGAGTAAGGCGGATACCGACGACTCCATCACCGTCTTGACGGAGGACGGACTCCGCGTGGACATCGACATCACCGTCCGGTATCGCGTGGATGTGGGACAGGCCGTGAAGTTCTACAAGAACTACCGGACGCTCGGGTCCGCGGAACAGCGACTCATCCGCCCGAGCATTCGGTCCGTCCTCCGAACCGAGGCGGGTGCCCTCCCAGTGACCGAAATCTACACCGGAAAAGGCCAGACGAAGCTGAAACAGACCGCACAGAGCGCACTGAAGAAGGATTTCAGCCGTGACGGCCTCATCCTCGAAGCGGTTCAGATTCGCAAGGTCAACCTGCCCAAACAGTACGAGCAGGCGGTCGAACAGAAGGAAATCACGAAACAGCGCCGCCAGCAGAAGGAGAACGAACTCGAAGTCGAGAAACTCGAAGCCGACCGGAAGAAAATCGAGGCGAACGGTGAGGCGGAAGCGAACCAGATACTGAGTCAATCGCTCGACCAGAAAGTCCTCACGCAGCAGTACATCGACAAACTGGACGACACCGATACGGTGTACATCCCGGTCGGCGACGGTGGCTACCCGCAGTTCGTGCGGAACATCGGCGGGTCGAACGACGATTCGCCGTCGGGAACGACCAACAACTCGACGAACGCGTCGGCCTGATGACGGACGACGCCACGACCCGATTGGCGAAGTGGGTCCTCGTCGCGGTCGGATTCGCCTCGCTCGCGGTGCTCCTCGGCGTCGTCGTCAGGTCGTTCGTGAGTTGGAAGGCCCTCCTCCTCTCTCTCGTCGTTCTCGTCCCGGCGGCGCTGCTGTCCTATCGTCTCAGTCGGGCGGAACGCGCCTACGACCGAGGTCGGTACGGTATCGGCCGCCGCGTTGTGGCGGAGCGACTCTCGCTCGGTGACGAGGAGTGCGACGTCTGTGACACCCACGGAGGGAACGGCGTTCGGCGGCGGTTCGTGAAGGAACTCGTCGTCGATGGCGTCCCGGTTGCGCTGGTCGAAAGCGGTTACAACGACTACTGTCGGGAGTGTTTCGCTGACGAATCCACGAGGCTCGTGGCTGACCGGAACGATGAGAACAGTGAAGACGGAGAAACGGCCGAACCTGTCGGGGAGTGTGAACGTGTCGATCCCGAACGGTCCACATCGAGCGGACACGAACGAAGCGAATAACCTTCCTGACAGCGATTACGGTCCAAATTACCAGTATTTTTTCAAAAGTAAAAATAAGAAAATAAATTGGCAATCTTCGCTGTGAGAGAAAGGGTTAACGGGTGTGGGGTGTATTCTCTCCAGCAATGAAGGTACTCGTCACGGACCCGATCGCGGACGCGGGTCTTGATCGACTTCAAGAAAGCGGTTACGAGGTAGAGACGGCCTACGACATAGAGGGCGACGCACTTTTGAACGCTGTTTCCGACGCCAACGGGCTCATCGTCCGCTCCGGGACGGACGTGAACCGCGACGTGTTCGAGGCCGCTTCCGACCTCGTCATCGTCGGACGCGCAGGTATCGGCGTGGACAACATCGACATCGAGGCCGCCACCGAACACGGCGTCATCGTGGCGAACGCGCCGGAGGGTAACGTGCGCGCCGCCGCGGAACACTCCGTGGCGATGGCGTTCGCCGCCGCACGCTCCATCCCGCAGGCCCACGCACGACTCAAGGACGGCGAGTGGGCGAAGGGAGATTACCTCGGGACGGAACTGAACGGCAAGACGCTCGGCATCGTCGGTCTCGGCCGCGTCGGGCAGGAAGTCGCCAAGAAGCTCGACAGTCTCGGGATGAACCTCGTCGCGTACGACCCGTACATCAGCGAGGACCTCGCCAGACAACTCGGCGCGGAACTGGTGGACCTGGACGACTGTCTCGCCCGTGCCGACTTCCTGACGGTGCACACGCCGCTCACGCCGGAGACGGAGGGGCTCATCAGCACCGAGGAACTCGCGCAGGTCGAGGGCGGCTACCTCATCAACTGCGCCCGCGGTGGCGTCGTGGACGAGGACGCGCTCGCGGAAGCGGTGGACGACGGAATCCTCGCGGGTGCGGCGCTGGACGTGTTCGCTCAGGAGCCACTCCCCGAGGACAGCCCGCTACTCGACGTGGAGGACGTCATCCTCACGCCGCACCTCGGCGCGAGCACGGAGGCGGCACAGGAGAACGTCGCCACCAGCACGGCCGACCAAGTGCTCGCCGCGCTCCGTGAGGAACCCGTGATCAACGCGCTCAACGCGCCGTCCGTCGAGGAGAGCGCGTTCCCCCGCGTCCGTCCGTACATCGAACTCGCGGAGACGGCGGGCAAGATCGCCACGCAACTGCTGGACGAGCGCATCGAGCGCATCGAGATCGGCTACGAGGGCGACATCGCGGAGGAGACCGTGGACCTCGTCACCGCGAGCGCCCAGAAGGGCGTGTTCGAACCGCTCGAATGGCAGGTCAACGCGGTCAACGCCCCGCAGATCGCCGAGGAGCGTGGCGTCGAAGTCACCGAGAGCAAGACCCGCCAGGCCGCCGACTTCCAGAGTCTCATCACGGTCACGGTCGAGAGCGACGACGAACACATCTCGGTCGAAGGGACCCTCTTCGCCGACGACGACCCGCGTATCGTCCGCATCGACGGCTACCGCGTGGACGCCATCCCGCACGGCCACATGCTCGTCGCCCGCAATCAGGACAAACCCGGCGTCATCGGGTTCGTCGGTACCGTCCTCGGCGAACACGACATCAACATCGCGGGCATGTTCAACGCCCGCGAAACCGACGGCGGCGAGGCGCTGTCGGTGTACAACCTCGACAGCGAGATTAACTCGGCGGCGAAGGAGGCGCTCGAAGCCGACGAGCGCATCATCGAAGTGCGGAACATCGCGCTGAACGGGAACTGAATCTTCGGATACTTTTTTATACGAAACCGGGACCAGAACCGGGTATGGTGATCGCAACGGAACCCTGCTGACCGTTCACCCTGCCGAGAAAGCCGGACTCAAGTAGCCCCCATTCCACCGTCGAACCGTGAGTTCCGTCGAATCTCTCCCATCTGACGAACGAACTTCGCACGAGGAACGACTCGTGACGGGGTATTCTGGACGGTTGCTGCTCGTCGTCTCGGTCGGCTGGATGATGATTCAGGCCGGTCGGCTCGTCCTTTCGCCCATGCTCCCGACCGTGATGGATGAACTCCACATCACGGAACTACAGGCTGGCATGGCGCTCTCCCTGCTCTGGGCGCTGTACGCACTCGGCCAGTATCCGAGCGGTCGGCTCTCCGACCGCTTCTCGCGGAAGACCCTGCTCGTCTCCGGACTCGCGCTCCTCTCCGTCGGGTTCACGGTCGTCGCTGGCGCGCCGACCTACGCGGTCTTTCTGGTCGGCATGGCCGTCGCTGGCGTCGGTGCCGGACTGTATCCGACACCGGCACGGGCGCTCATCTCCGACCTGTTCGTCTCCCGCCGAGGGCAGGCGTTCGGGCTTCACGGCGCGTCGGGCGACTCGGGGGGCGTCGTCGCGGCGGGATTGGCGGTGGCCGTTCTCGCCGTCGCAACGTGGCGGGTCGCGTTCGTCCCCGTCGTGTTGGTGGCGGTACTGGCCCTCGTCCTCCTCCACCGCTGGAGTCGGGAGTCGTACACCCGACCGACCATCGACGAGGGTGCTGGACGGGTGGTCGTGGCGGATATCACGACGACCGCTCGCCGCTTTGCCAACCGTCGAACCGTGGCGCTCCTCGTGGCCTACTCGCTGTACGCGTTCGTCTGGCAGTCCGTCGCGGGATTCCTCCCGTCGTTTCTACAGGAGGCCAAGGATTTCTCGCCCGAACTCGCGGGGAGCGCGTTCGCGGCGCTGTTCATCGTCGGAACGTTGGTGAAGCCGATTTCGGGGTCGCTCGGGGACAGGATTTCCCGCCCCGTCGTCGCTGCCGGGTCGCTCCTCGTGGGGACGGCCGGTATCGCCGCCCTCGTGATGGCGAACAGCACCCTCGCCGTCGCCGGGAGCGTGGCGCTCTTCGCGGCGGGATTGATGGCCTACCCACCGGCCATGCAGGCACACCTAATGGACGTATTTCCGAACGGGAGCATGGGTGGGGACCTCGGTGCGACGCGGACGGTTTACATCGGCTTCGGAAGCCTCGGGCCGACGTACGTCGGTTACGTCGCGGGGAACTCGGGGTACGAATCGGCGTTTGCCGGACTGTTAGCGTGTCTTCTCGTCAGCGCGAGTATCGTGTTCGGGTTGGCTCGCTGGTCGAAATCGCCCTGAACGCCCAACCGTATCGTCTCCGGATCGAATCCACGGGACGCACTGCTTCTGCGCACTTCGGTGGTAGACCCGAGATCGATTTTATCGATCGATTCTTGCTTCGGCGTTGCGACCTGCACGCCGCTGATCTGAAATCGTGCGCCGTGCTGGTCACCAGCCGTCGCACTCACCTCCCAGCCGTGTCGTTCAGCGATGTCGGCGATGATCGAGAGCCCCGCACCCGTCCCGTCCGCTCGGGTCGAATAACCGTGTTCGAAGACGCGAGTTCGTTCGGTTGGTGGGATACCGTCCCCGTCGTCTTCGACGTAGAGCGTGCCGCTCGTTCTTCCGTTTTCGATCCATCCGACTTCGATAGCCGCCGTCGGACCGGCGTGTTCGATGGCGTTTCGAAACAGGTTTTCGAACACGCTCGACAGTTGCCCCTCGTTCGCTCGAACGAAGACGGTACCGACCTCGATGGAGACTATGGCGGACTTCGTCTCGACGTTCTCCCACGCTCGCTCGGCGATTCGTGCGAGGTCGAGGGTTTCGAATCGTTCGGGCTGATCGTGGCGAGCCATCGAAAGGACGTCGTCGATTATCTCCTCCATCCGGTCGTGAGCGCGTTCGACGTTGTCGAAGTATTCGCCGTCCCCGTTCGACCGTTCGAGGTCGAGATACCCCTTGGCGATGTTGAGCGGGTTTCGAAGGTCGTGAGCGATGGTGTGGCCGACCCGTTCCAGCCGTTCGTTTTGCCGCTCTACGTCCCGATTTTGCCGTTCGAACTCGGTTACGTCCCGAACGATGAGCACCGTTCCCGAAAGTTTCGTCCCTGAATCGGACAACTCCGAGGAATGTATGTCGAGGTATCGACGTTCGCTACCGACGTCTCCGACGATCGGTTCCTCCGGGTCTCGCCGTGCGTGGTAGCTGTCGACCAGTTTTGGAAACGCCGCACAGACGTCGCCGAATCGTCGTCCGATGTCGGCGCTTGAAACGCCGAGCAGTCGGGTTGCCGCGGGATTCGTGTCCACGACACGGTCGGTGTCGTCCATGACCACGACCCCGTCCGCGATTTCCTCGACGACCGTCGAGCGTCCGACCGGGACGAGATCGAACAGTCCGTGGTGCCAAATCGCGTAGGCAAACGCGATGGCGGTGACGGCGAAAAACACCTCCGGGTCGATGTCCAACAGGCCGTTGTAGGACAGTACGGTCGCCGACCACGGCACCATCGTCCCAACGATCAGTACGATCGCTTGCTCGTAGAAGAAGCGACGCCCCCGTATCAGCCCCCGGAGGAGCAACAGCGTTCCCAGACCGTCTACGACATTCGAGTAGACGACGCTCAACCAGAACCACGGGCCGAACGTTCGATCCAATCGAAGGACGCCACCGGTAAAAACGAGTTTGCTCGACGCTCGAACGAGGTGATGAACGGGATTGGTCCAGACGAGTACCAGGGTGACACTCGCGTACAGAACGGGTATCGAGAGCGAGCGCCGCGTTAGCCACTCGTCGTGGCCCGTGTATTCACATGCGAAGGCGAACCACGAGATCGGAATGACGACGATCCCGAAGTACTGGACGTTGACCCAGAACAATTTCCCCGTCAGCGTCGTACTCGCGTCCTGAAGCGCGTTTCCTCCCGTCCAGACAGCCGCGGCTATCGTGAACGCGAACAGCGGTATCGCACCCGGTCGAAACCGATACCGCCACGTGAACACGGCGACGCCGAGGATGACGACTGTCGATAATGTCGAGAGGACGACAGAGGGTGTGACTTGCATTTCACTATTTCTTTGCTGTTCATCTTTCGTATTCTGGATGATAAATCATCGCACGGTCATATTTGGGGACAAATTATCGGGATACAAGCATTCTAAACCGGGACGGCGAATAGTTTCATCATTCGAAACGGATAGTTCAGGGATGGAATCGAAAAACGAGAGATCGTTCGCGTGCTTTCGATCGGCAGGGTCGGACGGCACGGAAGACAGCGACCTGTGAAACCGAGACTACCGGTGAAGCAGGTCCAACACGTCGTCCGTGTCCGCCGGGACCGACTCCGGTTCGACACCCGCCGCGGCGGCCGCGTCGGGGTCTTTCAGGAGATGGCCGGTCGTCAGACAGACCACGTTCTCGTCCGCCGAAACTGCTCCCTCTTCGCGGAGTTTTCGTAGTCCTGCAACGCTCGCGGCGCTGGCGGGTTCGACGCCGATACCGTCCCGTGCCAGCGCGCGCTGGGCGTCGGTTATCTCCTCGTCGGTGACGGCGATGGCGGTGCCGCCGGTTTCCCGAATCGCGGGAAGCGCCTTCGGGGAGTTGACCGGGTTGCCGATTCGGATGGCGGTTGCGATGGTTTCGACTTCGTCCCAGCGGCGGATTTCGTCGGCGTCGTTCTCGACGGCTTCGACCATCGGGGCCGCACCCTCGGCCTGTACGCCGGTCAGCACGGGCACCTCATCGGGCGTGAGTTCCCCGGCGGCGACGAGTTCGCGGAACGCCTTGAACAGCGCGCTGGTGTTTCCGGCGTTGCCGACGGGGAGGACGATTCTGTCGGGGAGGTCGCCCGTCTGGTCGCGGAACTGCTCGATGATCTCCAGTCCGATGGTCTTCTGGCCCTCCAGTCGGAACGGGTTGAGCGAGTTGAGCAGGTACGCCTCGCCGCGATTCGCGAGTTCGGAGACGATGTCCAGACAGTCGTCGAAGTTGCCGTCCACTTCGAGGATTCGTGCGCCGTGGAGGCTGGCCTGTGCGACTTTCCCGGCGGCCACTTTTCCGGCGGGAAGGAGCACCAGTACCTCGGTTCCGGCACGTGCGCCGTAGCAGGCAAGCGCGGCGCTGGTGTTCCCGGTGCTCGCACAGGCGAGTCGGGAGACGCCGAGTTTCTCGGCGACTTTCACGCCGAGGGTCATGCCGCGGTCCTTGAAACTCCCGGTCGGGTTCATCCCCTCGTGTTTGACTCGAAGCGCGTTGACGCCGGTCTCGTCCTCGATGGTCGGAACCTCGTACAGCGGGGTGTTGCCCTCCTCGATGCTGACACCCGATTCGACGGGCAGGGCGTCGGCGTAGCGCCAAACGCCGTGTCCCTCGAAATCATCGAACGTCGGGTGGTCGGCGTAGCGAACTTCGAGCAATCCGTCGCAGTCCGGACAGCGATAGCGAATCTCGTCGAACGGCGCGCCGGTCCACTCGCAGTCGATACAGGCGAGCCAGACGCCGTCGTCCGCACTGTCGGGGGCCGATGCCGTCGGGTTCGAGAGCGTTAGGTTCATTGCCGGACCCGATGGGTTCCGGGTTCAAAAAGGCGC
Organism: Haladaptatus sp. AB643; assembly: GCF_024136975.1. Lineage (NCBI taxonomy): Archaea > Methanobacteriati > Methanobacteriota > Halobacteria > Halobacteriales > Haladaptataceae > Haladaptatus > Haladaptatus sp. AB643. Next base: position 419,990 of record NZ_JAMYJW010000001.1, read on the forward strand.
GGACGGTGGCAACGATGGCGTCTCGTCTCCGATTCGAATCCCGTAAAATCGGGCTACAGCGGGAGGAGGAGGTCGTCGTCCTCGCGCTGGAATTCGGTCCCGAAGGCGGATGAGAGCGCGTCCATCTGCTGGACGCTCCACGTTCCCGCGTAATGTTCGGCCTCGTGCACCGCCAAATCGTATATCTCGGTGGGACGCAGGCGGAGGTCGGACAGTTCACTGTCCGCCACACCGACCTCGAAGAGGAAGCTCCGGTCGTTGTGCTGTTCCGAGTCGGTCGCGTAATCGTCCACGAAATCGCCCGTGTCGTAGCAGACGAGCGTCTCGTCCACGACTTCGACGCCCTGAAAGACGTGTGCGCTGTGGCCGTGAACGACGTCAACGCCCTCTTCGGCCAACCATCGGGCGAACTCCCGGAACTCGACTGTCGGTTCGGTTCGCATGTTCGGTCCCCAGTGGAGCGACACCACGAGCAGATCAGGGTCCGCATCCCGTGCACGCCCGAGCGAGTTGCCGACGAGTCGAACCGCCTGCGGGTGGGTAACGTCGAAATCCACGTACGCCGTTCCGGGTTCGTCGGGTCCCGCCGCGAACTCCGACGTGTTGTCGGTGAACGAGACGAACGCGATGTCCAACCCGTCCACGGTGGCGAACGCGGGAGCGCACGCCGCTTCCAGGGTTTCACCCGCGCCCGAGTGGGCGATTCCGGCGTCGTCCAGATATCCTATCGTGTCGGCGAGCGCGTCCGGCCCGTAATCCAGAATGTGGTTGTTCGCCAGGTTCACCCAGTCGACGCCGACCGATTCGAGTGCCGGAACCGCCCAGTCGGGGTCGGCTCGGAAGTGAAACGGCCGATACGTGTCCGTCCACGGCGTCCCCCGTGCCGAGAGACAGCATTCGAGGTTGATGAAAAAGCCGTCGAGTTCGCGCAGGGTGTCCTCCATGTTTCCCCAGATTCCGGAGACGCTTCGCTCTCTCTGTCGTTCGTCTATCAGCCGTCCGAGCATTACATCCCCCGCAAATCCGAGTCTCGTCATATCCCAGTTCCCCCACTATAGTTGGTGGGACGCGGGGAAAAGGCTACCCGCTCGATGAACGATCAGTTCGCGTCCGCGAGGAACGCCAAGAGCGCTTTCTGTGCGTGCAACCGGTTCTCGGCTTGATCCCACGACAGCGAGCGGTCGCTTTCGAGCACGTCGCCCGTGATTTCCTCGCCGCGATGGGCGGGCAGACAGTGCATGACCGGCATCGAGTCGGGGAGCAACTCCTCGTTGAGTTGGAAGCCGTCGAACGCGGCCAGTTTCGACTCGCGTTCGTCCTCCTCGCCCATGCTGACCCACACGTCGGTGTACACCACGTCGGCATCAGCGACGGCCGCGTCCGGATCGTTCGTCAGGCTCGGTTTCGGCCCGCGGTTCGCCGCCGTCGAGAGGGCGGCCTCCGAGGGTTCGTACCCCTCCGGGGTGGCGACCGTCAGGTCCATCCCGACCGTCGCCGCCGCGATGGCGAAGGAGTTGAGGACGTTGTTTCCGTCGCCGACCCAGGCGACCGTGAGGTCGTCGAAGCCGCCGAAGTGCTCCTGAATCGTCTGCAAGTCTGCGAGCGCCTGACACGGGTGAGCGACGTCCGAGAGCCCGTTGACGATGGGAATCGTTGCGTGCTCGGCCATTCCGACCAGGCTCTCGTGTTCGAACACGCGGCCCATGACGAAGTCCACGTAGCGCGAAAGCACCCGTCCCGTATCGGAGACGGGTTCGCCCCGATTCAGTTGCGTGTCGTTCGGGCCGAGGAAGATGCCGTGGCCGCCCAAGTGCGTCATGCCCGTCTCGAACGAGATGCGGGTGCGCGTGCTGGGCTTCTCGAACAGCATGGCGAGCGTCTGTCCCGAGAGTTCGGGTGGCGAGCCGTTTTCCTTGTACTCCGACGCGAGCGCCAACACCTCCGCCAACTCGTCTGGCGAGATGTCGTCCACATCGAGGAAGTGACGCGTCATGCTGCCACCTCCAGGTTCCCGCAGATGTCTTCTAACACCGCAATCGAGCGGTCGAAATCGGCGAGTTCGATGTGTTCTTCGGGCGTGTGGTCGAGCGACGAATCGCCCGGTCCGTAGGTGACGACCGGACAGTCCCACGCCTCGGCGTAGAGGTTCGCGTCGCTCGTTCCCGTCTTCCGGAGCAAACTCGGGTCGCCGCCCTCGTTCCGGATGGCGACGCGGAACGCACGTCCCAGTTCCGTCCGCGGACTGGAAAGCGTCGGCGGAATCGGTTCGTTCCACGACACCGCCCCGACGTCGAGGTGGTCTTCGGCGACCGACCGAATCCCGTCGGCCGTCATCCCGGACGGAATCCGGAACTTGATCTCGACGGTCGCTTCCGTCGCGAGGCCGTCGGACGTGAGTCCGCCGTCGAACGAGACGGGTTTCACGGTCACCGACTCCACCGTCGAACCTTCCTCGTCGGAGTCGAATTCGGATTCGACCCCCGAGAGCCACTTCGTCGCGTACTGAATCGCGTTCGGCTCCGGCCGTGAGGTGTGGACCGATTCCACCGTGGCCGAGTACGTTCCCGAGAGGAACCCGCGGTAGCCGAGCGTCACGGCGTCCCAGCCGCTGGGTTCGCCGTTGATGACGAATTCTGGCTCGTCCGCGTCCTCCACGAGATGGCGCGCACCGCGCGAATCGGTCTCCTCGCCGACGACGCCGACGAAGCTCGCGCCGGTTTCGACCGCCGCGACCGCCATCGCGGCCAGCGGGCCTTTCGCGTCCACGCTTCCGCGTCCGTGGAGGATGCCGTCCTCCAGCTTCACCGGCACGTCGCCGGGAACCGTGTCGATGTGCGAGGTGAGCAGAATCCCGTTTCCGGGCGCACGGACGTTGCCCACGTCGTCCATCCAGACCTCGCGCCCCTCGGATTCGAGGAAGTCGGCGAGATGCTCGGCGCACGCCGCTTCGTTCCCCGACACCGACGAAATCCCGACTAGTTCTATCAGCAGGTCGCGCGCGGCGGCCGGTGAGACCGAATTCGCCTCGGTCATATTTGCCATCATTCGTCGCCTCCTAACACGTCGGTCAGCGCAGAGACGACGGCGTCGATGTGCTCTTCTTCCACCGTCAACGGCGGCAGGAGGCGCAGAACGCTCCGTCCCGCCGGGAGCGCCAGAATCCCGTGTGACAGCGCGAGTTCCTTGAGGAGACGATTCGCGCCGCGCTTCACCTCGATGCCGACCAACAGGCCGTGTCCGCGAACGTCGCGCACGGGCAGGTCGGCCGCTTCGAGTTCGTGCCGGAGATATTCGCCCATCTCGGCGGCGTGCTCCGGCAGGTTCTCGTCCACGAGCACCGAGAGGGTGGCGTTCGCCGCCGCGCTGACGACGGGGCTTCCGCTGAAGGTCGAGCCATGCGACCCGGCACCGTCGGCTATCCAGTCGGCGCACAGCGTCGCGCCGATGGGGAGGCCGCTCGCCAACCCTTTCGCCGTCGTGAGCACGTCCGGGGAGACGCCAGCGTGTTCGCAGGCCCAGAAGGCCCCCGTCCGTCCGAGTCCGGTCTGCACCTCGTCGAATATCAACGCGGCACCGGCGTCGGCCGTCAGGTCGCGGGCCGTTTGCAGGTACGTCTGCGTGGCGGGGTTGACGCCGCCCTCGCCCTGTACGGGTTCGAGGATGACGGCGGCCGTCTCGTCGTCCACGACGTCGGCCAGTTCCTCCTCGTCGCCGTAGGTGACGAACTCCACCTCGTCCACGAGCGGTTCGTACGGCGCGCGGAACTTCTTCTTCCACGTCACCGACAGCGACCCCATCGTGCGGCCGTGGAAGCCGCGCTTCGCGGCGACGAGTTTCGAGTTGCCGGTCGCGCTCCGGGCGAACTTCAGCGCCGCCTCGTTCGCCTCGGTTCCGGAGTTGTTGAGCCAGACGTTGTCGAGGCCGTCTGGGGCGAGCGTCGCCAGTTTCTCGTACAGTTCGTCGCGGCTCTCGTTAGGATACGATGCGTGAACGAACAGCAACTCGGCGGCCTGTTCCTGCACCGCGGAAACCACTTCCGGGTGGCAGTGGCCGACGGGGGAAACCGCGTAACTCGCGCCGAAGTCGAGGTATTCGGTTCCGTCCTCCGTGTAGAGATACGGTCCCTTGCCGCTCGCGATTTGGATCGGTTTCTCGTTGTAGACGAACCCGCTCATGGCGATACCTCCAGTGCGGCAGGCGTAAACCGCGTACCGTGGCCGTTCCGCGCCGCCGTGATCGGGTCGTGGTTGTTCGCGTCCGCGACGACGACGGATTCGGCACCGCCTTCTAGCGCCTCCGTGGCGGCCATGACTTTCTTCGTCATGAACCCTTCCGCAGCGGATTTCGCCTCCTCCAACTCGGTCGGCGTGGACACCTTTTCGATGAGCGTCGTCTCGTCATCCGGGTCGGCCAGCAGTCCCGGCACGTCCGTCAGGACGACGAGTTCGCCGCCGAGTGCGGCGGCGACCGCCGCCGCCGCACGGTCGGCGTCCGCGTTGACCGGCGTTCCGTCGTCGGCCAGCATCGGAACCGTCACGACCGGCGTGTAGCCACTATTCAAAAGCGTTTCCAGCAGGTCCGTGTTCACGGACTCGATTTTGCCGGAGTGGTCGCCGCGGCGAATCTTGCGCTTGCCGTCCTCGACCACTCTCACCGCGGATTTGCGTGCGCCGGTGAGGAGCGCGCCGTCCACGCCGGACAGGCCGACTGCGCGGACGCCCTCACCCTGCAAACTCGCCGTCAGTTCGGTGTTGAGTTTGCCGGGCATCACCATCTCGAACACTTCCATCGCTTTCTCGTCGGTGAACCGTCCCATGACGCCGCTGGTCGATTCGACGTACTCGGGTTCCTCTCCTAACTGTTCGAGGGTGTCGTCCACGGCGGTCGAACCGCCGTGAACGACCACCACGTCCTGCCCGTTGGCGGTCAGGTGTGCGACGTCGCTCAGTGCGCCGTCGGGGTTCACCGCCCGTGCACCGCCGATTTTGACGACGACGGGGGAAGCGTCGTCCTCGATCACGCCGCCGTCAGTGACGAGTCCGTCGTCGTTGTCGTTGTCGATGAGTTGGTCGTGTGCGGCCAGCAGTTCATCACGGCTGTATTCGTCAGTCATGGGCTTCCCACGGGATGTAGTCCCTCGAATTCCAATCCGGCTGTTTCCTCGAATCCCAGCGCGACGTTTGCGGCGTGGACCGCCTGTCCCGCCGACCCCTTCATCAGGTTGTCGATGGCGCTGAAGACGACGATGCGTTTATTGGTCGGGTCGAGTTCGAACCCGACCTCTGCGTAGTTCGTCCCGGCGACCGCCTTGGGTTCCGGGTAGCGATAGACGCCGCCGCCGCCCGCGACGAGGCGGACGAACGGTTCGTCCTCGTAGGCCTCTCGATACGCTTTCCAGAGGTCTCCCTTCGAAACGGGCGAATCGGGGAACACGTGGCAGGTCGCGGAGGCTCCGCGAACCATGTCCACGGCGTGTGCGGTGAACGACACGTTCGTTCCCAGAATTCCCTCGATTTCGGCCTCGTGGCGGTGGCCCGTCGGCGCGTAGGGACGGACGATGCCCGAGCGCTCGACGTGGCTGCTCGCCTTGCTCGGCGTCGCGCCGCCCTCCGACGAGCCGACTTTTACATCCACGACGACCTGCTCGCTTCCGAAGAGGATTCCCGCGTCGAACAGCGGCGACAGGCCGAGCAGCGTCGCGGTGGCGTTACAGCCACCCGCGGCGATGAGGTCCGCGCCGGGCAGTTCCTCGCGTGTCAGTTCGGGAAGGGCGTACACTGCCTCGTCCAGATATTCGGGACAGGAGTGGCCGTCGTACCACTCGTCGTACTCCCCTTCCGTGTCGAGGCGGAAGTCCGCGCTCAGATCCACAACGGTGTCCGCGGCGTCGCGGAACGAATCGATGTGCTCCATCGAGACGCCGTGGGGCGTCGCGGCGAACAGCACGTCCACCGACTCGAGGTCGCTCGGTTCCGAAAAGCGCAGGTCGGACCCACGTAAATTCGGGTGAACCGACCCGAGCGTCTTGTTCGTGTACTCCCTGCTGGTCGCCTGTGCGAGCTCGAAGTTCGGATGTCCGGCGAGCAGGCGGAGCAGTTCTCCGCCGGTGAACCCGCTGGCTCCGATGACGGTCGCCGAGAGCGCCTCGGCGCTCGTGTCCGTCTCCGAATCGGCCGCAGTAGCCATCAGGCCACCACCTCCGCGGGAACCTTCGTTTCGAGCCAATCGACGACCGCGGCGGGGACATCCGTCTCGACCGCCTCGTTCAACGCTTTGAACTCGACGGTGTGGTTGACCTCGTGGACGGTGTAGCCCGACTCGGTCTCCATCAGATCGACGCCGAGGAGACCGCCGCCGACGGCGTCGCTTGCTTTCTCAACCAGCGACTTCGCTTCCGCGTCGAGTTCGAATTCTTCCGTCTTCGCGCCCTTCGCGGCGTTCGTGAGCCAGTGATCCGAATGGCGGACCATCGCGGCGACCGGCTTCCCGTCCAGTGCGACGACGCGGATGTCGCGCTCCGGCTTGTCCACGAACTCCTGCACGTAGAACACCTTGTGCTCGTAGTGGCCGAGCGTGGCCTTGTGCTCCAGAATCGCCTCCGCCGCACTGCGCGAGTCGATTTTCGCCATCAGGCGACCCCACGACCCGACGACGGGTTTGAGGACGCACGGGTAGCCGAAGCTTTCGATGGCCTCCATCGCGCTGTCGGTCGTGAAGGCGACTTTCGTCTCGGGCGTCGGGACGCCCGCGCCCGCGAGCGCGAGGCTGTTCTTCGCCTTGTCCGAACACACCTCCGCGGTTTCGTGGCTGTTGACGACAGGAACCCCGTACGCCTCGCAGAATTGCGTGGCGTAGAGGCTCCGACTCGTCGCCAGACAGCGGTCCACGACGAGGTCGAGCCCCTCGAAGGCCTCAGGTGGCTCGGTCAGATCGAACGTCTGCTTGCGCACGTCGATCTTCGTCACCTCGTGTCCGCGCTCGCGGAGCTCCGCGAGGAGGAGCTTTTCGTCGCGGCGAATCCTGGAGTAGAGGATGCCTACATTCATGCGAACCACCCTTGGTGGTGAGCGTGAGCCAGCAAATGGTGCGTATTTGCGCGCTGCAATTTACTCCCCCCAGTCCTCTTCGAGCTCCGGCGCTCGGTCGAGGACTGGTGGGTTCACGTCGATGACTTCCAGTTCGACACCGCAGGTGCCGCAGTCGATGATTTCACCCGTTTCCAGATCGTCGTGCAAAGCCACATCGGCTCCGCACTCAACGCATTCTACCATTGTACTCTTCCGTATCGTCCTATCGGACTTAAATCCATCGTTATTAATAATGAAAGAAAAGCCCGGACTACCGTCTAACGGGAGTAGAAGGCTTATACCGCGGTTCTGAGTTAGTAATCAAGTAATTCCCCACGCGGGGGTCGCGGTAGTTCAGGCATAGTTGTTTACCTCCATCTGGAGCGTTTCACCGGCCGCTTCGAGCGACTCGGCGAGTTCGGTCGTCGTCGTTTCGTCGGCCACGAGCGTTGCCCTCGCGTTCGCCAGCGCTTCGACGACCGTCTCGGCCGCCGGGCCTCCGACCGAATCGCGCATGGCGACGCTCGTTTCCACGTCGAGCGCCGATTCGACTTCCTCCGGTGCGACGAACTCGGCGAGCGGTGCGCCGAGCACTTCCTCGGCGGCAGCATCGAGGGCATCGTAGTCGCCCGCTCCCGCCGTCGCAACGACCTCGTGGGCCGTGCGGAACGGCACGCCGCACATCGCCAGCAGGTCGGCGACGCCGGTCGCCGTCGAAAAGCCCTCCCCCGCGGCGTCCGCGAGTGCGTCCTCGTTCCACGTCGCGGTCGCCACCGCACCGGCAGCGACGTCCGTCGCGTCGATCACGGCGTCGAGGGCGTCCCACGCGTGCGGGGTCGCACGTTGCAGGTCGCGGTTGTACGCGCGCGGCAGTCCTTTTAGCGTCGTCAACAGTCCCGACAGTCCGGAGTGAGCGTCGCCCGCGACTGCGCGGGCGAGTTCCAAGGTGTCGGGGTTCTTCTTCTGTGGCATGATGGACGACGTGGACGCATAGTCGTCCGAGAGTTCCACGAACCCGCGGTTCGAGTAGATCACGAGGTCCTCGGCCAATCCGGACACCGTCGTCGCGAGGTTCGCCGCCGCCGCAATCGTCTCGACGAGGAAGTCGCGGGTCGAAACCGCGTCCATCGAGTTGTCGAGAAGTGCGTCGAAGCCGAGCAGTTCCGCCACGCGCTCGCGGTCCACGTCGAACGGCGTTCCCGCGAACGCCGCCGCGCCGAGCGGGCACTGGTTGATCCTCCCGTAGGCATCCAGCAGACGCGCCGTGTCGCGGGAAACAGCTTGCTCGTAGGACGCGAGAAAGTGCCCGACGGTCGTGGGTTGGGCGGGTTGGAGATGCGTGTATCCCGGCATCACCGTCTCCGCGTTCGATTCGGCGACTTCGAGGAGCGCCGAACGGAGCGCGAGCGTGGTTTCGAGGAGCGCGAGCACGTCCTCGCGGAGGCGGTAGCGGATGCACGTCGCCACTTCGTCGTTCCGACTGCGGGCGGTGTGCATCTTCCCGCCGTCGTGACCGACCTCTCCGACGACGGCCGTCTCGATGGCGGCGTGGACGTCCTCGCCTTCGGGGAGCGAGTCGTGCCCGTTCACCTCGACCACGTTCAGCGCGGTGAGGATGTCGCCCGCGATTTCGTCCTCGATGATCCCCTGTTCGGCGAGCATCACGACGTGCGCGCGGTCGATGTCGAGGTCGGCCGCGAAGATGCGTTCGTCCGCGGCGAGCGACGAGAGGAACCCGCGGGCGGGACCGCCGCTGAAGCGGTCGCCGCGGACGACGTCGCCGTCCCCGGTGAGTTGGTTTTCTTCGCTCTCCGCTCCGTCTCCCTTACTCATCGTTCGCGATGCGAGCCTGGTAACCGTGATATTTGGCGACGCCCGTCGCGTCGGCCTGCTCGATCTTGCCGACCGTCTCGGTGTTGAACGAGGCGGCGTCCTCGGAGTAGACGGCGTGTTCGCTCTCGCGGGCGACGGCGCGGGCCTGTCCGCCTTCGAACTTGATCGTGACCGTGCCGGTGACTTTCTCCTGCGTGGTGTCGATGAAGCCGTCGAGGGCGTCCACGAGCGGCGCGGAGAGCAGTCCCTCGTAGGCCTTCTCGGCCCACTGCTGGTCGATGCCCGTCTTGAACGAGCGCTCTTCCTTCGTCAGCACCAGTCCTTCGAGCGCTTCGTGGGCGTTGAGTAGCGTCGTCGCGGCGGGGTGCTCGTAGTTCTCGCGGACTTTCAGGCCGAGCATGCGGTCTTCCATCAGGTCGGTGCGACCGACGCCGTGCTTTCCGGCGAACTCGTTCAGGTACTCGATGAGTTCGACGGCACCCATCGATTCGCCGTCGATGGCGACCGGTTTGCCGTCCTCGAACTCGATTTCGAGGAGTTCGGTTTCCGCGCTCGGTTGTTCGGTCCACTCGTAAATCTCCTCTGGCGGGACGTAGCCGGGGTCCTCCAGATTGCCGCCCTCCACGGAGCGACTCCAGAGGTTCGTGTCGATGCTCCAGACGCCCTCGTTGCCACCCTCCACGGGCAGGTCGTGTTCGTCCGCGTAGCCCATCTCCCACTTGCGGGTCAGGCCGAGTTCGCGCACAGGGGCGATGACCTCCAAATCGGAGGCGCGCCAGACCGCCTCGAAGCGCAGTTGGTCGTTCCCTTTGCCGGTACAGCCGTGAGCCACGGCGTCACAGTCGTTTTCCTTCGCCACGTCGAGGATGGCTTCTGCGATGACCGGACGTGCGAGCGCGGTTCCGAGCGGATAGCTCTGATACGTCGCGTTCGCCTTCACCGCATCCAGACACTGCTCCGCAAATGCATCCTTGGCGTCGATAACGTAGTGTTCCAAATCCAGTGCTTCCGCAGTTTCCTCCGCCTCTGCAAACTCCTCTTCGGGCTGACCGACGTCCACCGTGACGCCGATGACTTCGTCGTAGTCGTACTCCTCTTCGAGGAGTGGGACGCATACTGTCGTGTCGAGTCCGCCCGAGAAGGCGAGTGCAACCGTTTTCATTGTATGAGTTGCCAAGGGCTACAGATACTTAAATTCTTCTCAATAATCTGAGAAATAAAGGTGGAAAATGGACTAAAGACGAGTTAATCACACGTGAGTGAGTTTTGAACGAACGACCGGCCGGAGTGGAATGGGTATTATTGGGACTAGAAAAGCCCCGGTCGTCGTCGTCGGACGCAGAATGAGCCGTGGTCGGACTCGTCGCTCATCGGAGGGCAAACCCCGGTGGCGCGAGTCCGCGACATTATCAAACCTTTCTGGTGCATACCGCTTAAAGCCTTTCGGGACGGCAACGATTGCCAGCGGTTCTGTTCAACGAGATTTATTACGTATCGAACGAATTGTCGACTATGCGTCGTCTTGCTCCCGTCCTCCTCGCCCTCCTCGTTCTTATGGCCGGGTGTGCGAACTTCCTGCCGTGGTCAGACTCACAATCGGATCCCCAACAGACAACTGCCAACCACCCAGCATCCTATCCCCCCGGAGCCAACGGCCAGTGGATATTCGACGCCGAACAACTCGTCGCCACGCACAAAGCGGCGCTCAGCGGGGCGAACTACCGGATGCACGCTCGCGTCCGGCCGAACCAGCAAACCGCTTCGGTGAAGTGGCAAAATACGACTACGACCGTACACATTGGTAGCGGTCGAACCCTGGTACAGGGGAGCGGCGGGTCGTTCGGACCTCGGGAGCTAACCGAATCGTATCGGAGTTACTCCACGGACAACATGACCGTGCAGTGCCGACGCGGCGCTGAAAAATGTCGGTATCTCTCCACCAGGTCCACTCAGGGACAGCAGATCACGAAGCGTACCACTTCACGAATGGAATCGCTCATCGCCAGTTCGGACTTCGTGGCGAACGGAACGACAGCCCGAAACGGAACGACGTTGTATCGGTATGAAGCCAACGGTTCCACGACGTTTTCGGGCGCTGATAGACTCTCAGCGACCGTACTGGTGGACGAGGACGGTCTCATCCACGATGTCTCGGGAACGATTCACACCGACGGAAAGCGTCCCGCGACTGTCGATTTCAACTACGGGTTTTCTCTGGTTTCGAATCCACCGACGAAGCCGGAATGGGTAGACGGTGTGCCCCGACTGACCGTCCGTACAAGCGCGAGCAGGTTCACGCTCGAACACGAGGGCGGTGAGCGTATTCCGGCGGGAACGAACGTTTCGCTCACGTTGATAAACGACAGCGCCACTGCAATTGGAACGGTTCGACTGCCGAAATCGCTCGGCCGTGGGGATATCGCCTATCTCACGATTTCCGATATCGAGGACACCGACCATCTCCACTACAAAGCCGTCGGGAACATCACGGTCAACCACCCAGCGACGACCGAACCGGGAATAAATCACACTCACTGGACTCTGTCTCTCGGATATGAGACGAAACACTGGAAAGCTGACCTCTGGGTGAATCCCGAAGGGAGAAATCACGACAGCACGAACGGCACCAAAGCGACGACGACCACGACTGCCACCTGACTGACTTTCGACGACCTCTCTTTCTCACGCCAAACGCCACCCTCATACCACTAAAGCGTCTCGAACCAACCAGTGTACAGTCTCAACGTCCCGGTTCCCGGCGAAATCGCTCAACTCGCTGGGCAACTCCGTCCGTCGCTCTACGGCTTCGACAGCGTCCGCGACCAGCACACGCTCGTCGTCAAACGGTTCGGAGATCAAGAAAACTACGACCGATTGGCGATGCGGGTCCGAACCGCGCTCGTCGGCACGCCCGCGTTTGAAGCGCACGTTTCGGGCATCGACTACTTCGAGACGCCAGCGCGTGGTGACGGTCCGGTCGTCTACCTCGCCGTCGAAAGCCCCGGTCTGAAACAACTTCATAGCGAACTGCTCGCCGAGTTCGAGACCATCGAAGGATTGGAAGGCGACGACTACGTTCCTCACGTCACGCTGGCGCGCGGTGGCGACATCGAGGTGGCCCAAGAACTCGCGGAACGGGAAACCGATCCGATTTCGTGGACCGTCACGGAACTCCATCTCTGGGATGCAAAGTACGAAGAAGCCGCCGCGAGAATCTCGCTTCCGGCTTGAAAATTTCTACCTTCGTTCGCTCTTTTACTGCGGCGTCGGCGGTTCGCCGTCCCACGCGTCCTTGTCGGTGAAGAAGTTCAGCATGGCGAACTTGAGCTTTCCGGGGTCGATGTCGATGGTTTCCTTCCGTTCCTCCGGCGGGAACGTCTCTCGAACGCTGTACTTGCCCATCTCCCGGACGCTCCCCTCGGTGTAGCGCTTGTCGAGCAGGATGCGGACGCCGAAGTCGTCCGGGGAACGGATCACCCGGCCGAGCGCCTGTCGCGTCTTCCGAATCGTCGGGATCTCGACGGCGTACTCCCAACCCGAATTTCTTCCGGAACGGTCGGCGAACACGGTGTCGTAGGCGTCCTGTACCGCGTCCATCCGGTCGTCCAGATGCGGGTACGGCACGCCGACGACGACGACGGTTCTGGCTTCGTCGCCGTCGAAGCTGACGCCTTCGGCCAGCGTCCCCCACAGCGAGGTGAACAGCGCGCCGTTCCCGTCCGCCGTGAACTGCTGGCGGAGTTCCTCGGCGGGAGTTCCGGCCTCGTCGAAATACAGGTTCGCGTCGGTTCGGTTCCGCACGAGGTCGCGGTACCGCTCGGCTTCGGCGTAACTCGGGAAGAAGACGAGCGTGTTCCCGGCGGTGAACCGAATCGCGTCGTTCAGCACCTCGGCGATGGTGTCCTGGGTTTCGGGATTGCTCCGCTCGCTGGCGAACAGGGCGGGCGTCTCGGCCGCGAACGTTCGCCGATTCTCCTCCGGGAACTGAAGCCCGTACGCCAGCGAGATGGGGTCGCTCAGGCCGAGCACGTCCGACAGCACGTCGAACGGGCGAAGCGTCGCGCTCATCAGCACCGTCGCGTACACCTCCTCGAACAGGGCTTGGGTGACCTCGCGCGGGATGCAGGTGTACAGTTCCGCCCGTCCGTACACTTCGTCGGTCCCCTCGTCGCGGCGCACCGCGACGACGGGATACTGGCCGAGTTCGGCCCCTTCGTCCATGTAGGATTTGACGAACGCGGCGGCTTGGAGGGTTTGACACTCCTTTCGGGTCGTCGCGTCGCCCTCCTTGTACGCCTCCTCGTATTTCTGGTCGAGTTCCTTGGCGAGCGAGAGCGCGTCGTCCAACTCCGCGTCGATTCCCTTCCCGGCGTACTCCTGTAGGAAGGCAAGCGTCAGGTCGTCGCGTTTGTCCTCGTTGGCGACCGACACGTCCTGCCAGTTCTCGCCGACCGATTCGCGCTCGCCGAAACCAAAGGAGTCGTCGTAGGTCGTTTTGAGCGCCCGCTGGAACGCGGCGAGGACGTTGAACCCCGCTTCGCTCCGAAAGTCGTCGCTCTCCTGAAGTTCGTCCAGCGCGCTGTCGATGGTGTTCTCGGTCAGCGTTCGGGAGGCGTGGTCACGGGCGGTTCCCTCGATGTTGTGCGCCTCGTCGAAGATTGTGATGACGTCCTCCGGTTCGCGGCCCAACCACCGGAAGAACTGTTCGCGGATCATCGGGTCCAGCAGGTGGTGGTAGTTGCAGACGACCAGGTCCACACCCTCCATCCCGTCCTTCAAGAGTTCGTAGCCGCACAACTGCTGTTGCTCGGCGTATTCGTAGATGTCGTCGGGCGTTCGAACCCCGTCGTAGAGCCACTGATAGAACTCCTCGTTATCCGCGGTGAGGTTGTTGTAGTAGTGCTCGCAGATGTTCTTCTCTTTGAGATTCTCGACTTCGTCCTGAATCTGTTCGAGTTCGTCCATCACCGCGCTACGGGCCTCGGCGGCGGTCGAGTCGCCTTCCTGCATGTCGTCGAGCAGTTCGCGCTGTCGCTGTTCGAGTTCGTTCTTGTCGCGTTCCTTGTCGACGACCTCGTAGGTGTTGTCCCGGAGTACCTGACACTCCTGATAATCGACGTCGATGTGGCACATCGACCCTTTCCCCCGAAAGACGACGGCGCGAAGCGGTTCCTTGCGCGTTATCTCGCGCGCTTCGGTGACGAACTGACGCATCTGCTGGTGGACGTTGGTCGTGATGACGACCGTCTTGTCCTCCTCGCGGGCGAATTCGAGCGCGGGAACGAGCGACGAGAGGGTTTTGCCCGTCCCACACGCACCTTCGAAGAGCACGTCCTGCCCGCGAGACAGTCCGTTGTAGATGCGGTCCATCGCCTCCTGCTGGTTGTCGTAGGGGGCGTCGTACGGGAAGAACCGCATGTACTCGTTCGTCGTGGACACGATACCGAATATTCGCGTCTTAGTTCAAAAACCCTTGCCCATCGGAGAGATGCTCGGTCTCAGATAACCGACTCCGCCGCCGTCTCCTGCACTTCCGGTTCGATGTACACTTTCTTGACGCTATCGTTGATTTCGTACAGCCCATCTTCGATGTCGGTTATCAAGTCGTCCATCTCCCCGGTGTCGAGCGTCGGGTCGAACGCCACGTCGGCGGTGACGATGATGCGGTCGGGACCGAAGTAGACGGTTCTGAAGTCGATGATTTCGGTGACGCCCTCCCACCCGTCCAACTCCGAGCGGAGTCTGTCTTCCTCCTCTTTGGGCAGGCTCTCGCCGAGGAGGAGCCGTTTGTTTTCCCACGCCAGCGCGATGGCGAATCCCATCAACAACAACCCGATGAGGAGCGCGGCACCGGCGTCGTAGATCGGGTTTCCGGTGACTTGTGACAGCCAGATACCCACCAGTGCGAACCCGGCACCGGCGACCGAAACGGTGTCCTCGGTGAGCGCCGTCAGGGTGGAGACGTTGCTCGTCTTGTGGAACGCCTCCCGAAATCCGCTCCAATCGCGCCGTTCGATTTCGTGTTTCGTGGAGCGATACGCTTTGCTGAAGGCATATCCCTCGAACAGCATGGCTCCGATGAGGACGGCGTAGTTCACGTAGACCGGTGGAAACGACTGTCCGAGGACGTGAACCAGTCCCCCGCTGACCGTTTCGTGGTGCTGGACAAGCGAGTCGTATCCGTGTTTTGCGCTCTCCCAACCGGCGATACCGAAGAGCAGGACGCTCACCAGAAAGCTGTAGAAGAACTGTGCTTTGCCGTAGCCGAATGGGTGGTCCCGCGTCGGCTTTCGTCCACCAAACCAGATTCCGATGAGGAGAAAGACCTGATTTCCCGTGTCGGAGATGGAGTGAAACGTCTCCGAGAGCATCGCCGGACTCTGTGTAAGCACGAAGCCAACGAATTTCAGCACGGCAATCGCCGCGTTCGAGAGGAGGGCGGCTATCACGACGGACTTGCTGTTCGCCATTACTCGACTAGCGGCGAGGAGGTGTCAAAGTCCTTACGACGGAGCGCCGCGCTTCGATTCGACGGAAGACGAAAGGCGACGGGATACCAACGACGAATCATGATCGCTATCGTCTCCGATACGCACAGCAGGACGGGTCACGAACTGGCCGGACGGACGCTCGAAGCCGTCCGAAGGGCGGACCTCGTGGTTCATGCAGGCGATTTCACGACGACAGCCGTTCTCGACGCGTTCGAAGCCGAAAGCTCCCGGTTGGTCGCGGTTCGTGGCAACAACGCGACGGCTGGGGTCGCCGACCGACTCCCTGCCGTGCGAACGTTCGAGGAAAACGGGGTTCGGTTCGCGCTCACGCATCGTCGGCGCGGCGGAAGTACGGGACTCTCGCTCTTCGGGCAGGAGCGCGATGCGGACGTGGTCGTCTCGGGACACACGCATCGACATCTCGTGGAACAGGCTGGCGAGATGTTGTTGCTCAATCCGGGCAGTTACGCACAGCCACGAGGAAATCGGCCGACACATATCGAACTCGAACCGGAGGGAAAGGGCTTCGCTGGGAGGGTCTACGAGATGAGTGGAGAACTCGTAACCGAGTTCCCCGTGTAGGAGGGCTGGTAAGTTGATGGCGTACCAGTGGAGGGCCGAAGCAGGGCGGCTCCACTTCCGAGTATGCGGTTGGTCATCATGTACTCTTGGTAAGCTCAAAAAAGCGTTTTAGTTATCGGTTCCGCACGAAATACCACCCGACTGCACCGAGGACGAGAACGAGCGCTCCCCCCGCGAAGAACAGCACGCCCGGCGGTATCGTCGCCAAAACGCCGTTTGCCGCATGGCCCGCGCTGTTGGTCGATTCCGTCGAGAACGTTCCCACTTGTCCGCCGCCACCGCTGGCCGTCTTCTCGGCCGCCTTTCCGCCGATACCGAGCAGTCCCTCCGTAACGGTGTACTGAATTCCGGCGCTCACGAGGCCGAGCAGGACGGCAACGCCGAGAACGCGGGAGAGCGCGTCCTTCAATCCCGTCGTCTGCTCTTCCCGCCCGGCAAAGAGGATGAGCGGACCTTCGCTCGGTGCGTACACCTTCATCTCCCGGCCTTTCTCGGAGTAGATGGTATCGACGGCCGTGATGAGGTCCGCGTCTTCCAACTTCTTCAGGTGATACTGGGCGTTCTGTAGCGAGGTGTCCACCTGCTCGCTCAGTTCGGATGCCGTCGCCGGTTGGTCGTGCAGTGCGGAGAGCAGACCACGCGCGGTATCGGACGAGAGCGCCCCGAGCAGATCGTCCGCGTCGTCGCTGTCCACGCCGAGCACTCGGGGGGACCCACCTGACGGCGGTTCCACGTCCGAACTGGAGGGCAAGAGGTCAGCCATATTTATGCGTATGCAACTGCTCGGCAATCAACTTTGCCACTGGCACGGCGAAACGAATTTGGTTCGGCAACTGATACAGGGGGGTATGGAACCACTCGGAATCTTCGGGAAGGTACTCCACGACCCGCTCTTCATCGGCCTTCTCGTCATCATGCTCGCCTTCGTCTTCTTCATCTACCTGTTCATCCGCCGGATCATGACCGGATTTCAGGAAGGTATTCAGAAAGGGCAGCGATAATCGAATCGCTCTCAGAGCGCGTTTCGAATCCGCTCCGCGGCAGTTTTGACGTTCTCACGGTCCACGTCCCAGTGCGTACAGAATCGGACGACATGTGGCCCGAACGCCGACCCAATGACGTCTTCGTCCGCGCACAGATCGAGAAACTCCTCGGCGGTGAGTCCCGCTCGCTCGGTGTTCACGAGGACGATGTTCGTCTCGGGTGGTTGCACCGAGAGGCCGTCGACGTCCGCGAGTCGCTCCGCGAGGAGACGGGCGTTCTCGTGGTCGTCGGCCAACCGTGAGACGTTCCCCAACGCGAGCAGTCCCGGCCCGCCCACGATACCGACCTGTCGCATCCCTCCCCCGAGCAGCTTTCGAACGCGTCGTGCGTGCGCGATGAACTCCTCGTCTCCGGCGAGCATCGACCCGACGGGCGCTCCGAGACCCTTCGAGAGACAGAACATCACGGAATCCACGTTCTCCACGATTCGTGCCGGTGATACGTCGAGGGCGACGGCCGCGTTACCCACCCGTGCGCCATCGAGATGGACCGGAATTCCGAGGTCGTGGGCCGCCTCCGCCGCGGCGTCTATCTTCTCGGGAGCGATTGCGACCCCACCTTTGCTGTTGTGCGTGTTTTCGAGCGATAACAATCCCGTTCCGGGTCGATGTGCGTCCGCCTCGACGTAGCCGTCTCGAACCTGTTCGGGCGTCGGAATTCCACGGTCGCCGCCGTCGAGCGTTCGGACTTGCAGCGCCGAGTGCTGGGCGAGTCCGCCGAGTTCCCACTTGTAGATGTGGCTCTCGCGTTCGACCAGTATCTCCTGTCCCCGTTCGGTGTGGACGCGCGCCGCGATCTGATTGCCCATCGTCCCGGTCGGGACGTAGAGGGCCGCTTCCATCCCCACAAGTTCGGCGGCAGCGGATTCGAGTTCGTTGACCGTCGGGTCCTCTCCGTAGACGTCGTCGCCCACTTCGGCCTCGGCCGCCGCCGCACGCATCTCCTCGCTCGGTTTCGTGACCGTGTCGCTCCGCAGGTCTATCATACGCGACTGTTCCGCCGCGGCGACCAAATAATCGAGGGTAGAAGCAGTTCATCGACGGAGATGCGAACACCGAAAGCGGTTTCCGGTATCCACGAAATTTTGCCACATGGACGAACGAATTCGGAACCATGCCGAAACCATCGTCGACCACTCTCTCGATATCGAAGCGGGCGATACGGTCGTCGTTCGCTCGCCGACCGTCTCGGACGACCTCGCGGTTGCCCTCTCCGAAGCACTCGGCGAGCGCGGTGCGTTCCCACTCGTCACTGCCGGGCGTCGGGACAAGAAACAAGCGGCGTTCCTTCGTTCGGTCGACGCGGATGCCCTCGAAACCCCCGAGCACGAACAGGCGTTGTTCGAAGCGTCGGACGCCATCGTTCACATCCGGGGCCACGAGAACGCCTCCGACATGAGCGATATTAGCGCCGAGACCCACGCGGCATACAGACAGGCGTACCAGCCGATTCAGCAGGAAATCCTCTCGTCGCGTTGGTGTCTCACCCAGTACCCGTCCCCTGGAAGCGCGCAACTCGCCGAGATGAGCACGGACGCTTACGAGGAGTTCGTGTACAGCGCGATGAACAAAGACTGGGACGAGCAGCGCGAGTTCCAAGAGCAGATGGTCGAAATCCTCGACCCCGCCGACGAAGTTCGTATCGTCTCCGGCGAGACGACGGACCTCACGATGTCCGTGGCGGACATGAAAACCATCAACGACGAGGGCAAGAACAACCTCCCCGGTGGCGAGGTGTTCACCGCGCCGATCCCCGATTCGGTCGAGGGAGAAGTGCTGTTCGACAAGCCGCTCGTCCACCAGGGCAACATCGTCGAAAACGTCTGGCTGAAGTTCGAGAACGGTGAGGTCATCGATTTCAGCGCCGACAAGAACGAGGACGTCCTCGCGGGCGTTCTCGATACCGACGACGGTGCACGCAGACTCGGCGAACTCGGTATCGGCATGAACCGCGACATCGACGAATTCACCTACAACATGCTCTTCGACGAGAAGATGGGCGATACGGTCCACCTCGCCGTCGGCATGGCCTACGATATCTGTGTCCCCGACGACCGGGAACCGAACGAGAGTGCGGTTCACGTGGACATCATCGTGGACATGAGCGAGGACTCGTTCATCGAAGTGGACGGCGAAATCGTCCAGCGCAACGGTACCTTCCGTTTCGAGGACGGGTTCGAGGAATAGCCGCGAGGGAGACGAGGCGCTTTGTGCCTCGCAAGACGAACGGGTTGTTTTCGTCGCGTACTACGGATATTCGAGACCAAGCGACCGCGACGAACGTTTATATACTGGAACGAACCCAGAGTCCGTATCTCCTGAAAACTACCCTGTGGATGGCCGAGGCGGGTGTGTGGCACACCTCCACGTCAAACCGTCGTGCCGCCTGTTCGCAATCTTTCGGTTCAAAATCCGTCCGAGACGGACTGATACTGAACTCCCTGTAGGTGTGAACTCTTTCTTCGCCGGTTAACCGTTCTCGAAACAGCACGCTACGAATATTTGATATATATTTGTTGTGGCACCTTGGAGTTAAGTAGCTACGGTTGAATAGAAATAATCGTGCCAAAAGTTGTCTGTCCGGACTGTCGGCGGAACATCGCGTTTCACGAACTGGAAACCAGAACCGTCGCCCAATCCAGCGGATTTTCGACGAACTATCGCTGTCCGTTCTGCCGAAACGCCATCGAGAACGTCACCGAACTGTTGTAATTTCGGACTGGTCGGCGTCAGAATCACGGGTAAACTTCGTAACGGTCGGAATCGTCGAATCCGGACGACAAGAGAACGAAGTGACTGGCGGTATCCGAGAGGTCGTCCGTATCGAAACCCCTCTCTTCGGGCGCGCTCCAGTCTTCGTCGGTCGTTCCGTCGAACTCCGGTTCGTGCACGCTGTAGTCCGTCATCGACTTCAGGTCCGACAGGAACCCGTGTGAATACTGGGGTTGTCACTGCAGGGCTTTGTTTCCTCTCCAACAGCGGTGATGAGGTATTTACCGGACGACGAACAACCTTCGAGCGATGGCAGAGGTGAGCGCGGACGAGAACCCGTACGTCGAAGAGCCAGGGACGGATTTCGAACCCGTCGTCGAGATGAGCGAAGCCGAGGCCAGCGAACAGGCCGCACTGCTTCGCCAGGCGATCCGCCACCACGACTATCGCTACTACGTCGAAAACGACCCGCTCATCGGCGACCGGACCTACGACGCCCTCTTCACGCGACTGCGAGAGTTAGAGGAGGCGTTCGACGTCCAGACTGCTGACAGTCCGACCCGACGTGTTGGCGGCGAACCGCTCGACGAACTCGACAGCGTCGAACACGTCGCCCCGATGCTCTCCATCGACTCCAGCGGTGAAGCCGACGACGTGCGTGGATTCGACGAGCGAATCCATCGGGCGTACGACGAGGTGGAGTACGTCTGTGATCCGAAGTTCGACGGTCTGTCGCTGGAAGTCGTCTACGAGGACGGCGAGTACGTGCGCGCCGCGACTCGCGGTGACGGGGTGACGGGTGAGGACGTAACCGAGAACGTCCGTACCATCGCGAGCATCCCGCACCATCTCCGAGGTGACTATCCGGACTATCTCGCCGTTCGGGGGGAAGTCTATCTCCCGCTGGATGCGTTCACCGCGTTCAACCGCGAGCGGGTCGAACGCGGCGAAGACCCGTTCGCCAATCCGAGAAACGCGGCCGCCGGGTCGCTCCGGCAACTCGATCCGTCCGTGACGGCGGAGCGCCCCCTCGATTGTTTCTTCTACGACGTACTCGACGCGAGCGAGGAGTTTCCGACCCACTGGTCGGAGTACGAGGCGCTGCCGAAGTTCGGGCTGAAGGTGAACGACCGCACCGAAATCGTGGACGATATCGAGGCCTGTCTCGACTACCGCGATGAGATGATGGCCGAGCGCGAGGAGTTGAACTACGAAATCGACGGGGTCGTCATCAAGGTGAACGATCGGGAGAAGTGCGACGAACTCGGGACGACGGCACGCTCGTATCGATGGGCGTACGCGTACAAATTCCCGGCTCGCTCGGAGCAAACCACGATTATGGACGTGACCGTGCAAGTCGGACGGACCGGGCGGCTCACTCCCGTTGCGCTACTCGAACCCGTCGATGTCGGTGGGGTAACCGTCTCACGGGCTAGCCTCCATAATCCGGACGAAATCGCGGAAAAAGACATCAACATCGATGACGAGGTTCGCGTCAAACGTGCGGGTGACGTCATCCCTTACGTCTCCGAAGTGGTCGAAAAACACAGCGAAGGCCACTACGAACTCCCCGACCAGTGCCCCGTCTGCGGCAGTCCGGTCGAACGCGACGGACCGATCGCCTACTGCACCGGTGGACTCGCGTGCGATGCACAACTTCGGCAGGCGGTGGCGTACTACGGGAGCGACGACGGACTCGACATCGAGGGGCTGGGCGAGGAACGGGTGAGCCAGCTTATCGACGCAGACTTGGTCGAATCGTTGCCCGACCTGTACGAACTCGACCGGGAGGCGCTGCTCGAATTGGACGGCTGGGGTGAGAAGAGTGCGGACAACCTGCTCGCCGAACTCGAAGCGTCGAAACGCCCCTCGCTTGCACATTTCCTGTCGGCGATCGGTATCCCACGCGTCGGGAGCGAAACCGCCCGCGAGTTGGCGCGAGAGTTCGACTCGATGGACGCCGTGATGAATGCCGGTACCGACGAACTGGAGGCCGTCCCGGACATCGGACCGAAAGTCGCAACCGGCATCCGGCAGTTCTTCGACTCGGAGCACAATCGAAGCGTCGTCGAGGAACTGTTGGAACACGTCGAACCGGAGCGGGAGGAAGTCGTGGATGGCGACGAACTCGCGGATTTGACGTTCGTTTTCACCGGGTCGCTGTCCGAACCCCGGTCGGATATCGCGGACCTCGTCGAGAGCCACGGTGCGAACGCGACGGGAAGCGTCTCGGGTAACACGGACTACCTCGTTGTGGGAGAAAACCCCGGACAATCGAAGCCGAACGATGCGGAGGAAAACGACGTGCCGATCCTGTCGGAAGCCCAATTTTGGGAACTGCTGGAAGACGAAGGCGTGGCGCGTTAGAATTCCGCGCGCCGGAAGACCGAGTACCCGATTGCGACGGGGATGAACAGCCAGAACAAGAGATAAACCAGGACGAACGCATCGCTGAAGTATATCGGGAGGGAGTTACCGAGGACACTCGCGACGGTAGTTCGGATCAGTCCGTCGAACAGCACTATCCGTGCGTCGACGTGGCTCGAATATATCAACGAATTAACCAACGTCTTGTACGCCGTTATGGGGTTCAGAAGTCGGATGAACAGCATCGTGGATACCCGTCCAGGTATTCCCATCCCAGCGTATCTTCCGAGGAGACTCGCAACGAGGTTTGCCAACCCACTCCAGAAGACGAGAAAGGCGATGTACAACGTCACCGCGCCGATCATCGCTCGGCGGCCGGTCTTGGCGGTCGCCGAAATGCCGACGGACAACCCCACGAACACGAGACCGAGGAGGAGCGTGAGCAGTGCGAACAGGATGTAATCGACGACCTTGAACTGGAGGCTCGTCAGCAGGAGAATTGCCGCGGCGACGACGAACCCGATGACGATGGAAATCCCGACGACACCGCTCCGTCCGAGCACCTTGCCGAGTACGACGTCGTCACGCGAATGGGGAAGCGAGAGCATGAGTTTCAGCGTTCCCGACTCGCGCTCACGGGTGATGGCCGCGTAGCCGATGACGATCGAGATGAGTGGAATCAGAATCGCGGTACCCTGCTCCATCAGGGAGATGTATTGATTGGTGTTCTGTCCCGCGTTCCCGCCGTTATCCAGGACGAACGCGATGATCGGGGGTACTGCGAACACGATGACGAATAGCCCCGTCAACACCCACAGCCATCGTGACCGAACCGCGTCCCGGAAGTCCTTTCGGGCGACGGATTGCCACGTCATGGCGCCGCCCCCTGTCGGGTGTATGCGATAAAGAGGTCTTCGAGCGACGCCTCCTCGGTTTCGAAGTCCTCGACCTGCGTGCCCGTGTCTTCGAGCGTGGTGAGGACTGTGGTCTTGACGTTCGCCGCACAGTCGACGAGCAGTGTCTCCCCGTCGCGCCGGACGCTCTCGACGCCGTCGATCGCGCGCACCCGCTCGATCGCATCGGCGGAGAGCGAGGCAGTCTCGACTCGGAAAACGGTGTCGCCGCCGACGTTCTCTCGAAGCCCTTCGATGGAGTCCTTGGCGACGAGTTCGCCCTCGCGAAGGATTCCGACCCGGTCACAGACGGCTTCGACCTGCCCGAGGATGTGACTGGAGAAGAACACCGTCGCGCCCCGCTCCCGTTCTTCATCGATGATCTCGCGCATCTCGTGGGCACCCGTCGGGTCGAGACCGGACGACGGTTCGTCGAGAATGAGGAGGTCGGGTTCGCCGACGAGCGCCATCGCAAGCCCGAGTCGCTGGGCCATCCCTTTCGAGTAGCCCCCCGCTTTCCGGTCGGCGGCCTCGGGGATTCCGACCCGGTTCAGCAGTTCGTCCGGGTCGTCGTCGGCGTTCTTCGCTTCGATGGCGAACTCCATGTGCTGTCTTCCGGTGAGGCGGTCGTAGACGGACAACCCTTCCGGGAGAACGCCGGTTCGTTTGCGAATCGCCATGCTCTCGGTCTGTGCATCGTGTCCGAGAACGGTGACCGAACCCTTCGTCGGGCGGATAAAATCGAGAATGAGGTCGATGGTCGTCGATTTCCCCGCCCCGTTCGGCCCGAGAAAGCCGAACACTTCGCCCTCTTTCACGTCGAGTGAAAGATTCTCGACGGCCGTGACGTCCCCATATCGCTTCGTCACGTCGTCCAATCGGATAGCGGTCATCGGTTCAGATTCCGCCAACGCACACATAACGGTGTTGCTCCGTGCTATACCGTGTCATCTGGGTCACGCTTTTCCGCGATTCGTGTCGCCTCCGTGGCGTATCGTTCCCTCTCGGCTTCGTCGGTAACCCGGGCCAGTCGTTCCCGTTCGACTTCGATTGCGGCGGTCGTTTCGCCACCGAGTCTCCCCGCTCGTTCCTTGCGAAGATACCATTCCCCGTCGGGCGTCGAGTACACCAGCGTCAACAGGTCGCGGTCGCTGTACGTCCGTTCGACCAACCACACTCGAACCTCGTCCATGGCTGGCCGTTCGTGGGTATCGAATTTGTATCTGGCGAGGTGTCGATAGCCGCAACCTTATTTATCTCCCTGATTGACCGGTAAACGATGGGACAGTCCCCGCTGTCACAGGCGTCCGACGACCGCCTGCTCGACATGCTCTTTGCGGGCGAGGAAATCGAAGAGGAGATCGAACTGGAGGGTGCGCGAATCGCGGTGACGAGTCATCGCCTTCTCGCGTTCATGCCCGAAGGGGAGGACCGACGGTTCGACCACGAGGACCGACCGAACGTCCTCGATGCCCGTGTGCAAGCCGCTGGCCACCCTGATTACCTCTCGTGGTGTGTTCGGAGCTTCATCTATGGCCTACTCCTCGTGGGCGGTGGATACTTACTCGACAGCAGCGGGCTACTCACCGACTTCGGCGATACGAACACGGCGAGTGCACAGGCCGTCGCTGGCGTCCAGGGGATGGTCGGCACGATGGTCCACGCTTTTTCCTTGCTGACGAGTATCCTGCTGCTGGTTGGAGGGGTGCTCCTGCTCGTGGCCATCATCCTCGGGATTCTCTACCTCTTTACGCGTTCGGAGGAACTGATAATCGAACGCGCCGGACGCGACCCGATTCGAATACCCGTCGATGGCAACGAGGCCGAGGACGCCGCTCGTCGCATTCGGGCGGCGGTAGGGACAGGTTCAAAGCCGAGCATCGACTAATCGAAATCGATGGACGTGGCGACCGTCCGGGAGCACGCGAGCGAATTACCGCGTGAACCCGGCGTGTATCAATTCTTGGAAGGCGACACGGTTCGCTATGTGGGGAAGGCCGTCGATCTTCGGGCGCGGGTTCGGTCGTACGCCGACCCACGGAGCAACCGCATCGGGAACATGGTCGCACGGGCGGATTCGCTCGACTTCGCCGTCACCGATACGGAGACGCAGGCGCTCCTGTTGGAAGCGAACCTGATCAAACGGTATCAGCCACGCTACAACGTCCGCCTGAAGGACGACAAATCCTATCCGCTGGTACAGGTGACGGGGCACGAGTTCCCGCAGATCGAGATCACCCGCGACCCCGACCGCGCCGGAGCGACGGTGTTCGGTCCGTTCACGAACAAATCGACGGTCGAGACGGTCGTCAAGGCGCTTCGGGAGACGTACGGTATCCGTGGCTGTTCGGACCACAAGTTCTCCAACCGCGACCGGCCGTGTCTCGACCACGATATCGGTCTCTGTACCGCGCCGTGTACGGGGGAAATCGGCCGCGAGGCGTACCTCGGGGACGTGAAAAGCGTCGAACGGTTTTTGGGCGGCGAGGTGGACGTGCTCGCACGCCCACTCCGCCGCGAGATGGAGGCGGCCGCTCAGAGTCACGAATTCGAGCGGGCGGCGAACCTCCGCGACCGACTCGACGCCGTCGAGTCGTTTCACGGCGGCGACGCCGACGCGATTACCTCACAAACCGACGAGCGAACCGTGGACGTGCTCGGGGCCGCAGTCGAGGGCGAACGGGCGACGGTCGCCCGACTGCACAGCGAGCGCGGACAACTCGTGGACCGTGACCACCACTCCTTATCGGTACCGGACGGGGACGACGTGGCCGCAGTCTTCGGCGGGTTCATTCCGCAGTTCTACGCCGAGCGCGACCTTCCCGACGCGCTGTTGCTTTCTGAGCGTCCGGACGACGCCGACGTGATGGAGTGGTTGGAAACCGAAGGCGTCGCCGTTCGTGTGCCGGGGGCGGGGCGGGAGGCGACGCTCGTGGATCTGGCGTTGAAAAACGCCCGCAGGGGGTCGGGCAACCCGGATGAACTCCGGGCGCTCGCGGACGCGCTCTCGCTCCCCTCGGCCGAACGAATCGAGGGATTCGACGTGAGCCACGCACAGGGGTCGTCGGTGGTCGGGAGCAACGTCGTCCTCGTCGGTGGGTCGCCCGAGAAGGGCGACTACCGCCGGAAGAAACTGACGGAGAAAAACGACGATTACGCGAACATGCACGACCTGATCCGCTGGCGGGCGAAACGGGCGGTCGAGGGTCGGGACGACCGGCCCGACCCCGACCTGCTCCTCATCGACGGGGGAACGGGACAACTCGACGCCGCACGCGAAGCGCTCGACGACGTCGGATGGGACGTGCCCGCAGTCGGGCTTGCCAAGGCCGAGGAGATAGTCGTCACGCCGACCACGACCTACAACTGGCCGAACGACGCGCCACAACTCCACGTCCTTCAGCGAGTGCGGGACGAGGCGCACCGGTTCGCGGTGCAGTACCACCAGACGCTTCGGGACGACGTTTCGACGGAACTGGACGACGTCACGGGAGTCGGGCCGCAAACCCGCAGAAAGCTGTTCCGTCGGTTCGGTAGCTTGGCGGGGATTCGGGGAGCTTCGGACGACGAACTCCGCGAGGTCGATGGTGTCGGCGAAAAGACGGTGACCGCGCTGCGGCGTCGGTTGTGAGTTCGATATATTCTCCCGTGAGAGACCGGATCACTCCGCCGTTCGCTCGAACGCCACGTCGTGGATTTCGAGTTCGTGAGGTTCGGTGAACATGTCCTTCGGTGGGTGGTCATCGTGGGCCTCCGCGAACGCGTCGGTGTCGGTCCACGCCTCGAAATCCTCCATCGACTCCCAGTAGGTCTGGGAGATGTACGAATCCGTCTCGGAGTTGGCGGGCGTCAGCAACTCGAACTTGACGAAACCGGGTTGACTCTCGACCTTGCCCATGCTGTCTCGAAACCGTTCCACGAACTGGTCTGCGTACTCATCTGCCACGAACAGCCTGTTTTCGACGACTATCATTCCACTACGAACTGCGTCAGTTCCACGCTTAACTCTATCTCTCGAAACGGGGTTTTCATAATCCGAAATGGATTATACATCCTCGACAGTTCCGATACGGCCGGTTTCCCCACTTCGTTTCTTTCTCCACCGTCTCCCCTTCAGTACCATGATGCTGAATGACACAAAAATGTTAAACGACTGGTGTCTCTCTGTTCGAGTATGGACCATCCGTTCTACAAACTGGGGAAGATTTCGGGAGGCTCCGGGCTCTCGAAACTCCTCTTTGCAGTCGTCGCCCTCCTCGTCTTCCTCTTTTTCCTCCCGACGCTCAACGGCGTCGAAATCGTGGGCTTCCTCCTGCTCGCACTCGTGGTCGTCGCAATCAACAGCGCCGTCGAAATCGTCGGTGCGTACGAAAAACGCGCCCTCGTCGTCTTCGGGGATTTCCGGGGATTGCTCGGCCCGGGACTCCATTTCATCCCGCCATTCGTGAGCGCGACCCACAGTTTCGACATGCGGACACACATGCTCGACGTGCCGAAACAGGAAGCGATCACGGAGGACAACTCGCCGCTGATGGCCGACGCCGTCATCTACGTCCGCGTCACGGACGCGAAGCAGGCGTATCTCGAAGTCGATGACTACCGCCGTGCGGTTTCGAACCTCGGGCAGACGACGCTCAGGGCCGTCCTCGGCGACATGAGTCTCGACGAGACGCTGTCGCGCCGCGACGAAATCAACGCGCGGATCCGTAAGGAGATAGACCCGCCGACGGACGAGTGGGGTGTTCACGTCGAAAGCGTCGAAGTGCAGGAAGTCATGCCAAGCCCCACCGTCGTCGAGGCGATGGAACAACAGACCAGCGCGGAACGCAGACGCCGCGCCATGATCCTCGAAGCACAGGGGGAACGACACAGCGCCATCGAGCGTGCGGAGGGTGAGAAGACGTCGAACATCATCCGCGCACAGGGGAAAAAACAGAGCGACATCATCACCGCACAGGGTGATGCGGTCGCCACCACGCTCCGCGCGAAATCCGCCGAGGCGATGGGCGAACGCGCCGTCATCGAGAAGGGAATGGAGACGCTCCAAGCCATCGGTGAGGGCAAATCGACGAAATTCGTCCTCCCGCAGGAACTCACCTCCACGCTCGGTCGCTACGGCAAACACCTCACCGGAAGCGACGTGCGCGAGGACGGCGCTCAATTGGAGAGCAAGGAGTTCGACGCCGAAACCAAAACGCTGCTCGGGTTGGACGATATCGACGAGACGCTGGCGGAACTCGAATCGCCGGACGAACCGGAACCAAAGCCGATTGAACCCGTCGAGGCCGAGTAGGCAGTCGAGGCGGAGTAGGACTTCTATTTTCCCCGTGGCGTCGTTGGATTCACGCCACCAATGTGGTTTGTTAGCACGTAACTGTTAAGCGACTCGTGGCGTAACCTTTCACATGGACAACCCCTTCTACGTCCTCGGCAAACTCTCGTCGGGGACCAGTGCAGGGAAGTCCCTGTTCGCCGTCGGATTCGTCGCGTTCTTCTTTCTCGCGCTTCCGTTTCTCGACACGACGGCGATAGCGGGGCTTCTCATCCTCGTCCTCGCGGCGGCAACGGTCAACAGCGCCATCGAAATCGTCGGTCCGTACGAGAAACGCGTCCTGACCGTGTTCGGCGAGTACCGACGCCTCCTCGACCCCGGCATTCACTTCGTCCCGCCGTTCGTGAGCGCGACCCACCGTTTCGACATGCGAACCCGCGTGTTCGACGTGCCGAAACAGGAAGCGATCACGAAGGACAACTCGCCCGTCATCGCCGACGCCGTCCTCTACGTTCGCGTGATGGACGCAAAGCGGGCGTTTCTCGGCGTCAACGATTACGAGCGCGCCGTCTCTAACCTCGGGCAGACGACGCTCAGGGCCGTCCTCGGCGACATGAAACTGGACGAGACGCTGTCGCGCCGCGACGTCATCAACACCCGAATCCGGGAGGAGATCGACCCGCCGACGGACGAGTGGGGGATTCGCGTGGAGAGCGTCGAAGTGCGTGAGGTGATGCCGAGCCGTTCCGTCGTCGGCGCGATGGAACAACAGACGAGCGCGGAGCGGCAACGCCGTGCGATGATCCTCGAAGCGCAAGGCCGACGCCGCGGTGCCATCGAACGTGCGGAGGGTGAGAAGACGGCCAACATCACGCGGGCACAGGGGGAAAAACAGAGCCAAATCCTCGAAGCGCAGGGGGACGCCGTTTCGACCGTGCTCCGTGCGAAGTCCGCCGAATCGATGGGCGAGCGGGCCGTCATCGACCGCGGACTCGAAACGCTTCGGAGCGTCGGCGAGAGCAAGTCGTCCACGTTCGTCTTCCCGCAGGAACTCTCCTCGCTGTTGGGTCGCTACGGCAAACACCTCTCCGGAAGCGACGTGCGCGAGGACACCATCCTCCTCGAATCGAATACGTTCGACACGGAGACGCGCGAACTGCTGGGACTGGACGATGTGGACGAAATGCTGGTCGAACTCGACACCCAGATGGACGAATCCTCGCAACTGGGTGGGAAGACGGCTACCGAATCGGACTGATTCTAAAAAGCGCTCGTCCGGTCACCCCAGGGCGAACACGCGGACGAGCGTGAAGATACCGACGAGCGAATAGACGACCATCATCGTCTGGACGGTCCGATGCTCCGGAACGCGGCTATTGAGGAACGCCCCCATCTGGCCGCCGACTGCACACGTCACCCCGGCGACGAGACCGTACTCGAACGGGACGGTGAAGTTGTGACCGCTCAGCGATTCGGGCGCGTAGCGCAGGAGGACGAGGTTCGCGACGAGCGCGGAGACGACGGTCCCGTGCAGGATGAGCGCGCTCGTCCCCGTGGAGATGCGGATGGACACGTTCTTCCGAACCGTCAACAGCGTCTGTGCGAGTTCGCCGATGGCGATGCCGACGAGGCCCGCCATCGCCCCGCCGACGCCCGCGATGGTGCGGTCGAAGCGGTCGAACCGGGGGGTTCGTGCTCCCCCGTCCGTCCGTATCCGATTCGAGTCCCGGGAAAGCACTCCCGACAGTCGGCTTTCATCGACCAAGTCACCGAGCGATTTCCCGTCCCGGTGTGAGAGATAGAGGACGGTCGATAGCACGAGCAACATCCCGCCGAACAGCAACTTGAGCGCGGTGGACGGGACGAAGTAGGACACCGCCCTCGCGAGGATTGCGATCGGGATGCTGACCAAGAGAATGGATTTGGCGACGGTCCAATCCACCTGCCCGCGGAACCAGTAGGCCGAGACGCTACTCGTGTACCCGAACAGTTCGACGAACAGCGCGAGGCCGATGGCACCCTGCAACGCCAGGTCGGGGAACGCTGGCACCAGTTCCGGGTAGACGAACAGGAACGCGGGCGTGAACAGCACCGCCGCCTCCATGGCGAACGTGTTGACCGTCGTCGCGATGAGGAAGGTCAGCAAGACGAAAACGCCGAGTCCGGTCGGAGAGAATCCCAACGGAAGCGACATCTCAGCTAACACCTTCGTTCGGGGAGTTCCAGCATCGGATTCCGCATTCTTCCTTGGAATCGACTGACGAACGACGTAGTGCGGTCGCTCGGTGTAATCGTGACATCGTGACTGCTACACACCCGTTGGCACTGAAAAAGGTTGATGTTCGTGAAAATCCCGGTGAACGATGAAGCAGAAAATCCGGTCAGAACTCCCCGCGCTCGGGTTCGACGCCGCCCATCTCCTCGTCCATGTGGAACTCCTCGCGGATGGCGCGAATCCGGTCACGGATGTCGGCGGCCAGTTCGAACTCCAAGTTATTTGCGGCCTCCTCCATGCGGTCTTCGAGTTGCTGAATCTGCTCGGCCGCTTCCTCGTCCGTTTCCGGTTCGCTCCGTGAGATGCCGCCCGTGTCCGTCTTGCTCCCCGGCAGATTCGCCTCCGAGACCTCCTTCTGAATGGTTTCGGGCGTGTTGCCGTGTTCCTCGTTGAACTCCTGTTGAATCTGCCGCCTGCGCTGGGTTTCGTCCATCGCGCTCTCCATCGCGTCCGTCACCTCGTCGGCATAAAGGATGACTTCGCCGTTGACGTTCCGGGCCGCCCGGCCCATCGTCTGGACGAGTGCCGTCTCCGAACGCAGGAAGCCCTGCTGGTCGGCGTCGAGGATGGCTACCATCGACACTTCCGGGATGTCCAACCCTTCGCGGAGTAGGTTGATGCCGACGAGCACATCGAACTCGCCCAACCTGAGTCCACGAACGAGTTCGTGCCGTTCGAGTGTGTCCGTCTCGTCGTGCATGTACTCGACTGCCACGCCTGCTTCCTCCAGATATTCCGTGAGGTCCTCGGCCATCCGCTTGGTCAGCGTCGTCACGAGGACGCGCTCGTCGTTCTCGATGCGCTCGTCGATACGATCCATCAGGTCGTCGATTTGGCCCGACGCGGACGCGACCTTCACTTTCGGATCCACGAGGTGCGTCGGGCGAACGATCTGCTCCGCGATCTGCTCGCTCTGCTCGCGTTCGTAGTCGGCGGGCGTCGCGGAGATGTAGAGCGTTTTGTCGCTCTTCTCCTCGAACTCCTCGAACGTGAGCGGGCGGTTGTCGTAGGCCGTCGGGAGGCGGAAACCGTTCTCCACGAGCGAGTCCTTTCGGGATTTGTCGCCCGCGAACTGCCCCCTGATTTGGGGCACCGTCTGGTGGGATTCGTCGATGACACAGAGGAAGTCGTCGGGGAAGTAGTCCAGCAAGGTGTACGGCGCGTCGCCGACCTCCCGCTCGGTGAAGTACACCGAGTAGTTCTCGATACCCGAGCAGTAGCCCGCCTCCTTCATCATTTCGAGGTCGAACGTGGTCCGCTCCTCGATCCGCTGGGCGGCCACCAGGTCCCCGTTGCGCTCGAAGTAGCGGATTCGTCGCTCCAAATCACCCTCGATTTCCGCGATCGCTTCCGCCATCGTCTCCTCCGGAATCGAGTAGTGCTCCGCCGGGTGGACGAGCACGGCGGGTTCCCGCGATTTGACTTCCCCTTCGAGCGGGTCGATCTTCACCATCTGATCGATCTCGTCACCCCACAGTTCGACGCGGATGGCGTACCGACCGTACATCGGGAAGATTTCGACGGTGTCGCCGCGAACCCGGAACGTCCCCTGCGTGAAGTCCATGTCGTTTCGGTCGTAGTTCAGGTCCACGAGCCGGGCGAGCAGTTCCTCGCGTTCGATGGTCTCGCCGACCTCCAGCCGTAGCCGCATGTCCTCGTAGTTTCGCGGGTCACCGAGGCCGTAAATCGCGGAGACCGAGGCGACGACGATGACGTCGTCACGGGTCAACAGCGAGCGGGTCGCGGAGTGGCGCAGGCGGTCGATCTCCTCGTTGATGGACGCG
This sequence comes from Haladaptatus sp. AB643, assembly GCF_024136975.1. Lineage (NCBI taxonomy): Archaea > Methanobacteriati > Methanobacteriota > Halobacteria > Halobacteriales > Haladaptataceae > Haladaptatus > Haladaptatus sp. AB643. Next base: position 452,309 of record NZ_JAMYJW010000001.1, read on the forward strand.
TCCTTGTCGATGTACGTGTCCGTCTGTTCGACGTAGGCCTCCGGTTGGTAGTAGTCGTAGTAGGAGACGAAGTACTCCACCGCGTTGTCCGGGAAGAGGTTTCTGAATTCTTCGTACAGTTGTGCCGCCAGCGTCTTGTTGTGTGCGATGACGAGCGTGGGTTTCTGGATTTCCTCTATCGTCCACGAAACCGTGTTCGTCTTTCCCGACCCCGTGACGCCCAACAGGGTCTGTTTTTCCATCCCCTGGTTGAACCCCGTCGCCAACTGCTCGATGGCCTCGGGTTGGTCGCCCGCCGGGTCGAACGGCGCGTCAACTCGAAAGTCGGTTTCGGCGTCGGGGTTGTCCGGCCGAAGCGGGCCGGACTGGGTGTCGCTCATGGTATCTTTCGTAGGAATTCGAGCTACTTGAGCGGGTCGCTTGTCTGAGCAAGTGGCGGTTCTCACGGCCGTCGTTGGTGGGGTGTAGCCCTCGAAAGCCCCCTCCGAGCCACGCTCGCACGATTCGCGTGACTGTACCGGTAGCTCCGTGGAAAGTCGCTACGAAAGGATCGAGTTTACCGCGACTACAGTTCCAGATCCCTCCGGCGCAACGTTATCCCGTGAATTGGTGGTGGTAGACGTACTGTTCCCTCGTCCCGCCGGTGAACAGGTCGGTGATGCGCTCCTCGATGCGTTCGAAGCCGTTGGATTCGAGGAACTCGGTTCCGGATTCGCTGTCGGCGAGGACGGGGGCTTTCAGTCGGGTGAGGCCGCGTTCGTGGAGTCGGTCCTCGACCCTGGAGAGGAGGGCGGTGCCGATCCCGGTCCGCCAGTGGTCGGGGTCGACGTAGATGTCGGTCAGTTCGCCCTCGCCGACGCTGTCGGCGTGGGTTTGTGCGGTGGCGTGACCGTACCCGACGAGTTCGTCGTCCGTGGTGGCGACGAGGGTTTCCGCCTCGTCGTCGGCCATTCGGGCTTCGATCTGTTCGACGGTATACCATTGGTTGAACGCGGCATCGTGCTCCTTGGGAGGGAGAAAGTCGTAGGCCTCCTGCCACGCCGCGCGTGCGACTCGGCGGATGTCGGCCGCGTCGCTTGTCGTCGCGGGTCTGATTTCCATACGGAATATGATTCCACGCTGAATCATAGCGTTGGCGGTGGTTTGGAACGGTTCTGCCGTACTCGGGGAATGGAACGGCACCGAATGGGCATGGAACGGCCCCGAATGGATAAGGAACGGCACTGAATGGGCAACTGTTAGGGGATGGAACGACAACCGGCGAATCATGACCGATGCAGACGACCTCGCGGAGCAGGTATTGGCGGGAGACCTGCGCCTGCACGAACTCGAAGACCACACGGATGCCGATACGGCGACGGAGGCGCGCCGGAAACTCCTCGAATCGGAGACGGACGTGACGCTCGACACGGTCGGTGAGTACGCCTTCCCGGCCGAGGACGCCGAGACCGCCATCGAGAACATGGTCGGGACGATTCAGGTTCCGCTGGGTGTGACCGGACCGGTCGCCGTCAACGGCGGGTCGGCCGACGGCGAGTACTACCTTCCGCTCGCGACGACGGAGGGGGCGCTCCTCGCCAGCGTCAACCGCGGTTGTTCCGTCATCGACTCCGCGGGCGGCGCGGACGCCCGCGTGACGAAGCAGGGGATGACCCGCGCTCCCGTCTTCCGCGTGCAGGGTATCGCGGAGGCCGAGACGGTCGTGAACTGGGTTCGGGACAACCGCGACGAACTCGCCGCGGTCGCCGAATCCACGACCAACCACGGGGAACTGCTGGACGTGACGACGTACGTCGTCGGCGACTCCGTCTTCCTGCGGTTCGTTTACGACACCAAGGACGCGATGGGGATGAATATGGCGACCATCGCGACGCGCGAGGCCGCCTCGCTCGTCGAGGAGGAGACCCCCGCGAGCCTCGTCGCGCTGTCGGGCAACCTCTGTTCCGACAAGAAACCGGCCGCCATCAACGCTATCGAGGGCCGAGGCCGGAGCGTCACGGCCGACGTGAAGATTCCGCGTGAAGTCGTCGAGGAGCGACTCCACACCACGCCGGAGGCCATCGAGGAGGCGAACACGCGCAAGAACCTCGTCGGCAGCGCGAAGGCCGGGGCGCTCGGCTTCAACGCCCACGCCGCGAACGTCGTGGCGGCGGCGTTCCTCGCGACCGGGCAGGACGCCGCGCAGGTGGTCGAAGGGAGCAACGCGATCACGACCGTTCAGGCCCGCGAGGACGAACTGTACGCCAGCGTCAGCATCGCCAGTCTGGAGGTCGGCACGGTCGGCGGCGGGACGAAACTCCCCACCCAGGCGGAAGCGCTCGACGTGTTGGGTCTCCGCGGCGGCGGCGACCCCGCCGGAAGCAACGCCGACGCCCTCGCCGAAATCATCACCGTCGGCGCGCTGGCGGGCGAACTCTCCCTCCTCGCCGCGCTGGCCGCACGCCACCTCTCCAGCGCACACGAGGAACTGGGTCGGTAGCCGCTAAATTTGGTAGTCGCTAAAACTAGTAGCCGGTAAAGTTGGTAGCCGGTAAAGTTGGTACTCGGCGAAGTCGGTGATCGGTGGACGGCCGTCGGTAGGATCGCACTTTATTATCAGTTTTTGAGAACGGATTGTAAGGACTCCTTGCCGACGGACCGGCACGAAAAACAACATAAAATCAAGAAAAAAGTACTAGAAATTTATTGTACGGGACCTCGAAGGTGCTGTCGGTGCGTGTGGGGGAACGGCTCCCGCCGTACCACCAAATGGTGACTCCCGATGGCAACATCCTCCCACGACGGGGACGCGCCGATAACCGACTCCCGGGCATATCATGTCCTCCAGTTCCTGAAGCTGTTGCTCACAGTCGTCACACTGCTCGTCGCGGTGTGGAAAGCGCTGAGCGGCCCGTTCCCGTAAGTCGGGTCCGTCCCGACTTTCGTCGATGAAGAAGAGGGGGAGTCGATTTCAGATACGGCGGTACCGGCCCCGACTCTCGCTGATCTCTCCCCGCCGAGCGAGTTTGACGAGTGCCTTCTCGACGTACTCCCCCGAAACCCGTCGCTCGCTCGCGTAGTCGAGAATCTCCTCCTCGGTCGGTTCGTCCAACACGTCGAGAGCGTCCAACACGACTTGCTTCTTGCTCGTTTTGTTTCCCCGGCGCTTCGTTCGCTCCCCGGCGGCGGCGACCTCCTCCGTGTTCAGTCCCGAACGGTCGAGGAACTCCTCGTCGTCCATCCCCGCCTCGTCGGCCTGTTCGTCCAACGCCGAAAACGAGTCGAGTTCCGCGAACGCCTCGCCCTGTCCCTGCCGATTGGCGAGCATCGACGCCCGCAACTCCCGGGCGTGGTCCTCGTCGTCCGTCTCCACGAACTTCTTCAACTTCCGGAACTGCCGTTGTTTTCCACACCGCGGGCAACTCGTCGTCTTCGGCCGCCCCTCGACGATCCACAGGTTGCTACAGCCGTTGCAACCCACGACACTGTACATACCGAGAGTTGGTGTCCCATCCGTGTTCAACCTTCTGCGAACACGACGACACACAAAATCCCGTTCACTCCGAATAGACGTACTTGGTAATTCTGCGATTGCAGTTACTGGGAAGCAGACCTCGAAAGCCCCCGCCCGCTCGCGACCGCTCGCCAACATCTTCCCTCGGCTCACTTCGTTCGCCTCGGGAAGAGGGGTTGACGAGACGACCAGGTAAACGCGAGCGGGCGGCCCCTTTCAATCCCACCCCACACCGCCACCGCATCGCTTGCTCGCGGGCCGTGCCCGCTCGCTTGCGAGGTTCCGGAGGAACCTCGTCTGCCACACCCTCCCCAGCCGATGCGCTCCACTCCCTACAGTCGTTCCGCTCATCCCTCGCGCGCGCCGCCCAGTTGGACGGTCGGGAGCTTTCTGGGCCTTCTTGGTCGCTTCTGAGCTCGAACCGTGTAGCCAGTTCGCACCAAAAAAGAATATCCAGCCGCCTCTAGCATCTCCTAGCCCGCTTCACGGTGTTTCACGCCACGAACGACCGGACGCGTACCGTCGCTGGGCGTGAACCGAGATATCCCGGACGAGCAGCCCTCGCTGCTTGAAATGCTCGTGGATCAGTTCCAACAACTGCTCGTCTACATCCTCGCGGTCAATGCCTTTGAGACAGAGAACGGTTTGTGTGGTGGCGATACGTTTTTCATCAGAAGTTTCGTTGTTTGGCATGCTTCGATAGCCTCGAAGCACACGAGGTCAGTGCCTTGAACACTGGCCTTTCGGCGGATACCTCGTCTGCTTCGTATGGGATTATTGACTATGGGGAGTTAATTCTATTGGTACTGACGGGTACGAAATCCGACGAATTTGGTCCTCCAACGCCGTCCGTCCCGCACTCGAAGTCGTCTTTCCGAGACCCGTTGACGACGACTTTAAACCCGTTTCCCGAGAATCCCCGCCCATGCAGACACACATCGTCCCGGTCGGGTTCGATTACGACCGGCTTATCGCGCCGCTGGTGCGCGACCAACTGGACGTTGACCGGGTCATCCTGTTGGAGGGCGCGGTGGGGAGCGAGGCGAACGTGGAGTACTCCCGTAACCTCTCCCGGAAACTCGGCAAGGACTTCGAAAACCTGCTCGGGGCGGAAACGGAACGCGTCGTCATCGAGGACGTGTACGACTACGACACGGCGTTCGAGCAGGCCTATGAGCGCATCAACGCCGAACTCGACGCTGGCGGCGAGGTGTGGGTGAACGTCAGCGCCATGCCCCGGACGGTGAGCTTCGCGTTCGCCACCGCGGCCCACTCCATCATGGTCGAGCGACAGGAGGACCGCGAGAAGATTCACACCTACTACACCGCACCCGAGAAATATCTGGAGACGGAACTCGCCGAGGAACTGCGCGAGGAGACGGAACTGCTCGAATCCGTGCTGAACGGCGAGGTGGACGAGGAGCGCATCGAGACGCACCTCGAACACGCCCGCGACCTGCTCTCGGAGTTCGACGAGCGCGGGACGACCATCGGCGCGAAACGGGTCGGAACGGGTCACATCGTGGAACTCCCCGTGGCGTCGTTCTCGAACGTCAAACCGTTCGAGGAACTCATCCTGTTCACGCTCGGCGAGCACGGCCAGTTCGAGAGCGTGAGCGAACTCGCACAGACGCTGGCCCGCGACCTGAACGAGGAGTACACCGACAGCTTTCGGTCGAAGGTCATCTACAACGTGGACCGCCTCGGCCCGGGCGGAAAGGGCTACATCGAACAGGAAGAGGAGGGGAAATCCTACCGCACGCGACTCTCACGAATAGGGGAGTTGTGGGTTCGCTCGCACACGAACGACGAATAACTCCGATTCTTCAGTCTTTCACCCTCGACTCCAACTTCTCGATTCGCGTCGTGAGAGCCAGGAACGTCGCCAGCAACGTTATCACCACCGCGCCCGCCGCGGCGATTCGGTGCGTGTGGACGGGGTGGTTGAACCAGCCGTTCGCCATCAGTTTCTGTGCTGGCAGTGCGGTGTGGTGGGGCGTTCCGACGATGGGGATGAAGTAGTCCACGACGTCGTTGAAGCCGTACCAGAGGACGGCGAACGAGATGGCTCCGACCGGAAAGCTACTGTAGCGATAGATGAGGAACGCCTCCACGACCATCGAGAGGTGACTACAGAACAGGAACGCGTACATCGGCCCGCTCGTGTCCTGGAGGAACCCGTTGTGGAACACGGCCAGCACGAACGGCGTCCAGAGGCCGAGTTGGAGACAGCCGAAGAAGGCGAGCATGTTCATCCACTCGTTGTTTCGCCCGAGTTTCCACAGGGCGAGCGATATCGCGATGAACAGCGTGGCCATCGGGCTGTCCGGAACGAAGAGCCACATGGAAGCCGGTTCGACGCCGAACTGCCACGTCATGAGCGGGTCGGAAAAGGGGTACGGATGAAAGCCGTAGTACCAGAAACCGAACGCGGTGCCGATGAGATTGATGATAACGATTGGCCACGCCATTCGCAGGCCGAAATCCTCCAGCCACTCTGGTAGCGGCGCGACGTACCGCGGGAGGGTTTCGCGGGCCGGAAGGCTCGTCATACCCTCGGCGAGGAATTGTCGTCCCAAAGAGGCTTCGATTGGCGTTTTGACTGGTTTCCCCGTGTCGCAATCGGTACGTCTTAACCCCCGGCTTCGTTAGGGTCCACCATGGCAGAGCCAACCGACATCGAGGAACTGAAGCGCGGCACGGAACTGGTCAAGCGCGGCTTCGCCCGCATGCAGAAAGGCGGCGTCATCATGGACGTCGTGAACCCCGAACAGGCCCGCATCGCGGAGGACGCGGGCGCGGTCGCCGTCATGGCGCTCGAAGCCGTCCCGGCGGACATCCGGAAGCGCGGCGGCGTGGCGCGGATGGCCGACCCCGCCGACGTGGAAGAGATCATCGACGAGGTTTCGATTCCCGTGATGGGCAAGGCGCGAATCGGCCACACGACGGAAGCTCAGATCCTCGAATCCATCGGCGTGGACATGATCGACGAGTCCGAGGTCCTCACCCCCGCTGACGAGGCGTACCACATCGACAAGCGCGAGTTCACCTCGCCGTTCGTCTGCGGCGCGCGCAACCTCGGCGAGGCACTTCGCCGCATCAACGAGGGCGCGGCGATGATCCGCACGAAGGGCGAGGCCGGAACCGGCGACGTGAACCAAGCCGTCCACCACCAGCGCACGATCAAAGGCGCGATTCGGGAGCTTCAGGGCAAGACCCACGAGGAGCGCGAGATGATCGCCCGCGAACTCGAAGCCCCTGCAGAACTCGTCCACGAGACGGCCGAAGCTGGACGACTCCCCGTCGTCAACTTCGCGGCCGGTGGCATCGCGACGCCCGCCGACGCGGCGCTGATGATGCACCACGGCTGTGACGGCATCTTCGTCGGCTCGGGCATCTTCGGTGCAGAGGACCCCGTACTGATGGGCAACGCCATCGTGGAAGCGACGAACAACTGGGACGACCCGGAGCGCCTCGCCGACATCAGCAAGGACATCGGCTCGGGCATGAAGGGCGAGGCCAACGTCTCGCTCCCGGACGAGGAGAAGTTCCAGGGCCGCGGCAACTGAGAACGCAGCGAATTCCGTTTTCGATATTTTTCTCCCGTCGAGAGCGACTCGCTCGCCCGGCCATCGGTTCAGTCGGTTTGCTCGTACGTCATCCGAACCAGCCTCTCGACGCCACCCTCCGGGATTTCCATCTCCGGGTCGAACAAATCGAAGCCGACCGACTCGTAGTACGGCACCAGTCCACGACGACAGAGCAGGGACAGGCCGACGACGTTCTGGAGGTCGGGATGGTCGACGACCGCCTCCATCAGGATTTCACCGAACCCCTCGCCCGGTGGTCCGCGGCGACGATGACATCGAACACGTTCGCGTAGTACGTGTAGTCCGTTAACACCCGTGCTGCCGCGACGAGGTTTTCTTCGTCTTCGACGCCGATGGCGACTTCCGTTTCGGCGAGGGCAGTTCGAACGTCGTCCACCTCGCGGTCATCCCACCACTCGTACTCCTCGTAGAGTTCCGTGAGTTCTTCCGCATCGCCGGGCGTAAGGTTTCGAACGTGGCTCATTCGTCACACCTGTTTCCCATGACGAAATAATTCTCTTTTGATACATTGGGGAGTGTTAGCACGGCTCTCTGACGGCTTTTTCGTCGGCACCGCTGACGGCGAGAAGAGGCACGGAAAATCGGCTCTGTTGAAACCTTCATCAGATGACAAAAGCGCCGTGCTGATGAGAGGATGTATTCAGCAACTCCGCCTCGTTAATTTCGCCCACTTCAGAGTGTGACATCTGCTAAGGAAGTTGGCTCACTCTTCAGCGCAGATCTCGGTCAAAACCTCGCAGTGTTCGAGAGAAGCAGCGACCGGGTTGGATTACTCGTGTGGAGTGACAACTTCTGTTGCTTTCGGCCAGAGAACGTCCCGAGCCACCGATACAAGGGAGAAACTCCACATAAAGGCAAGGCCGAATTGAGGAACGGTTTGGAGGAGCGTTGGTGGAAGCAGTATCCAGAGTACAATCGTCGTGATCCCAGTCAGAACCAGTGTAACTACCGTTGTACGAACATCGTTTTGTGATTCGAACTGAATCAGGCCTAAAACAACACTCGTCGTGATCCCAGTAACTACTCCGAGTGTAATCGCCGCGACTGTTGCTTCCACCGAGACGATAGTTCGAACCGGCTCTTGGAGTAGCAGGAGGGACGTTATTACAAGTGTGAACCAGAATGCCCGGAGGGAGTTCGACCGTTGCTCTGCGTCGGTTGGCTGAGGGGTTGTGGAGAGCAATCCAGTCATCAGGATGAAAGAATATCTCGGCAATCATAAGCTTTCATCCTGTACGCAGCGATTCAGAACCGACCTCGTGACCGATCTGCGCCCGCTATTCGGCAAGACAGTTGAATCCTCACATCGCGTAAGGGTTTCCACGAGGGCGAAAAATCGAACTCGCGGTACTCGAACTCACGATTTCCGAACGCCTGTTACTCGAAATCCCGCCGCATGGCGATTTCGAACCACGGGCACAGGCGAAGCTGACGGTACCAGCGCGGGTTCTCGTACAGGCGCTCGTAGGGCACCCACATCACGCCGCCGACCTCCTCCTCGACGGGGTCGAGCGAGGTATCGGTGAGGGTGAGTTTGAGCACTGAACAGACCTCGTGTTCGACGCCCTCCTGCGGGTAGTAGCGTTTGTATTCGAACTTGTCGGTCACGCGCAGGTCGTCGTACTGGTCGGGCGAGATGCCGAGTTCCTCTTCGAGGCGCTGGCGGGTGGCCTCCTCCTGGGACTGGCCGGGGTTGGGGTGGGAGGCGACGGTGCCGTCCCAGTAGGTGTCCCAGAGGCGCTTCGTCGGCGACCGCTGGGCGAGCAGGATGTCCCCGTCCTCGTTGAAGATGAGGGCGGTGAAGGCGCGGTGGCGGATGCCGTCGCCCATGTGGGCGTCCAGTCGGTTGACGATGTCCAGTTCGTTGTCGTCCCCGTCCACGGCGACGACGTTCTGTCGGGCGTTCTCGTGGCGCTCGTCGGTCGCGGCGCTCTCGGCGCTGTCATCCGGCGAGTCGGCGGCATTCTCAGTGCTCATACCGCTATAGAGAACCATCCGTTTCAAACGTTCTTCGGAAACCATCGACAAATCGTCGGAGAGCGTTCCGCGATGTCCCGTTGGACGGGAGCGCAACCCGGAAAAGGCACCGCGTCATACCACCCGCCATGACCGAGAAGACGAGCACGTTCCTCGTCACCCACGCCGAAGAGGAGTCGGCAGTGCTGAAGGACGTTCACGACGGACAGGTACACACCCTCTCGACCAACCCCGGCGTCGAAACGGACGACGCAGTCGAGGCGACCGTCGCCCCGGAACCGCCGATGGAAGTGACGTGGGAAGTCGTCGAACTCGACGAACGACGGCCCCTCACCGTCCACGAGAGCGACGAACCGCCGACCAGCCACGAACGGGAGGTCGCCGCCGAACAGGACGTCGGCGACCTCGAACGAACCGAACGCGCCGGAATCGGCGAGATTCACGTTCTATCCGTTCCGCCGGAGGAGACCGAGCACGCCGTCGCTGACGTGCTGGACGACAAGGGGACGCTCGCACGCGCCGCCCGATTGGGAGTCAACCGCGTCGAAATCCGCTCGGAGGACGGAACGGTGAGCGTTCGGTACTTGCCGTAGAAGTCTTCTTCACCCGTTGTCGCTCACGCCGAGGATCACGCCGCAGTGGGGACACTCCCACACCGTCGCCGCGCTGAACGTGTGGCGGGCGGTCGCGTTTCCTTTGGCCAAGTTCTCTATCTCATCGCCGCAATCAGGGCAGTGTGACATCGGATTCCGGTTTTCATTCAAAATACATAACAGTATTTGTTAGGGGTACTCGGAACTTCGAGAACGCGACATCCTCACTCGCTACAGCTAACCTTTTCTATCTCACCTGAAAACCCTCGGCCATGGCAATGCAACCGCACCTGCTCGTTGACGAGGGCGACCTGAACGACATCGCGCTGATCCCCGGCGACCCCGGGCGCGTGGACCGAATCGCGGCCCAGTGTGATTCCTCGGAAGTCGTCGCCGAGAACCGCGAATACAAGGTCGTCAACGCGGAGTACGACGGCGTTCCGCTCACGATCTGTTCGACCGGTATCGGCTGTCCCTCGGCGACCATCGCGCTCGAAGAGATGCACGCCGTCGGCGTCGAGACGGTCATCCGCGTCGGGACCATCGGCGCGCTCCAGCAGGACATCGAAATCGGCGACATGATCGTCGCCACGGGTGCGGCGAAGGACGAGGGGACGACCCGCCGTTACGAGAAGGACACCTATCCGGCGGTGCCGGACTACGACGTCCTCTCGGCGCTCGTGGATTCCGCGGAGAGCAACGAGGAGGACGTTCACGTCGGTCCCATCGCGTCCGACGACGCGTTCTACGCCGAGACCGACGAGTACGTCGAAGCGTGGGAGGAAGCGAACATCCTCGCCGTCGAGATGGAGGCGGCCGCCGTCTTCTCCGTCGCGCGCCGGAAGGGCATGCGCTCGGGTGCCATCTGTACCGTCGATGGCAACCTCGTGAAAGGGACCCAGAAGGGAACCGACACCGAGGACGACGAACTGCCGGAGAAGGCGAAGAACAACGTCGAGCGCGCGATCCGAATCACGCTCGACGCGGTCGTCTCGCTGTCGTAAGTACGGCCGTTTTTCGTCTGGCGGACCACAAGAGTGTAGCAACTCCCCGTCGTGTTGGTGTCCATGGCTGGAGGGCGAGGGGGCGACGACCCGGCAGTGGACGGTGTTCCGTCCCTGTCTCCATCGTCCCTACGGTCGTTCCCGTTGGACGGCGACCTTCGGATGCTCGTTCTGTCCCTCGCGACCGGAATCGTCGCCGGATTCGGCGCAGTGGTCTTTCGATTCGCCATCTGGATCGTCCAGGAACTGTTCTACGGACCGGCACTCAATCCCGGCAGCGTCGAGTTCCCGCTCGTTGCGGTTCCTAACGCCTTTTCGGTCCTCGCGGCCCTCGGTCCCGTTCGGTTCCTCCTGCTTCCCGCCGTCGGCGGTCTCATCGTCGGCGTCGTCATCAAGTTGACGTCGCCGGAGGTCAGGGGAACCGGGGTCGCGAGAGTGCTCGAATCCATCCTCGTTCGCGGCGGCCAAATCGACCCGAAAGTCGCGGTGTACAAAACGGTCGCGTCGTCCATCGCCATCGGGAGTGGTGGGTCGCTCGGCCGCGAAGGACCCGTCGTCCAAATCGGCAGCGCGGCCGGGTCGTTCTTCGAGCGGTACGTGGAGCGTCACGCCTACACCCGGACGTTGGTCGCGGCGGGAGCAGCGGGGGGAATCGCGGGAACGTTCAACGCACCGCTCGGGGGCGTCATGTTCGCGTTGGAAATCCTGCTCGCCGAATACTACCTCCAAAACGTCATCGCGGTCGTGTTGAGTGCGGTGACGGCGACGGCAGTCGCTCGGGCGTTCCTCGATTTCACACCGAAACCCGGTGTTCGTGCGTTCCTGGTGCCTATTCAGTACCACCTCGTCTCTCCGCTGGTCGAATACCCGCTGTACATCGTACTCGGTCTGCTCGTCGCCGTCGTCGGTGCTGGCGTCGTGAAACTGCTTTACGGTACCGCACACGTGTTCGACAGATTCGACGTTCCCGCCGCGACGAAACCCGCATTCGGTGGAGCGTTGCTCGGCCTTTCGGCACTCATCACGGCGGCCGTGTTCGGCGTCTCCGACCTTCGGAGTGCGACGTGGCTGTTCGGCGTCGGATACGATACGATACGTCACAGTATCCTCGGGAACTTCGGCATCGGGTTGCTGTTGGTACTCGCGCTGATGAAAGCCGTCGGCTTTTCCCTCTCGGTCGGCAGCGGCAGTTCCGGCGGCGTGTTCTCTCCCTCCCTCTACATCGGCGCGATGCTGGGCGGGACGTACGGCACCATCGTCCACGCGTTCGTGCCCGGAACTGCCGGGCCGGGTGCCTACGCCCTCGTCGGGATGGGCGGTATCTTCGCGACGTCCGCACGCGCGCCGCTGACGGCGACACTCATCATCTTCGAGTTGACCGGCCAGTACGACATCATCCTCCCGCTCTTGCTCGTCTGCGTTCTCGGCAACGAACTCTCGGACCGTCTTCTCCACGGCAGTACCATCTACGTCGAAAAACTCCGTGAGCGTGGAATCACGGTCCAAGAGCGGCGTATCGGGAGTTTGGAAGACCTGTGTGCGAGCGACGTGATGACGACGAAGGTCGAGACGCTTTCGGAGGACCTGTCCATCGAGGAGGCGATACCGACGATTCGAACCAGCGACCACGGCGGTTTTCCGGTCACCGATGAAAACGATCACATCGTCGGTATCATCACGTTGACCGACCTCGAACCGTTCATGACCGGGCGTGTGGAGGGGGAAACCGACAGACCTGAGGCGGAACAAACGGTCGGCGATGTCTGTACTACGGACGTCTGTACCGTCCACCCGGACACGAACCTGCTCTCGGTCGTGGACCGGATGGAATCGCTAGATATTGGTCGATTGCCAGTGGTGGACGACGGTACCGTGGTCGGTATCGTCACACGGAGCGACGTGCTGGATGCGTACGACCGAATGCCGTCTTTCGTTTAGGATTGTCCACTTCTCGCGTCGTCTCTATACCGAAAGGGAATTCCCCCCTGGCTCAGTATAGGCACATAAATGGGGTTATCGAGCGCATTACCTATCCTTTCCAGCTCAAATTCGAAGTCAGGTGATAGTTCATCCGGGCTCTCACTCAAAGACGAAGAAATCCGGATGAACCTCATCGCAATCGTCATCGGCGTTATCGCCGGACTCGGCGCTGTTCTTTTTCGACTGAGTATCTGGGCGGCACAGGAAGTCTTCTTCGGACAGGAGCTCAACCCCGGCAGCGTTCAGTTCAACCTCATCGATATCCCCAACGTCTACGCCGTACTCTCGTTTCTCGGCCCGCTCGAACTGCTCTTGATTCCGACCATCGGTGGGTTGCTCGTCGGTATCGTCATCAAACTCACGACGACGGAGGTCAAGGGCAGCGGCGTGCCGAAGGTCATGGAATCGATGCTCGTCCGTGGGGGGAAGATCGACCCGAAAATATCCGTGTACAAGACCGTTGCATCGTCCATCGCCATCGGCAGTGGTGGATCGCTCGGCCGTGAAGGGCCCATCATTCAGATCGGCAGCGCGGCAGGTTCGTTCTTCGGTCGATTCATGGATCAGAAATACACCCGAACCCTGGTGGCCGCCGGGGCGGCGGCCGGGATCGCGGGGACGTTCAACGCGCCGTTGGCGGGCGTCATGTTCGCGCTGGAGATCCTGCTCGCCGAATACTACCTCCAGAACGTCATCGTCGTCGTACTGGCCTCCGTGATGTCCACCGCAGTCGCGCGGACGATCCTCCAGTTCACCCCGAGTCCCGGTGTTCAGGAGTTCCTCGTCCACGGCGTCAACAACGGAAACGGCATTCACTATCACATGCTGACGCCCGCGTTGGAGTTCCCGCTGTACATCGTGTTCGGCTTCATTATCGGAGTCATCGGCGCTGTCATCGTGAAAACCCTCTACGGCACCGAACACGTCTTCGACCGCCTCGACGTGCCCGAGTACGTGAAACCGGCCGTCGGCGGCCTGCTCCTCGGGGGAACCGTCCTCTTGAGTGCCGTCTTCCTTCACGAGACGCCGATCACGACCGCCGATTGGTTGTTCGGTGTGGGATATACGACGATCCACACGGCCATCGCGGGCCACCTCTCGCTGCAGGTCATCCTCGCGCTGGCACTGCTGAAACTGCTGGCGTTCTCCTTTTCGGTCGGCAGTGGCAGTTCCGGAGGGGTCTTCTCGCCGGGACTCTACATCGGCGCGATGGTCGGTGGCGGGTTCGGTATCCTCTTCAGCATACTATTCACCGATATCTCCCACACGTTCGCGTTCGTCCCCGCCCTCGCAATCGCCGGGGCTGGAGCCTACGCCCTCGTCGGGATGGGTGGCGTGTTCGCGGCGACGGCACGCGCGCCGCTGACGGCGACGCTCATCATCTTCGAGTTGACCGGGCAGTACACCATCATCCTTCCGCTCCTCGTCGTCACGGTCATCGGCAGTATCGTCACCCAACGACTGCTCAACCGTGGAACGATCTTCACCGAGAAGCTCCGCGAACTCGGTATCACGGTTCAGGAACGACGTATCGGGAGCCTGGAGGACTTGTGTGCAAAGGACGTGATGACGACGAAGGTCGATACGCTATCGGTCGGGGGCAGTTGCGAGGACGCCCTCATGATGTTCCAACAGACGAAACATCACGGGCTTCCCATCGTGGACGAGGACGGAAGCCTCGTCGGAATCATCACGCTCACCGACCTCGAATCCGAACTCACGAACTCCATCATCCACACCATCGAAGGCCGTGAGGAGATCGACCTGCCCGACGAGGACCGGTCACCGGTCGAGAAGATCGGGTCGACGGACGTGCTGACCGTGCCGCCGTCTGCGAACCTGCTTTCCGTCGTCGATATCATGGAGAAACTGGACGTCGGTCGCATTCCGATCGTGGACGAGTCCAACCACCCCGTCGGCATCGTCACTCGAAGCGACATCCTCGACGCCTACGACAACGTGCCCGAACTGTCGCGCAACGAGGTGGAAATCCCGGTCGTCACCGACCCGAAACTCCCCAACACCAGCACGGACAAGTAAATCGACTCGGGCGGACGAACGAAGCGGATTCTCGACTTGGGTGGACGAACGGAGCGGATTCGGTCAGGGGCGAATTGGCAGAAACGAATATGCCCCGGGGTGGACAACTCTTCTCCGATGCGAGAATCGCTGCGGACGATGTACGAGCGCGTGCTGTCCCGCCTTCGCCGGACCAGACGCCGTGAGACGGAGGAATTTCGTCGCTGGTTGGAGACGAGCGCGAACCTTCGTCACCTGACCGCGCTCTTCGCGCTTCCGCTTCTCATCGCCGGGATCACGGCGATTTCGGACCGCGTGTCGATGCTGTCGTTTCTGCTCTATCCGCCGCTCGCTTCGGGAACGTACACCCTGTTCAGCGACCCGAACGGACGATACGCTTCGCCTCGAAACTTCGTCGGCAGTCTCGGAACGGGTGCGGTGTGTGGCTGGTTTTCGGTCTACTTCTCCGAGACGTACCTCCACATTCCCGACCTACAGCCGTTACACGCACATCCGATAACCGCCGCACTGGCCGTGTTTCTGACGCTCGTGACGACGTGGTCGCTCTCGCTCGAACTCCCGGCGGCGTTCTCGACCGCGTTACTCGCCGTCGTCGTCGGCGTCCACCAACCGACGTACGTCCTCAGCGTCATCATTTCGAGCCTCATCGTCATCTCGATTTTCAGCGTGTGGCACACCGAGGTGTACCAGAAACGATCGCGCTACCTGTATCAGTCCACGAGCGGCGACGACCACGTTCTGGTTCCGATGCGCGGCGAGTACGCAGAAGGGGCGGCGATGTTCGCCGCGAAACTGGCGGCGGCACACGACGCCGGTAAGGTCGTCCTCATGGACATCGTGGACGAGGACGCCATTGAGGAGGCGAGGGGAAGCGGGGAATCGAGCGAAACGGAGACGCTCGTCATGGAACCCGACGACGAGGCCGAGACACAGGCGGCGGACGAAGCGGCGACCGCCCTCGAACGACAGGCCCAACGGATTCGAACTCGGATGGGTGTCGCCTGCGAAGTCATCGTCGCGAGCGACGACCAAACGCGGCCACGGACGATACTGCGGACCGTCCGGGAGGAGAACTGTGACCTCGTCGTCGTTCCGTACGAGGACGAACACGGTGGACTCTCGTCGTTCGTCCGGACGCTGTTCCGCGGGCGAACCGACGCCATCGTGTACCGTCCCAGCGTGGCACCCGAGCCGACTGATTCCACCCGACTCGATTGGAAACGGATTCTCGTTCCCGTCCGGAGAGCGAGCGATACTTCCCACGTGATGCTCGATTTCGCACAGCGACTAGCCGGGAAGACCGGAACGGTGAGCGTCTGCACCTGCATCGACCGCGAATCCCAGCGGCGAAGCGCGGAATCGACCCTCGCCGACCTCGTCGAGGCGTTTTCGGGGTCGTTCGAGACGCGAATCTCCCGCCACGAAATTCTACAATTCCTCTCCGCGAACGATTCCCACTACGACCTCATCATCATCGGGGCGAGCACCGACAGGAGCGCCGCATCGCGGTTCATCTCGCCACCGACGTTCGAGCGACTGCAGGAGATCGAGTGCGACGTGGCGGTCGTACACCGGGGCTAACGCTCGAAATCCGTCAGCGTTCGATTCGATGCGTCGCCGGACAACTGTTCGGCCATCTCCTCGACGTGCTCGCCACCGAGCGCCGCTTGCACCAACATGCGACCGATGAGTGTCGGACTGACGACGATGTCCGCTCCCGCCCGACGCAGTTTGTTCACGTTTTCGCGTTCGGTGGCCGCCGCCACGATTCGAATATCGGAATTCAACTGCCGGGCGGTCAGCACCCCGAGCGAGTCGGCGGCGTCGTCCTCCGTGGCGACGAGCACCGACTTCGCTCGGTCGATGCCGACGCGCCGGAGCACGTCCTCGTCGCTCGGGTCGCCGTGGACGACGACCTTCTTCCGCTCGCGGAGTTCGTCCGCGAGGTCGGAGTCCTCCACGACGACCACGTACTCGGTCGTGCCGCCGAGTTCGTCGAGTATCGATTCCGTGAGCAGGTGTCCGTAGCCGAGGACGAGCAAGTGGTCTTCCATGAGGTCGATGTTCGAGTTCGGTGATTTGCCGAGCGCGCTGGCGAAACTGTTCTGCACGATGGGCGCAAAGAGCACCCCCAACGCCGCCGCGAAACTGCCGGTTCCGAAGACGACGACGGTCATCGCGAACGCTCGGGTAGCCGGAGTTGTCGGTTGAATGCTCCCGTACCCCACCGTGCTGGCGGTGAGCAGGGTGAAGTAGAACGCGTCGAACCACGTTCTGAGGTTGTTGAAATCCCCGCGGAGCGCGTACGCGCCGATGGTGCCGTACAGTTGCGCCCCGACGACGGCGACCGCGGTGGCTATTTGGGCGGTGGAGAGCTCTATCGGCCGCTGGAATCGCCCGCGGACGAGGAACAACACGGGCACCGTCACGAGCGCGAACGCGACGAGCGGAAGCGAGTACGGCGTCGATTGTAAGAATCCGTGAAGGACGGTGATCGGCACCAACAGGGCACACGAGTACCACGCGGCGCGGAACCCCCGCCGCAGTCCCATCGCGGCGATGAGCAACAGAAACCCGACGATGGTTCCGGTGTACGACGTCGTTTGCCGGACGGCCTCCGGAATCAGTCCGCCGAACAATCTACCGCCGGTCGACCCCGTCGCCGTCGTGACGAGACCCGTCGCTATCGAGAGGAGCGCGACCCCGATTACCAACCACACTACGACACGTGCCGACGTGAACCGCCGTCGGAACCCCCCCGCCATACGACCATGGGTGCAACGCCCGGTGGGATAAATGGGGTGGTCGATGTGTCATCCATCGACGGAACGGTATTCACGGGACGCCGCTACAACGAAACGGGAACGGACGTTTTCGTGATGATATCCGTCAGCGTGCCTGACCGACCGCTCCCGAGCCAACGACATCACGGCCCCACCGGTCGAACGCCGTGATCGTCCATTCTCGACGCGAATCAGGGCGTCCCTACGATGCCGTAGGCGATGGCTACTATCCTCTCGGTCGTCATCGCCTTCCCCGGGCGTTTATGTAGGATACCGGAACCAAACCGGTTCGATGGTCGTCACTGCCCTCGTGGTCCTATTCGCTCACTGGCTTCTCCACGGTCTTTCGTGGGAAAGAAACTCACTTCCCGTCTCCGACCGTCGTACCGACTATGCAGTGGAAACTCTTCGCGGATCTGGCCGAGATCGCCGGCGACAAGGAGGTGCCCGTGGACGCCGAGCCGGGCGATTCCGTGGGCGACGCGTTGGACGCCCTTCTCGCACCGCGGCCGGAACTCGAACATCGCGTTCTGGACGACGATGGCCGCCTCCAAGACCACATCAACGTTCTCCGAAACGGGACTGACGTCTTCTCCGAAGACGGCTTGAAAACCCCGCTCGAACCGGGCGACGAGCTGGCGCTCTTTCCCCCAGTGAGTGGTGGGTAGCGCGTGGACGTTCTCCTGACGAACGACGATGGCGTCGATGCGCCCGGCATCGACGCCCTGTACGACGAACTTTCGACCGTCGCCGACGTGACTCTCGTCGCCCCTGCGGAGGACCAGAGCGGGGTCGGCCGGTCGAACTCCCACACCGTCGAAGTGGACGACCACGAGCGTGGTCTCGTCGTTCACGGGACTCCCTGTGATTGTGTCGCTGTCGGTGTCCGAACGCTCGATACGGATCCCGCCGTCGTCGTTGCGGGCTGTAACGACGGGCCGAACTTCGGCGCACACAAACTCGACCGCTCGGGGACCGTCGGGGCCGCGAAGGAAGCCGCGTTCCTCGGCATCCCGGGAATCGCGGTTTCGGCCTACGACCCCGTCGATGGTGCGCTCCCCCGACTCGACCGTGAAAACTTCGCACAGGCGGCCCGAATCACCCGCGCGCTCGTCGAACACGCCGAGGCCATCGATTCGGGGACGTATCTGAACGTCAATGCCCCCGTTTCGGACGGCTCTCCGAACGTTCGAATCACGTACCCGGCACACGATTTCGACGTACGAATCGAGGACCTCGACGGAGACGACCACGATGCTATCGCACTCGTCGACGAGTTCTACGACCCGCTTCGGCCGGACCGACCCGAACCGCTGGAGGACCCGGTCGGAACCGACCGCCGGGCGCTCGCGGACGGGGAGATAAGTATCTCGCCGCTCGGCATCGCACACGAGTTACGGGATACGGAAATCGCCTCGAAAATAGCCGGTGCGGTCGATCAGCGGTAGTCCTTGGTCAGATCCATTCCCATCACGAAGTCCGGTTCCCCATCGACTTCTACGCGGCAGTAGGCCGTGTCGCTCACGAACCGCGGCGTTTCGGGGACGAGCGTTCGTATCCTGTCCGCGCCGCGCATCGCGGCGTCGCGGGCCATCGCGGCGAACAGCGAGCGGGCGGCGTCGGCATCCTCCCACGCGCTGATGGTATACTCGGCCCACAGTTCGGGTTCGCCGTCCTCGTTTTTCCGCTCTTCCTCCCGGAAGAAGCTAGCGAATCCGCGCGTTCCGTTCTCCCGCACGACGAGCAGTTCGTCGTTTTCGGCACTGCGTTCGAGGTCGTCGCGGGTCAGTTCCGAGAGCGCCCACGATTCCTCGAAGTCAAGGGCGAGGCCCTGAAGGTGTGACCGCGCGTCGCTTTTGGTCCAGTATCCCCACGCGGCGTCCGGGTCGTCGGTCACCGTCATGGCCGGGTCGGCGTTCGCGTCGGGTTCGGGGTAGGCCCACCGGAATTCGGTAATCGGCTCGTATCCGGTCGCCCGTGACTGTCCGAGTCCCGCGATGTTCCACGAGAAGACCATGTTGCGGAGCGTGGTCGCACCCTGTTCGCGTGCCCAGTCGAACAGTTCGCTCGTCATGCGGTTTGCGATGCCTTGGCCACGGAAGTCGGGGTTGACACGCATTCCCTGTCCCCACGCTTCCCACTCGGAGAGCATGACACACTGGACGATTCCGGCGATGGCGTCCCCGGCGTCGGCGACCACGGTGTAACGGTCGTCGCCGTCTATCCAGTCGTGGTAGACGTGTGGAATGTAGTCGCTGCTGTCCCGGTCGGACCACGTGTCCTCCGTGAACGCCACGACGTCATCGTAATCGTCGTGCGTGGCCTCACGGAGTTCGATGCAGCTTACTCCCATGGTACCGACCGCTCGGTGATCTCGCCCGCGATTGGCGTCCGCATGGTCTTCTCGGGCGTATCGCTGTTCGCGAGCGCCCACATCAGTTTCACCTTCGCCGTTCCGGGGAGCATGTCCTCGCCTTCCACGATACCCGCATCGAGCAAGTCGCGGCCCGTGTCGTACACGCGATCACAGACGCGCCCGCCGATGCATTGGCTGGTCATGACGACGGTCGTTCCGTCGTCCACGAGTTCGCCGATTCGGTCGACCCACTCCGAGTGGACGTGGCCCAATCCGGTCCCTTCGAGGACGAGTCCGGCCTTGCCTTCGGCGTAATCGAGCGAATCGACGGTCATGCCCGGCGTGAACTTGATGAGTTCGACTTCGCTTTCGATGTCGTCGTCGAGCGCCAGTTGCTGTGCGCCGCGTTCGTCGTAGTCCCGTCGGAAACGGACCGTGACGTCATCGGTGCTGTAGTCCACTTCCCCGAGCGGTTTCGCGCCGATGGTTTCGAAGGCGTCCCGGCGAGAGGTGTGGTTCTTCCGGACGCGCGTGCCGCGGTGAAGCGAACACACGTCGTCGCTTTCGCTCCCGTGCATGCAGACGAGCACTTCCGCGCAGTCGGCTTTCGCGGCCTCGACCGAACAGACCGCGTTCATCACGTTGTCCGAGGACGGTCGGTCGGCCGAGCGCTGACTGCCGGTGAACACGATGGGAACCGGCGTGTCGAGCATGAACGAGAGGGCGGATGCGCTGAACTGCATCGTGTCCGTCCCGTGCATGACGACGACGCCGTCCGCCCCGTTCTCGATCTCCTCGTACACCGCGTGGGCCAACTCCTGCCACACGTCGGGCGTCATGTTTTCGGAGAGGATGTTGGCCACGACGCGGCCGCGGTAGTTCGCCCGTCCGGCGAGGTCGGGGACCGCACGAAGCACGTCTTTGGCGTCGAACTGGGCCGTCACCGCGCCGGTTCGGTAATCGACCGTCGAGGCGATGGTTCCGCCGGTACTGATGAGAGAAATCGTCGGCAGGTCGGGGTCGAACTCCACGACCGACGAGTCGTCCGATTCCTTGTCTTCGATGTCGTACACTCCCGATTCGAGCACATCGACGGTCGCGTCGCCGCGGTCGATACCGACGTTGTAGCCACCATCGAGTTTGACGACGAGGTTCGCCGCCGTCGTGGATGGAAGCAAAACTCCCTCGTAGGTTTCGTCCGCTCGCTCGACGCGAACGCGGTCTCCCGGATTCATATCTCGGGGTAGCGCGGCGTTCGACTTCAATCCACTCGTTTCGGGGAAAGGCACATTACCTAACGGCGTCAATTCGGAAACATGACTCAGCGCACTCGGACGCGCGAAACCGATACCGATGTCTCAGACCTCCTCAACGACATCGACGGCGGGGAGGGGACCGAGGCGACGAGCAGCGAAAGCTACACGACCCGAGCGAAAAAGCGCGCTGGGAACCTGTTCTCGGTTCGCTACTTCGGCCTTGCGACGCTCCTCCTCGGCGTGGCGATGTTCTTCGGCGGCGTCATCCCAATTCTCGGTAGCGTGGCTGGCCTCGTCGCCGTGTTCGCCGTCTCGTTCGTCCTCGGGGCGGTGACGAGCGACTCGAAGATCGTGGAGACGGCGGTCGCCGGTGGCATCGCTGGCGGGGTCGTCTTCGCGCTCAAGAACATCGTCGCGCTCTCGGTCGCCGGATTCCCCATCTTCGCCATCGGTCTCGTCGCCGGTCTCGTCGCTGGCGGTCTCGGCGCGTACTTCGGCGGCGACCTGCGCGATGGCTTGACCAAGGACCTGTAGTCGGTCGATTCTGTTACTCGTTTTCGTCGCGTCACTCGTACCCGGTTCGTGATTCCATACGACGGCGTGTGCACTCGTCGGGAATGGTTCCTTAGATGTCCGTGCGTAGAATTCGATCCGTTATCCGGACAGCGTCCAGCTTTCGCCGTCCTGTTCCACGACTCCGCGCTCCGCCATGCTCCCGAGGTGGTTCTCGACGATGTGTTCCGGCGCGTTCGCCTCCCGACTGATCTCACGGGTGGTCTCCGAACCGGCGGCGAGCGCGGCCAAAATCTCCGCGCGAATCCGATTTTCGCCGTTGCCGTCCACCGCGTCGCTCAGCGAGTCCAGAACGCTCGTCATCCGCCCGTGCACCCAGCGTTGTGCGAGCGATAACTCGCTCTTCAACTCCTCCAAACTGTTGAGCTCGGACGCGAGGTCGGCGATCTTGCTCGCCTCCGAGTCGCTCATCTGCTCGACATCCTCGCCGTCTTCGTCGTCCTCGTCCTCGACCTGCTCGTTGAGGTATTTGACGTTCAAGGAGAGATACTGGCACGAACTCACGTCGAGGTTGGCGCTCGCGGGATACGCGCTCTTCATTCCGAACTCGTAGGGAGAGACGTCCACTTCGAGTCGGAGGTTCCGTGAGATGTTGAAGTATTTGCGACGCTGGTCGTCAGTCCGACTTTCGACTAGTCCTGCCTCCTCCAGTTTCCGAAGGTGATCGATGACCGCCTTCGGACTGACGCCGAGATAATCGCTGATCTCGGTCACGTAGCAAGGCTTGTGTGAGAGGAGCCGCAGGATACGCCGTCGGTTTTCATTTCCGAGTATATCGAGCAACGCGGCGGAGTCCATTCGCGTCTTCATCTTGGCAACCCGAACGGAAAAGGGTGTCTCTCGGTAGTAAACGTCGATTTCAGGTGAAATATAGGGTATCGCGTCCGATTTCCTCGATCCAGCGGTCGTTTTAGTTTCCGTTTCAGTTCCCGCCCTCGTTTCCATTCCCGTTGCTTCGTCCGTTTCCTTTTCCAACGCTGACAGACCCACTTCCGGTGCTGACCGTTCCGTTAGTGTTGACCGTGTGGTTCCCGCTGAGACTTCCATTCCCTGCGCCGATCTGCGTTCCCGTATCGGTCCCCTGCGTGGTGTTGTTCGAATCCCCTCCGGGGATCGAATCCTCCTCGTCGAAAGTGACGCCGTGCATCGATTTGGCGATCTCCCTTGCTTCGGGACCCCCTGCGGTTTTCGTCTGCTTGTCCAGTTTGTTCAACTTGTTCACCCGTGCTCCGACGGTGACGGCTCGGGGGTGTGTCGCCTTGATGGAGTGTTGGAGCGAACTGATTTCGCCGATCAGCCTGCTCATCTCGGATTGATATTTGAGTTGGCTGATACGGTCGTTTTTGTACTTCGTGACGAGCGTTTGCCTCCTATCTCGCAGGTCCGATAGCTGTTTTTGCATGTTGTCGACGCGATGTCGAACGAGCGCCTGCTGGGCGGATTTGTTTTTTGTTTGGTTGAACCTGGCCACCCAGAGACCGGTATCGACCGAGCCTTCGGCCTGGGACGTACTGACCTGCATGAACGACGAAATTTCGGCACCGAGCGTGCTGTTGTTCATTCGGACCGTACTGTTGTTCGCTTGTTGCTGCCGTTGGATGGAGGTGACATCTGCCGGAGTGTTCGGCGTCGGGGCCGCCGCCGCTGGGATGGTGACGGCACATCCACAAACGATGAGGACGGCTAACAGGATGGCACGAAGGGCGTTCATCTACCAGTGTAATACTCAGTCATCACTTAAAAAGGGGGTAATTCGTTCGTTCTGTTCACATCTCGTAACGAGGAATCGAGAGGAGGGAAGAACGTTTAAAAAGACATCTCAATCACTCTAACCGGTCCATAGCGTGTGAAGCGGCGAAGACGGACAGGAACGTAATTCCGACGGAGAGAATCGGTAGTACGATTCCGACTTTGTAGCGAAGCGGAGGGTGGTAACCGAACACGTAATCGAAAACGTTGTTCGCCATCATCAACACGAATGCCGCCACCAGCGCACCTCTCGTCGTCTTTCCGTAGTTCGGAATGAGATACGCCTCCGGGATGAACGCGAGGTGGGCGATGATGATGCCCCAGTAGTCGAGGATACCCGGGTCGGTCCACGGTGGGGCGTAGTAGTGCGAGAAGCCGAGGTTGAGCGCGGTGAAGGTCCAGAGGCCGAATTGGACGAGCCAGACGAACGCGATGGTGTTGAGATACGCGAGCGGCAGGTTCTGCGGGGAGTCCGAAAGACGCTTGCCGAGGTTCGGCAGGAGGGTGAAAAGCGACGCGGCGAACAGTGCAACTGCAGTCGGCGAATCGGCATACAACGGCCAGAGAAAGAGCGGAACGCCCGGCATCGTCTCCACGTAGAAGTTGACGCCGACGAGGACGAGCGCGAGGTTGAGAATGATAAGCACCACCAAACTCGGAGCGTTTTCGAGATAGTAGCGGGCATAGCGTTCGGGAACTGCCATATTCTACCCGCGTAGCGAGTTATTAAAAGAACTGCTATCACCGTTGCGTCCCCGAAACCCACGGAACGAAAACCCGAGTGATTGCCGTTCGACATAACGCTTCCGCATAACTCCTATATAACTATCCCTCCTTGTGTGTTATTGTCACTCATGTTCGAGTCGTTTTCCAGCGGATACTACCTCGGTCGGCTCTACGTCGAGCCATACGAGGGTGATCACGCCGTCATGTGTCGTGACGATCACGAATCCGTCAACAAAGCCCTGTACTCCTCCGGCGAAGGTATCGAGCGACTGGACTGGCCACTCGTGATGAAAATCGATCAGCAACACTTCTCCGTTCACGCGGAGGACGATATCCCGGACAATACGCTCGTGATTCCCGACGAGTTGCTCGACAACACCCGTATTCGCAACCCTCCCGAACTGAAGGAAGTCCTGTTGGCGAAGGCGGATCGTGTCGAACAGCTTATCGGATTCCAGCGTCGCCATCCCGGTTTCGGAAGCGGCGGCGCGGTCTGACGGGTCCTACTCGTCGGCTTTGTCGAGCACGCGCTCGATCGTCGAGACGACGTTGTCGATGACCGTCTCGGGCGAATTGGTCGCATCGACGCGAACGAACCGCCCCGGTTCGGCTTCCATCAGTCGTTCGTAGTTCGACTGTACCTGCGCGAGGAATCCGGCCTGTTCGAACTTGTTCGTCGCGCCGCTTCGCGCCGCGCCCGTCTCCGGGTCCACGTCGAGATAGATGGTACAGTCCGGCGGCCGCGTCCACGGTCGGTGCACGCCGATGATGTACTCCATCGGGCGAGTGACGGCCCCGTCCAGCGCGACCGCCTGGTAGGCGTACCGCGAATCGGAGTAGCGGTCGGAGATAACGAGTTTTCCCTCCTCCAGCGCGGGTCGAACGGTGTTCGCGAGGTGGGCCGCGTGGTCCGCCGTGTAGAGAAACAGTTCGGCGATCGAGTCGGCGTCGTCGTCCCCTATCGAGCGGTTGACCGCATCGCCGTACCACGTGTTCGTTGGCTCACGGGTGAACACCGCTTCGGGAAACTCCTCGTGAAGCACCTCCCAGACGGTCGTCTTTCCGCTCCCGTCCAGTCCCTCCAGCGTTAGCAACATATCCACCCCTTCGGGTCGCCGGGTAAAACGTTCGTGGATTTCGGGAGCAGGAGTTCGGAGTCGTGTCGGGTCTACTGGCGTGACTGTTTGGATTGCAGGAGTCTCTCTCACGTCATCGTGGGAGGAACAATCACTAACTCCGTGGCCCGCGCACGGGAACGTATGATGCGAACGGCGATTCAGTTGTACACGCTCCGTGAGATCGACGAACCCCTCCCGGAAATACTTGCGAGAGTCGGCGAGGTGGGATTCGACGGCGTGGAATTCGCAGGACTCGGCGACGCGGACCCGGCGGACGTGGCCGACGCGCTGGACGATGCCGGGTTGGAGGTCGCCGCCGCCCACGTTCCCATCGACGAGTTGGAGGACGACCCGGGGCGGGCGGCGCGCATCTATCACGAAATCGGCTGTGAGTGGGCGGTCGTGCCGTATCTCGACGCGTCGCATTTCGAGAGTGAGGAGGCGGCGACGCGGACGGCGCGGCGACTGGACGAACTCGCGGCGCGGATGGAGGGCCACAGCACGTCGCTCTGCTATCACAACCACGACCACGAGTTCGTGGACGTCGGTGGGAAGACCGGGTTCGAGGTCTTCCTCGACGAGTCCGAACTCGAAATCGAACTCGACCTCGGGTGGACCGTGGCGGCGGGACGGGACCCGGTCGCGCTCATCGACTCGCTCGGGGATCGTACCCCGTTGGTTCACGTCAAGGACACGCTCGACGGGGAACCCGTCGAACTCGGCGAGGGTGACGTCGATTTGTCCGCCTGCGTAAACGCGGCGCGGAACGCGGGGACCGATTGGCTCGTCTACGAACACGACGCGCCGAGCGACCCGCTGGCGTCGCTCGCTCACGGTGCGGAACATCTCCGGAAGTTGAACGAGTAGCGGGCCGATCATCAATCCGACCATCAATGGTGATGATTTTACACGCGAATTTGTGGTAGGATCGCAGGAGGGAACCCCCGTGACGACAGGTATTTGGGCGTTGGAGCGCCACACTGAGACGTATCCATGGCCACGCTCATGGACGGTACAATCACGCCCTCCCGGAGGGCAGTTCATCACTCATGGACGATACAGCGAAATACCTCATTCACGCAGACATTACCGCCGACGGGGTGGTAGAACGCAGTGATGTCGTCGGGGCGATTTTCGGGCAGACAGAGGGTTTGCTCGGAGACGACCTCGATCTACGCGACCTCCAACAGTCCTCGAAAGTCGGTCGAATCGACGTGCACGTCGAGAGCCAACACGGCCAGTCGTTCGGGACCATCACTATCGCCAGCAGCCTCGACAAGGTCGAGACGGCGATTTTAGCGGCGTCGCTCGAAACCATCGAGCGCGTCGGGCCGTGTCGCGCCAGCGTCAGCATTGCGAGCATCGAAGACGTGCGGGCGGCGAAACGACGCGAAGTCGTGGACCGTGCGAAAGACCTGCTGTCGTCGTCGTTCGACGACAGCGTCATGACGAGCCAGGAGATTCTGGACGAAGTCCGACAGAGCATCCGCGTCGAAGATATCACCGAATACGAAGGGTTCCCGGCCGGGCCGAACGTCGTCGACAGCGACGCCATCATCGTCGTCGAAGGTCGCTCCGACGTACTGACCTTGCTCCGTTACGGCGTGAAAAACGCCATCGCGGTGGAGGGAACGAACGTCCCGGACACCGTCGCCGACCTCACACAGGCGCGGACGACCACGGCCTTTCTCGACGCCGACCGCGGCGGCGACCTGATCTTGAAGGAACTCGATCAGGTCGGCGACATCGACTACGTCGCCGTCGCGCCGACGGGAAAATCCGTCGAGGATCTCTCGCGCGACGAAGTGATGGCGTCCCTTCGAGGGAAACGTCGGTTCGACCGCTTCGACGCGGACGATACGGTGATGGCCGCGACTGACGGAAGCACGCTTCCTGCACCCGAAATAGACGAATCTTCGACCGTTCGACCGCTGAAATCGTCCACCGAAACGAACGCCTCGGAAGCGGACACGACGTCCACGAGCGAACCGTCTACCGAGGAAACTGACACGATCGTCGAACCGACGGAAAGCGCTGAAACCGACGAAGACGCTGAAACGGACGGGACGGCCGAAACGCCTGACGGGTCGGAAACGGGCGAGACGGCAGACTCCGAGACGGTGGATTCCGAGATGGCCGACTCCGAAGCGACCGATTCGGCCGCGGCAGACGAACCGACGACGCTTCGCAGTCACGTCGGAGCGGTCATCGATGACGGGACGGCGACGGTTCGACTACTCGATGACGACTTCGGTATCCTGGCCGAAGCACCGGCCGACGAGACGTTCGCGGCCATCGAAGGGTCGGAGACGGTGCCACACGCCGTCGTGTTCGATGGCACGCTCAGCCAGCGGGTCCTCGACGTCGCCGCCCAGCGCGGCGTCGAGCAGATAGTCTCCCGCGACGAAGGCGAGTTCGTCAAAAAACCGACGACGGTCCGTATCATCACGGCCGATCAGTTCCACGAGGAGTAGCGTTCCCTTTTCACTGCAGTGGGTTCTCGAACAGCAACCCGTCTCCGCCGTCGGCGTAGTATCCCGATTCGCGCCCGACGAGTTCGAACCCCATCGATTCGTAGAGCGACCGGGCGGCTTCGTTTTTCTCGTGAACTGTGAGCGAGATGCGAGCACAACCGCGGTCACGGGCCGAATCGAGCGCGGTTTGGAGGAGCCGTCTCGCCCGACCTTCCCTGCGGTGTACCGGTTCCACGACGAGTTCGGCGATGTACGCATCAGTGCCGACGAGGGTGAGGATGTATCCGACTGGATCGTTGGCAGCAGTCGAGACGAAGACGGAGCCCGGTTCGGAAATCGTCGTTTCGAGGAGTTCCGGGGTCGGTTCGGAAAGCCACGACCGAACTTCCCGGAGTCGGGGAAGGTCGTCGGGCGTCGCCGGTCGGATCACGTCGCCAGGCCCACCGCCAACGCCAACCCGGCACCGATGAGTCCCCCGGCAAGCGTTGCGAGGAAGTTGACGCTCTGATTGCCGAGTCCCTCTCCCTCCACGGTCGCACCGAGGAGGCTATCCACCGTCATGCCGCCGATTCCGGCCAGCGCGATGACGCCGCCGCCGAGCGAACCGATGGAGCCGAAGAGGGAGACGGCGATGAGGGCGACGATACACGACCCGGTCGCTCCGGCCAGTTCGCCCTGCCACGTCACGCCGCCGTCGGTGCCGGGGTCGACCCGCCGCCACGTCGTGATGAGTCGGGGGTTGTCGAACACGCCGCCGATTTCGCTCGACAGGGTGTCGCTCATGGCGGCCGCGATACTTCCCGCGAACGCGTAGAGGAAGACGCTTTCCGCGACATGGAGTCGATCGCTGGCGGCGAACGCGAGCACCGCAATCAGTGCCACCGCGGCGTTGCCGAG
This sequence comes from Haladaptatus sp. AB643, assembly GCF_024136975.1. NCBI lineage: Archaea > Methanobacteriati > Methanobacteriota > Halobacteria > Halobacteriales > Haladaptataceae > Haladaptatus > Haladaptatus sp. AB643. Next base: position 480,939 of record NZ_JAMYJW010000001.1, read on the forward strand.
AACGTTGCCACCGCCGCGAGCGCCTTCGTTGGCTTCCGCGACGCCGTTTTTGCGTTTCTGTTCGTATTTGAACTTCGTGGACAGGCCCCCTAGCGCGAAAAAGGAGATGAGGACGGCGAACCACGGGTAGCCCCCGAGGACGATGGTGAGCAACGCGAGGAGGATGCCGGTGAGCATGCCGGTGACGGACGCCGTGTCGAGCGCCCACGAGACGTAGCCGAAGCCGACCGTGATGGCGATGGCGAGGATGATGTCCCACTTCGTCACCGTCATCGTGAGGTCGGTGAACAGCCACAGCAGGACCGCGACCGAAAACATCACTACCGGGTCGTCCCGCTCGAAGAGAACCGAGCGGAGCAACCCCGCCAGTAGCGCGCCGCTCGCCGCGAGAAAGACGAGTTCCGGCAGTACCGGTCCGACCGGGTTCCCCTGAATACCTCGGACGATCATTTGCGCGAAAACAGCGGCGACGAAGCCGCCGGTGGTGAACCCGGCGGTCGCGGCGATGGTCGCGCTGCTCCGCGTTCGAACGACCTGTTCCGTGAGGTTCCCGTACGCGAGCAGACAGACCGCTGCGACGAAGACGCTCGTCGGCAACCCGACGAGCATGACGAGCATGGCGAGCGCGGCAGTTGCAAAGGAGAACGCGGCCAATCCGCGTAGGCGTCCCTCGTTCCGGTCGCTCGGCCGCGCGAAGAGGTCGAACAACGTCCCTTCGTCGAGGACGAGCGCGACTGCACCGATCGCGGCGAACAACGCCGCTACGGCCGCCACCAGCACCGACGCGGCGAGCGATAGCGTCGCAACCCCTGCGAACGCCGCCGCCCGCCGAATGCTCGAAGTCACGAGTTTCGTTTTCGCGGAGGGCCACTTAATATTCTCGAAGGAAGCGAACGGCGCGGGGCGTGACGTTTATGCGTCGATGGTGGTTACTCCGTTCCAGTGGGACTCTACGACCAGTACCTCATGGCCCGCGTTCGCCGTCAGAACGCCGACCCGCCGAGCGACATCGCCGTCGTCATCACGGAACGCGACTTGCTGGAACAAGGCGCGTACGAAACGCTCGAATCGTTCCTCCAGTGGGCGTTCGACTACGGCGCGGAACGCATCACGGTCTACGTGAGCGTGCTGGATTCCGGCGCAGTACCGACCCTTCAACGCGAACTCGAAAACGTCCGCGCACCGCGAGAAATCGCGGTTCGCGGACCCGAAGACCTCACCCCCGCCGACGCACCGATTCAGGTGAGCATCGGCCTCGGCGGCAAACACGAATTCGCGGAAGCGGTGCGTGCGGTCGCGGAGGACGTGGAGGCCGGGACGGTCTCGGCCGACGAGGTCGGCGAGGAGGAAATCGAATCCCGATTGGTGTTCCCGGCCGACCCCGACCTCGTCATCAAAACCGGCGCGGAACGCCTCTCCGACTTCATGATCTGGCAGTCGGTGTACTCCGAACTGTACTTCACCGACGTGAACTGGCGCGACTTCCGCAAGCGTGACTACCTGCGGGCGATTCTGGATTACAAGAACCGACAGCGGCGGTTCGGCCGGTAGGAACCCCGATTTTGCGAAGCGTTCCGACTCACATTCCGAGAACGGTTTTCGAACGACGATATCCGAAATCTTTTGTGTTCAATTTAACATAATCGCCTATGGACGACACACGAGCAAGACGACTCGCGCGGTATCTGTCGGTATTGTTGGTTCTGCTCGGCGCGGTCTTCGTCGGGTTCAGCGTCCTCACCGACGATAGTGTGGACATCGTTCTCGGCGTCGTCGTCGTCCTCTCCGGCGTCATTTCCCTTCGGTTCTTCCGGGTTGCCGACTCCGATATCGAGTTCGATCTCACCGAGTCCCCCTCGTTCGTCGTGAACGTCTTCCAGTTGGTACTGGTGCTCGTGGTCTTCGTGCTTCTCGCCTACTTGATAGACGATCTGGAGAACGTCGTCCGACTGCTCGACACCGGTGTTCCATCGTTGACGTTCGTCGCCGTCGTTGGAATCCTCATCGGCCTCGTGCTCGGCGGGGCCGTTCCCGTTCTCATGCAACGAATCGACGCTATCGGGAAGGAGATGAGCGATTCCCGTTCCGCTCGAACCGTTGGCTTCTCGTTCACGTTCGGGACGTTCGTTCTCTTACTCGTTCTGCAACCCGCCGCGAGCACGCTGTATGCCATCGCGTACACCGTGAGCCGAATCGGCGTTCTCGTCGGGGCGTACGCCCTGCCACGACTGTAACTTCCGATTCGTGTTCGTCCCGGTGTCGTGTTCGTCCCGGTGTCGTGTTCGGATTCGTGAACGAATCGCTCCCACGGTAGGCACCGTGTGACTCCGCGGCGCATCACGCTTCGACTTCGAAGGGACCGATTACTCCCTGAAACGCGGTTGTAGACTTCCTCTACCCCCGCAACCGTAAAATAGCGCACCGCTGTGACTCCGACTGGGATGGGAACGCCGAGCGACAGGACTACGAGACGGTCGTACCTCCGAGCGGCCGGTGTCGCCCTCGCGGCGACGATTGCGGGATGTGACATGAACTCCGGGCGGAGCAAGGAGTCGGTCGTCGGTCCCTATCGTGACCGGTTCGAGGAAGTCGTCGATATCGGAACGCTGGGTGTGGACGACACGGGTACCGAACCCGTCGATGCGGCGGTCCGTCGGGCGCTACGGGACGGGCGGTTGCTATACTTCCCTCCCGGAACGTACCGGCTTTCGAACCTCGATTGCTCCCGCCACGAGAACTGTGGACTCGTGGGAAACGACGCCACGCTCCACATTCCGGCGGGGAACCAGGGTAACTGGCTGTACGGTGAACCGGTTCGGAATTTCGTGCTCGACGGGTTCACCTTCGACTACACGAAGCCCGACGCCTCCCCGGTCGTCGCGTTCTCGGTCGCCGGTTCCCGGAACGTCCTGCGAAACCTCCGGTTCGAGGGTGACCACGGAACGTCCTCCCGGAGCGGTCTCGAACTGGAGGTGCCCGAGCGGTCGGCGTCCCTGCTCGTCGAACGGGTTCACATGCGAGGTGGATCACGGGGCGGAAACGCGATTTTCACGCATACGGGAGAGGGATCGCTACGGTTCGTCGATTGTCAGGTCGAACACTGGACCGAAGGTCTCTACGCGTCCCCCCACTCCGGCCCATTGCTCGTTCGGGGCGGGACGTACGCGAACAACGGCATCGACCAGATACGCATCGGCGGGGGAACGAGCGGTGCGCGCGTCGAAAGCGCGACCGTCCGAATCGATAACCCGCGGAATCCGGACGCGAAACCGAACATGCGCGGGATTTGGATGGAGGAGGGAACGAACGCGGAAATCGACAACTGTACCGTCGAGATTACCGACTTGAGTGGAACGTACAGCTCCGGCGGTATCGTCGTGGGAAAGCAGTTCGGCACCGCACGGATCACGAACACCACGATTCAGACCAACCACAGCGTCCCGGCCGTCAACGTGCGTTCTCCGGCTACCGAATACGACCCGACCACGATGCCGAGCATGCAAGCACTTCCATCGAACCACGACGTCACCTGTGAGAACCTCTCGATTTACGGCGCGGCCCCGGACGGAACCGCCATTCTGCTCACTGGACGGGACGGCTGTCGGTTTTCGGGGGTTTCCGTCCAACACCACTTCGGCAATCGGGACGGGATCACGATAGAGAACGGTCGACGGACGACAATTCACGACGCCCGTCTGCGGGTGAGCGGTACCCCCATCGTCACGTCCGGTCCGATGCCGACGACGAAAAACGTCGAGACGGGCGGAATCGGATCGCTCTCGAAGTTGGGTGACTCCCTGTTCGATACCCTGTAACGGAGTACGAATCGAAAAAACGGGTAGTCAGCAATCGTCCGTCTACTCGGTCGTTCGGCGCTCTTCCCCGCTCTCGATCTCCTCCATCGAAACGCTATCGGGAACGTATTCCTTGAATTTCCGCAGGATCGAGCGCGCTTCATCCAGTTCGACACCGCCGATGGCGCGCACGAGCGCGAGCGCGCGCTGAACCTTTGCCTGCCGAAACGACTGTTCGCGGGATTCGTACGTTCGGACCGCGCGCAGGAAGTCGATCTTCGAGAACTCGGGCCAGTACGGCGTACAGAAGAACACGGCGGCCTCGTTGCCGTTGGCGTGCCACGGGAGGAAGTTGCTGGTTCGCTCGTCCCCGCCGGTTCGGATGATGAGGTCCACGTCGCGGAGCGGCCGGGCGTAGAGTCTGGATTCGATGGTTTCGACGGAAATCTCGTCGGGGTCGAGGTCCCCAGATTCGACCTCGTGGGCCACGTCGCGGGCCGCGCTGAGGAGCTCGTTCCGGCCGCCGTACGCCAGCGCGATATTGAGGACGAAGTTGTCGTACTCCCCGGTTCGTTGCTCGGCGTAGTCGATGGCCTCCCTGACGCGGTCGGGGAGTTGTGGAACGTCACCGATTGCGCGGATGCAGACGCCGCTGTCGTGAACGCGTTCAGCATCGGCGAACTCGTACAGTTTGTCCTCAAGCAGGTCGAACAAGGCCTCGCGTTCGTGTTCGGGCCGCTCGAAGTTCTCGGTGGAGAACGTGTACAGCGTCAGTTCCTCGACGCCGATATCGTCACACCAGTCGAGGACGCGCTCGGTCGTCTTTGCCCCTTCTCGATGACCGTCCGACGCTTCGTCGCCCTGCTTGCTGGCGTAGCGTCTGTTGCCGTCCTGAATGACCGCGACGTGTGTCGGCGCACCGGAAACACTGCGTTGTAACTGTCGTTCGTACGCCGTTTCCAATTGTCGCCGAAGCCGCGTCAACATCGTCTTGTTCGTTTCCACTCACCCAACGGGTATCAGCCTTGTCCTCTGGTGGCCATGTGCATTGCTCACATATCGCATTGGTGGTTGCATAGATTTTTAAGTATGGGATTGCTTTGGTAGAACGCAATGGCGAAAGGTACGGTTGACTTCTTCAACGACACCGGTGGCTACGGCTTTATCGACACAGAGGACTCTGACGAAGACGTTTTCTTCCACATGGAAGACGTCGGTGGCCCTGACCTCGAAGAGGGGCAAGAAGTCGAATTCGACATCGAACAGGCTGACAAAGGACCGCGCGCGACGAACGTCCAGCGCCTGTAAACGGTATCAGTAGTAACTGATTCTCGCGGGAGTTGACGCTGCCGCGCGAAAACAACGATTTTTGAACCACGGTGACAACCGTAGGCCGTATAACCCGGGACGCGTATCCGTGAATATGGACAGTGCCATCGACGATGACCTGTATCAGCGGACACTGAAACTGCTCGAACCCGGAGAGATACAACTCAACGGGGCCATCGTTCACACCGATCTCGGTAGCGACGAGGACATCCAGATGCACCAAGCGTCGGTAGATATCGGTGACGTCATCGCGGAACACGCGGGTCACGACCCGCGCGACACCTACGTCTACTCCGGGACCGACGACACGAACTTCGCATCGAACCAGCACCAAGGGCTCACCCTCGACGGCGAGGAGTTCGTCTGGGAGTGTCAACAACTGCTTCGGAACGGCACGTTCGACATGGTGTTCTACTACGAGGCGAGCGCCGACCAGGAGGCGATTCTGGAGGGCATCCGCGACCTCGGCTTCGAGGTCACGGGTGTCGAAGGGTAGATATCCACGCCGAGTTAGAAGGCTTTACGTACGTTCCTTTCTAATCACGTGATAAGACCGTCGGAGTGTTTCGTATGAACTGTGTATCTTCTATTCACCGGGGGCAGAACCAGTGACACCGAGTACCGGCGTCATCTCTGGTATCCGCATCTCCCACGACCGGGCCAGCCTCGATGACGTGGCGGCCGCCTGCCACGACGACCAGCAGGACACCGTCGCCGCGCTCGCCGCGCAGTCCGAGGTATCGGAGGCGTTCGTGTTGCAGACGTGCAACCGGTTCGAGGCGTACGTCGTCACCGGCGCACCGTCGACGGGCCGAGCGGTGCTCGCCGATTTCGTTCCCGGAGTAAACGAGGTGGCCGTCGAGATGAGCCACGAGGAGAGCCTTCGACACCTCCTCCGCGTCGCCGCGGGGTTGGAATCGCTCGTCCTCGGCGAGGACCAGATCATCGGGCAGGTGCGCGACGCCTACACCTCGGCACAAACCATCGGTGCGGTCGGCCCGACGCTGGAGGAGGCGCTGACGAAGGCGCTCCACGTCGGCGAGCGCGCCCGGACCGAGACGGCGATCAACGAAGGGGTCGTCTCGGTCGGCAGTGCCGCCGTGGCGCTCGCAACCGACCAGTCGGGATTGGACGGCGCGACCGCTCTCGTCGTCGGCGCGGGCGAGATGGGGACCATCGCGGCCCACGCCTTCGCCGATTCGGATGTCGAGACGCTCATCGTCGCCAACCGCTCGATCGAACGCGCCGAAACCATCGCCGAAGCCGTGAACCTGACCGATACCCGCGCCGTCGGCTTGGACGCGCTTCCGGCCTGTCTGTCGTACGCGGACGTCGTCGTCACCGCGACCGGAAGCGACGGACACATCCTCGACACAACCCTGCTCGACGACTGTGGCGAGACCTTGGTCGTGGACATCGCCCAACCACGTGACGTGTCCCCGGCCGTCTCGGCACTCGACGGAATCACCGTCCACGATATGCAGGCGCTCGAATCCGTGACGGACGAGACCCGCGCGCGACGACGCGCCGCCGCCGAATCGGTCGAGGTAATGGTGGACCGTGAGTTCGAGAACTTGCTCGAACAGTACAAACGAAAGCGGGCCGACGAGGTCATCGCCGGGATGTACGAGGGTGCAGAACGGGTCAAGGAGCGCGAACTGCAGACCGCGCTCTCGCGCCTCGAAGCCAAGGGGTTGGACGAGGATCAACGAGCAATCGTGGAGTCGATGGCCGACGCGCTGATCTCACAAATGCTCGCACCCCCAACGAAAAGCCTCCGCGACGCCGCCGCGAACGACGACTGGACGACCATCAACACCGCGCTCCAACTGTTCGACCCCGAGTTCCGCGACGAAGCGCCCGCGTTCGTCACCGAACACCTCGAATCGACGGCCGACGACTGAGCTACCGAATTTTCACGACCGTTAGAAGGCGAACAGAGGATTCTCCCTCTCGAATCGGCAGGCGACACGACCGCCGAAAACGGCCGATGACACAACCGCTAATCACTGGCATCTCTCCGGAAAATCGGAGATTTTCCGGGCCGACGACTGAATGGAGTGGTTGACTCGCGGCGCGAGTCAACCATCGAAGTGAAGGAGGAGCGCTTTTGGTCCAGCTTTTACAGGGAGACAGCTAGCGGTCGCGCGCTACGGCACGCGACCGCTGACGTTCGACCGTCGTAAAAGGTGGGGCGAGAGGCTTTATTTACACCCCTGCCGTGAGGCGACGTATGGCAAGCTTGCTCTCGGATGACGAGGTGGAGAATCGAAAACCGAGCGACTGGGAGCGTGACGGTGACGAAATCGTTCGCACCTACGAGTTCGACGACTACTTGGACGGCGTCGCGTTCGCATCCGAAGTCGGGGAGGTCGCCGAGGAGGAGTTCCATCATCCCGAGATGATAATCGGCTACAAGGAAGTCGAGGTTCGGTTGACCAGCCACGAGGAGGGTGGAATTACGGATCAAGACATCGAGATGGCCGAGCGCTTCGACGACCTGCGCTGATGGACGCTCGCTACGTGTTCGCGGTTCGGTTCCGCCTCGAACCGGACGTTTCCGGAGTCTCGCTCGAACCCCAGGAGTTCGAAACGCGGCTCTTTCGTCGTGCCGACCCACCCGGTGAGGACGGGTGGCGGTTCTTCCGGGACAACCTCTGGCGGGGGGACGTCGGCGACGAACGCTACTTCAGGAAGCTGACGAGCGAGGCGCTCGGCGTCCCCGTGACGAACGTCGAGTACCGCGCCTTCGAAACCGACGAGGAGTACTATGATGCGTTGAAGGCGGAAATCGCGGCGGGTTTGGCGACGTTCAAGGCGGATTCGGTGTCGGAAGTGATATCGAAATACCTCGGGAGTTCGGTCGAAGTCGAACGCTAATCGACAGACCCTTTCCCGCGACGGACCGACCACCGACCATGAGCACGATTCGGGTCGTCTGGGGAACCGCGAGCGGACCGACGAAGATGTCGTCGTACGACGCTGCACTGGCCGAAGCCAACGTCCACAACTACAATCTCGTCTCGGTATCGTCGGTCATCCCCGCCGACACGCCGGTCGAAGCGGTCGGCACCGCGCCCGACCTCGGCCCCGCCGGAAACCGTCTGACCGTCGTGGAAGCGCGGGCGACGCGCCCGGGGCCGGGTCACGTCTCCGCCGGACTCGGATGGAGCGAAAGCGACGGCGCAGGACTGTTCTACGAGGCGTCCGGCGACACCGACGCGACGGAAATCGAGGAACGGGTCCGCGCCGGATTGGAAGCGGGCCGTGCCCTGCGCGACTGGGAGTTCTCCGACGAGACGACGAAGGTCGTCACCGCGGACGCCGAATCGGGGACGTACGTCACTGCCGTCGTTCTCGCGGTGTACGGACGGAGCGAGCCGATTTGTTAGTTTCCGGGGGCGACGGGTTTATACCGTGCTCTAACTTATCAGAGGGTAGTTGACCGCATGAATGGAAATACTCCCTACGCTGGCATTCCCGACGTGACGCAGGCCGGACAGCGCGCGTCCGTGGATGTCGAAGAACTCACTCCAAAACAGCGCCGCCTTCTGCGGGACAGCGTCTCCGATATCGCCACTTTGACCCGCAAATATCTCCCCGAAGAGTACATCATCGGCTCGCAGGTGACGAACAGCATGACCGGGCCGCAGGCGTCGGTGTCGGTGCAACCGCCGGTCGGTCACATCGTCAGCGCCGGGTTCGAACCGGAACGAGACGAACTCGACGATGAGGAACTCATCGGCGAGGAAGAACGCGACGAAGTCGCTCGCGGCCTCGCGGCCAGTGCCGCGTTGCAAGTGAAACAGGCCATCGAGGACCAAGTCACACCGACCGCCCGCTAGGCGGCCGGTTGAACATCGCGTCGCCGAGCACGAGCGCCGACACGATACCTGCAGCAGTTATTCCTGCGTGAGACGGTACCGGAAGGAGGACTTCAGCGACCACTCCGACGAGCAACACGGCCGGTAAGGCGAACAGAACGATGTCGTAGTACGAAATCGACCAGCGAGCGATACGACTCTGGAACTTGTCCTGTATACTCACTATGCATCCCTCCGGGAGGATGTATTACTGCCGAAAACTAAAACGTAACTCTTTGGCCGAAATCGACCGCGTTGAATCCTTACTTGCCCCAGAACGGGTCGCGCTTTCGTTGCTTGTCGAGGTACATCTGCAACGCTTCGAGTTCGTCGGCCGGGATGTCGTCCGAGAGTTCCTGTTCCAAAATCTTGGCGTGTTTTTCGGGGAGGTCGATCCACAACTCGTCGCCCTCGTCTATCTGCCTGCCGACGGTCGGTCCGTCGATGGCGATGCTGACTCGGCTTCCGGCGCGCGCCTCGTCCACGTCCTCGCCCTGTTCTTGGATGCCTTTGATGCTACCGACGCGTTTCGGCTCGTTGGCTTCGAACTTGGCGACGAAGGAGTTGTTCCGCACGGTTCCCGACATGACTTCCACGCCGACGACGGCGGGGTCGTTCTGTCTGAAGACGTGGTCTTCGAGGATACGGAAGCGGGCCGGGCGGGTGATGTTGTCGAGGACGGTCTGTTGTTGGGCACGCTCCATCTCGTCCACGTACTCCTCGTACTCCTCGATGAGTTGGTAGATCACGTCGCTGTCGAACATCCGAACGTCCCGCTGGTCGGCCTCGTCGGCGGCTTCGGCGAGCGTGTCCACGTTGAACGCCAGGATCGTCCGGTGTTTCGGCTCGTCGGCGGTCGTCGCAAAGCGAATGTCTCGCGGGGCGACGTCGCCGACTTCCGCACGCATGACAGGAATCTCTTGCTCTTCGAGCGTGCTCACGATGGCCTCGAGGCTTCCGAGGGTATCGGCTTTCACCGTGATCCCTTCCTCTTGGGTTGTGACTTCGACCTCGGCCAATTCGGCTTGCACCTCGGCGATGACGTCGTCGATCTCACGGTCACGGACGACCCTGACCGGTGCCCCGGCCATCGCGTCGTCGAGGTCGGGTGCGGCGATCTTCACCCCTGATGCCGCCGCGATGGAATCGACCTTCTCGAATCGGTCCTCGGTTCGGATTTCGGCGAGCGGTCGCGGCTTCAACAGGGCACGGACGTCCGTCACGATGGGTTCGTTCTTCCCGCCGACGACGATGGTTTCGTCGGCGCGGATAATACCGTCGTACAAAACCACGTCGATGGTGGTCCCGAACCCTTTCTCTTCCTTGACTTCGAGGACGGTTCCGGCACCCGGTCCGGTCACGTCGATTTCCATGTCCTCGCGCATGTAGCGCTGGGCCAGCCCCATCAACACCGTGAGTACGTCCGGGACGCCCTCGCCCGTTTCCGCACTGACGGGGACGACGCCGATGTTGTTCTGGAAGTTTTGCACGCGCCAGTAGAGGTCGGCCGAAAATCCCGCGTCGCTGAGTTCGCCGATCAGTTCGTAGAGGCTTCCGTCGAGGGTCGAGCGCGCACGGTCGCTTTGGGCCTCGTACGTTTGCTGCACTGGCGCATCGGCTTGGGGGTTCCACCCCGGCGTCGTGTCGATCTTGTTCGCCGCGACGACGAACGGCGTCTGTGACTGTTTGAGGATGTTGATGGCCTCCTCGGTCTGTGGCTGAAAGCCGTCGTTGACGTCCACGACGAGGATGGCGATGTCCGCGAGCGCGCCGCCGCGCGACCGAAGGGTCGTGAACGAGTGGTGTCCCGGGGTGTCGATGAACAGTAGCCCCGGCAGGTCGAAGTCGTCCGGGTTGACCAGTTTCCCGGCGACTTTCGACACCACGTCGAGTGGCACGGCCGTCGCGCCGATGTGTTGTGTAATCGCTCCCGCCTCACCCTCAATGACCGTCGAGCCTCGAATCTTGTCGAGCAGGCTGGTCTTGCCGTGGTCGACGTGACCGAGGACTGCGACGATGGGAGTCCTGAGGGATTGAGTTTCCGTTTCGTGTGTATCTGTGTCCGACATACCTACCACCCGGGAGAAGTTCTTATCACAGAACAGCCCCGCACGGCATTTAACTCCATCGCCACGCCTGTGTGGCCTTCGAACTCCATTCATCCGAATTCGTCGGGAGGCAAGTCCTCCCCGTGGAGTTTATGTAGTAGCGCTCGGTAATCACCTCGTATGCCGAGCATACTCGCTGAAAACCTCTCGGGGAAGGCCGTCATGGGTTCTGACGGTACGGAACTGGGAATGCTCTACAACATCACCATGAACCTGAAGACGGGGGGGCTGTCGAGTCTCGTCGTCGAACCCGACGAACAGCTCGACACCGACACCGTGAACCTCGATATGAACGAGGATGGTCATTTCGAACTGCCCGTAAACCGAGTGCAGGCGGTCAAAGATTACATCGTCGTTCAGCGGTAAATGTACATCCTAGATTCCTCAGCGTTTATCAACGAGTACCACACCACCCAACAGACCGCGTCAATTCCGATGGTTCAGGAGGAACTGGAGGGGGAACACGCCTTCCGGTTCGACGCGATGGAGGGTTCGGGAATGCACATTCACATCCCGAGAGACGACGCCGTCGAGAAAGTCCGGCGCGCGGCGGACCACACGGGCGACTTGAACGTGCTCTCGGACACGGACATCCGGCTCATCGCGTCCGCGTTCGAACTCGACGGAACGCTCGTCACCGACGACTACGCGATGCAGAACGTCTCCGACCGACTCGACGTTTCCGTCGAAGTCATCGCGCAGGACGGCATCGAGGAACAACGAAACTGGTCGTTCCAATGTGCGGGCTGTGGTCGGGAGTTCGACGAGAAGAAAGAGCGCTGTCCGATCTGTGGCAGCCCTCTCACGCGGAAAAACCCGAACTGACCCGTTAGCTCGTGAACTGGAGGTATATCGTGGCGAAAGCGATGGCGTCGAACGTGCCGTGAACGAGCGCAGACGCGGTGAGGTTCTCCGTTTTGAGATACACCGTCCCGAGCACGAGCGAGAGGAGGAATATCGTGGCGAGTGTCCCTCCCAGTTGTGCAGGCGTCGACCCCGAACTGTACACGAAGACGTGTGCGAGCGCGAAGATACCGCTCGCGACGACGACGGCACCGTAGCCGGAAAACGTATCGTACAGCGACTTTTGAATGATGTTCCGGTACAACAGTTCCTCACACGGCCCGATGATGAGCCACGAGAGCGGGATGAAAAGGAGGAGTATCTCCGGATTCCCGCTTTTCGCCGTCTGCTCGACGCTGTGACTCGCCTCTTGGACACCGAACAGCGACAGGAGCGCGGAGCTGAGATACGTCAGTAGCAATATCGCCACGATCCCCGCGAGGGCGTAGCCGATATCACGCCTACTCGGAACCTCGAAATCGACGTAATCGAGTCCACGCTTGGCGATGACGGCCAGCGCAATCGTCCCGGTTCCGAGTCCGAGCGAAACGATGCTCAGCGCGGATTGTACCATCACGCCGACGCTTGTTCCCCCTGCCAGGGCGACTAGCACGGTCGCCCAGAGGGAGATAGCGAAGAGACCAAGCGCCCCGAGGGCACCGCTTCGGAGCACCGCTTGCACCATCCGAGCGTGTGAGGGGTGGTTCGAGGACTCGCCCGAACTCGTCGCGGTACCGTCTTCCATGCGAAAAACTAGGAGTTGGGTCGTAAATGTGCTCCGACCGCTATGCGTTTCGACGGACGAGACCGATTCCGACGAGCGCGAACAGCGCGATCACGATTCCGAATCCCGGCTGACCGTCGCTCGCCGTCCGTTCGTTCGCCATCGTTTCGGTCACGGAATCCGTGTCGGTGGTGTCGTTTATCGCTCGGTCGGTCGGCGTGGTGCTCGACGTGGTCGATGCCATCGTCGCGTCCGTCCGTGTCGTCGCCGTCGTCGCGGTCGTCGTGGCTGTCGTGTTCCCCGTGGTTGTCGAACCGGTGGTCGATTTCTCCGGTCGCTGGAGGACCCCGTCGGCAGTCGCCAGCACGTCGATTTCCGTCGAGTTGTTCCGTGGTAAACCGACGGAGACGCCGAACTCCGTGCCGGGTTCGTATTCGCTGAAGTTGAACGAGGCGTTGAAGCTGCCGTTCGGTTGCACGGTCACCGAATCGGACATGAAGAACTGCTTCGTGGCGTGGACTTGCACTTCGAGATTCGTCCCGGGATCGAGCGTGGTGTTCCCGCGGACCGTCTGATTGGACGCAGCGTCGAGGGAGATCGAATCCCCTTCGTGCCGGATCGAAACGGAACTGTTGTTTGCCGGTGTTTTGTCGTGGGTAAACGGCGTACTCCCCACCGAATCGGGGGCGTACCGTCCGTGGGCCGTCGTCACACCCGTGACGAGCGAGAGAGTGAGAAATGCCACGAGTGTCATACAGAGTGATTTTCGTCTGTTCATACTGGAACGCGCCGTTTAGGGGACGACGCAGTTGATATCGAATGAAAATCCGTGGTCCGGTATATGCTTTGTGAACGCGTGAGTTATTCGACAACCAATCTTGATTTCTCGGCTACCGCTTCCGCCTCCTCGAACTCACCGCCACCGAGAAGGCCGCGGGCGGCGCGCTTGCCCCATTCGACGGCGGGTTGGTTGAAGGTCTCGACGCTGTACAGTTCGCCCGCGAGGACACACGCCGCTTCCAAGCAGTAACAGAGTTCGCCGAGTCCGTACTCGTCGACGCGGTCGATTTCCAGACGGACGTTCGGTTGCCCGGACGCCGCGAGACTCGCCTCGGTCGCCTCGAACTCGGCCGACAGGAGCGTTCCGAGGCTGCTCCCGCCCAGATATTCGAGACCGGGGAGGTCGGTCTCGGGAATCGAACGGTCCTCCCGTTCCGTCGGGCGGACGAACGTCACCATCTTGTCCGAGGGTCCGGCCCGGTACAGTTGGAGTTGTGAGTGCTGGTCGGTCGCACCGAGAGCACGCACCGGCGTCTGTCCCACGCCGTCCTTCCCCAGACTTTCGGCCCACAGTTGGGCGAACCATTCCGCGTACGTCTCCAGTGATTCGGCGTAGGGCATCATCGCGTTGATCCCCGCGCCGCGTTCGTCCAGCGCGTAGGTGATGGCCCCGTAGGCGTACGCTGGCGACTCGAACAGCGACCCTGACAGTCGGTCAGCCTCGGCCTGCGCGCCGTCGAGGACCGCCTCGATGTCGTGGCCCTGGATCGCGGCACACGCCAATCCGACCGTCGAGAGCATCGAAAATCGACCCGGGACGCCGTCGGGAACGTCGAGCGCGGGCAGGTCGTGACGGTCGGCGAGGTCGCGGAGGTTCCCCTCCGCGCCCGTCGTGACGAACGTCTGCTCGGTCCAATCCACGCCCGCCGACTCCATCGCGTCGCGGACGACGAGGAAGTTCGCCAGCGTCTCCGCCGTCGTTCCGGAACGCGAGACGACGTTGACCGCGGTGTCGGCGAGCGAAATCCGGTCGAGCAGGGATGCGACGTGTTCGGGGTCCACGTTGTCGAGGAAGTAGGCGTCCACGTCCGACTCCAGTCCGTGCGCGAGCGTCGCCGCGCCGAGCGCGCTGCCGCCGATGCCGACCGTCAGCACCGTCTCGACGTCGGCGAACGGTTCGACTGCGGTCCGAATCTCCTCCGGGTTCGTCGTCTCCGGAAGGTTCAGGGCCGCGTAGCCGTGTTCGTCGTTCGCTCGTCCTGTTTCGATTCGCTCGTGGGCGTCCGCGACGCGGTCGTCCAATCGGGACAATGTGTCGCGCGAGACGCCGGGCGAGGCGACGCTGTCGAGAGCGTTGCCGAGATCAACTCGCATACGAAATTACCCACCGTCGGACGTAAAAAAGACACCTCCTTCGAGGCGGGAAAAATAATTCTCGAATGGCAGGTCGATTTTCCGTCGAGATGAAATCCGACAACCGTCGTCGTTTCTCGGACGGACACGACCGCCGGAATCAGCAATTGAGACAACCGCAAGAGAACAGCAACCGACGCAAACAACGGGAATCGGCAACCGACACGAGCGACAAGTATCAGCGATTGACGCAACCGCGGAGACCAGTATCATCTCCGGAAAATCGGAGATTTTCCGGGCCGACGACTCCCTCGAAGGAACGATGGGGACTCGCGAAGCGAGTCCCCGAGTGACTGAGGGGGTGAGGAGCGCTTTTGGTCCAGATTTTTATCGAGGGTCGCGGAGCGACCCTCGCAATAAAAAGGTGGGTTCTTAGTAGGCGTACCGCAGGTTCGGGACCGTCGTGTCGTCACCGGCTTCCATCTTTTCGAGCGCGTCTTCGAAGTCGGCCATGGTCACTTCGGTCCGCTCGTCGCGGATGGCGACCATGCCGGATTCGGTGGTCAGGCTCTCTATCTCCGCACCGCTGAAGCCGTCGGTTTCCTCGGACAGGCGGTCGAAGTCCACGTCGTCGGCGAGGTTCATGCGCTGGGTGTGGATTTCGAGGATACGGCGACGGCCCTCCGCGTCCGGGTTGGGCACTTCGATGAGGCGGTCGAAGCGACCGGGGCGGAGGATGGCGCTGTCGAGCATGTCGAAGCGGTTGGTCGCCGCGATGATGCGGATGTTGCCACGGTCCTCGAAGCCGTCCATCTCCGAGAGCAGTTGCATCATCGTCCGCTGGACTTCGGCGTCGCCCGACGTCTTCGAGTCGGTGCGCCGCGAGGCAACGGCGTCGATTTCGTCGATGAAGATGACGGCGGGTTCGCGTTCGGCCGCGAGCGAGAACAGGTCGCGGACGAGTTTCGCACCCTCGCCGATGAACTTCTGGACGAGTTCCGACCCGGCCATCTTGATGAACGTGGCGTCGGTTTCGTTGGCGACCGCTTTCGCCAGCATCGTCTTCCCGGTTCCCGGTGGGCCGTGGAGGAGGACGCCGCTCGGCGGTTCGATACCGGCCTCCTCGAACTGTTCCGGGTTGACGAGCGGTTCCTCGACCGCCTCCCGAACTTCCCGAATCTGGTCGCCGATGCCACCGATGTCCTCGTAGGTGACGCTCGGCGACGCGTCGACTTCCATCGCCTGTGCACGGGCATCCTTTTCGGTGTCCAACACCCGTTGGATGGTGAACGAATCGTTGACCGCGACGCGGTCCCCTGCCTCGATGTCGGACCGCATCTGGACCGCCACCTCGGTCAGCACTTCCTGGTTGTTGCCGTGTTGTTTGATGATGATGCCGTCGTCGGTAACATCCTCGACGGTCGCGACGTACAGCGAAGTCGTTTTCAGCATCTCGTTTTCGCGCTGTAGTTTGTCGACCTCTTCGGAGAGGTTGTCGTGTCGCTCCGCGGCCGCATCGACGCGCTCACGCAGTTTGTCGTTGACTTTGGTGATATCCGTAAAATGATCTTGAAGCGCCGACAGGCGCTCATCGTCGGACATGTCCGGGTCCAGTTCAAGCGTCGGACGGTCGGGAACGGATGGACTACGTGACATTTGTTGTTCGTCCGTAAGGCGCCACATTAAAAGTGCCTTTGGGTCGCGGGGTATCCACAAAGTTGGTATAGCTGCATCTATCGGCGCGGATTGCCGGGAAATTCCACGCAAAAAAAGCGCTGACGAGTGGGAAAAACGACGCGCGTTAGAGCAGTTCTTCCATCTCGTCCAGTCGCTCACCGTACACGTCCAGCGCGCGCTGAATGGGTTCGGGCGAACTCATATCGACGCCCGCACCCTGGAGCAGTTCGAGCGGGTACTCGCGCGACCCGTTACGCAGGAAGTCGAGATACCGTTCCGCGGCGGGTTCGCCTTCCTCCAAAATCTTGTCAGCCAGCGCGACGGCGGCGCTGATCCCCGTGCTGTACTGATAGACGTAGTAGGCACGATAGAAGTGCGGGATACGCATCCATTCGCGCTCGATTCGGTCGTCGACGACGGCGGGTTCGTAGAACTCGCGCTTCAGGTCGCCGTACACCCCGTCGATCCTGTCGGGCGTGAGCGCCTCGTCGTTTTCCGCGAGTTGGTGTACTTGATGTTCGAAATCGGCGAACAGCGTCTGTCGGTAGAGCGTCGAACGGAATCGTTCCAGATACTCGTTCAGGATGTGTCGGCGGAGGTCGGGGTCTTCGACCGTTTCGAGGAGGTGGTGGGTCAACAGCGCTTCGTTGACCGTGCTGGCGACTTCGGCGACGAAGATTTCGTACCCGCTGTACGCGTAGGGTTGTTCCTCGCTCGTCAACTGCGAGTGAAGGGAGTGACCGAGTTCGTGTGCCAGCGTGTACATCGAGGAGATGTCGTCCTGATAGTTCATCAGGATGAACGGCTGGGTGTCGTAGGTTCCACCGCTGTAGGCACCCGCCCGCTTGTCCTTCGTCTCGTACACGTCGATCCACTGCGATTCGATCCCCTCGGCGACACGCGACTGATAGTCGTCTCCGAGCACTCCCACTGCGTCCACGACGTACTCGATCGCTTGGTCGTAATCGAGGTCCGGGCTTTCCGTGTCCGTCATCGGCATGTACACGTCCCACATCTGCAGTTCGTCCACGCCGAGACTCTCGCGTTTGAGTTCCACGTGCTTGTGGAGTTTGTCGAGGTTGTCACGGACGGTATCGAGGAGGTTGTCGTACACCTCGACGGGAACGTTCGGGCCGTCCAACGCGGCCTCGCGTGCGGTGTCGTAGTTCCGGGCACGGGCGTACTTCACGTCGGATTTGACGCTGTTTTTGTACGCCGCACCGACCGAGTTTCGAACGTCGCTCCACTCGTCGAAGTAGTTCTCGTAGACGGTCTGACGGAACTCGCGGTCCTGATTTTTGAGGAGGTTGGTGAAGTTGCTCTGGGTGATTTCGACCGACTCCCCGTCGGGGTTTTCGACCGTCGGGAACGTCATGTCGGCGTTCGAAAGCATGCTGTAAATCTCGTTCGGGGCGCCGGTGACTTCGCCGAACTCCGCGAGCAGGTTCTCGATCTCGGCCGAGCGGGTGTGCTCTTTCATCCGGATCGTGTCGTCCAACGCGTGTTCGTACTCCTCGAGTCCGTCCGTTTCCGCGATCATCCGGTCGAGTTCCTCGCGGTCGAGCGACTGAATCTCCGGTTCGATGAAACTCGTCGCGCTTCCCGCACGGGACGCGAGCGACTGGGCACGCGAGGCGAGCGCTTGGTACTCCTGGTTGGACGTGTCCTCGTCGCTTCGCATCCGAGCGTAGGAAGCGACCATCGACACTTCGCGTCCGAGTTCGTCGGTGAGTCGAAGTACCGTGAGGAGCGTCTCGCCGTCCTCGGTGACCTGTCCCTCGTACTCTTCGAGTTCGTTTAGCCGCTCCTCCACGTCCTCGTATGCGTCCTCCCACTCGTCGTCGGTCGCGTAGATACTCTCCAGATCCCACTTGTATTGGGCGTCGATATCGCTCCGTTCGGGAACAGAACTCATACCACGACCTACGACTAGCCCCGCCGTAAACGTTGATATTCCGGAATGAGGGGATTTCCGCTGAAACGAGGTTTTTAACCGATGACGACGCAGTGGCTGTATGACCGACGAGACGGCACGCGCGCTCGGCGAAATGTGGCAGGACGACTATCCGTGGACTTTCCTGACGAAACTGACCGAACTCGAAAACAGGATGGGTGGCCATCCCGGTGAGGAACGAGCGGCGGAACTAGTCGTGGAGGCGTTCGAACGTGCCGGGGCACGAAACGCACATACCGAGGCGTTCGACATGAACTGTTGGACCCGCGGGTCGGCCGAACTCGCCGTCACCGACCCGATCGAACGGTCGTTCGAAACCATCGCGCTCCCGTACTCGCTGGCGGGTGACGTGCAGGGAGAACTGGTAGACGTCGGTCATGGTATGCCCGAGGAGATAGACGCGGTCGACGTGGCCGGAAAGATCGCCGTTGCCAGCACGACGACGCCCGACGGAAGCCGGTTCATCCATCGAATGGAGAAGTTCGGACACGCCGCCGCCGCGGGTGCGGAGGCGTTCATCTTCCACAACCACGTTCCGGGACAACTTCCGCCGACCGGTTCGCTCACGTTCGGGGACGAAGCCGCGCTTCCCGCCGTCGGCGTCAGCAAGGAAACCGGCGCGTGGTTGACCGAGTACGCCGAAACGGGCGCGACCGCGAGGCTGGTCGTCGACGCGACGACCGAACCGGGAACCAGTCACAACGCCGTGGCGGAACTCGGTCCCGAGACCGACGAGGAGGTCGTCGTCGTCGCCCACTTGGATTCACACGACATCGCGGAGGGAGCACTCGACAATGGCTGTGGCATCACCACCGTCGTCGCGGCGGCCCACGTGCTCGCGAAGATGGACCTCGACACGCGCGTCCGGGTCGTGGGCGTCGGCTGTGAGGAAATCGGGCTACTGGGCGCACAGGCGTTGGTCGAGTCGCTCGATACGGAGCGGACGAAAGCCGTCGTGAACGTCGACGGTGCCGGGCGGTTCCGTGACATGCTGGCGTACATGCACGGCTCCGAGACGATGCGTTCGGTGATCGAAACCGTCTCCGATGACGCGAACCAACCGATCTCGATTCAGGAGGGCGTGCATCCGTTCAGCGACCACTGGCCGTTCCTGAAGGCAGGCGTTCCGGCGCTCCAACTCCACAGTGAAGCCGACGTCAGCGCACCCGGCCTTCGGGGACGCGGGTGGGGTCACACTCACGCCGACACGCGGGACAAGGTCGACGACCGCAACCTCCGCGAACACGCCATGCTGGCGGCGTTGTTGATCCGGGAGGTCGCATCGCGCGGCGAGATTCCGCGTCCGGTGCCGGACGAAATCGTGGAAAACCTCCGTGAACAGGAGTACGAGGAGGGAATGCGAGCGGCGGGTATCTGGCCCGACGGCTGGAACTAGGCTCGGTTCGTGATTTCCGCCCGAACGATCTCTTCGACGAGTATTGCAAGCCCGCGAACGATGAGATACACGCCACCGACGAGCGACGCGAGCGCGAGGAGGGCGAAGACGACGGTTCCGAGGAACCCGAACGCTCCCATCACGAACACGCCGAGCGTTCGTCCCAAAAACATCGCCAGCAGCCCCAGCACGATATTTACCGTTACTTCCCACAGCAATCCATCATTGACCATACCGAAAAGAAGGGCGTGTTCGGTATATATCTACTCGATAGTTCGACAGATGTCCCGCGCCACGCGACTCCTCGTCCGCCGTTCCACTCGGAGGTCGCCGAACACGTCGTGGAGGCTTTTCGTCGCCGCGCCGTCCACCGCGAATTCGAGATCGTAGCCCACGTCCGCGAGGTAGAGCGGATGGGCGGGTGCGCACGGAACGCCTTCCTTCCCGTCGAGCGGTTCCGACGCGAGCACGCGGTCTATCTTCGCCATCTCCTCCTCGCCGGTCGCGATGGCGTGAATCAGCGAGACGACACGCCGGACGAGGTTTCTGGCGAAGCCGCCGGCGCGAAGCGTGAAGACGAGGTAGTCGTCGTCCTGGAGCACGTCGATATCGAGGTCGCGGACGGTTCCCTCGGTGTCCGGGGTCAAGTTGTGAAAGTCGTGTTCGCCCGAGAGCCGTCTCGATGCGTCCTTTGCCAGCCCGAGGTTGGCTCGTGGCGCATGTGAATGATAGACGTACTCCCGGTAGTAGGCGTCGTGAGTCGCGTGAAACGCCGGATCGACGTCCGTGCTGGCCCAGACGCGAATCTCGCCCGGGAGTTCGCTGTTGAACGCCGACGGGGAGAGCCACTCTGGGCACTCGAAGGCGACCGTCTGTGCGAGGGCGGACACGCCCGCGTCGGTTCTTCCGGCGGCGGCGTACCCCTCCGGTACGTTGTCCGCGACGCCGAGGGCACACAGGGAATCGAACAGGGTATCCTCGACGGTCGGGACGTCCGGCTGTCGCTGGAATCCGTAAAACGGGCTACCGTCGTAGGCGACTCGAAAGGCGCGCATCGACAGTCGGTACACGAGCCGAGCCTTTAGTTCGTCGGTTGTTACCGCCTCTGCGGAGGTTCGCTGGGAAATCGTACCGGAAAACAGGGCCGTTGTTCGAATCGAGTATCCTCGGAGTATATTCGAAATCCGGGGTTAACGTTCCCCGGTGAATCCCGTAACGTAGGTCTGTTCGTGGGCAGGGAACACGTCGGCGATGGTCTCGTCCCCGTGTCCATCGGCGAGGAGCGTTCGAAGCTCGGCCTCGTAGTCGGCCTTCCGAATCTCGTCGCTCGGCCCGGACTCCACGTCGAGCGTCGCCGCGACGAGACGGTCGACGGCACCCCGGCCGAATCCGGAGAGCGGAACGATGTAGTCGATACCGTGGCGGTCTTCGAGGCTCTGGGCCTGTGCACGCGAGACGGTCGGCACGCGGTCGTCACGGCGCGTGCCGTCGGCAATCGCGTCGAACCCCATCGCCGCGACGGCTTCCAACGCGTGAAGATGGACGTGTTGGATGCCGTTTCGCGGGTAGCCGTCATCGACCATCCGCTCGACGGCTTCGTCCGCGACCTCCCGGTCAAGTTCGACCGCCTCGAAGTCGAAACCGGTCGCCTCGGCGGTGTCACGGGCGTATTGCCAATCGTCCGTGACGCCGAAGTGAGCCGTTACGAGGGTGATGTCGTAGAAGTCGTCCAGTATGAGTGCGGCAAGGGTCGAATCCTTGCCACCGCTGTAGAGGAGTCCGAGCTCCATCTCAGCGGCGCTTGATGTTGAAGCTCGTCTTCTCGGGCTTCAGTTCGCGTAGCAACTCCTTCATCTTCGCGTCGTCTATTTTTCCGTTGATACGGCCGCTCTGTGCGATCGCCAGTATCTGTTGTTCGACCTGTTCCGCGAACTGCGGTTTGCTCATGCGAACCGAGTTCAACCGCTTTCGCGCGCCGTCGGTCAAGTACTGTCGAAGCAACGCCTGTTTCTGGGCGTTCGCCTGTTGTTGTGCCTGTTGCTGGGATTCTTCCTGTTGTTGTTGGTCCTGTAGCTCTTCCATCCGCTGCTTTCGAAGCTCTTCCAATCGTTCGTCGTCGGGATTTCCACTCATCTCTTATCGGTTGTTTACCCCGCACGACCAAAAACAATTACGGACGTTTTCTCTCGGACACCGTGATGTGGAGTCGAATACCCACGACTGGACGAGGGAAGATGAAAAACGGAAAAACGGACGTATTCAGGCGTAGCGTTCGAGTTCCGGTCGGTCGAGGTCGGAGAGGACTTCCCCGGCGGTGTCGTCGAGAAGGCTTCGACCGTCAGCCGTGATTTCGCGGCCACGGTGTTCATTGGACTGGATGAGGTCTTCCTCTTCGAGTTGTTGGAGGATGGTTCGGATGACCTTCTTGCTGCCGTCCGATCGGTGGCTCGGGGCGACGGCGTAGCGGTTCGAGCCGTCCTTGCTGCCGCCGTATTCGGTCGAGAGGCGCTCGACACCGATGGGGCCGTTCATGGCGACCTTGCGAAGGAGGCTTCCGGCGCGGATGTACCAGAAGTTCTCCTGTTCCGGAGGCAGTTCGCGTTGGGAACCCGTCTTCGTGAATTCTGCCCAGTCCGGTCGGTCGAATCGTTCTTCGAGGTCGTCGGCGAGCGCGTCGATAAGCGCATCCGCCGGAACGTCGTAGAGCGTCGTCATAGGACAGATTTCCTTGCGACGGCGTTTAAAGCCATCGTTACGGAGTAGGGACCTACCGTCAGTCGCTCCTGATGCTGCCGGTCTTCGCGTTGTCGGCTTCCAACATCGCCGTCGTCGAACCGCCGATGAGAACCGGAAGGAAGTACGTCGCCCCGCGGTGAATCAGCGCTGCCGCGCTCGCCGTCGTCGCTGAGACCCCGGCGATGGGGACGAGGAGGATAACCAGCACGGCGTCGACTCCGCCGAGACCACCGGGAAGTGGGGTGATACTGGCCATACTTCCGAGGGGGATTACGAACAGAACGGCCGCGAACGGAACGGTGTATCCGAGCGCGTAAAACGACAGCCAGAGTGACACCGCCGAGAGAAACCATCCGAACGCCGAGAAAAACATCGAAAGCGCGAGGCCACGACGGTTCCCTGCGACGCGTTCGATAGCGTCGAAAAACCCTCGAAGGCGGTGAACTACCGCCGCTTTGCTCGTCGGCGTGAGCCGCGGCACGAACCGGGCCAAGGCACCGACGACCCTCACGACGATGTCGGCAATCTTCATCTCGACTTGGTTACGGTTCCGCCATCCGAGGATTGCGACGATAGGGACGGCGATGGCGACTGCGACGAGAGTGAGCGCAACCATCACGAGGGCGTGTCCGAGCGTGAGCACTGTCGCGTAGTAGGCCACACCGACGAGCGCGAAAGAGATGGACGGGACGAAGTTGATGGAGTCCACGCTGGCGATAGCGCCGAGACTCGACTCGTAATCGGCGTTCGTCGTCCGCGAGATGAGCAGCGCGGCGAACGGTTCGCCGCCCGCTTGCCCGAACGGAGTGACGTTGTTGGCGAACGTCGCACCGGCGTAGAGCGAAAACGCGCGCAGCACGGAGATACGAATCCCGAGAACCCGGAGGACGGTACGGAGCGACATCGACCACGAGAAAAGCCACGCTAGGGCGACGACGGCGACGGCGATGACGATTCGTCCATCGGCCATCGTGAGCGACGTCATAATCTCGTTGATACCAGCGAGTGAAAAGATGACGAGCAGAACGGCAATCGCCGCTACGAAGCCGACGATTATCGTTCGCATGTCACCCAAGTCGAGACGCATCACGTTCCTAATCTCGCGGGGGTGGCTTGAAGCCAACGAAGACCGTTCGGCTTTTTCCCCCGCCGCGAGCAAACCACGTGTATGGACGAACGCGCCGCGCTCCGGCTACTTGCGGGCGAGCTCCCCGACGCGGGAGATGACGCCGCCGTCATCGACGGACACGTGCTGACTACGGACATGCTCCACGAGACGACGGACTTCCCGCGTGGAACGACCCGATATACCGCTGGCTGGCGAGCAGTCGGCGCGTCCCTCTCCGATGTCGCGGCGATGGGCGCAAGCGCTGTCGCTGGCGTCGCCGTCTACGCGGCCCCCGAATTCGAACCGGCGGAACTGGAATCCTTCGTCGAGGGTGCGAGCGACGTCTGCAAGTCCGTCGGCGCGCGGTACGTCGGCGGCGACTTGGACACGTTCGAGGAGTTCACCACGTCCACGACGGTCCTCGGTCGAACTGACGACCCCGTTTTGCGTTCGGGAGCGACCCGAGGCGACCTGCTCTGTGTCACCGGAACGCTCGGCCGAAGCGGAGCGGCCCTTCGACTGTTCGAAGCGGGTGACGTGGAACGAGCGAACGATCTGTTTCGGTTCCAGCCACGGGTCGAGGATGGACGGGCACTCGCCCCGTTTGCGACCGCGATGATGGATTCGAGCGACGGCCTCGCGCGGTCGGTCCATCAACTCGCCGAAGCCAGTGGCTGTGGTTTCGAACTCGACGGCGAATCGGTTCCCGTCGCCGAAAGCGTTCGGGAGGTTGCGGCGGATGAGGGGGACGAACGTGATTTGAGCTTCTTCTTCGGCGAGGATTTCGAACTCGTGTTCACCGTTCCCGAATCGCGGTTGGCTGACGCACGGACGGCCGCGCCGACGACGATTTCGGTCGTCGGCGAAGTCACTGACGGGGGCGACGGTTCGGAGCCGAAAATCACGATCGATGGTGAACCGTTACCCGACCGCGGGTACACGCACGGGCGGACGGACGGAGAGTAGAGCGTCCTCGGCTCAAGGGATGATTTTGATGGGCGTCGGCGTGAAACAGAGGATGCCGAGCACGAACGTGAGCAACCCGAGTATCTTCCGGCGAGTGTCGAGGTCGCCGTCGTCGATGGGCGTCGCGGGACCCACGTACGCGAAGAACATCGAGAGGAATCCCCAGATGACCCAGAGAACGGTGGCGTTGCTCACGTCGAGGACGTAGAAGACGTACGCGGCGAGACCGAACAGGACTGCCGGAACGAGCGCGGCGATGCTCTCCTGGCGTTCGCCGATCATCGCGCGGACGATGTGCCCGCCGTCGAGTTGCCCGACCGGAATGAGGTTGAGGAACGTGACGAACATGCCGACCCAGCCGCCGATGACGACGGGGTTGACGGATTTCGCGGGGTTATCGAACGTGAGCGGTTGACCCATCACCCAGGCGATTCCCTTGAGTAGCGGCGGATAGCCGAACTGAATTTCCACGAGGTTCGCGCTGTTCATCACCGACTGCGGGACTGTAACTGGATCGAGCGTCAGACCGACGGCGGTGACGATGACCGTCGCGACGAGTCCGGCGAGCGGCCCCGAGACACCGATGTCGAACAGGGCTTCCCGGTCCGGCATCTGCCCTTTCATCCGGATGACCGCCCCCATGGTCCCGATGAGGGTCGGCATCGGGATGAAGTACGGAAGCGTCGCGTCCACGCCGTGGTAGCGGCTCATCACGTAGTGGCCGAGTTCGTGCGTTCCCAGTACACCCATCACGGCAAACGCGAACGGCCACGCGGTCAGGACGGCCTTCACGGGTTGTGAAAAGGGGTGAACGTGATACCACGAGGCACCCGCAATGAGCGTCGAGAGGACGGTGGCGACGAAGAGAACGACGTTCTTCCACGGGATTCCGTCCGGACCGAGATGAATCGGTTCGGCGACCAGCACGTACTCCCCCATTCGCGTCGAAAGCGAGACTTCGTACCCCTGCTCGCGGAAAAGCGGCCATAACGTCTGCATCAGACGCTCTTGAGCGACGAGTGGCTCTCCATAGTAAACTAACTGCTCGCCATCAGTTCGGACATCGTACACCCGAAATACCGAGTGCAACCGTTCCAGCGATGGTCCTGCGTTTGGCGGCTCCCTTGAAGCCATTCGTCCACACTACGGAACGAATCGCTATAAACCCCTAGACGACCGCACCCGACTGCAGGATAGCGATCAGAACGGTCAGAACGGGGACACTGAGTAACGTGCTGACAAAAATTGCGGTGCTCACGTACTCCGGCCCGGAGATTCCGCTCGCCCCTCGATTGTACTCGATAGTGAGGATGAGCGGCGTCACGGCGGCAGGCATCGCGCACTCGAGGACGAACACGCGTGCGACGGTGACGTCCTGAAACCCGAGCAGGAAGACGATACCGACGGCGAGCGCCGGAGCGACGACCAGTTTCAGGGCGTTCGATACCCCGACACGCGCGATGGCCGCCCCCGAATCCGTGTTCGCCAACTGGATGCCGAGCATGAGCAACATGATGGGGATGGCGGCGTTACCGGTCAGGTTCAGCGTGCTCATCACCGCGGAGTCGGTCGGCGGAACGAGACCCAGAAACCGGACCAACCCGGCCGCGAGAACCGCGTACACGAGCGGCAGTTTGAACACCTCGCGGAGCGCGGCGAGGCTCGACGTTTCGTCACCGCGCGAGGCGACGTAGACGCCGAGCGTGTAGGTGAGCACCGATTGCATCGCGATGTAGAGGATGGCGGTGCTCCGTCCGACATCGTGAAACGCGAACTGTGAGAGGGGGATTCCGTAGTTTCCGGCGTTGGGAAACGCGCTCGTCAGAACCAGTGCACCGAGGACGGGTTCGGTCTCGCCGAGTGCGCGGCCGACGAGTTCCGCCACGACGACCATCCCGACCGTGAAGACGAGGACGCCGACGCCGAGCGTTGCGACCGTCCCCCCGTCGAGCGACGATGTCGTGAGACTGTAGAAGACCAACGCGGGGTTCAACACGTAAATCGTGACGGTACCCAAGGCGCTAACTTCGATATCACGAACGGTTCCGAGGAGAAAGCCGACGGCCGCAACCGCGAGAACGGGCAAAATCGCATTCGTCAACGCTGAGAGGAGTGACACTGGTCGAACGAAAACAGTCCGAGACTACAAAAGCGTCGAAGGAGGAAAAGGGGGGAGGGGAAGCGTGTGGCAGATCCGCGGGACAGCTGCGGAATCCCAGGGGGACCGGGGCTTCGGTGGCTGCTGGGGATCGAGTTTCGGTTCGGGGATTCAGGGATGGGGTGTGACAGTCGTGGTTTGGTGGTGGGAGGGGTGGTGGTTCGAGTCGGGGTCGTCAGGGGTTGCTTGGGTGTTGGGGGTGGGTGTTCGGGGTTGTCAGGGGTTGCTTGGGGTCGGAGGTGGGTGACTCGGGCGCGGGGACTTCAGGAGCACACGGGGGACGTGAGCCGAAGTTACGCACGAGCGATACGCCACGTCGTCGCACTCGTGTACGACCACTTCTCGACTTCGAGTTCGGAGCAGTCGGTCAGTTTCACCATCAGCGCGCCTATCTCCTTCGCGGAGAGGCCGACTTCGTCGGCGATGAACTTGCTCTTGAAGTAGAGCTCGCCATCGCTCGCTTTCTCGCACAGGTACTGCTTGAGGCGGGCTTCTTTGGATTCCGGTTCAGGGCTTTCGGTGGCGGCTTGTGTAGCGCTCATGTGCTGACTCCAGTTTCTCCATAGACCGGGGATATGTTATAAAGGAAGGAAGCTTAGGGTAATTTCGGGAATCTTCAGGTGAATTGAACACGAAGTGTCGTGAACACGGGTAAAAACGACATTTTATAAATCCTTTAGAATCGGTTTAATAGTTTACAAACACCTCTCGTCTTTTATTCCGCAGCAATACGTAAACAACCCAACTCGCCCAAAATAGCCAGATTATCGACTAATCTCGTCCCGTTATCGGTCGTGAACCCAGAACTGCTCGTCGAGCGTCACCTCTTTTTTGAAGATCGGTACCTCCGCTTTCAGACGGTCGATACCGTCTTCGACGGTTCGGAACGCCTCTCCGCGGTGACCCGCCAGCACGACGACGAAGACGATGTCCTCGCCGTAGTCGATTCGGCCGGTTCGGTGGTGCATGAGGACACTGAAAACACCTTCACGCGCTTCGAGGTCGGAACGAATCGCGTCCAGTTTCTCCTGGGCGACACCGTCGTACATCTCGAAGTCGAGGAATTCGGTCGGCGAATCGTCGTCCGAGTCCTTCGCCCTGACGCGGCCGGTAAACGTGGCAATCGCGCCCGACCGTTCGGCTTCGGGGTCGCGTTTCACCCGCGCGACCAACGATTCGAGCGTCTCGTGTGGTTCGGTCGCTTCGAGCGCAGTCACGACCTCCTCGACGTCGAGCGCATCGGGACTCGCCGCTCGCGTGAGAACCTCACCGGAGCAGTCCGCGTCACCGAGAACGATCCGTGGGATGTCGACATCCGGAAATCCGACCACGACGGCGTACTCGTGGTCCGGAGCGAGTCGGTCGATAACCTCGGTAACTGACGTATTTTGTCCGCGTGCGCGCCAGCCGTCGCCGAGTTCGAACGCCGTTTCAGCGGCAGCATCGAACGAGTCCGCCGAACCGGACGGGGCGGGAGCGTCCGACGCGTCCGGCTCACGACGAACGGTTCCAACCGTGCCCGATTCCCCGAACCGATCGGTGAGTCGGTCGGCGACGGTCTCCGCACCCTCGCCGGCGACACCCACTACGTACATGGACGTATTGCAGGGGGCGAGGCGCTTTTAGCCTTCGGTCGGAAGTTGAGAACGCTTAAGGCCGCGTCCGGGTAAGTCGGCTGTAGTATGAAGGTGGTCGTTTCTATCGGCGGTAGTGTGCTCGCTCCTGATCTGGAATCCCAGCGAGTGCGCGGACACGCCGAAGTCATAGAATCGCTCGCAACGGAGGGATGTGAAATCGGTGCGGTCGTCGGCGGCGGCGGTGTCGCCCGCGACTACATCGGTACCGCACGGAACCTCGGCGCGAACGAAATCGAACTGGACGATATCGGTATCGACGTGACGCGACTGAACGCCCGGCTGCTCATCGCAGCGCTCGGCGAACGCGCCGCCCCGAGCCCGGCGGAAACGTACGAAGAAGCGGGAACCGCGATGCATCGCGGCGACATCGCCGTCATGGGTGGCGTGATGCCCGGCCAGACGACGGACGCCGTGAGCGCGGCACTGGCCGAGTACACCAACGCCGACCTGCTCGTCTATGCGACGAGCGTGAACGGCGTGTACAGCGATGATCCCAACGAAGTGGAAGACGCGACGAAGTACGACGAACTCTCGGCGAGCGAACTCGTGGACATCGTCACCGACCTCGAAATGACGGCGGGTAGCTCCGCACCCGTGGACTTCGTGGCCGCGAAACTCATCGGACGCTCGGGCGTCAGAACCATCGTCCTCGACGGAACGGAACCGCAACGCATCGCGGACGCCGTCCTCGACGGGAAACACACTGGAACCGACATCATTCCCGAGGGCGCGGACGACGAGATGACCTACTGGGTACAAGAATGAGCGCGGGAACGACACCGATAGACGAGCGGGACGAATCGGCGTCGGAAAACCACCACGCATTCTGGGCCGACGAAGTCGCCGACCGAATCGAGGCGCGGGACCCCGACGACCCCATCGTCATCAAGGGCGGAATATCGCCGTCCGGCGTTCCGCACCTCGGCAACGTCAACGAGATTATGCGCGGCTACTTCGTTGCCGAAGTCCTCCGCGACAGGGGTCACGAGGTTCGACAGGTCTTCACCGCGGACGACCGCGACCCGCTTCGAAAGCTCCCCCGAAAACTGGCCGATTTGGACGGCAACATCGTGGAACTGGGTGATGTGAACGCGGGGGCACTCGGACGGAACCTCGGCAAACCGTACACCGACATCCCGGACCCGTTCGACTGCTGTGACTCCTACGGGGAGCACTTCTCGAACCTCATCCAGCAGAGCGCGGACCTGTTGGACGTTCCAATCGACGTGGTGTCGAACACCGAGATGTACAAATCCGGCGAACTGGAGGACGTGACCCGCGAACTTCTCGAAAATTCGGAGAGAGCCCGTGATGTGCTCGCGGAGTATCAGGACAAGGTGGACGGCGAATACATCCCGTTCAACCCCATCTGTGAGGAGTGTGGAAAGGTGACCGAGACGGTCACCGATTTCGACGTCGATGCCGGAACTGTCGAATACGTCTGCACGGACCTGAAGGCGGGCGACAACGTCATCGACGGTTGTGGTCACGAAGGGACGGCGACCCTCCGCGAGGGGAAACTCCCGTGGCGCTTCGAGTGGCCCGCCCAGTGGAAGACGCTCGGCGTGGACTTCGAACCGTTCGGCAAGGACCACGCCGAAGGGTCGTGGCCGAGCGGTGAGGACATCGCCCGGAACGTGATGGAGTTCGAACCGCCGGTGCCGATGACCTACGAGTGGTTCACGCTCAACGGCAAGCCGTTTTCCTCCTCCGAGGGGAACATCGTGCTCGTCGCGGAAGTGCTGGAACTGCTCGAACCCGAGGTGTTGCGCTACTTCTTCACCAAGGACCCGAGCAAGGCGCGGGACTTCGACCTCGACCGTCTCGACCTGCTCGTGGACGAGTTCGACCGCTTCGAACGGATCTACTTCGGCGAGGAGGACGCCGACGAACGCGAGCGGACGCTCGCCGAACGGGTGTACCCGATGGTCGTCGCCGAACCGCGGCAGGAACGGATTCGGATTCCGTACACCTTCGCCGCCATCTTGGGTATGACGGACGACCCCGAACTCCGCGAGGAGATCGCGCGGCGCGAAGGGCACATCTCCGATGACGCGCCCGACTGGGCAGTCGAAGATGCGCTCGCACGCGTCGAACGCGCACAGGCGTGGGCGCGACGTACGGGGAACGAGTACGATTACGACCTGAAACGGACCGAGATGCCGGACGTGGATATCGACGCCGAAACGGACGCCGCGCTCGCTGAACTCGCCGACTTCATCGAGGAGGGCCACGACGGCGAGGAAGTGCAGGGCGAGATCTACGAAACGGCGAAACGCCACGATATCGACATCGGCGATTTCTTCAGCACCGGATACGGGTTGTTCTTCGGCGAGGAGCAGGGACCGAAACTCGGCCCTTTCCTCTCGAACTTGGACGAGGAGTTCGTACTCTGCCGTTTGCGGCGGGAAGGGTAAACGCCAACAGAGTTAAGTTGATTGGCAAGTAGTTCCCAACTGCGTCCTTCTAGCAAGGACATAACAAAGTACTTCCCAGTAGTACGGAAGGATGTACAGTCGGAATGGCGACTAATCACGTCAACGACTAAACCGATATATTACCATGGCCCTGATAGAACTAAATCTAGAGAAGCCAGCGTTGAAGCGAACCGAACTCGTCAAAGAATCCGAAGTCGAGACGACCGAGGAACCGGAGACGGAGACGGAAACGGAAGTGTCCGAAGCGGAAATCGAGGAGACGGAAGTCGAGGAGACGAAGGGACGCGGAAAAGCGCGAACCTTCGTCCGTCGTGCAGCAGTCCTCGGCGGTACCGCCGCCGGACTCGCCGCCGCCCGCAAACTCCAGCAGAAGCGGGCCGGCAAGGGAGACGACGTCGAGGACTTCGAGGAAGACTGGCAGACTGCGGAATAAGTTCCGTAGTTACCGACTTCGCCCGACGTTTCGCACTTTTTTCACGTCCGTTCCCAAACGCCTTTGAGCGCCGCGGCCCTTCGTTCCGTCAATGAATACGTTCGTCTGGGTCCTCGTCGGCCTGTTCATCTATTGGGTGGCCCTCATCGGACTACGGGACAGAGGTCTACTCCCCTCCTATATTGGCACTCAGGGGCCGGTTTTAACCCTCCACACGCAGAAAGGAAAGGAACTCATCGAACGACTCGCGCGACCGAAACGGTTCTGGCGGGCGTGGGGGAACTTCGGTCTAGGAATCGCACTCGTCGTGATGGTCGGGACGTTCCTCCTGCTCGTCGTTCAAGCGATCATCGTCGTTCAGAACCCACCCGAACCGACGGCAGTGACGCAACCGCGGAACGTGCTCGTCATTCCGGGGGTCAACCAGTTCCTGCCGCTGTCGGTCGCTCCCGAGATACTGCTCGGCCTGCTCATCGGATTGGTCGTCCACGAGGGCGGCCACGGCATCTTCTGCCGCGTCGAAGACATCGAAATCCGATCGATGGGGTTGGCACTCCTTGCATTCCTTCCGGTCGGGGCGTTCGTCGAACCCGACGAGGAAAGCAGGAGAAACGCCGACAGGGGGAGCCAAAGCCGCATGTTCGCCGCCGGTGTGACGAACAACTTCGCCATCACAGTCATCGCTTTCTTGCTGCTGTTCGGTCCCGTGATGGGCGCGATTTCGGTCGCGTCGGGCGCGGCAGTCGGGGGTGTGTTCCCGGGGTCCGCGGCGGACAACGCGAACATCCAGCGCGGGGACCGTATCGTAGCCGTCAACGGCACGGACGTGACGAGCAACGGTGACCTACACGGCAAACTCGCGGACGTCCAGGGCCGGTCAGTGGACGTGACGGTGAACCGGGACGGAAAGGAGCACCAAACGACCATTCGACGCTCCCTACTCATTACGGGTGTTGCACAGGCCTCCCCGTTCGCATCGGGGGTCGACAAGGGTGAGAGCATCTCCAAAGCCAACGGCACGTCCGTCTACACCGAAAAAGCGTTGGACCGGGAACTCGGCGGGAAGAAGGTCGCCACGATGACCGTGAACGGATCGAAAGTGAGCGGTCCCATCGGCGGACTTTCGACCCTCCAAGACGGTCCCCTCAGCCGTCAGACGAACCTGAAAACAGGCGATACCGTCGTCATCACGGCGATAGACGGGGAGCGTATCACCAACAGTACCGACTTGAGTTCGACGCTTGACGGGTACAACGTCGGGCAGACGGCGACCGTCGAAGCCTACGTGAACGATAGTGGCAGGTACACTCGGCACACCTACGACGTGACGCTCAAGGACAACGGCGACGGGAAGGCCATCGTCGGCATCCTCGTCTCGCCGGGCGTGTCCGGTATTTCGACGAGTAGCTTCGGAACACAACTCTACCCGGCAGGGGTCTTCCACGACCTCATGGGTGGACAGTTCATCTCGATGTTCGGCGGCGGTTCGGGTGGCCCGGTGACGACGTTCCTGTTCGGCATCGTCGGAACGCTGTTGCTCCCGTTCGCCAGCCTTTCGATGCCGGTCGGCTACAACTTCGCGGGCTTCGTCGGATGGAATAGCAACTTCTACGCCGTGCAGGGTCCGCTGTCGTCCTTCGGCGGCGGTGTCTTCCTGTTGGCCAACGTGCTGTTCTGGACGGGATGGATAAACCTCAATCTCGGCTTCTTCAACTGTATCCCCGCGTTCCCGCTCGATGGGGGGCACATCCTCCGCATGGGTGCCGAGGCCATCGTCTCCAGGCTCCCGACCGATCAAGGTCGGCAGGTCACCACGATGATAACGACGACCGTCGGGTTGGTCATGCTGGTGAGCCTTCTGCTAATGGTGTTCGGGCCGCGCCTGCTGTCCTGAAGCGCGAAGAAAATTTTTTCGACTGTTAACCGATCGTCACTCGTCGAGTCCCATCCGTTCTTTGAACTCCTCGGGCGTGTCGGGAATGCGTTCGAAGTCGCCGAAGTCGCGTTCGTGGTGGCGAATTATCTGCTCGACGATCCACGCGCTGAAGGTCTCGTCGAACCGCCATTCGCCGTCCGGGCTCTCGACTTCGAAGCGCTCGTCGGTGGCGAAGGAGACGTAGACGTGGTAGAAGCCGAGGATCACATCCGCAAACTCGTGAGCTTTCGTGCCGCTCTCTACCCGTTTCTCTTCGAGTTCCTCGCGTCCCGCGTCGGTCAGCTTGAAATATTTCCGGTCCGGTTCGTCCTCACGCTCGATCCGTTCGGTCCATCCCTTGTCCTCGAATTTATAAAGGATGGGGTACACCGACCCGTAGGACGGTTCCCAGTGGCCGCCACTTATCTCGCGTATCTCTTTCAGTATCTCGTACCCGTACCGTGGTTTTTCGTCCAGAAGTTCGAGCACGAGGTACGATATCAGGCCTTTCGGCGGGCCACTTTTCCGCATCGGGTGGGGATTTAAGTCCAGATTTTGAAAGGCTTTCGGTCGGGGCGACACCGGCCGGCGTAACCTAAACTGCGGGGTGGACTGAACACAGGTGAAACTCAAAAGTTCCTTGTCCGGTCGTTCCCAACCTCCACATATGCCGAGAAAAGTACCGCCGACCCGCGAGGGGTGGTATGCGCTTCACGACTTCCGAACCATCGACTGGGATGCGTGGCGAGACGCGCCGGAGCGAACCCGCGACGCTGCACTGGCCGACGGTGTCGAATTCCTGAGCGCACACGAGGACGTGACCGACGCCGAGGACGGTTCCTCGGCCGTCTTCAGCGTCATGGGTCACGAAGCCGACCTGCTGATACTCCACTTCCGCCCGACGGTGAACGCGCTCGACACGGCCGAGCGCGCCTTCGAACGGACCGAGTTCGCGGACTTCACCGAGCGAACCGACTCCTACATGTCCGTCACCGAAGTCGGCAGTTACACCTCCGACGAGATGGTGAAAGACCCGGAGGACATCGAGGACACTGGCATGGCTCGCTACGTGGCGAGCAAACTCTACCCCGACGTTCCGGACGCCGAATTCCTCTGTTTCTACCCGATGAGCAAACTCCGCTTGCCGGAGGCCAACTGGTACGACACGCCGTACGACGAGCGCGCAGACATGATGGCGAGCCACGGCGAAATCGGGAAGACCTACGCCGGGAAGGTCACCCAGATCATCACCGGCAGTATCGGGATGGAGGACTACGAGTGGGGCGTGGACCTGTTCAGCAACGACCCAACCCACATCAAGGACATCCTCTACGAGATGCGCTTCGACGAGGCGAGTTCCCGCTTCGCGGAGTTCGGCGAGTTCTCCTTCGGGCGGCGCTTCCCGCCGGAAGACCTCCCCGCGTTCATGGCGGGCGAGGAGATTCCGACGCCGGAGGACGCACACCCGCAC
Source organism: Haladaptatus sp. AB643 (assembly GCF_024136975.1). Lineage (NCBI taxonomy): Archaea > Methanobacteriati > Methanobacteriota > Halobacteria > Halobacteriales > Haladaptataceae > Haladaptatus > Haladaptatus sp. AB643. The sequence continues at coordinate 515,622 of NZ_JAMYJW010000001.1, forward strand.
GGCGAAAGCCACCACGGGAGCGGCCACGCACACGGCGAGAGTGACCACGGGGAAACCAGCGAGGCCGATAGCCCACACGGAACCGGCGAGGCGGAGGCCGAGGGCATCCGCGGTGAACTCGAAGACCTCGACATCTACGCCGGACAGCCACACGGCGAGGACGTGTACTCCATCGTCCTGTACTCCGAGGCCGACGCGGACGAACTGTTCGAGGAGGTCACTGGACTCCGGGAGAGCTTCGACCACTACGACACGCACGTCAAAACGGCGGTGTACGAGGGCGACGAACGGGCGGCCGTCGTGAGTATCTGGGACACCCAGAGCGCGGCCGAGACGGCGGGCGGCTTCCTCTCGGATCTGCCCGGAATCGTCGCACGTGCGGGCGAGGAGAGCGGCTTCGGCACGATGGGGATGTTCTACACCGTCAAGCCCGAACACCGCGAGGACTTCGTCGAGAAGTTCGGAGCGGTCGGCGACGCGCTCGCCGATATGGAGGGCCACTTCGACTCCGAACTGCTGGCCAACCACGAAGACGAGAACGACATGTTCATCTCCAGCCAGTGGCGGTCGAAGGACGACGCCATGGACTTCTTCCGCAGCGACGCCTTCCGGGACACGGTGAGCTGGGGCCGGGACATCCTGGCGGACCGACCGCGACACGTCTTCCTGGCGTAAGACGGCGACGAGGAACGATAGAATTGATTTTTCTCTGATTATGACGGGTGACCTCGTCCACGAACATTTCGAAGAGAAGTGTTTGGTTTTGTCGTGATTTCAGTACCCGAGCCGCATGAATTACCGCACTATATCCTCCCCAACCGACTCCTTCACTCCGGGAGAACTGGGTTCTTCCGTGCTCTTGCTCACTGCGTTCGCGGGAACTCCGTTCAGTCGTCCACTATCAGAGCAACGCTCTGACGGTGGATGACGAGCGCCAATGAGGAATCGGCTGGGGAGGCTCGTGGTTCGTTGTAGAGGCGGTGGCGGTGCGGACTTTCGAGTTTTGTGCCTCGGTCCTCGTAGCCGGAAAACGACCGTACTTCGCCCGTCGTGACTGTATTGTTGGCCACAAAGAATGTGGTTCCGTCATTCGAATCCGGCGTAAGTAGCGATGGGGCAAGAGCGGGCACTCGCCGCCGCAACCAAAACCCCCTTGCCTACGGAAGAGTTACTAACCTATAAGAAAATCGAGAGTGAAATAAGCTATGACAAAGCGACACGTTACCCTCCCCGAGTCCGCGGAAGCGGGCGTACGCGGGTTTATCGATGAAGTAGACGAACGACTCGCAAGCGACGAGGATACGTGCCAGGTCGTAAAGGAGGTGCTCATCGACCTGCACGGTGACCGCGACGCCTACGAAGCGTGGCAGAGCGGCGAGCCGGTGTCGAACGCCGAGCGCGTCCGGCTCCAGAGCTATGACCCGTGTAACTCCACGCTCGAGAGCGAATACTACGCCGAGAAGGACGAGGAGAAGTTCCGTCGGTCGAAACACCTCCAGTGGCTCTGGCGGCAGTTCGACGCGACGCCGATGGCGGACAACGTCGAGTTCGCCCTGCGATTTCGTCAGATGATGGCGAACCACCTCTTCGAGGATGCGGGCGACAATCTTCGTATCTTCAAGGGTGTCACGATGACCTACGGCCACAACATCACGGTCGGCGACAACACGGTCATTCACGACGATGTTCACCTCGACGACCGCGGCAAGTTGACCATCGGGAACCGCTGTTCCATCAGCGACGGCGTGCACATCTACAGCCACGATCACGACATCATCGACCAGACGGACGTGACGAACTTCCACACCGTCATCGGGGACGACGCACGGGTGACCTACGACGCGATGGTTCGCGCAGGCGTAAAAATCGGCGAGGACTCCGTGGTCGGTGCGCGGGCGGTCGTCCAGAGTGACGTGCCTGCCCATCATATCGCCGTCGGCATGCCGGCGAAGAGCATCAAGATCAAGCCCGGCTACGAGGACGAGGCCGCTCCGTTGGACGACGTTCCATCGACGGAGAAGGAATCACGCCGTATCGATGACGAACTACCCGACAACCTCGAACAGTTCGACGAGTTCCGGCGTACCCCCCGTTCGTCGGAGTAACCCGGACCGTTTTTCTCCTGTCAATCCGTGGTGGAGAGCATGCGACGTCGTACGTACCTTCGATCGATCGCGCTCGGCATTACTGGATTTGCCGGGTGTACGGACTCCCCTGGCAGTTCCCATCGGACGACGGCCAAGGGGGAACCCGGCGTGCGCGTCGAGACGGTTGCGATGAACCTCGAAGTTCCGTGGGGTGCCGATTTCGCCCCCAACGGCGATCTCTATTTCACCGAGCGACCGGGACGGATTCGCCGGATTCGAAAGAACAAAAACGAAATCATCGCCGACGTGACTGATCGCATCGCAAGCGTCGGCGAAGGGGGATTGCTCGGATTGACCTTCCACCCGAAAAACGAGGATTTGGCCTACACCTATCAAACCTACGAGAAGAGTGGTGACCTGCAAAACCGCGTCATCCGGCATCGCGTCAGCGACGGATTCGAACGGGATTCGGTCATCCTCGACGGGATTCCGGCGGCGTCCAACCACGATGGCGGACGACTGCTGATTCACGACGGCGCGCTGTTCGTAACTACCGGCGATGCTGGGGACGGGAAACGGGCACAGGACACGGATTCGTTGGCCGGGAAAGTCCTCAGACTGACGCTGGACGGGAAGCCGCATCCCGACAACCCGTTCGACAACGAAGTGTTCACGTACGGGCACCGAAACCCGGAAGGGTTGGCGTTCAACGACGGAACCCTGTTCAGTACGGAACACGGACCGGACGAAAACGACGAGATCAACGTCCTCGAAGCGGGGAAGAACTACGGGTGGCCCGACGTTACCGGGAAGAGCAAGAACGAGCAGTATACCGATCCGATCGCGACGTACACGCCCACGATTGCGCCGGGCGGAGCGGCCTTCTACGACGGACCGATTTCACAGTGGAGCGGTGACTTCTTCTTCGGCGCACTCGTCGGAACACATCTCCACCGGGTGCGACTCGACGGGGAAAACGTCGTCGAGCAGGAACGCCTGCTCGTCAACGAGTACGGTCGCCTTCGGACGACGTTCACCGGCCCGAACGGGCATCTCTACGCGACGACGAGCAATCGAGACGGACGTGCGGAAGGTCCCGCACCCCAGGACGACCGGATACTCAAATTCAAGCCCGCGTAGTCCCTTTTTCGTTCATTTGTGGGGGTGTGTACCCCGTCGCCTTCGTGTCCCGTCAGCCAGTGTGATCCACATGTCCATCTGCCATGCTGACAGTTATGAATCCTGTCGTACGAAGCTACCAAGTATCATGGGAGCGTATGTCATGGTGTTCCATGAACGTCTGGGGGTGGATAGTCCTGTATGTCGTCCTGTTCGTCGGGCTACAGCTGCTTATCTACCGATATCTACGGAGCGACGACGATGCGGCGCTGCTCGCATCGACGCCGTCCGGGTCGGATGGGCACGTGCCTGATGACATCCGACGGGAACGTATCCTCGAAGAGTTTAGCGAAGCGGAGACGAACTCCGACATGCGTGTGTGCCCACACTGTGGGACCGAAAACGGCGTCGGATACACGTTCTGCCGCGAGTGCGTCGGCCCACTCGGCGTGTGGTAGCTGTCGAAGGGGGTAGCTACCAAAGGGGGTAGCTACGCTTTTCCCGTTCCCGTCCCCAGCGTGAGCTATGCCCCGTGCCGTCGCCATCAACGTCGCCGCCAACACCAACCAGCCCGGCGTTCGCGGCCCGATCTTCCCGGACGGTCGGTTCGAATACCTTCCGATTCCCGAACCCGAACCGACGAACCGATCGGTGCCGACCTACGCGGACCTCGACCCGTCGGTCGAACTGCCGGACGGAGCCGAAACCCTGCCCGTCCACCTCGACCCCGAATTCGCGGAGTATCCGTGTTGTGAACGCTACACCTACGGCGACCCGTTCGGCATGAAAGCGAGACCGCTGTTGGAACTGGATCGCGGCGATTACGTCTTCTTCTACGCCACGCTCTCGACCGTCGGGGACCCGACACGCGACTGGATTTCACCGAGATGGGGCGCGTACATCATCGGCCAGTTCCGACTGGCACGCGACCCGATTACAGGGGAGGAATTCGCGGAGTTGGATTCGGAAGAACAGCGAGTTTTCGAGAACAACGCCCACCTGAAACGCGAGGAGTTCGACGCGGAAGTGCTGGTGGAAGGTGCCCCGGACGAATCTGGATTGTACGAAACGGCGGTTCCGTTGAGTAGCCCCGAGAAAGGGTCGAAAGCGAACCACGTCGTCACCGAACTGTCGAGCGACTCCGGAAAGGGACCGTGGTGGCGCAGGCCGATGAAGTTCGATGGGGACGGGATTCGGGAAATTTCGGAATTCGGGAAGTGACTCCGCTCGTCACGTTCGTTCCTCGCAGAATGCACCGACCGGGAGTTGAACCCGGGCTATAAGCTTGGGAAGCTTATGTCCTGCCACTAGACCACCGGTGCACGGCACTCACTTCGTTCGTCCCGCGCACCGTGACTCGCAAATCCGAAGGATTTGCTCACCACCGGTGCACTCAACCCGAATAAGATCAGGCGAACGAGAGCGAGCAGTCGTGTGCTTTCCACTTCATTCCGCGTTCACTTCAACGTAGCGTTTCGGACGTTCGTCCAGAAATACGACGAAGAGGGGAGGTTTTAGTCATCAGCGTTCCTACAGGCGTACATGATAGATCTCGAACTCTCGACGGAAGAACTCGACGCACACCGCGATCACATCGTGTCGTTCATTCGCGAGACGGTGGCCGACGCGGGGACGGATTCGGCGGTTCTCGGCCTCTCCGGCGGTATTGACAGCACGCTGACGGCGTACCTCGCCGTGGAAGCACTGGGCACCGAGAACGTCCACGGACTCGTCATGCCCGGCGCTGTGAGTCGAGAGGACAACATGAGCGACGCGGAGTGGGTGGCGTCGGACCTCGAAATCACCTACGACGTGTTCGAAATCAACCCTATCGTGGACACGTTCTTGGACGCTTATTCGGAAGCGGAGGGTGACCACATGGCGGTGGGCAACGCCCGCGCCCGAACCCGCGCAGTGATGAACTACCTCGTCGCCAACCACGAGGGGTCGGTCGTCCTCGGCACCGGCAACCGCACCGAGGCGCTCGTCGGCTACTTCACGAAGTACGGCGACGGCGCGGTGGACTGTCACCCCATCGGCAACCTCTACAAACAACAGGTTCGACAGCTCGCCGTCCACGTCGGCGTTCCCGAGCGACTCGCCGAAAAGGAAGCGACGGCGGGGCTGTGGGCGGGCCAGACCGACGAGGAAGAGTTGGGTATCGATTACGACACGCTGGACGCGATTCTGGCGCTCCATGTCGATGGACCGCTGTCCGCGTCGGCGACGGCGCGGCAGGTCGACGGCGCATCGGCCGACGATGTCCGACGAATCGACGAGATGTACCGGCTGAGCGAGCACAAACGCGCCGTGCCGCAGTCCCCCGAATCGTTGTAAGTTCCGAGCGACGTCCGAGCGATTCTCAAAAGTACGAGAGAGAAAGAAGTGATGCCAAATATCTCCGTAGAAGTACAGCGGCGACAATACGAGTGTTATCGTTGGTAGTAGATCTCAACGAGCTTGAAGACTGCCCAGATAGTAATGAAAATGGAGCTGATGAAAACCACATTCATCCAAAGGAGTGGCAGCGGCCGGGCGACCCCAAAGAGGTCAAGCCCAAAGCTGATGAGCTTTCCAAGGGCTGCATAGATGAGCGGACCAATCACGATTAGCGCGAGGAGCGACGCACCAATGACTTCGAGGACGTTCCGAGTGTAGGGCTTTTTGAGTGACTGAACAACTGAACTCATAGTTACTACTACAACGGCAACGATAATATAGATTTCTAAGAGGTATCTTCTGTATCTTAGTACGCCGGTGCAGCGATACCTCCCACTAGTTACTCACTCTGAGCCGACGATGGGCCACTGTTTTGGAGTTCACTCCCGAGGATGTCCACTTCAGCGACTACGAGGCTAAATCGACCGATTTCCGTTATCTTCTCGCTTCTACTCCCGCTCTTCCGCGATGCTATCGGCGTTCGCGGCGACGAGTTCGCCGAATGCTTCCGCCTCGCACGCCAGTTGGACGTCGGTCGAAGACCGATCTCGGACTCGTTCCTTAACGACCGAAAGCGCCGCCGGGACGTTCTCCGCGAGTTCGTCGGCGACAGCGCGCGGCGTTTCCGTGAGGCGTGAAACGAGCCCCATCCGATGGGCCGTTTCGGCCGAGAGGACGCGGCCCGTGAGCGCGATGTCGAGCGCGTCACCCATGCCGACGATTTCGGGGAGTCGGGTCGTCCCGCCCCATGCGCCGAAGATTCCGAGGCGGACGCCGGGTTCGGCGAACGTCGCGTCGAACGTCGCCACCCGGATATCACACGCCAGCGCGAGTTCGACGCCCCCGCCGCGCGCCGGACCGTCGATTCCGGCGACGACGACGCTATCGCTCCCTTCGATGTCGTTTGCGACTCGCTGACCGTGGCTCGCGAACTCCTCCGCCGATTCCCGATCCAACGACGCGACGACGTCGAGGTCGGCCCCGGCACAGAACGCCCCACCAGCGCCGCGGAGATAGACGACCGGTTGTGTCGCTTCTCGGACCGCCGAGGAGAGCGCGTCGAGTCCGTCCGGTGTGAGCGCGTTTCGACGCTCCGGGCGGTCGATCGTCACGATTCTAAGTTTCGGCTCGTCGGTGATGCGAATCATGCTGTCCAGTTGGAGACGCTTTCCAAAGGTCTTTGGCTGTCCCGTCGTAAGTTCCGACAATGGAAGAGGCCGTCCGGGCGCGCGGGGCTGCGCGCGAGGCTATCGAAGACATTACGCCAGCGCACCTCCGCGACCACATCGATGGGCTACTGGAGTCCTCGACGGTCGTTCCGGGGGTGGTGACGTTGTTAAGCGCACGAGCAGTCGAGAGCGGTGCCAAGACGGGTGACGTCGAAGCCCGTGCCGCGGGCGTGCAACTGATTTACGAGGGATTGGGCCTCACACGCACGCTGGCACGCGACGAACCGTGGAACGGGGAGCAACCGTACATCGAGAGCAACATCGCAGTTCTGGCAGCGGACGTGATGGTCTCCCGCGGATTTTCTCTGTTGGCACGAACGGAAGCGGCCGATACGGCCGTTCGAACCGTCAAATCGTTCGGTCGGGACCAGACCGAACGGCGGACCGAACACGCGCTCGAAACGGACGTGTTCGAACTCGCCATGGTCGCCGGAACGACGGCGGCAGGCCACGAGGTCCCGACCGGAATCCGACGATACGCCGAGCAACTGGCGACGTCGGTTGCCAACCGCGACTCGACCGAACTACTGTTCGACGAGGCGGTGGATACGCTGACGAAGCTGTCAGGAAGACACCCAAACTGGTTCGATGAGACCACCTCATCGGCCACCGATCCCTGACGCGAATCGAAACGCCTAAACCCAGTTCGGCGTGTAGAAATGAATGCCTGCGCCTGGGTAGCTTAGCGGTAAAGCGCGTCCTTGGTAAGGACGAGAGCCCGGGTTCAAATCCCGGCCTAGGCTTGCTGTATTCTGGTTAAATCCTGCGTATATAAAGGCCCCAAGTGACCACCACAGTCTTCTGGAGGTGGTTGTATGAGCCGCGACAATTCGATAGGTCGTGGTTGTTCGATGCCCCGTTGTCCGCAGGACGCGGTCCACTCCATCGACCCCGGAGCGCTCTGTGACTACCATTTCAGGCAGTTACATCTGGATACCGAAGGCAACGGAACGTCCGAGGATTTGCCGACAGTGCGGTCGATTTCCGGGACGCCAGAGGATGAGAGGGAAACCGAGACCGCAGGACAAACCGATGACTCTGGCCACGACGAACAGGAGCGAGAAATCGGTCTGTACGATGTCGCACCCGGAACCTATCCCGAAGATCTGGTCGAGAACGGTTCTCGTTGGTTGCTCTGGCAGTACAGTGACGACCGAAAGGTGCCTCGCAATCCGTCCTGGGGGTACTCCAATCACGGAGCGGGCTACGCGTTCGTCGGTGCGAAAGACCCTCGGGCCTGGTTCGAGTTCGAGGCAGCCACCAGATGGCTCGACCACGACGACGATCTCGGACTGGCGTACTACCTCACGAACCCCGACCGAAACGATTGGGACAACGACGAGAAATACGCCCATGTCGACCCTGCCGAAGATATCCCCGACGAACCACACGTCGGCCTCCTCGATTTCGACGATGTCCGCGACCCGGAATCCGGTGCAGTGGCACCGGCCGCCGCAGACCTCTTGGAGCGGTTGGCCGGAACGTTCTGCGAATGGTCACCCTCGGGAACCGGCGCGCACGCGCTTGGTGGCTTCTGCCTGCCAGAGGGAGTAAAGGCGCTCAAAATCGACCTGTCGTCCCCCGAGTGGCCGGATGCAGAACTCGAAATCTACCCCGGTCGTCGGTACACTACGGTCACAGGCGACCACATCCCCGGCACTGCGACCGAGACAAACGACGTCCACGGCATCGTCGACGAGATCCTCGCCGCCAATCCTGGGGCACTCGATGCAGCGCGGGCGAAGACACCTGCTGGTCGCCCGGATGGATTCGACCGCGAACCCAAGATGTCGAAGGCCGATCTCGCGGACATCGAGACGACGTCCGATATTCAGGACGTCTTCGACGCTATCCGGCACACCGACCCAGCCGATATCCGACTCCGATCGACCGTCACGCACGAGCGGAGCGACGGCAGCAAGGATCTCGACCCGAGTTGGGAGCAGTCGAAGAGTGGAACACGGTTAGCACAGGTTGGCGACGGCTGGGTCTATCGGAAGGGAATGTATGGACTGGATGCCCTCCAAGTCATCGCGCTCGAAGAACGGATTATCACCGCGGTCACGGAATATCCCCGTGGTGAAGCGTTCTGGGAAGCTGTCGAGGCGTTGCGCGCCCGCGGTGCTCACATCCCGGAGTACGAAGCCGATGGCGATGAAACCGATCCAATGAGTTCGCTTCCGCTGGCGAAACTCGACGCCGCCGCCGATGGAGAGCGAGAGCGCGTTGCTGCGTCGAACGATGTCGAGTGGCCCTCTACGGACGAGGCGCGTGACCGCTTGCGAGAGAACCTGCTGGACGCCGTCCGACATCAAGAGGAAGTCGTCATCGATGCCCCGACCGGCCTCGGAAAGAGCTACACCGTTGCAACCGAACCGTGGCTGAACCACGCCGACGTTACTGATGAACAGCCGGTTGTCCACTTCAGTCCGACGCGAAAGGCCCGTGATGCAGCGGCCGAGCATAGTCACGAGGCGGATGGGGTGACGTATGGCGTTCTTCGTGGACGAAAGGAGAAATGTACAGTCGCCCACGGCATCCACGATCCATCGGAGGAGGACAACGATGTTGTCGAAATCACGATGAACCGAATGCCTGCCTCCGAGTGGTTCGACACCGTCTGCGACGGCCGCGGGATTCCGTTTTCGACGGCACACGCCTATCTTGCCGAGCACAACGACCAAGGAGTCGAACTACCGTGTTCGCGTAGTGAAGACCCATGTCCCGCAATCAGCCAGTGGGAGGGGATTCCGCGAGCAGATGACGGCACGCCAGCGGTCGACGTGATTCACGCTACCCACCAGTTCGCGTACGTCCCCGGACTCGTTCAGTCGTGTAACGTCATCTTCGATGAGCGACCGGATTTCGCCGTCGGTGGTGAGTATCTGACGAACGAGCGGATTCAACGGGGTGTCACGGCATTCCTTCAGGAGGCGGGTGCGCCGGTTACGACGTGGGAGGCGTTCGTCCAGCTTGCGCGACGGACGTATGGCCGGAACGTCCACGGGGATGCACTCCGGGAAGCGCATGCGACACTTGCTGTCTTGGACTACGAACCGGACCGCGAATGGTTTCTCGACCATCCGGACGCCCACACACTCGTTCCCGCGTTAGCGAAAGCAATCTGGTCGGCGTTGGCTCAAGGCTTCGACGAGAACGGGCGTAGCGTGGGGACGGTCAGCCACACGCCGCCGCGACTCGATGCCGGTGCCCACGATGCGGATTCGTGGTCGCGGACGTGGGTCACTATCGTCGTCGACGAAGACAATCACGTAAGAACAATTCGAAGCGTCCCGGACCTCTCGGGTGCACGATGTGTGATTGGGTTCGACGCGCATCCGAGCTTGCCATTGTGGCAACGTAATACGACGAAGGACATCCTTCCCGAGCATGTGCTCGATGTCGATGAACGTCGGCTCTGGCGGCGCTACGAGCGTGGGTTACGCGTCGTTCAGGTCGGAGACGCAGTTCGACCGCTCGCCAGTGGCGAGTACTTCAACCCGGACACGACGCGGGTTCTGCTGAATCACCTTAGTCACCACTATGGCGAAGCGTTCGACACCTGTATCACCGCCTCAAGTGTCGAGTATCGAGTCAAACAGCAAATGCGTGAGATAGGAATCGAGGACCCTGAGACGATGCATTTTGGCGAGGAACGCTCCCGTGGTGACTTCGGTGATCGCAGCGTCGGACTCATCCATGGGTCGATCGACCCCGGTGACGACTACGTGCTGAATTTACTGGCTGAGTGTGACCTCCACGCCCAACCGGAGACCAGAGAGATCGAGGATGGTGACCAGCGACGGGCGCATGGGCGTGGCTTCGTAGGTCCCGATGCGGACACCGCGGATGAAATTCTCGCATCGGTTCGAGAGAACCATGTCGCCCAATCCGCTGGCCGGTATGCGCGGAGTGCTGACGACCCTGACAACCAAGCGATCGTCTACGTCCACACGAGTGCCATCCCGGCAGGGTTTGCGGATCACCAAGTGGCCGGTGTCCAGTGGGTGGCGACCGACGCGCAGCGAGCCGTGATCAAGGCACTCCGTGATAGACGGTCTGCGACGGCCCGCGAACTAGCCGAGGAAACGGGCGTGTCAAAGCGCCACGTTGCGAAGACTCTGTCACGGTTGCTCGACGACGACCTCGTCACCTGTCGGAAGGGTGCAGGCGACCACGGTGCGGACGTGTTCCACACCGGTGATGAGCCGACGGATGGGGTGGTTGAGTTGACGCCGGACGAAATCACGAACAGTGGCGTATGGGGTTCCTATACGTGGTCGTTCGCGATCCACAATGTCGAACCGTCCAAGTTTCTACCAACACGACCTGGAGACCCCGCGCCTACGTTGCGAACCGTGTCACTAGAAGCGTTCCGGGACGGCCCACCGCCCGAGTAGTGGCCACTCACTGGTCTGTTTGCCCCTCGTGTGAGCGACAGATCTACGATTTCCTGTGCGTCGTCCAAATGGTAGAGCTCAGCTTTGTTGAACCCTCAAGCGGTGATCGGTTTCAGTGGTCGTACTGAATACAGGGAGCAGATCTCTCGGTAAGGTTAGTAATCCACCGGCCTCCTCAAGAAGAAGTATCTATTTGCAAAAAAGATCGCACTAGTGAATAGGATGACAACCCATCCTAACGCAATTTTTGGAGCATTGACGAAGCTTAGTTATAACTTCTATTTAGACTAATCAACTCTGAGCAGCAGAGTCCTTGGGCAATACATCTGCTAAGTTTGCTGATGTATGTTAAATTACACCAGTTTGAGTAACCCTTATTTGAGGTTCAGGCAATTATTCTGATTAGTAAACAGCTAAGTAGAGCGAAAAACAAGTATCGGACAATTACGGAGTTTACCATCGATAATGTCGGAGGTCACACTGGAAGCAGCTCTCAATGAGTTAGCGAAAGATTCTGATAATGCCGAAGAATTTCTCAGAGAATACGAGCAGACAAAATCATACTTAGAACAGCAAATTTATCCATGGGTTCAAGCCAACTGTTCATGGTTTACTGACCACGGTCGCCAGCATATTGACGCGGTAATCAATCAAGCAAGTCGCCTCTTGGAGGACGAGTTGAGGAATGTAGGAGATAATGATCTGACAGAGCTAGATATATTCATTCTCCTAACAAGTATCCTCTGGCATGATGTGGGTATGATTGTAGATCGCTCTGAACACGACCAAATATCCACGGATGTATTTGACGAACTTCAAACAATGGGTGCCATGTCACCAAATGTGAAACGAGTTATCACTGATATCATCAAAGCTCACCGAGGGGATTCGGGGCTTGACATTCCTCAGAAAAATACCTCTTTCACGATCAATGGGAAGATATACAAAATATATCCGAAAGCTCTGGCAGGCATCCTTCGATTCTCAGATGAAATATCTGAAACGCAAGAACGAGTTTCCAGTGACAGATGGGTTCGAGATACAGTACCCGTCGAGAGCCGAATATTCTGGCGCTATGCTCAGACCATCCAGAGTTGCTATCCACTTCTCAACGGCAAAGCAATCAAAGTAGTGATTGGGATGGAGGTAGACGATGCTATAGAGATGTACCCTTGTCCAGATTCTTTCGAACATCGAGGGAACCAGAACGGTGAAATATCGCTCATTCAGTACATAATATGCAGACTAGAAAAGTTGATTAATGAATTGGCTTACTGTGAGCGATATTTTAACAGATACGTCGAAATTAGGGACGTCGAACTAACACTCACAATCCGAGGTAGCGATCAGACTATAGAGCATGAAATCAACGAAACACTTGGCGCGGCTGGCCTAACTAAAATGGGAACGTACCCTAGCGTCACAATTTACGACGAATTCTTTAATCAGTATTCCCGCTGTAAGCCAGACAACTTACCGTCCGGGTCTAATGAAGATGGGCAAGGAGGTGAGAATTATGATTGATCTTTCCGAAAACCCATTCGCTGTTCACAGCCCTGATGCGCTCAAGGATGTGCCTGCGGAAACAATAGTCAGGTTGTTCATCTCAGAACATACGCAATTGGACAACGTCCGCGAAAAGAAGCACACATTCGTGTGGGGGCCAAGAGGCTCAGGAAAGAGTTTCATGCTACGCTATTTAGAACCTCAATGTAGGTTCGTTGAGTATGATTCTCCAGGAGAATTCTTCGAGAGTGAAAACTCATTTATTGGAATATATACCCCATGCAAAAAGGGGGAAATAGACAAAACGGAGTTGGATCTACTCGACGACAGGGCTAGCCAAGTCATTACAGAACATCTTCTAAACCTCACAGTAGCTGAAGAAACTCTGTCAACCTTATCTGAACAATTCCCGGCTGACTACTTTGAGCATGATGATTGTGTAGAGTTCTGCGATTCAGTAACGGGATTTTTCGATCGTGGATCAATTGCTAAGTCTAAGGAATACGCATCAGAGCGTTACAATCAGAGTGAGCATCCGTTTAAATGGCTTCAGGAGGTATTTACATCTGAGAAGAGGCAAATAGATCACTATCTCCGTCAGTTATCACTGAACTCTGACGCGAAGTACGCAGGTGCGACTAGCGGATATCATGACTTCTTGCTCCCGTTAATGGATAGTGTTCAGAAATTGGTAGGAGATCCGGATGTACCTATATATGTGTTTCTGGATGACGCCTTCCACTTATTTGAAGAACAACAGGAAGTCGTCAACACCTGGATTGCTAATCGTGATCAAAGTACACTTTGCATCAAGGTGTCATCAACAAAAGAAGGCTACGAGACGTTCGAAACATCAGGACGGGGCATGATTGAGCTCACCCATGACTATACTGAGCTTGACTTTGAGGAACTCTACACCAATAGCGACAGACAATACTCGAAGAAAGTGAGGGGTATCGTTGAGAAGCGCCTAGAAGTTGCAGAGATGGTTACGACTGATGTTGATGAATTTCTGCCGCGTAGCGAATTTGAAGTCGGTCTCATAGAGGAAATAAAAGAAAACCTCGAAGAAGAATGGTTGGAAGAAGGCGAGCCGGGACGTCGTTCAGACTATATTGCTCGCTATGCGAACGCGAGGCTTTTCCAGAGGCTAGCAGAAGGGAAGACCGGAAAGACGTATTCAGGCTTCGACGAGATAGTCCATATATCGTCAGGGGTCGTTAGAAATTTCCTTGAGCCCTGTCAGCTTATGTTCAACGAGGTCAAGCAGGGAGGGAAAAAGGCATCCGAAATAGAGGCAATTCCCGCATCAACGCAAGATGACGTATTGAAGCAGAACTCTGAGGACTTTCTAAGACAGGCTCCACTGAAGATTGCTAAAAGTCTCCCTGAAGAAGACATGCCCTATCTTGACGATCTGAAAACGCTCGTCCGATCGCTTGGTAAGCTCTTCTATGAGCGTTTGCATGATGAGGAATCTCGCGAGCCGAGAATGTTCTCTTTCACGGTGAGAGGAAAAATCCCAAAAGATTCAGACCTGAGTAAGGTGCTGGAATTGGGAGAAAGAGTTCAGTATTTCAAAGTTAAGACATATAGTACCAAAGATGGTGGTGGACGGGAGGACTGGTATATCCTAAATAGGAGACTCGCACCTATGTTCAAACTGGATCCGACTGGATTCGAAGGCAGGATGAGTCTTACACCCGAACTGCTTGAAATTGGATGTGAAGATCCAGCTGAGTTTGTGAGACTCAGGTTGGATATTGACGAACACCAAGAACCTCTGGACAGGTTTTTCAAAGATGACTAGTCAAGAAATACCGATTGATGATGGAGAAGAGTGTGTAATCGAGAATAGCATCGAGGGTGAGTCAGACGATCTCTACCTCGTTAACGCTGGGTTTGAAGAAAGAGCTTTAGCAGCAACAAACTTGTTGAGCCCCAGCTATGAGGCGGACTGGGGTATTATATACGTAAATTCCGAATATCTAATGCGAGAAAGTGCCGTTCAAACAAAAAAACATCTTTCAGAGCTACAGAAAGAACTAGAGAGTCACTGCAAGAACGTGGATGTGGTAATGGGTAGCTGGTTGGAGGCTGACGAGCAGCTATTTTCTATCCGAGATAGCTTTGAAGAACTAACGGACCGAGATTCCCTAGACATCACTATTGATGTGACTTCATTCAATCGAGAATCACTTCTCGTTTCACTCAACATTTTGTACTCATTGGTGAATGATGTGAACACACGAATTTTGTACGTCTCTCCCGCAAAATACGGGGACTGGCTTAGTAAGGGCCATCGCTTCGTCCGAAATATTATCGGGTTTGGCGGTATACAAAGTTCGAACAAGCCGACGTTATTGATACTACTCACTGGATTCGAAACAGATCGCGCTAAGAATGTTATTGAGGAAATAGAACCAGCTGAAACATTAGTCGGGTTTGGTGACAATCCTACCGAGCGCTCGTTTCTCGAAAAGAACAAACAAGAGCAGGAGAAACTGTTGGCTCGTCAGGATACAGTTAGCTTCCAATTTTCAGCGGATAGCATCGAAAAGTCGCAGAGTCAAATCGAGAAACTGCTGAAGAAGCACAATCAGGCATACAACGTAGTTATATGTCCGATGAGTACAAAATTATCAACACTGGGCGTATGGAAAGCAGCAAGGAAATACCCAGAGGCACAAGTAGTGTACAGCCTACCCATTGAATACAATATCAAGGACTACTCATCAGGGTCGAAAACATTGTACGTCGATTGGATTTAATATACTCTGGACATCATTGTGGTGAGTAGATTAAAGTAGGACGCTGCGAATGCGTCGTAATAGATGACGAGTACTAAATTGAAGAACGTCTTAGATTTATTCTGCGGTGCAGGTGGACTCAGTTCTGGTTTCGCAAGAGCGGGCTACAACATCGTTACAGGTGTCGATAACAACGAGCATTCCATTGATACGTTCGATGCTAACCATGATTGTAAACCAATCGTAGCCGATATTGAAGAAGAGAACATTCTGGACAGGATTCGAGATTCGATTCAAGCAAACGGTTATAGTTGTCATGACATTGATATTGTAGTAGGAGGACCACCGTGTAGGGGTTTCTCGATGGCAAATGTTCAATCAAACCCCGAGGAAAATCCATTAAATAATCTCCCAACTCGCTTCTTAGAAATCGTTGAGGAGATTGACCCGGAGGCGGTGCTAATTGAGAACGTTCCGAGACTACTAACGATTTCTGACGGACAATACAAGCAGATGATTCTATCAAAATTAAAATCGTTAGGCTACAACGTCGCTCAGGGTGTACTGAAAGCCGAGAAGTTTGGAGTTCCACAAAAACGTCGTCGAGTGTTCTTTATGGGTCTCAAGTTATCGAAACCCACCTTACCAGATCCAAGTCACTTTGAACACAGTTTCGATCTTCCAGTCACTGTGAATGAGGCAATTTCAGATCTCCCACCTCTTCCAACGGGAGGTGGTGGTAGTATACAGATGGAGTACTTGACTCCCGAATCAGGGATCAGTAAATACGCACAAGAGATGCGTCGCGACTCTAAGGAAGCAATCATCATGAATCATCGGACCACAGCGAATCAAGAAAAGACCTACCGCCGATTCAAGCACATTCCTCAGGGGGGGAACTGGAGAGACATACCTGAACGGCTAATGGGAAACTACTCGAATCGACTGCAAACACATGATCATATATACCAACGCCTAATTGAGGAAGAACCCTCAAAGACCGTTGCGAATTTCAGGAAACAGATGATAGTCCATCCGACGCAAAATCGTTTACTCTCGGTAAGAGAAGCTGCTCGGCTCCAATCATTCCCTGATGATTACCATTTCAAAGGTGGTAGTTTCAATGCACGGCAACAGATGGTGGGCGATGCAGTACCAGTAAACTTATCTTATGCAGTTGCAAAGGCATTTACTCTTAGCCTCGATTCTACACGAAGTATTCCTGCTGAATGATTTGAAATGTCCACAGGCGACTGGTGGCTGTTGATTTCAGCTAAGGTTAGTTCGTTGCTACTTGAGTGAACTAACCAAAAAGTGATGATATTTAATGATATAAAAAATGGGACGAGTGTGAAGTGGCGGTATATACGGTCTCTCCGAAACCGGGTGAAGTCCGCAGTGAAGTGTTGGCTGATATGTTCATTTGTGTCTGAAATGGGAGCGACGGAAAGCAGAACTGGAACTCGTATTAGATAAGCCGTTTTGGGGTCACGAATATGCAACTGAAGTGTACCTCACGCTGACCGACATCGCGTTCTCTCTCCGAGACATCGACCTCATCAAAATAGACCACCCGGTTCCAAACACGGACTCTCAGCGCTCCATCGAGAAATTCATCGACGAAGTCGAGGGTCAACTGATAAAATCGTCCATAACAATGAATAGTGTGGTAACGACCTCTGTGATGCCCGTAGATACTCCGTCCCGAAAGACAACGCCGCTATCACAGAACGATAAATTCGCACCACGAACTTAGCAGATAACTCGATCAATTATCATCCTCATCTCGAGGATCGGCTCGCAATTCGTAGAGCGCCGTATTCTCGTGAATATTCTCCACGTACCCCACCGCAGTGAGCAGTTTTAGACGTTCATGAACCTTGTATCTTGGTTCTCCCGTCGCGTCGACAAGAAATCCTTGAGTACGCGCTCCTTCATCGAGTTCATCGAGGATCGCTTCGTCGAGGGCTGTCAAATCCATCTGCTTCTCTTTGAACGCGGACGCTATATTATTCTACATATCGAATGGCGATTCTCGTCTGATTCATATACCAAATCTCAATAAACATCATACTACGATACAAAGAATATATCGTACTACGATTCGTACTACGATTCGTAGAATCATGGAAAACGGAATCTCACTCCCCTATCCGACTGGTTTTGCACACAAAGTAGTGCTACTGGCAACGAATAAGTCTACGACAGCGACTCTGGCAGAACGAGTTACCGAGTACGTCAATCGTCGTCTCACAGTAAACAGTCGTGTTCTGCCGTCAGTCGTGACTGTGACAGTCGTCCTTGCCGTGATGACAGGCGTTGCAGCTGCCCAAACCAGCAGTAACGGCTTGTGTGGAACACCCGCCATCAGCTTGTTCGAATGGGCGGCCCGGACCGGTGCTGGTGTACTGTTCCTCGGCGGTTTGCTCTACGGAGCGTACAAACACGCACGCGCTGGCATGTCCCGGAACCCGGAACGGTCGAGTGAGCATCGCCAGTCCGGTACCATGGCGATGATTGCGGGTCCTATCTTCGGCCTCGTCATCGTCCTCGGCAAACAAGCCGCCGGTGCCGCTGGCTTCCACGCGGCCCAATGTGCACACCTGACGCCGTGGTTCTGACCGAAAGACACCCCTGCACTGGGAGATCCGACGAACCACTCCTTCACTAGTCATCCTCATGCCCCTCACCATTGCCATCGACACTGGACGTACGACACGACTGCACCAGTACGTGGTCATCGTCGTCGCTGTGATTCTCCTCATGACCGTATTCGTAACGCCAGTATCCGCCAGCGCAACCGGGGTATCTCTCGTCACGAGTGGAGCGGATCGCCCTGTCTCCACACTCACGAGTTCCCACAGACCAGTAACGACGACGTCGTCGACAGTCCGAAATCCGGTTGTTCCGGGAACCGGTGTCCCATCAATCCTGACGCCGAACACACGGTCGTACGCCGCGTGTTCCGGGAAAGACTTCGTTCGGGGCGCTATCTGCAACGTCATCGAGAATGCCAAGCGGAGCATCCTCAAAGGCGCACTCGACACGGCACAGCACATTGCCCGTAGTACGCTCGAACTGATTCTTCGACGACCAGTACCGAAACGGGGCGGCGAAATCGTTGTCTTCCGACCACCAACGAATCAGCCATTGGCCGGTGCCTACCACGGGTGGACATCGGTCGGTCTCCCGCTGGGATTTTTGGTGTGGGTCGTCGGCGTCGGTGTCGCGCTCGCCAGCCGATTCCGCCCGGAGACCACGTTCGCCACCCAAGGCTTCCAGATCGAACAGAACATCGTCCGGAATCTCTTGCTCACCATCGGATCGTGGTGGGTCGGAGCGTTCGTCCTCCATCTCGCGAACGGTCTGATTCTCGCCGTCGCCCCACGCGGCGACCAACTCGTTATGGGCCCGAAATCCGGCCTCGGAACTCTGCTCGGGACGGGACTTCTCGCGGGGTTGCTGTGGGTCGCTACAGCGGCTATCGTGACTATCCTGCTCATCACGACGCTCCTGGCGTACGTCCTGTGTCTTACGTTCATGGTATTCCTCCCGGTGTTTTCGGCACTCATGCTGTTCGACATCGGCGGCATTCTGGGGACCATTGGAAAGTTCGGCCAAACGGGTTGGGACATTTTCATTCGGGCAGCGTTCTTCCCGCTTCCAGCGGCGCTCGTCCTCGGTGCCGGGGCATACATCGCCAGCGGAACGATGGGCTTCGTTCAGAGTGCAGTCGCTGTCAGTGGCTTCTCCGCAGTCGCCGGAACACTCGCGTTCGCCGCCGTCACGTTCGTCACACAGTTGGCAGCGCTGGTCGCAACCCTCTGGATGCTCTTGGGGTCACGAGCAGCGAGGACGGCAGGTGGCATCATGGCGGGCGTTGGCGGAGCTGCGATGTACTCGCGAGCAAAGGCAGGAGCAAAGTCACTCTCCAACAGGGCGTCAATGGCGGGTGTTGGGTCACGTTCAGGTGCCGTTAGTTCGGCGACTGGGACGACCACGGGGACCGGGACCGGCTCCCCGTCCGGTCTAGTCGACGGAACGCCGACGACACGCCCCAACGCCACTGCTAGCACGGCTACTACACCATCCGGCGTCCTCGACACTGAACGTCGTGACGGCAGTTCCGCTGCCATCGCTCCGATGGGAACACCGACTGGTGGTCGGCCCGCCACTCCAGATTCGAGTACACCCTCGACGTCAGGCACCAGCGCTGGCACGACGGCAGACGTCGATAGTGATGAGCCAATCGTCGTCGAACGACGGAGCGACCTGCCGGCCGAACAGCGGTATCAACCCGGCTACCTCTCGGGTGGCGAATTCCAGCCGATCGAATCACGGGGGCAGAAGCGATCACTGATAGTCCGGGGACACGACCGATTCGCAGCAGCCTACGATTCCGATGGAGACCATCCCGGCGTCTATTACCGTGGCGAAGGGGACGAGGTACTGTACAATGCAGCACCCGTTGCTGGGGAGGACTGGGAATCGAGTACATCCGAGCAAACAGAAATTAGTCGTGATGCGGTCTTTGACGCTCGCGATGGGAGAGGTGACTCGCGATGACGCGCCTTGGTCCGAGAGGCGACGACCCAGAACGGCGTATCCTCGATGACTTTGGGTCTGATTCTGGCTTCCTCGCGTTCGCAGACGTATCCAACGCGGATCTCCTGTTTCTCGTCCCAGCACTCATCGCCGCAATGGTGACACTTGAAGTCGCCGTCATCGTAACGGGCCGATTCTTCGTTGGCGTTGCACTCTCGCTGGTCGTCCTCGGCGTCGCGGGCGCGTACGTGACCATCTGTCCCGACCACCGGACGCCGCTCGGCTTTCTCCGGTCGTTCATCAGCTACTACCGACGAGACTCGATCATGACACTCACTAATCACAACTCCGATTCAGATGCCGACGCACCACCCGATACGCGGGAGTTGACGCAGATTCGCGCAGTCGAACCGGATTCCGACGCGATTCGCCGTCGAGATGAGACGCTCATCGGTGCCATTCGTATCGAACCGGCGAATCTCGCACTCGCCGACCACAACGAGTGGGACAGAGCGGCCCGCGGACTCGGAGACGTCCTGAACGCGCTCGACTATCCGGTGCAGATCCACTCGTCGGCACGACGCGTCGACCCGGATCGCTTGACTGCTGCATATCATACCCGCCGAACTGACGCCGATGTCAGATCGACACCAGCGCTTGGGGAAATCGTCGAGGTCTACCGACAGCGCCGACCACAGGAGTTCCGTGAACGTGGTACGAGCATTCGCCAGTACCACGCGATCGTCCCGGTCGAAATACAGGCAGTAAGCCTGGAGGACAACGCGTGGATTCGTCGTCTTTCAACGTTTCCACTCATCGGTGACCACCTTGCATCGGTATTCGCCGACGTACTATTGCAGGACGACCGCCGCGAGAGTATCCACGCACGACAACGCACGCTCCTCGAGGAGCGGCGTACTCATCTCGCCGAGCAGTTGACGAGCGTCGAGGGTATCCATGTCCACCCCGTGGATGCGGCCGACCTCGTCACGCTGGTAGAGGAATACTGGTCCGGGTATCGAACTGCGTACCCAGACGCTGGTCCACATCTCCGTACAACTCCTGTCGTCGTGAGTGACGACGACGCCGTGTATCGTTCACCGAACACACCCCCGACTTCCGATGAAACTCGGAGTGACCACCAATGAAATTACCATCGAGACTCATCAGTCTCGTTCCGAAGCGTACTGCCGTAACGACCGCCAATACAGCCGCTGATACCGCTGACAACACCAATACAGACATCGATATCGACTCCACCGACGAGGGGCCACCTCCTGCCCGGGAGGGTGGGACGCCCCGTGAACCGATGGTTGCAACGCGAGTGGCACCGTCGGGTGTGCGTCTCGAATCGACCACAGCACGGACGGGTGATCTGTGGGTCAAGATTCTGTTTGTGACGGGTTTTCCGGAATCTGCATCACCAGGACTCCTCGACCGTGTCTGTACCCATCCGAGCGCAGACGTCGATGTGACGATATACGCGAATCCAGAGGACCCCCGAACGTCACTCATGCAGTTCGAGAGTGCGATCAAATCGCTCAAGGTCGACCACATCGAGGCGCAGAATCAGGGGTCGGCGAAGGCGACGGTCACGGAGCGGCGCATTAGGGATCACGAGGAGGTGTACACACAACTACAGGAGAATGCTCAGCGCATCCTCGACGTTGGCGTCTATCTAACCATCCGTGGCCCCTCCGAGGACCATGTCGACCGTGTTGCCACGAGCATCCGTGGGGAACTCCAGCGCCAGCGAATGACGACCAAAACCGCGGCCTACCGGCAGGACGACGCGCTCATCACCGGGAGTCCGGTCGCGAAAGACGAGTTGGGACTGACGACACCGATGCTCGGGCAGGCCGCTGGCGCGCTGTTTCCATTCGCTGCGAGTACGACGATTGAAGAGAGTGGTATCCTCTATGGGTACCACGCCACGACGGGTGCCCCGATCTATCTGGATCGATTCTGTCGTGAAAACGGGTACAACGTGTTGGTTGCCGGTGAAATCGGGTCCGGAAAGTCGTACGACACCAAACGACTCCTGCTTCGGCGAGTGGCGAAAGACCGCGACACTGCGCTCGTCATGATCGACCCCGTCGGTGGATTCGCCAGTCTCGCTAGCAGCCTCGATGCCGAGCACTATATCATCGGCGGGACGCGAACGGTCAACCCGCTCGAAATACGGCCGACGCCGAGTCAACTCTTGGAGAACGAGAACAGCAGTCCATTCACCGAGCGCATCAGCGCCGTGATGGACTTCTTCGAATCCTTTTTCGCGTACGTGGGTGCGCCACTCGGCGACCGGCGACAGGTTCTCGAACGGTGTGTTCGTGAGGCGTATGCCCGGACCAACATTACAGCCGACCCGACGACCCATCACCACGAGAGTCCCGTAATTGGAGACATCCGTACCGTCCTGGGCGATGTCGCCGCCGACCCACTTGCCGTTCTCAATGGAGACGAATACTCCGCTGGTGAATTGGAGAAGTGGCAGCGCCACGCCGAGGATCTTCGCCTGAACTTAGAGCCGTTCACGACCGGCGGTCAGTTCGACTTTCTGAATGGGCAGACCGAGGTCGATCTTACAGGGAGTCGCGTCATATACCTCGACTTACAGCAGTTCGGTGGTGCCTCGAACAACGCACTCGCCGGTCTCGTAATGCAACCGCTGTACGACGCCGTCTATGAGCGCCTCAAGGCCGCGACGGGTCACACGATCGTGGCAATCGACGAAGCGCACTACCTCGTCGAGTCGCCCGGAAGCGTCGAATGGCTCAAGCGGACGACCCGTCACTCTCGCCATCTCGACCTCTCACTGCACTTCATCACGCAGGAACTCGCCGACTTCTACGATACCGACGGAGCCAAGACGTTCATCAACCAATCGTCGATCAAGATCCTGCATCGGCAGGGAAATCTCACTCCAGAACACGCTGACGCTCTCGGACTAACAGACGCGCAGGCCGCGTTCGTCCGCGACGCCGTCGTTGGGAAAGAAGGACTCGGGTTCAGCACTGCCCTTCTCGATATCGACGAGGGCGGTACCTATCCGCTTCGCGTCACCGCCCTTCCTGAAGAGGAGGCAATATTCGAGAGCGAAGAATCGCGGGAGGTACCACGCGAGACACAGCCAGATAGGGAAGCGGACACAGGACCGAACGGAGGTCGGTCGAATGACTGATCTCGTGCCTGTCGGTCCGGATTCAGGCAATGGACGCAACCAGTCGGGAATCGAGACGAAGCCGTTCACATGGATGTCCATGAACTCTGACGAGTACGTCCCTATCGAGGAAACACGCCGGACTGCCGACGTCCGGTCGCCCCTCATCGGCGAATACGATTTCCCGACGATACTGGACGAGGTACTCGGACGGGAAAGCGCGACCTGTGAGGCGTGTCAAGAGACCGTTCACCACCCCGATGGCGGGGATTTAGCCGATGGAGAGCCGTTCGTCCTTCGGGAACTCGTCGAGAACATCTACACCGTCGAGAATCAAGTTCTTCTGTGTGCGACGTGCGCGAACCGGCCGACTGCTGCATGGCAGGCCAACGTCCGAACGAAGCGGGCTCAAGAACGTGATTACACGCCTAACTGGCGTGACTACCTCGCTCACTGGGTCTCTGACCCGACCGCAATTTCGTTATTCGCTCGTCGTGTCGTTGCGGGTCTTCTCGGCGTTACGGCCCTCGTCACCCTCGCTGCAACAGTAGCTGGCATCGCCGGAAGTCTCACGGCAGACGTCGTCACTGGGTGGCACTGGGCCATCACAGTCGTCATGGCTGAAGGTTTCATCGTCGGTGCCCTCACCGTACACCCCTGGGTCGTGGGTA
Source organism: Haladaptatus sp. AB643 (assembly GCF_024136975.1). Taxonomy (NCBI): domain Archaea; kingdom Methanobacteriati; phylum Methanobacteriota; class Halobacteria; order Halobacteriales; family Haladaptataceae; genus Haladaptatus; species Haladaptatus sp. AB643. The sequence goes on from NZ_JAMYJW010000001.1 coordinate 539,528, forward strand.
CTCTCGTCAGTATCGCGTATGTCGTCCACGCCGTCGAACGCCTTCGTCACGACCCACGCGGGTACTGCGCTCGCCAACATCGTCCGTGGCTGGTACTCACCTTGGCTGGCCTGACCGCAGGTGGCAGCGCATTCAGTCTCGTGGGCATCGCAACAGGCGTCGTTCCTGCAACAATGCTGGCGCGATTGCTCGCCGCAGTTGTCTGGATGATTGGCGCTGCTGGCGTGGCCTGGTACATCGATCTCGCCGTTCGCCACGACCTCGCTATCGGTATCTGGTACCCCAACCGCGGTCTGTGGATAATCGCTGGTCGAATCGGGTTGTTACCAGGTCTACTCGCACTCACCGCTGGCGTTCCGTTCTCCGGCGTTGTTGCCCCGACCGCTACTGGTATCCTCGCCGCGATACCGGCCGCCGTCGCCTTCGCGTTCGCTGGCTTGCGTCTCCCATACGATTCCCGGACGCGCGATTCCATCCTCGACTTAGTCCCAGAGTGGGTTCTCTCTGCTCTCACCATCGAACATCGTCGAGAGTAGCACACCGACAAACAGCAGTTCACCCACCAACTCACACGACCATGGTATTCACCAACTCCACTGACACAGCTTCACCGACCAGCACCGAACTCACAGCCGAAACGGTTGACCGAGTTCGCAACGCCGCGACCGCTGAACCCCTGATACGGGTTCGTCCATTCATCGACACCGACGGGATTGCGGCTGGCCCACGGTTTCTCCGTGGACTCCACACCACGCCTGCCGGGACGTTCCGTCGTGGTGGTTCGCCTGTATATGCCGCCGAAATCTGGTTCACGAATGGGAAACTCCAGTTTTACCTCCGTGTCCCCGACCAACAGGATGCGATCGCACTCGTCAACGCACACTATCCGAACAGTGAGACGCAAACAGTCGATGGCGCTAGCTTCCTTGACGTCACTTCCGGAGCACATGTCGCTGCCTGCCATCTCGAACTCCAGCAGGATGCTGCATTCCCACTCAAGCACCTCGAATCACGTCCGACGTTCGACGACGACCCGTATCGGACGCTCCTTTCACGACTCATCGGGAACGACGACGAAACAGCCATTCTCCAGATCGTGTTCATGCCAGTGAGTCAGACGTGGGCGAGACGCGGACTCGTGGGCCGACTCGGGCATGGCGACGTTACCCGTCTAGCTCAGACACGCCGTGAAGGACGGGTCAAAGGGTATCTTCAGCCCGAAGTCGTGCAGTCGAAACGAGATACGCGTGCTGCCGACGACATCGTGACTCAGTTGGGGTTTCCAGCGTTCGCGACTACCATCCGCGTCGTCACAATTGCACCCGACGGTTCGACGGCGAAACACCGGCTCAGACGCATAGCCGACGCGGTCAGTGTCTTCGATCACGACCACACCAATCAGGGATTAGAACCCAGATACGTCGTCAAATCTCACCTTCCTGCCGTTCTCGAGGCCGCTGGGATGCGCGTCCTTACTGCGGAAAGCCGACTCAAACGCACACTCTGGGGACGGACGAACGTCCTGACAGTGAACGAACTCGCTGGTCTCGTGCATTTCCCGAACGAGGAAATCCAGAATTCAGCTGTCGACTGGTCACGGAGGGCTGCGGGGGTCGGTGTTCCTGCCGACGTCGAGGCGTTTTCGACATCTTCTAGTGAGAAGCACCGATTCGGTGACCACGGACGACCGGGTCACGACGAACTCGACGAAAACAGGGGACACGATGGTGTTTGATCGATTCTTCGACGACGCAGAGACGGTTGAAGGACAATCTGACCCCGAGGAGGAATCTCAGAGTGAAACACGTACTGACCCGACGTCGACACTCGATTCAAACTCTCCTCCTCGCTCACGGCTCGGGGAACCCTACGATATCACTGCTCGCAATACCGTCTCTGTCGGCGGGAAGCCGGTTCTTACGGAGACAGAAAGTGAAGGCACTGTCGCGGGAGCACGCGTCCGTGACATGTTCGAATCGAGTGTCGAGACCTCACGTGCGCCACTCTGGATCGGGTACGACGAGGACACACATCGTGGATTCCGAGAAGCACCACTCCGCTTCGACTCGCTCTTTCGGCACATCTGGATTACGGGAACGACTGGCTACGGGAAAACGACGGAACTGCTCAACATGATGGTGCAGTGGGCGTACGCTGGCTACGGTTTCGTCTACGTCGATCCGAAGGCTCGTGACTCTCGTGAACTGCTGCGGAAGCTTCCCGAGCATCGCCTCGATGACGTGGTCTGGATCGAACCCGGTGCGGCAAACTACGACAAGACCGTCGGGCTGAATTTCCTCGAACTCCCCGACTGCGCCACCACGACAGAACGTGAAAACGAGATCGAGAATCGCATCGAGAACCTCAAGGCGATTTTTGATACGGACGAGTACTGGGGCGTGAACATGGAGTCGGTCACCGAATCGATGGGACGAGCGATGATGCAGTCCGAGAAGCCGTTTTCGGTGATCGATATGTACTTCACGCTGTTGAACGCCAAGCGACGCGAAGAGTTCGCTCGTGACGTCGATGATCCCTACGTCCGAGAGTTCTGTCTCGAAATAGCACGGATGGACGACGAGACGGTTCGCCCACTGCTCAAGCGAATCAAATCGTGGGTCGAGAATGCAGTCATCCGACGGATCATCGCTCATCGCGAGAGTACGATTGACTTCCACGATATCATCAACAACGACCGCATCGTCATCGTCTCCACACCCGTTGAGAACACGGATATCAAGAAAATGGTCACGCTCGGCGTGATGCGGAATCTCTGGAGTGCCATCCAACACCGATCGTATGAACAGGCGAGTGAGCCAGACCCGTACTTCGTCCTCTGTGACGAGTTCGACACCATCGCGAGCGAGAACTTGGATATCGAGTCGATGCTCGCTCGTGCTCGGTCGATGCGCCTCTCCGTGACTCTGGCGTCCCAGTATCCCTCGCAACTCGATGAAGACACGCGCAAGTCGATGCTGAACAACTGCGACAACCTCATCGCGTTCTCGGTGAACGACGTCGACGACGCACAGCTCCTGATGAAGCGGTTTCGCGGCTACACTGCAGAAGATCTCATCTCGACCGATCAGTATCAGGCCTGGACGAAACTGCCACTCGACGGAGGACAGTACTCCGAACCTGTCTTGCTTCGGTCGTTTCCGCCATATCCACCGCTACGGTCGGCGGACACAGTTGACGACATCATCTCACAAAGCCTGAACCGATACGGCATTGAGCGGCTGACCGATGGCGAAATACTCCGGAACCTCCTCTACAGCGACTCCAACGACGCGGCCAACCCGGAGAAACTCTTGGCCGAGACGATGGCCGAGGCAATTCGTGCGGTACAACTCCGGGAGGGTGTGCGTGCAACCAACGGTTGGGTGGACGCTCTTGCCGTTGACGAGGAACTCGTCCATCGTCTCGAACACACTGATGACGACCAACCTGACATCGACTACGACCCACTGGATTTCCCGGACATACGCGATACATCGCGGTTGATCGAAGTCGATATCGACCTCCAAGACGACGCCGTCGTAACCCGTCTCTCCGAGGACGGTGAGAAAGTAGTACGTCCAGAGACGGGCACTGTACGTTCTGCTGGGGGAACAGGCCACGATGCGTTGCTTAGTGATACCGAACGAGTACTCACCGAGCATGGATTCAGCGTCAGTATCGTCGAGCAGGACGGGAGCGAACAACCCGACGGTACTGCCACACACCCAGAGTACGATACCGCGTTCACTATCGAAGCCGAGACGACGACACCGGAGCGCCCTGCGAAAGTCCTCAAGAATCTCGCCCGTGCTCACGAAGGGGATCGAATCCCTATCTTCGTTGTTCGTCCCGGCGATTCTGCGACACAATGGGCCTCCCGAATCGAAAACATCTGCTCGCCTCCGGTGCGAGAACTGGCAGACGGCACTGAGCAATTCTACAACTGCGACGAGATTGTGATGTTCGGTGGCGGGGCGACGAGTCGTGGTGGCGTAACCGCCATTCGGCCACGAACCGCCTACTCGAATCGGACGGTCTGGACACGCGAGGACGGTGAGCGCGTACTCTCGGATGGAGAGACAGAGTTCGCTCGTGTTCCTGATCAGGAGTCACTCTCGAAAGATAGCGTTCCGGCCTATTACAGCTACGACCGTGAGACTGGCCAGTACACAGTGCATGAACCGGGAACGACCTCTGTTTACGACTCCAAAGAAAACTTCGAGGCGGATTGGGTTCCGATAAAGCGGCCGTTCGTTCCCGACGTCGAACTATCCGGCGCAACGGGTTCACGTGAATGCTACATCATCCTGATTCTACCTGAGGGTGATGCGCCAACACTCTATCAGCACGGACAATCGTATCCGCTGACCGAATGCGTCGAGAATGCGAGCCTCTGGCCCACTGTCGACAGTCCTGACGATCTGGCTGGAACTCACTCGATGGTTGGACAGACAGATGTAGATGAGTCACTGGAAATCGATCCGAGTGGCGACGCCATCGAAGCATTCACTGCGATGTACGTCAGGCAAGCCGATGACGCACGAGTACCGAAGGACGAGGTATTCCAAGCGTACGCCAACTGGGTCGACCAGCAGGATATCGACGGGACGACCAAAGGTTGGTTCACACGGAAGTTGGGGAGCGTGGTTGAGTTCGATACCGAGCGGCGTCGAGTAGACGGTGACCGTGTGCAATTCTACACCGGTCTTACCCTGACAGAAGCGGGGCAAACACTCCTCGACCAATGAGAGACATCAGAAACATGAGATACTGTCGAAGGTCGAATTCAGGTCGTATTGCTCACCGTTGCTTCGGTTGGACTATTCGCCGGTATTCTGAACTCTCACAGTCTCAAACGAGCATTTCCATTCCCTGTCCACGCAGACTGTCCAATCAGAGAAATCGGCGAACGTTGGTGTCCATGCAAAATCGCACGACTGGAGGGCCGTCCATGCAAAACAGCCCATCAAAACCAACTAGTATATATTGGGATGCATCCGCAGAAGGATTGAGTGGACAGCGGGTAGACCGCGGGCTTGAGAACCAGACATTGTGTTCGAATATTGATATAGATCGTCGAGTAGGGAGAGTTGTTCAGATCCGGAGGAATCCATGATGGATTCTGCACAGACAATCGACGACACAGTGATCTCGGATGACTTGCGACAGCGCGACCAGTGGGTGTGCTGGAAGAAAAAACATCGTGACGGAAAAGCAACGAAGATACCGGTGAATCCAGAAACAGGCGTGTTTGCATCATCGACAGACGCGGACACGTGGACCGACTTCGAGACAGCACTCAACTACGTCACAACAGGTGCCGCCGATGGTGTCGGGTTCGTGTTCGCCGAAGATGATCCAATCGTCGGCGTGGATCTCGATGACTGCCGCAATCCCGAGTCGGGTGACGTCGACGACACAGCACTAGACATCATCGAACGACTTGATTCCTATACGGAGATCTCGCCGTCCAGAACTGGCTATCACGTGCTTATCAAAGGCGAACTACCAGAAGGGCGTAATCGGCGAGGAAACATCGAACTGTATGATAAAGCTCGCTTTTTCACCGTAACTGGCAACCACGTCAAGGAGACACCCACGCGGGTTACACGACGTCAAGACGCCCTCGTGGCGATCCATCGTGAATACGTGCAAGATATCGAATCGGCGGATGGAGACGACTACAGCAGAGACGCAAATAACAGAGACGGTGTCGGAACCGCTGTTGATGTCGATCTCGAGAATGACGAATTACTGCAGAAAGCGAAAAATGCCTCGAACGGCGCAAAGTTCGAGCGCCTTTGGAATGGGAACACAGCCGGATACGACAGTCAGTCAGAAGCCGACATGGCATTGTGTTGTTTGCTCGCGTTCTGGACGGGTGGCGACGCAACGTGGATGGATCAATTGTTCCGGCAGTCCGGCTTGCTTCGTGAGAAGTGGGATGAAATCCACTATGCAGACGATTCGACGTACGGTGAGAAAACTATCGAGCGAGCGATTGCAACTACATCGGAGTTCTACGACCCAGATACAGGGGACGAGTCTTCAGTGACTACCGATGCTCCGGTCACCTCTGGTTTCGAAACCACCCATGATGGATCCACTCGGAATCAAGCATATCTCACCGAGAAGAATCGGCTGTTGACCGACCGTATCATCGAACTCGAAGCAGAACTCGAAGCGAAAGACGACCGCATTGAAACGCTCGAAGCAGAATTAGAATGCTTGGAATCAGAACACGCTGATGGACAGTCACCCCCGGCAACCACAACTCAAACAGCGGCATCTTCCCTCTCAGAAACCAATCAGCCTCCCAATTCGATCTGGGAGCGGACAAAGACCCTCCTCGGAGACAACACTGAGTGACAGACGGGCCTGCTCCTCTCGATCTTTGGCGGATAGACTATTTAGCGCACATATGAGTTCTCGGAGGAAGATATATGCTCTTGGGCATCTAAAAGACAGTTATGACTGAGGATGGGATACCTGCGTCCGGATCGCGTAAGCAGTGGCAGGCCGATCGAACGACATTCCAGCGGGTCTATGACGTCCTCGTCGGAACGTCCGATCCAGCGTCGGCACAGCAATTCGCTGAGTGGGCCGACTGCTCTGAGAACGGTGCGCGGCAAGCACTCGAACAACTGACGGAGATGGGAATCGCCGAGCGAACCGACACGCGACCAGCAACCTACCAGCGCAACCCCTCATACTTCCGTTGGAAGCGCGTGGAACAACTGGCTCGTGAACACAGTCCGAGCGATCTTCGTGCCCGAATCGATGACCTCATTGAGAACGATCAGGCCTACCAAGCGGAGTACGGTGTTCCCGACCCAGACGCTGTGGCCACTGCTGACGATGCGGTTGAGGATCATGAATCGTTGCACGAGCGCTGGAATGACCTCTCCGAGTGGCGAACGATTCGGCGCGATATCATCGTCCTCAAACAGGCGGTTCAGCGAGCCGAGTCCACGTCTGATGATCGGGTGCAGGCCTAACCGTGACAGAGCGACCTGAAGGTCCGAGCGGACCACTCGATGTTCCAACACTCACCGTACTTGCACAGCGGGCAGCCACGCATCCACTGATCAGAGGCTGGGAGTTCCGTCCAGATTCGATCACGCCGCGCGTACTCGAACTCCAAGTAGACTCGGAGCAGTATCCAGCGGCGATTGATGACGTTCGCGTCGATATTCGGTGGTTCGAAGGTGAGAACTATTCAGTCCATTACCTCGAGATATCCGCAGACGGGACGTGGCAATGCCGATGGGATCGCCACCCAAAACCAAATGCACCGAAAGAGCATTTCCATCCACCACCGACTGCGGAAGATACCGTTGAGCCATCGCCACTCGATGCCGATCACCATCTGGACGTTCTCTTTGCTGTCCTTGATTGGATTGGCGACCGAGTCCAAGAACACCACGGCGTATGACCGACTACCGGTGCTACAATGTAGTTGCTTACTCTCGTTTTTGTCCGAGAATCCCCCATTCGCACCCACATGAGCACGTAAATCAACTCTCATTCCACTCTATTCGAACCATCCTTTAAGTACTGGTGTCCTGTATTCTAGAATAACGGACACCCATGCGCCTCGACCCCTACCCAACCCGCGACGACGGCATGCGCGTCTGGCTCAGTGCCGACGAAATGAACCAACTCATCGACGAAGCCGACGGTCCCCAGCAGAAAATCGCGTTCCTCCTCGGTGGACGCTGTGGCCTCCGACGGAGTGAGATCACGCAGGTCTGTCCGAAGGACTTCGTGACCGGCCCCACTGGCAAACACGTCCGTATCTGGGAGGACTACGCCAAACGCGAGCACTATCGCGAGCCACCTGTTCCCGACACTCTGTACAGTATCGTCGAGACGTATGCGTGGGATCGTGACGACGACGCTCCCGTGGTCAACGTTCCCGACAAGTACGTCTACCGCTGGGTTCGCCGTGCGGCCGATCGACTCCAGGAGGAGACCGGTGATGAAGGCTGGCAGTTCGTTGGCCCGCATGACCTACGGCGAACGTGGGGTACTCATTTGCTCGAACAGGGTGTTCTCCCGAGTGTGGTAATGGCGTTCGGTGGCTGGGACGACTGGGATACGTTCCGGCGGCATTATCTCGGTGAATTCTCACCTGAGGCCATCCGCCGTGAGTGCGCGAAAATCGATTTCCTCGGTGGTGAGCCCGAAACGGAGCAGCCGCAGTTCGGGACGATGCCTCAGACTCGGACGCAGTACAGTCAGTGAGCAGTGGAGTTGTTCTCCTGACATCAGACTAACTATTTACCAGATATTCGTTTACGGTACGCCCGCTCGCCGTCCTATTCGGTCGGGCCGTCGTTCGTTCCCTTCCGGAACGCCAGCGGGTTAGTCGGTCGGTTCCTGCGCGCCGTCGGTGCTCGGAACACGACGAGACTAACTCCGCTGGCCACTCGGCCCGACCGGGACGACGCGCGTTCTCGTCTGTGTCCCTTCGATAGCACGCGCTCGCTTCGCGCCCAGGGGACGCTCGCGAAGGCGCAAGCGAGCGCGTGCAGGAGTCGAATGAGTTGTGCGGTGCAGAGATGGGACTCGTGTTGTGGCGAGTGTTGGAAAAGACACGGTTGTGGACGCGTCTTCGGAGCAAAGGACTCCAATGAGTACTAAACGCACGATCGGTCAAGTAGTTTCGGTCGAAGAATTGGTGATTGAACACGAAGACGAAGAACGGTTTGAGGTCGTCGAAGATGGCCCTGAGCTGCGGCCGTCGGTCGAGCAGACAATCCAAGGGAAAGTCGATACGAACCATCCCGATGGGATTGGACGTGGACTGACATTGGCGGCAGAAGAGCGATTGGTAGCCCGTGAGCAGGAAATCAAGCGAACGCGTGAACGGTATGATCGGTCGCAGGATTCGAATCGGGAAGCACAGTGTCGAACAGCGGCAGAACGTGTGAGCATCAAGCGGCGTTGTGACTTCCAGAAACGAGCAGCGGTTGTGAATCCGTGGTGTAATCCAGATAGGCAAGATCCACGTGAAGAGCTATCACAAGAGCAGTTGGCGGCGGTAAATCAGCAATCGATGCGGTTGGAAGAGAAGCTCGATGGGTGGTCAAGAGCGGCAATTAGTCGGCGGTTAGCCGAGCGCGTCGTAGACGGGACAAGTCTCATGGGCGCGGTCGTCGGGGTGTACGAGGAGTTGCGAACAGCACCTGGACAGGTGATTCCGATTGCAGACGTTGGTGAAGTAGTGCGTCAAGAGGTAAGTATCATGGGAACAATTACTCAGTTGTGGCAGCCAAGCCATCACCGAATTTCTCAAGTGGGACTACTCGAAGACGAAACGGGGCGGGTCAAGTTTACGGCGTGGCGCAAAAGCGGCGTCCCGATGGTTCATGAAGGTGAGACGGTAGAGTTCAGGAGTGTGGCCAAGAACTGGTACAACGGGCGCATCTCAGTGGCGCTGACTGGCTGGAGCACCATACACTTCCCTGAGCGCGGCCATTGGTGGGAATAACCAACAAAACCGTTTTTGTTAGCAAACGAATCTGCTACGTTTCTTCTATCTACCTCAGTCACAGCGACATCAGTAACAATTGTCTCTCAAATGATAAAATTCAAAAGCGTGATTTTCTTGTGGTCTTGAATTACGATACAATCTTCATTGAGAAGTTACTGAATGAGGAATTGCTGAAAGAGTGAATTTCGCTCCAGTGTTGTTTTGTCACCGACTACAGTCAGGTTTCGTGCTGCGGTCAGTAATTCATACATTATTTCGGGGTTTGTCAATGGATCGGCCACAACTCGCTCTTCATTGGCTGTCGTCGTACTAAGAACCGCAGAATCAAGGATTTCATCGTCCAACTCTGACGGCAAATAGACATTAATTCCATCAGACGCATCCAATCGGCACTGGATATCCTGCGCCTGAGACACGAACGGGGTCAAAATTGCGTCAACATTCTTCTGCTTGGCGACCTTTACAGCCTCCTCGGCCTCCTTCTTATTTGCCAGGAGACGGCGGTTCAGATAGGGACTGTTCCTCAGTGGGACGTTGACATCCAGTTCGTGGACATCCCCATCGGCTGGGGCACTAGTGAGTACCTCAAACCGAATCTCGGCAATAGTGTACGTTCGTCCCATTCGTAGTTTCTCGGCATCGAACACTCGCAAATTTCCGAGTTTCCTACTGATATACATCGCACTCACCGGTTCCTGTGGTTTCAAGCGAAGGTACCGCGGTTCATCCTCACTACATGGTAACTCCTTAGTGATCGTTGTTTCCGTAAGGGGGGCTTCATCTTCTCCAGAGACGTGTTTAAACTGAACCGACCCTCCAATACTAGAACACCCCTCAAAGCGCTCCCCAAACACCCGAAAAGCAGGGTCCGGGAGCTTTGACGGGATCGTAAGACACTGTGCAGACTCGCTCTCAAGATTTGCGAAGCGGTTGAAGGACTGAACGAAGTAGGATTCACTCAGTCCCTCCTCCTGAGCTTCTTCACTTATGATTTCAGGGCCAGAACGGTGGATATCCCCAATTGCCACCAGACGGTCACCAAGTATCTGTAGGAAATGGAACTGTGGCTCTGCCAACCGGGTTGCATCAATCAGAATGACCGCATCGAAGAATCTATCGGAATGCGGCCGCTCACCCTCATCTCCCTCCTCCATAGCGTGAAAGAGTTTCTCGCTAATCGCGTAATCTTGGGAGGAGATCACGATCTTTGATTCAGAGATGGCTTCGTAGAGGGAGTGTGCATCATCATAGGCAGACAGGGATACATCATTGTCCTGACTGCCAAAGAAGCCATCGAGTCGAACAACATTATCCTTGCCAGAGAATGACCGTTGGAGACGGTCACTCTGGGTAGGACTCGAAGTCAAGAAGAGTATCCGTTGATCTGATTGCGGGATCAGATTTTCCGTGTTAGGGGCTGCAAACTGGTATTCAGCGATCTCTCCTGCCATATTTTCGAGGAGTTGGCTTCGGTCTGGTCGGCAAGGAAGATTGACGTAGACTTCCTTATTATCTAGTGACTGAGCAATCTGAGGCAGGTTTGAGCTGAGGAGAGTTTCGAGAGCGTTTATTGCCTCACCTGTGGGCTCAACAAGTGGCGACACGCCAGCACGCTGAGCGAAGTCTAACTGCGAGAGCAGATCTCGGGGGTATGCTTCGGATTCGAGGGTTTTTGTAACGGTATATGATTCATTCTTGGACTTGAATTTCGAATCTGGCTTTTCCTCGAACTGGAACACCACTCCATTGTTCGCTCGGCCACAGTAGATTGCGCGCCGATATCGCTGACTCCCCTCGGGATGAATTTGCACCGATTCCCCGGAAATGAACCCGAGCATACTTATTTTCTGATCTTCTTCAAACGAGTACCGGACACGGTTCTTTCCACGAACTGCTTCTGCCTTTAGTCCATTCAGACGGAGCCCAGCCTTTTCGAGTACCGTTTCGTCGAGTTGGTCGAGTCGCTCACCGGTTTTCCGTCGTACCTGCTGTTCAGCCTTGAGTCCATTCCGGAGGCGATTATAATGATCCGTGATCCGTGGATCTCGCAATTCAAGTCGCTGGTCACACTCTGCAAATAGCGGACACTGTGATGTGACCTTTCCATCCTCGTTCTCAAAGCATGGCCAGCGTCGCTCAGACTGACAGTAGAACTTACACGCTGATGGCAAGCTATGGCCGGAATCCCCTTTGCCGACGACGTCCGGTTTCTTGAATGCACAGCCCCTACAGTCCCTCCCATAGGTCGTGGGAATGCCAAACGAGTCACGGAGCACTGCCACCTCGTTCCGGAGTTCCATGATCTCAATAATATCTCGTTCTCTTAGTAGCACCTCTTCAATCTCCACATTATGACTGTGCTTGAGATTGGGATAGAGAAGATAGCCCCTTGTCCCTTCGGTGACGCGCTCCTTCATGGATTCTCCTGGTTCAAGAGTTTCAAGGAGCAATGCTAACAGATAGAGACGAAGCTGAAAGCGGTGCTTTGCACGGATTCTGGAATCAATTGTATAATTCGTCTTCAAGTCATATGGAGTGCCATCAACGACAAGATCCACGCGACCATTGAATCCGATACTTGGCGAGAGAGTACGCTCTACCTCAATACTATCCTGATAATCGGCAATAGTATCAATGAATTCGTCGTTCGTGAACAGCGGTTCCAGAGCCTCTCGGGCATTTTCCTTGATGCGGTTCGTACTGATCCAAGCAATGCGGCAGAGAGCCATCTGGAGGGAGTATTCTTCAGTGATGACCTTCTCGATACAGTCATCAATTTTCTCAGCATCCCAAAGATCGTTCGTGAAAAACGACTTATAGATGGAATCTTCAAGCGTCTTCTCTAGGACACGATGCGCAATATTTCCCTTCAATGCCCCTGCAGAGAAATCATACCGCGATTCGTTAAAGATACTTTTTTCGTACAACAAATCATAAATACGAGGGCATTCGGAAGCACTCCGCATTTCACTCTTTCCAATAGTCAAACCAGGCTGTCGGATCAAAATAGAGGATACGTTAAGGTACCACTTGTCCTGATATCGGTTCGGTATGCCCCGAACCAGAACCTTCTCGCCTGCTTGAAGAGGTATTTCTGCAAGTAGGTCACGAATTGCGGGAGTGGTCTCCCCGATCGTCTCGGACCAATTGGGTGACTCATGCCATATCGAGAGGAACGCATCATCGGAGTACTCCAGGTGAGAGGTATCGATGGTGTAGAGAGTTTTCTCTCCTCTCGACTTACCCGTCTTAGGACCGTCAGTGACGGTACATTGAACCGTTACTTCTTGATTGCTCCAGTCTGAATTGTTGGTGATTTCGCCTAGTGAATGAATCATTGTTCAAGGGTGGCCAGTGAGTTAGCGAGAAGTTTCCGATCGAGCATTTGTTCTTGATATCGGTATTGATGAGTGCAATTATGTCTTGTCAGACAATCTGGGCATGCATGGATACATTGCTGAGTGAGTTCCTCGGTCCGCTCTGCAACCTCACTGATATCCCGGCGCTTCGAACGACGGTTTGCGAATCGATCGTAGGTCGCTTGCACGCGCGAATCAAAGATCGTTCTGTCCTCCAGTGCAAGCACGACGTCAACAGCCCGTGGTGTCCGAGTCAGCAGGTTTTTCACGTCGGTGGTGACTGCCGCCAGTTCACGGTAAAAGCGCGTCAGTTCCTTTGTCTGAAGGAGGGAATCTAACCGCCGCCGAACCATCGGTTGCAGTTCATCTATATCGTTATGTCGATATTCGCCGCCCAAGTCTTCAAATACCCGTTCAATCTGCTGGTTGACTGCTAGATTATCCTCTGCGTGATACTGACCGTACAGTAAATTTGGTTCAACACTCCGCAAGAGGTCCATCGTGAGGGTATTGGTAGCAGCAATGTGACAGCATCCCTGGCTCGCAAGGGATTTGAGGAACTTTTGGTTAGAGATTCCATGGAGATCATCGAAAACCTCCTTGCTGATTCCAGCACCACCCTGAATCGTGTCATAGATCCCGAGTTGCACTGGAGAAGTCGAATCTTCTTGTTCGAAGTTGACGTTATACCATGCCTCAAAACTGCTGCCACCAGCGCTGAACTCGACTGCCCAGGACGCCAGTGCATGCTTGAGGGAATGGACGAAAACGTGAATGGCGAACTGGGTAATTACACTGGCATCTTGGCAGTGCTCAAAAATCTCTACCAATGTCTCACCATGCTCTTGAAAGAGATTCCGGTAGTTCTCCCGTCGATCTTCGCCGAAATCAAGCAACTGAAGTCGTGTCTGAGAGTCAGGAATTACTCGTGGGAGGAACTCGATTAGGTCATTGGTAGTTGCATCAAACAGGTCTTCTGGGCCGTCAGACGTTGTCTTGAAGAGATAATCTAGCCCTATCAAGGTGGTGTATAACGGCTGTACGCTAAAGGCGTGGTCGAGTAGATCTTTCTGAAAGAATAGAACATCCCAGAGTTCACGGTAGAGTTTTGAAAACTGCAAGTCACGAACCAATATTGGGTCAGAGTCCAGGGTTTCTTCGACAAGGTTCCTCGAGACTGACCGATTCAGATCAAACAGTATCAGCTGACTCTCCTGATGGCTGGTAGGGAATGCAATTTGAGAATCGTCCTCATGACGGTAGCGGATTACCTCCGAGAATGTTTGATCATCACTGTATAGAGTGAGAAGTGTCGCGTAATAGGATTTCAGGAACGTCGAGTCCGTAAAGAAAGTGGTCTTTTCAAACAGACCGTTGCTCTCGGTACTCAGATTTAGGGACCCTGATTTCTCACCTACATCATACAGGTGCTTGAACCAGAGGGACTGGGACGTCGGATCACTCGCCAAGAATCTGAATCGCTCCTCTGCTTCCTCATCCTCAACGTTATCCGGTTTGAAGTTCCGAACAATCCGATCCTGTTTATCCCAGAGATAATTTGTGTGTCCCCCACTCCCAGGTATGACAGGGTTGACCACCGTGAACTGGTCAGGCATATACAGTGTAACATCATCTGTATGGTGCTGATACGGGGTATATTTCTCTTGACTAACCCCACATAGAATTTCTGATAATTCATGTTTGTTCCGAATACTAATTCCGGATGAAATATCCGCGAAACCGGGTTCCGAAGAGGATTCCCAATTTCCGGTCCAGATATCGAACCGCCACCGCCGCTTGAATCCTCCTGGAAGGAAACTTCCGAGCATTAGTTCCAGGGGCTCATGATCCAAGTATTCGCCAGATTGGCTCTGGACGCTCACGTTGCCTCCAACCTGCTCCGAGATGAAGGAAGATGGTACGCTGTATGGTCGCTTAGCTTCAGGGTCCAAATCAAAGAGATCTGGAATATGACAGTATGGACTAAGCCTGGAACTCCGTTCAACCCGATCTCGGAGGTCAGTCTGGTACTGATAGAGTCCCTCCATGCGGGCGAGTAAACGCTCTTCAGTCGGTGCATCTTCACTCTGGAAGTCGTATGTGTCATCAATCATGATTTTTTAACATCAAACTCCTCGTCCAGAAGATCTCGCATCAGACGACGATGATACTGGAGATCGTCGACTTTCCCTTTCAAGTCTCCCAGCTTTGAGCCTTTCTGGATTTGCGCGACCTTCCAGAAAGGCTCTGTTTCGATTGGCAACGAACTCCCTCCAACAGGAACTCTAGCTTTTACTATATATTTTTGGATTTCCTTCAGAACCCGGTCGAGTCGATCATCCTCAACCCCAGGGAAGGTCTGATTGAGCCAATCCTTAATTGAATGGCGTTCAGTATTCAGTCGATCGGACAGTTCGTCGATATCCAGTCGTTTATATATCTGCTTTGCGGAATCGTGATCAGTCAGATTGAAGTAATCGAAAATGGCGGAGACCATATGTTCAGTTTGTATAAATTCGTTTTCTTCATCGAGGCCAATCGTAAGATATCGGTCATCTGGATCTGCCAACAGTTCTTGATGGTGGAAATAGAATGCGTCCTCAGGTCGCGATCCAAGAACTACCACTGAGATTGGTTGGTCATCTGGGTCGCGTCCGCCGCGTCCCTTTCGCTGCACGAACCCAGGAATATTCATCGGTGCTCGATATTGGAACGTAGCAATGATTCCTGGGTGGTCAAACCCAACCTCAAGAGCACTTGTTGTCACCATGAGATCCCACTGATCATCCGTGGCCTTGTCCCCATCTGGCGTCTCGGTTCTGCCACTTTTGTGGAGATACACATTCATCGGTTCCAGATCCAGTTCCTCCGTCATGGTCCACCAGCACTCTCCGGCCTCATAGACGGGACAGGGATTCAGATGTTTGTTCGGAGGTAGTGGCTCGCAGAGTGCCCGCTCGTGATCTGCCGCAGTTCCCCGGAACAATTCTTTCGGGCAATCGGGGTTCCTCACTTTGTCATTCTCGAGGCCGAGGAACGCTTCGGGAGACCGAAGATTGAATAGTTCTTTTCCTTCAACACCCTTGCCTCTTTCTGCGCTCTGGATATAATCCGCCAACCGCTTCACGGAGTCGATAGAGTCTACGAAGCCCAGAATTTTGTTTTTCTTTGGACCGTCCTCCGGATCCTCCTTTAGTACCGTATGATACATTGCGAATGCGATTTGGATCATTGAGGAGAGATTAGTGACATTTGTCTCGACAAACTCGCCCTCCTCCCACTCGTCCCTGGACTTGTATTTCGCCTCACCCTGTGGAACTTTGACCTCTCGAGGATCGGTTGATTTGATAAAAATTAGATACTCCCAGCCAATTTCCTCGATTTCACTCTCAACAGAATCATAGTCTTCCTCAGGAATCCCGAATTTCTTTATTTTCTCATTCTTATTTAGAGGTTTGATTTGCTCTGCATTACGCGTTCCAAAAATCTGCTTTGTGAACTCTTCGGCATTTGAGATTGTAGCACTCGAGGCGACAAGTGATGGGGATTGATTCGGTGACACAGACTTCATCGCTTGCTGGAACCGCCGCATTACGTTCGCCACGTGCATTCCATACTGATTGGTGTACACGTGAACCTCATCCAGAACTATGAATTTCGGTGGAGAATCTCGCCTCCAATACTGACTTTCACCCTTTTCATCCATAAGACGCCGGTGAAGCGTATCCGGGGTCACTACGATAATGTCAGCAGTTTTCCGACTGTCTGTCTCTGCAAAGGAAACTTCATGTTCGTTCTCAGAATCGCAAACGAACTCCTCTGTCGACATACGCCCATCACAGCCAGGATGAGGACAGTCAAAACTCACGTTAGAAGTTGAACTGTGATTCAGACCTACGGAGAGTGGCAGTTCATCGGCAGGATAGTCCGGTGAACGGTCGCCATCACCAGAGAGGAGGAGTTCAAACCGGTACAAATACTTCACGATCCGCTCAAACTGATTATTACAAAGATCAGTCCGCGGGTAGGCCAAGACAGCATCTACTCCATCAAGTGAGATAGAATCGTGCGCAGCGGTAAAGGCATATGCAAAAATTGGGAATAGGAATGCCTCTGTTTTCCCTCCACCAGTACTAGCTGTAATCACGTGAGCGGTATCCTGATCTTCAGTCGTTACTGCCTGCCGGAACAATTGCTTGAGCGATCTCCCTTGGAATTCTGCCAGCCCGGTCATGTCCTCCGCGTCACAGAATTCCAGCAGTAACTGCAGCGCATCCCGAGCAGCTCGCCGCCAGTCTCCGTGTGTGTTGCCAGCCAGCAACTCTGGGGCAGGATCCGCAGACTTCATATCCTCCATTAGTTTCCTAACTTCCTGATCAAGTTCAATACCGTCTCCGCCCCACTTCGGTTTCTCACGGGACTGGATATCCATTTTCACCATTTTCGTCAGACTCGGATTGAACTCGAAGTCGCTGTTATCATCAAACCGCTGCCGCAATAGGGCGAAATACCGGGTGATTTCTGCGACACGGCTCCGGACGCGCTGCTTATCGTATACGTAGAGGAGTACGTCTCGTTTCTCAAGTTCATCGATCACACACTGAAAGAGTAACTTCCCACCTAGCTCGTTGTCGACGTTCGATGGGAAGGCATACGTTACTCGAATGTCGGCATCTCCCCAAACAAATTTCTTAAGGAATTGCTCTTGAATGTCTTTCAGCGAGACAGATGAATCATAATTTCCACCGTTGATCTGCTTCTTGCACCGCTGATCGATCCAGCGAAGAACCTCCTGTTCAATACGCGCCGTATGAGACTCCGAAAGATCTTCCCAGATATCTTCCACTGCGTCTAAATGTGGATGATTTGTGATTGCACTCATCGGTCAAGGTTCACCGTGATATCCTTGATAGCACCCTCCTGGAAGGACTGCTTGAGGAAATCGAAGCATTCAGTCTCGCTAAATTCATTCTCCGAATCCTCAATGACTGCGATTAGATCACCGCCGTGGTCACGGAGTGCTGCCTCAAACACTTCGAAACGAGTAGGGCCTTTAAGCAGATTCTGAATCTCATCGATGAGCGTGTGAACTCGGGCGAAGTTACCCTCATTGAGTGCGGATTCCGCTTGTTCATAGAGTTCTTCAGCCTCATTATGACCTTTCACGTCTGCTTCCAGGCCGTTCAGACGTGATTCATACTTCTCCTGGTCAGACGAAATTTCCTTGGCGTCTGATCGTAACTTCCTGGCGGCCGGTTTGATGTCCTCATCGACAAGGCCGAGAGATTTATTGAATTGGCCGGCATTGACCATCTGTTCGGCCTCAGACAGATTCGTTTCGAGATCATTCAATCGAGATTCAAGCTTTTCCTTCTCTGGATTATTCCCAGAAATGTCCGTGATATATCCTGCTGCATCCTTCTCGATCTTGCGTACTTCACCGAGTCGCTCCTGAGCGCGTCCTTTCAGTCCCGTAATCTTCTCAATATCGTCAGAGATCTCATCTATACGGGTCTCAATCTCTCCTGTTCGCGCTTCAAGACGCTGGTATTCTTCCTCTGCCTCAATCATCTTGGAGAGTTCCTCCTGGAATCCCTTGATTTCCACCTTCCGCTCTTCGAGTTGCGACGCATATTCCCCCTCAATGTTTGCTGATTCGATTTCGTCGAGGATTTTTGGGGTAGTCGCGTCCTTTACATTCTTTGCGTCGCCGATAATTGCATCCTTACGCGTACTTATCGCGGACTCGGTTCCTTCCTCGAACTCCACAATTTCACTTCGGAGTTCGCGAGCGGTCGTGAGATCCCCATGCTCAGGATCAATCTTTTTCTTCAGCCTATTATATCTAGTATCTAGATCCTCAAGGCGGTTCTCTAAACCGTTTACATCCTTCACTTTGAGGTTGCTTGCGGTCTCATAGAGATCCTCTGCACTTCGGAGACGCCCCCCAACTTGGTCCAGTGTATCATTGAATTGGCTAGTGACACTAACAATAGAGTAAGCATCAACCTTGGATCCCTCGACCTTCTTGGTGGATATTTCTACATATCCCTGCCTTATTAACTGGTCCAGATACCATTGAATCATCGCTCCTTCATCACCGGAACTACATTCGAAGACGAACTCACTGGCGAGTCCATCTCGAATTTCTTCATGCGTCATTGCGCCTTCTTTCTTCAGGAGTCGGTAGATCTCATACCAAGGCGGACGATCTTCCTCAACATCAGGATAGGTCCAGCGCGAGCCACTCTTGATGACCAAGGACTGGTCAGCCAACCCATTCATAATATCACTATTTAGTTCGTACGTCAGATCTAGCTCGTCCTTTAGCATCCCAATGGTGACGTCACGATCTTTCTCTGATTCAAGGTGCCTAACCACCTCACGGTAGACATCATCTGGATACGGCAACACGGCGTCCTGGAAGGTCTTCTCAAGTTCATCCCGGACCTCAAAGGTCTCGATCACCTCACCGAGTTCGAGGTTTTCTTCGACCTCAACGCTCAAGTCCCCCCTCGCCAGGAACTTCCCGTACACGTAATTATCCCGCATATCGCGCGATATATCGAAACTAACCACACGGTCATCATAATACGATCTTTGCTGGGAATCAAGGTTCGTCAGGTAATTGTTGGTCTCAGCAGACATCTGCTGATTTTGCTTTACTAGCACGCCAAAGGCGGCTTTGCCAGAATCGATGGTCTCGACATAGAGTTGAACCAGTGCTTTCGGAATCTCTTGACCATTGTAGAGACCAATGAGGACGGTTGCGTCCCGCTTCGCGTCACCTCTTCCGATGGACATTAGATAGAGGCTGTACCGATGCCGACCAATTTCAGTTGTGACTGGATTCTTGTGTAAGGTCCCGAGATCTGCCTGCTGTAGTGCCAGTGCCATACCCCGGGATAATTCTGCCTGGAACTTTTCAGGGGCCTTTGTCGCCTTAAAATCCAGTTGCTGGATCTCGGTTGTCGATCCGCTTGAACCACCAAAGAGATAATCAATCACTTCGGAACTTAGCGTATACTGGTATTGACCATGGCGCTCTGATTCCTCCAGAATCCGCATTTCATCATCTCCGACCGAGACCGGAGTCAGCAGCTGATTGATGTCTCCCTCGAAAGCATTCTGAGGGATTGCATCCTCTTCTCCGATTAGCCGACCATTGAGCCGCTCGAAGTCATCAGCCAGAGTTTCATCAAGATCGGACAGTGCTGCCCTAAGATTTGTGATGGCCTCCTGACTTAGTAGCTCTTCATCCCGGACCAGTGATTTTTGGCCCGTTAGAGCGTATACAATTGCCTCACCATCAATACTATCCAGGTCGACATCAGCAGCATAATTGAGCGCCCGACTATAGATATTGAGGATTTCCCTCGGGTGACCACTGGAAACACGTGTGACCACCTCTACTGTTTCATCCACAATTGGCTGAATCGAACGGGTATTGGTCATCCGGTGGACATTCATTCGGTTGATAAGCATCTCCTTGGCATCGTCCGGTCCAAAGTCACCGAGAATGATAGGCTCCTGCTCGAATCGCTCTATCAGTGCGTTCCCGAGAGGAGTATCTTCACCGTGTTCATATGCTGTAATCTGGGTTCTGGCAGATTGTGAGAACCCGAGCAGCATATGAATCGGAGTGTTTGACAATTCATTAACTATATGCAGAAACAGTCGGACAAATTGTCTCACCTGCTCGTCTTCTGCATTGGCTATATCTTCCGCCTCATCTACGAAAATAAATAGTGCTCTATAATCATACTCAGTTTTAGCCTCCTGGACAATTCGCCGGAGATTTGTGGCTATGTTTTCCTTGAGTTTTTCAATGGTAAATGATTCCTCGATGCTATCAGTGGGTTCCACCGGATCAAGGTTCTCGATGAAATCCTCCAGTTCTGGTGCCGACTCAATGAGATCCTCAATGACTCGGTCATAGAATGCCCGGATACTCAATCCAAGGTTGGAGACGTATGCCGGTGCAGCTTTGTGTTCCTCACCATCAACCTCGATTCCCTCTCGGATTTTATCACGAAGTTGCAGTAGGTGGTGGGATTTACCTGTCCCATACTCACCGTAGAGGAGATTTCGTTTCATCGAGTGTGGTTCTCGGATACCAGATTCCACAAACCGACGAAGTCTCTCTTCCTGATCGTCTCGACCTACGATTTTATACTGGCTGGCGATACTCTCGTCGGCGATAGTCGTATCGAAGGGATTCCGCGTGAATCCAAGTTTCTCGAAGTTGCTGGCTGGTTCACTCATAGATATGTGCCTCCATCAGAGCCGACAGGTCGATCGTCATCTCTTCATAACTTCCCTCAGCGACGATTCCATATCGCTGTAACCGGGAAAGTAATCTATCAAATGTGTTTCGGTCTACACCATACATCGTCTCAAGTCGTTCAAATAGCACGGGTTCTTTGACGTTCTTCGAATCGTCACCATCGGTCAAGTCGTTAAATTCCTCACCAAGAATATGGGCGAATGCCTGTTCGGGCCAAGATGCACCGACGACTCCCCTATCCGTATCCTCGATTACACCAGAGTCTCGGAGAATATGTTGGCTCATCGACAGCGTGAATTCATTCATTTTGTTTCCTCGGAAGGTTTGTCCATCGAATTCTCGCTTAATCTCGTGATCTTTGACGGGCCCATTTCGGAAGATGAATTTCGTGATAATTATTAGTTCAGGATACTCGTGAGCAAGGTTCGTGAAAAGACGATCCATCTGGGTCCGAGTATCGACGGTTTCAGCAACTTGTTTCCCAGTATGAAGAAAAACACCTTCTCTCCCACCAGGAATGTCATCCTCCGAACTCAAGCGTACCAAATTACTCTCCTCGATGATCACCAAGTGAATGTTCTGAAGTTCACTGATAATATCCTTCGCACCCTTATCGGAATCAGGCTGATTCGCTCCTAGACTCTTCCGATTCCGTATCTCTGTTACCAAATGATCTTTCTGCTGTTTCCCGTTCTCTCCGAGTACGTTAATTCCAGCACGCAGCAAATATGGACGAGCATATTGAAGTGTCATATCAGTCAATTAAGTGGCTATTGATTCAATAATTCTTAGAGATATGGTTTAAGTGTATCGGAATGTCAGACATCCTGAAAAGTCTCGTCAATCTCTAGTACATATAATTAGAAAAATCCAGTCTCAAAACTATATTCTACCGAGTCATCGGTCTCTTTCATCGTTATCAGACCCACCCTTGCCATCCGGCTCAACGTCTCCTCGACCTCGCGCGGCGTCACACCCTGTTTGACAACAGTAGGTAACCGTTCATATACCAGAGAAGATGGAGTGGGCGAGTCATCCAGAATTGTCTGCAATTCCTGTTCCAGTGACGCTCTATTATCCTCTGCAATCTCATCTTCTCCAACTAATTCCTCTTCCTCAGCGAATACTTCTAGAATTTCCTCTAAGACGCGCTCAGTATATACCCGGAGTGAAGGATCACGACCCTTCGTGGCCTGAAGAGTATCGAAAATACGGATAAATAATTCTTGGTAGCCGAGTAACCCAGTACCTCCACGTTCAATCATTGATTCAAATGTTTCCTGAATTTCATCAACCCGATGCCGGTCATAGCGATACCGTGCATAAACCCCTTCAGCTTCTGAGAATCTCTTTGAAAGTTCATCATTTTCCTCTCCTTCAATAACTGGTAATGGAAGAAGTCGAGTATTGATGTAGTGACGGGGATACGATGTGAGATATTCTAGCACTTCTTGCTCATCGATGCCCCAGAATCCTCCGATCACGATTGCGTAGTCCTCATCGATATCTGAGACAGAACCCGCTGGAATCTGGCCAGAAATCCGCTCGAACGAAGATACACACTCTCTCATATTCAGAAGACTCATCCCAAACGTTGGGTCGGTTATTCTAGCATGGTAGGGAACAGATTCCAACGAATAATGACAGATAGTACTATTTAGAGATTTGCCTCTCAAGATGGCCGCACGGGTAGCAAGCAGTTCCTTCGTTGGGGACGTAAATCCGCGTTCACCCATTCTCCTCAACTGATTTACCACCGATCTTACCTCGCGATCCTGAAGGCCAAACTCATCCGCTAGCTCAGGAATACTCCAGTGTCCTCTGTCGAACTTGTCGAGAATCAGTTCTCTAAGTGGCTTGGAAAATACCCGCACGGGTGTTCGTTCGTCCGGAATTTCGGTGACTAATTCTGAATTTGTAGCGATTCTCTTTTTCCTGATCAACCGCCTTTTCTCATTATTTGATAATTCGTGGAAATCTATATCGATATACTCGGACGACATATGTATCTGGTTATTATTACACTACACTTGAATTTTTTGTATAGAGAACTCTTTTGTCGTCTGCTTCATTAGGACTTCACATTCGTATCCACACCCTCACCGGAGTCAAGAAAGTAATAGGCTGCCCAGTGGGGTTCGACAAGACGTGAACATCGGAATCCCGACCTCCGATTAACAAAGCCGTCAGTACTCTTGGATGCCATAAAATCACGCTTCAGTGGACATTCCGTGTGGCACGATAAATTCTAGCGGTCCGAGATCGATTCTTGAATGAATTCCGGGGTTATTTCTGTTTCATTAGCATCGTTTGCTGAATCAAGTATACGACTACAGAGAGCGAGCACCTGCCGAACATTGCCCTGCGATCGCTGTAGGATCAGATCGAGACTTTCTTCCGAGAATGGTTGCATTCCTTCTGCGTTAGATTCTGTTTGTCGTTCTCTCTCTAGATAGTTTCCGACCAGTTGCCACAGTTGTTCACTCGTCAACGGTTGAAGCGCAACTTCCTGTCCAATTCGTTCGCTGAACGCATGATATTCACTCATCACATCCTGCCAAACTTCCGGGGCACACCCAAAGAGCAGACACAACCCGGAACTGTTCTGATCCATCAGGTGTCGAATACTGTTCAGCGTTGCTTGCTCGTTTTTAGACGAAAGACGGGCAATGCTCTCAAATTCGTCGACAAACACGAAAACACCGGTATACCCAAGGTCGAGTAAGAGGTTCTTCAGCGCGGTAAACGCCCGAACACCCATCGTATCGTCGTCGAGGGCGGTGTGAATCTCCATCTCTTTACGTTGTTCGTAACGAATACCTTCAGCCGTCAACCATTGCCAGGCGTAGAGATTCGTATCCTCATACACCATGTGAACAATCGCACGTGCGAAATCAGCGAAGTGGGTGATGTCACTGAGTCGTCTGATCGCTTCCGGGATAATCTCAGAGAGCAGGATATCACCTTCATCGATAAGCGATTGCATGGCCGCTGCATCGTGTGGATCGGCCTCGGTTAGATCGCGAGTTACGGTTGCTAAATGTTCGTACGCGATCTCCTGCAACCGGGTGAATCCGAGGTCGTAAACGAATTCGTGGTAGATGTCGAGGAACCCCTCGCCAGGTTGTGCGACATATCCAACGACTACGTCGTCACGATCGCGGACCAGTGACCGAGTGTATTTCAGCGTATGTGACTTGCCGTTCCCGTACTTGCCAGTAATGACAAGATGCTTCGACTTTCCAGTCGCGAGCATCGATGAGACTGTTGAGCTGATCTGCTTCGTGACGTGTTCTTGCCCACAGTAAATCTCCGGATCTTCGGCGGGAACTGGGCTATACGGGAACGGATTCGATTCTAGGCCGTACTGGGAGTAATCTCGTTGCTGGTCGGTAATGTTGAATGCGTTGGACATTATTGGGCCTCCGTTTCGAAGGTGAGTTCGCGGTCGTGTACCGCGAGATAATAGTATTGTTTGTCGTACAGTTCCACGCCAGCCATCACTTGCTGGCTCGACTGTGATGTCGAGACCAGTGCATCGTCATCAGCTAATTCGATTTGCTTGATACCAAGTGCAGCGTCTTTCGCCGCAGTATCGATCGGCGCGCCAGACAGTTCGAGTTTCCCAACGTTTTGTTGGCAGAGCTCAATTAGCGTCCGGTCGAATTCGTTTCGAGCACAACGTACTCGCTCACAGATCGTCTCCCGTAACTGTGGTATCGACAGATACCGCTGTCTGAGATTCACCCCTGCTGTCTGTTCTAGGTTGTCGTAGGCGTCGAGAAGCGTAGTAGAGAAATCGCTTAACTCACCAGCAGGAGATGGTCGGTAGTAACGACCTGTAAATGCGTTACGTTGCACACATCCGAGTCGTTCCGCCCAATCAGCCATTACATCAATACTCGTCTGATTGTATGTGTACGGCGTGTCCTGCTGGGTTTCCTCGAGTCGTTCAAGTACCGTGGTGATGTTCGCAGGGGCAATATCACCTACCACATCAAGAAATGCGGCAAAGTGAGGACTATTGGACTCGAGAATAGTACTCACCCGGTACCAATCCTCTGCCAGAATTGCTGCTAAGAAGTCGCCGCCAATTGTTGAGGTGGCATAGACTTGATCGTCATCGATCTCCGTTTCCTGCAGCAGTCCGATTCGGGTTGCTTCCAAGATCGTTTCGCGAGCACGACGATGTGATACATCGAGGTCACTCTCGAGCTGTTCTGTTGTGACTGGTTCCGTGTCACAAGCGTGTGTCAGTTCCGCTAACCGGCTAAGCGTGACTGGCCGAATGGTTGGTCTCTCGTCAGTCATACCAGCCTCCGGACTTGCTGTTTGGTGATTTCGTACGCTCGCTTTGTTACCTCGTTCCCCTGAAATCGAAGGTCAAGATAGTGTTCGATATCCCGTCCTGATTCGACCATATATCGGAAACGACGCAGTTCAGTTGCAAGCGCCCAGAGGTTGTGCTGTGTAAACGCCGCCCTGTCTTCTCGAATGTCATCAAGTGTACGCTGTCCACAAATCGGGCAGGGGCAGGGGAGTCGATCGATCTCTTCGATCTCGTGCATCTCTTCACCGCCAAATCCCGGTATCAGGTAGTTTCGATTCCCTGCACTGCGAATGAACGCAGACGAATCGAAACTATCCACTCCAAGATAGAGCAACAGCGGTTGATAGACGAGTCCACCAAGACCGTACACGTGTAGATGTTTGTTCGTCGCTTTTCGTGCAGAAAGAATTAGTTTTGTTACCTTTTTGTAATCCGTTCTGACCGGTATTAAACTGCCGAGTGCATAGCCGTCGAAGTCACCACGTTTCTCGAGATAACGAATGCTATTCCGGATGGTTTCAGGATCATATCCGTGAACGCTTGCGAGAAGAAACGCATCACCGTGATGGCGATCACTCGCCTCTAACGCAAACTCGATACTCTGCTCGGTGCGACGCTGATTTTCTTCTGTGCGGTTTTTTGGAGACAGTGGAACGTCGACCGTTCCATAGATGTCTGCATCCAACTGTCGTTGGGTCTCAAGTGTTTCTGCAGGGGTGGTATCGGGCTTTTCACTGAGGAAGTCGAATCCACCACTATCTGCGAAGACGATAGTGTCTTCGGGAACACCCATTTCTTCGCGAAGTGTAACGCCGTCCATCAGTCGATTCCACATCGGTTCGCGGTTTTTGATCGAACGAGCGTTGATCATGGCCGCCGAGAACTCAGGGATGGTACCGACGTATGCAGGGGTATTATCGCTTGACCGTTTGCCTATGTTTCGTACTGGGAAGAGAACTGGTGTGTGTAACTCCCCATGGGGAAGGTCGAGTTTTCGATGTCTGTACAGCATACCTCCCCTGCGGATAGGCTGTCGTATTTGATAGATAATCGGTGCATAGGATAATGACAGGAAAACGCTGATTTCGTGGTACGGGGCGGCTAACTAACAGTAGAGCGTTAATATTTCTCGAATACAGTCTGCGTTGGTTCTTCTTCGACTCGACGACAAAGTTGTTCGATTGTCCGTGGCTCTAAGTGGTCAATGTTGTTGATTCGCTGTGCGAAGTTCTTCATGTACAGCCCTTTCAAGCCGATGACGATCGTCCCATGGTTCTTTGCGTCCTCGGTTCGAGCTCCGACTGAAACGATATTGTCGAACTGTTCGTCAACCAGTTCACGGTTAAATACGACGCCGATGCGATCCGCTCGAACCATCTGAACCATCTCGTCAATGTCGATACTGGTGTAGTAGTCCTTTCCAAGGGTGAAAAAGACGAGATCGTAGTCAGTTTCCTCCAGCACCGGTCTCAAATCCTGTTGGATGCCTAGTTGTTCCGACCGTTCTCGAATTTCGTTGACTCTCATCGAACTGAAGGTGACTTCGTAGGGCGGTAACTCCTCATCCTCTTGTACGAGGCCGAATCCTGCACTTATGAAATATCGACTCACATTGTGCCCTTCATCTCCGAGCCAGCGCATTGCCTCCTTGACGTTTTCTTGCTGCCGTCCTGTGTAGAGGTCACGTGCAGCAATCCCAGGGACGTTTTCCCGCTCTAAGAGTTCCTCTTTCGAGAATTGGTCGAGTTCATCCTGCTCGAACACAGGTGCCCCATCAGGGACTTGCTTTGAGCCCGAACACTGATCGATGATGAGAATGTCCAGGTCATCGTCGGTATCGATTTGTGGTGGATGTGGCAGGAAATCGCGTCCAGCAGCGTAGTTTTCACCCAGTGCAGTGAGGACCTGTTCACGCAGTACCTCAGCGCGTTCAAACGTATGGAACTCACATTCGGTGCCCTCGACCGAATCGATAACGGAGTCGTCAAACTCGGCGTTAGGCAGATGAATGAATGCGTGTTGATAGCGCTGCGTCTGTTCACCAACGCTTGCTGCTATCGCATCGGGGTCAAGTGACACCGAATTCGGCGTTTCCTCCCACCACTCTCGCATACCATCTGCATCAAGAATTCCGATTTCAGCCACTGGAAGGTCGTGAACATGCTGCCAGAATGCAGGATGTTCTTCTCGGAGATAGTCCTCGACAGTCTCGTACTGTCCCTGTGCAGCAGTACCGGGCGTGGCAATCAAAACTTTTGGGAGATCTCTCGCGAACTCGTCGTAAAATCGTCGTGTATTATGGAATCCTCGACGTCGATTGCGATCGTTTCCACGGAAGATGCACACTTCGATTCCATGTTCTGAACAAATCGGACAATCGCACTTCTCCCACGGTCGTTCTTCAAGCGTTTGGTGATATTCTTCGAGAAGATCATCATCACCAACCCACGTCGCATAATCCCGAACGACAGCCCAAATCGGATCAACGGCATTACTATCAGACTGTTCTTCGATGGATTCGAGTTCTGACGTCATCCGAGGGAACGTCTCGAATCCACTCTCTGCCAGTTGCAAAAGATCGTCGTATTCCGCGAAGTCAAGGGCATTATCGTCCTTGTCTTTACGGAGTAATTTGACGATCCTCCGACGGAGGTTCGCACTGAAACTGGCTTGCAACTCGCGCCCATACTCGAAGTCTTCGCGGAATGCGGATTCGACATCTCGCAGGCGGGAGACATTGTACCGTTCGTCGTGACGATGCTCACGGAGATAGGCCCGGGTCGCCTCTAGAACTGGCTCCACCTTTGTTTTCCAATCCTGCAATGCAGCGATGATCGATTTGTTGTCCGCATAGGCACGAAGCGCAGCAAGTGTCTCTCGTCCCCTTAGCGATTTTTCGATAGACTGCTCTAAATCATCTCGAGTAGAGGGATATCGAACACGAATTGCATCGTAGCGCTCGTCGACATTTAGTCGGTAATTCTGGCCCCCCGTCCAAGCCGAGCGAAGCATGCTTGCACTGTCGAAGCTCGTCATTCCCGACCGGCCGACTGTCTCGAATCCTTCTGTCTTTGCAAATCCGAAGACGTGGGAGTCAACACGAGTGTTATTGTCCCGTTCATACCCCTTCACAACCTTTCCAATCCCCTTCACGATTTTTCGAACTTCGTGAATCGGGCTTCCAGCAACTCCACCGATACCAAGGTAGTCGTAGCCGATATCAAGTACATCATCCGCGGCTTCAACATAGGATTCTGTGTTCCAGCCCTGGATCGCTACCATCAAACGGAATGGATAGTCACCGTCTTCGTAGAGGTCGTACATCTCGCGAGCGTTTCGAAGCGTCAGATCGTATCGGAACTGTTTGTCGTCTTCTCGGTAGACCGCACGGGGATCGTCGGCGAGTTGTGCGAGAACGTCGTCTACGTCTCCGTCAAAGATGTCCGGGTCGAACGGGTCGACTTCCTCTTCAGAATCGGTTCGTATTGACGATTCGTACTCATCGACAAATGACGGCCACTCCTCTGGCCATTCATCGACCATCAAATCGACGACGTCAGTCAGTGTGTCCGGGATATCCTTTTGCTTGAAATCGCTGTGAAAGGCACGCTTATCTAGATAGAGACGACCTTTGTCCTTTCCAGACCCGAGGACGAGATGGTCGATTGTCACGCCCACAGAAACTTTGAGCGTTTCATAGAAATCGAGCATCTCCTCGTTGTCGTACGGGGGGAACGGGAGGGACTTGTATCCCCACGCACCACAATCGCTGATCGTCGGCAACCATTCCGGAATCGAGAGGACGGGATCATCGTAGACGCCGTACTCTTTGAGACGCTTTGCTTTCCGATCGGTATCTTCGACTTGCTCTCTAGAGATGAGGACACCATCGATCGGGGTAGTTTCTCGATCGAAGATATCCCAAATATAGTCTAATTTGCGCTCCTGTCGGTTGAGATTGGACAGTTCGTCGTGCTCGAAATCATAGCCAGCATCGACGGCGTCGTCCCACTCAGGAACGTAGAACCTCACGGATAGTATTCACCGTTCCTTCGTTATTCGTTCCACCATATGAATCTCCCTTTTGCGTTCGAGTTGAGATTATGATGGGAAGAGTTGCTACAGTAATCACCTCTATTTTGAAAACCAAATCGGACTGTCCACACCTAGATTGAGTGGAATCAACTGAACAGTCTTGTGGCATCGATTGAATCTATAAAGGATGATATCTTCCCAGAAACAGTGTTCTACAGCATCAAACCGTTTTTTCTCGCGCTTCAGTGATTGAAGCGCGATAAGTGACCAATCGAGCGAATCGACGGTTGCCATGGCAAATTCGTGCTTCTAAGAGAAGAGCATGTATACAGACAGTCGAAATCCAGGAAATACGGCGATAGAAGCGTCCTATAGAAGCCATTCGTGTCGAATAAGAGGGTCCACGAAATGACTGACTCGAGTAGAAAAGGGAATCCTGATCAATCTGATGTCTACCACTTACTGGATAACAAACGACGATTGCTCGTTATCGGGTACCTCTCTCTTTTCGATACAGGGGCGATCGTAGAAGTTCGGCACGTGGCAAGGGTAATCCGCGGGATCGAGACGGGCATCCCTCCCCGACAAATCGGAACTGGACAGTATGAATCAGCGTACAATAGTCTCATTCAGACTCATCTTTCCAAATTGGATGCTATGGATTTGATTGAATACGATGAAAGAGCCAAAGAGATAGTCGTCAACCAACGACTCGAGAGCTATGCATTTCTCATCGCTGTCACTCGTTTTGTCACCTCATCTGAGGGATTCTGAACACAATTTCAGCAGAGAAGGATGTATTAGATTCGTCCAGATTCCATATCTTGTTACGTTCGTATCGATTCGGCTTACGTCATACTGGATGTTGATTGGTAGTTGATTCATGACTGATGTCGCTCACCAGTAACTTCTGAACTTGCGTTTGAACCATGACGCATAGTTGGATAAATAACCAGGATTAATTGTCCATGCATTCCAATACACAATCATGACCAGAATTTCACAAACAACCCGTCTTGAGAAAGTCGAACACATCGTTGGGAGTGGGTCAGGATTACTCGATTTCGCAGTCAAGGGAGAGAACGGATACGATACGTGGGAAGGAAATGAGGATGCGGATTGGACTGTCGAGGATGTGGATTCAGTTCAGAACGTCGAAGAAGATCGCTACATCATGTATCCCGAAGGGGACTATTTCATCTGCGAGATTGAGGCGGATACCGAAGAACGAAATAGTGGCCCTGTTCGGTGCTGGTGTGAGTGAGGGGAACGATTCCATCAATATCTCGTAGGGACATTCCGAGGCGTTTCACTTCTCGTCGCCATTCTCTTCAGATCGTCTGTGAAATCTATTTCGTACTGGCTTCGATTCTCGAAGGACACTTCCCCATCTTCGGAAAGCGATTCGTATTCGCTTCAATAGCCGATTCGGTTGTCCAATAAGCGCAATCGAACTCCTCCACGAAACAGTAACCGCTGCGATTTTATTTGCCCCTGACGGGTGCGGGGCCAGTCATGAATTGGCCGTGCGTGACTACCGATGGCAACGAGTGAAATCTACACCAAGTCCTTCGACGAAGACAGTGGACGAATAATTAGCGCATCTGAGTGCCCGGAATGTGACGGAAAACTCGCTTCAGAAGGCGGTGAAATCGCCTGTGAAGATTGTGGTCTGGTCGTCAACGAGTATTGGATCGATCATGCAGCAGAACGGTCGTACTCACACGATGACGAAACAAATACCAAACGTACAGGACCGTTGCTCACTCAAACGAGACACGACCGTGGGCTTTCCACGGAGATTGGAATCGGCCGTGATGGGAAGGGAAAATCGCTTTCATTACAGAAGCGTTTGCACCTCGGCCGACTTCGGCGTGAACACAATCGTGCTCGCTGGCGGTCGACCGCTGAACGGAATCTCGGCACTGCCTGCACCGAAATTGCACGTCTGACGAGTGCACTTGAACTCCCACGTTCAATACGAGAAGAATCCTGTGTGCTTTTTCGAAGGGCTCAGGATGCCAATCTCGTTCGTGGGCGTTCGATCGAATCTATCGCAGCAGCAAGCGTCTACGTAGCGTGCCGCCAGAACGATCACACGCTTACCGTGACCGATTTCGCAGCTGTCGCTCAGTGTCCGGAACGAAAAGTAACGAATGGGTATCGAATTCTGAATTCGGAGCTTGGAGTGGCAATCCGGCCACGACTCCCCGCCGAATTTCTCCCGAGGTTTGCTTCCGAACTGGCAGTTCCGACATACGTCGAACGACGTGCTCACAATATCGCAAAACACGCGACAGATGCGGAACTCGTTGTAGGCTGCAACCCCGCAGGTGTGGCGGCCGGATGTCTCGCCATTGCCTCGAACGATTTGGATGTCACTATCCGGCAAATCGACCTAGCGGATGTAGCCGATGTTTCGGCCTATACAGTGCGTGTCCAGCGAAACCGGATTCGAGACGGAATTGAGGACGGGGAGTCGGTCGCATGAAGTCCCTGCTGAAGCGGCTTCTCGGACGGAGGCGAAGTACGACTATCGCCGAGTGTCGACGATGTGGCACGGTAGTCGAAGTTGGGGAGTCCCGCTGTCCAAATTGCGACCACGAAGCGATTGCAATCTACCGATTCGATTGACCGACTGGATTGTTTTTCTACGCTTGCTATGAGTGATCCTTTCCAGATAGCGTCGCACGCCTGTTTTTGTGCCCCCGATGGGTGCGGGGCACAGCAGATGTGCTTCGTGGAAAGACAATGACTAGTGAAAACCACGTCCTGTCCAACCTGACGTACAGTAAGCGAGTCGCAAAGCGCGCCCAATTCGAGGCCCTCGAATTTACAGTAGATGTTAGAGGTGTTCGCGTCCGCAACGCAAGTCACGCAAATCCAACTAACCACGAATATCTCGTCAACGTTCGTAATGGAATCCCCATTGCCTGTGAGTGTCCGGCGGATAAACAGTACAATGGTGCCTGCAAACACCGGGTGGGGGTCGCAATCCGAACGCCACTCCTGCAGGCAGCAACAGAACACTCGCTCGTCGCTGATGGTGGCACAGAAGTCGAGAGAACGCATGACTCTGACACGGAAGACAGCGATACCGACCAGCCAGCGGAGTGCGAGTGCGACGAACTCGGTGATTTTCCGTGTTGGCCCTGTGTGCGAACAGGGCGACGTGAGATTCCAGACGAGTAGCAACGAGTCAAGGCCGAGCTCGCTTTTCTCTATAACGGTTTGTGTGCGCCGGGAAGGGTGCCGGCGCACAGACAGAGATTCGTCTGATATCGTAGTGTCGAGCCAGTGCGTCGGCAAGGTGACCCCAATGCACCAGATCATTTACGCAGTCGTAGAAGCACCGACTGAAGACGACGCCCTCGCTAGTGGAAACGCAGTGTTTGACCGACTCGTTGGCGCTGACCCCGAAGCCGCCGCCGTCTTCGATTACTACGTGACGTTCGATGACGAGAGTTCGACCGTCGCGGGAAAAGCTCGCTGGGGAGAACTCCCAGTCGTGGCACCAGTCGATTCAACCGACGGCGAAGAGCTTGTAGCGCGTGGCTGGACGGCAACCAAACAGGAGTTCGAACGGAATCTTGACCAGGTGAGAACGGCGGTCAACGAGTTCAGTACTGACGAGTTCATGCACGACAAAGAGCTTGCCCGGCATGCCTGCTACAATCTCGGCGCCTACCGTGGGCCGTCACTCTTCCTGTACGACGAATTTGGAGGTGCGATTCGTCATAGAGAGCAACTCGATCGCGTCCTTGATGCAGACGAGCAGATGTGGATTATCCCAGCAGATGTCCATTATTGAACAACCAGCAGTCAAAATCCTCGTTCAGGGATTAACCAACAGTACGACTCTACTGGGAGCGACGTTGGTTAAGTTGAGCAACTGCCCTCCTTCACGAGTCAAACGACAAGAACGGTTTTTCACCCCCTGACAGGGGTGCGGGGGCAAACAGAGACCCTCGTGGAGAATATATGACTGAGTCCAGTAAACTACCGAGTACGAAAGCCGAGTCGAATCCGAATCGCAAGCCATCACCAGAGACAGAATACGTCGAACGAACTGACGTCGGTGTCTCACTCACAGTACAGCTCACGCGTGGCACCGGCACCCGCGATCAAGACAAGCTCACGACCAAAGTGAAGGCGGCAACGTTAGAGGAGGCACGGGAAGACATGGAGACGCTTCGAACGTACGTCCACAACCTCGCCGCGGATGTGCGGCAGATTCAGCCAAGCGACGAGCCTGAATAGCGTTCTCGGCAGCCATTTCGATTTTTGATGACTGTAGAAGGGCAACGGGAATGAGGACGAATCCTCTTTTTCGTAAGTTGTCTGTGAGCCAGAAGTCGAGTAGATTGTCTCTCCATGCGTAGGCTAGCAGTTGCAATGCCAACGAAGGACTACGACGCTGCCGCAACTCGCACATTGGAAACCATCGATACATCACCGACCATCCATCCGACGAACAAACGGCTCATTCGGGAATTTCACCGTGATCTACTCCTCGATGGAATCAGTGCAGCACGTCGGCAGAAAGTTACGGCGCATCTCAATATTGTCGCTGAACATATCGGGCAGAATCGCTTCGATCGATTAGAGCGACGTGACATTACCGATCTCATCGAATGGATCCACAATCGAGATATTATGTCATCGACGGTCTCAGACTACAAGCAGATCATCAAGCAGTTTTACAAGTGGCAAAACAACGGTGAGGAACCAGAACAGACCGCCTGGATCCGTCGCGACGCGGCATCATATCACCACATCCTTCCGCGTCATCTCCTTACTCCGCAAGATATCTCCCGACTCATCGATGCATGTGTCAACGACCGCGATCGAGCGTTCATCGCGCTCCTCTGGGAAACAGGCGCCCGCATTGGCGAGGTAATCGACCTTCGATATGGAGACATTGAAGATGACTCCATCGGAAAGCGTGTCGTCGTAATGGGGAAAACTGGCTCTCGACGACTTCCCCTCATCGAATCCAGTCCGTATATAGTGCAGTGGCTGATGACACATCCGGCTCCCGGGACGGAGGCTCCGCTCTGGTGTAAAATCGAGCAAGGCACATCAGACGACCAGATCGGCTATAACTACATCCGACTTCGGCTTCTCATGCGCGCTCAGAAGCGTGCTGACATCGAGAAACCGGTGAATCCGCACCACTTCAGACATAGTCGTGCAACCCATCTCGCAAACTGGCTCACGGAAGCCCAGCTGTGTGAATGGTTTGGGTGGGTACAGGGGTCGAAAATCCCAGCAAGATACGTTCATCTTTCCGGGCGGGATATCGACAATGCCTATCGAGCCCTATTCGATGAACAAGCGTACAATAGCTTACCGCAACCAAATAGACGCTAGCCTTGAACTCAGAATCACGATTCTTCTGAATTGATGAAGGCGGGATTCGCAGCCTGTCAGATACCGATTTCCCCATGAAAGGGAAGTCAGACAAGGGTGTGCGAAACTTGTGATACACCCCTTGATGGGCCGAGTTTTTAACTTACAGAATAACGAACTTGCTGCTATCAATGATATCTCCTCGGGATTCTAACTCCACACCGTTATCACCGATGGCGGAGGAAGCCTTCGCATATCTCCATGCCCACTTTGGGCCAGATGAGTCCTTCACCTATGGACAAGCGACGCAGGTGCTGCAGACGAATGATATAGAACATCTCCTTGCCGACGATTTGCTCGAAACACTGTTGCTCCGGGGCTATCTCTATGAAGTTGACGACAGGTTGCGCATCACCGAGTAACGACCACGACGAATCGCGGTGCTGAGTCAACGAGCAACTTCTCGGGGGCGCCGATATCCGTTCTTGCAGCAGAACAATTGAAGACCTACAAATCCTGTCCGCGCAGAGCAGTTTTTAGCCCCTTGAAGGGGTGCGGGGCAGTCCGAATCGGGTTGTCCCAGTACGAACTTATGGCGACAAGTGACTCCTCAGCGGTGTCGTTCGATGACTCCGACACCCGACGCGACCAGATGCATAGTACGATCGAAACCTGGATTGACGACCTCGTTACGTTGACTGACGAAGCACGAGCGAGCCAGCAATTCCAAGCGTGGCTCGACGTCCAGTCTCAGTTCCACAACTACTCACATCGAAACACGCTCCTCATCAACCTACAGTGTCCCGAAGCGACGAAGGTCGCAGGGTACAACACCTGGCAGTCCGAGTTCGGCCGGCACGTCCAAGAAGGCGAACAGGCCATCTGGATCTGGGCACCCGTTATCACCAAGCAGTGTCCCGAGTGTGAGAATTCTCCCTCTTATCATGAGTCGAGTGAGTGTGTGTACGACGGGACGCCACCCGATGAGTGGTCAAAAGGACTTGTTGGGTTCAAACCGGCCGCCATCTTCGACATCTCACAGACTGAGGGTAAGCCACTTCCCGAATTAGAGACCGAGGCAATTGGGAATGCTGATAGTCTGGTGCCTGCACTCCTCGATGTAGCGGATGACCTCAACGTGACGGTTAACATCGTCGACAGTGAAGACTGGGAGCATGGCGACGCGAAAGGTGTCTGTAAGCAACGTAGTTTCCACGATCTCAACCCAGTCATTGAAGTGAAAGCCAGAACGAACCAAGCCGATCTCGCGGTCACGCTGGTTCACGAGTACGCTCATGCGCTGCTCCACTTCGATGTCAAGGACGTAGATGAGCGGTCGAAACGCGAGGTAGAGGCAGAGGCAGTGGCGTACGTCGTTGGCCGGTACTTCGAGCTGGATACGAATGGATCGGCATTTTATCTCGCCGCGTGGCAGGGTGAACAACCGGAGACAGTTACGAATCGACTTGGTCGGATTCGCCACACAGCCAATGAGATAATCACCAATGTTCGCGAACAATCGGCCGTCAAGGCACCGGGCGACTCCTCATTATCTACCTGACTGTCTAAGGGTGTGAGTATTCCCCACAATTACTACAGCACGCATACAACCACTCCCTTGTCATATGTTTTCACGCTCGAAACGGGGAAGAGACGCAATCCACCCGGCTTCCTGCCAGATCGGTGAGAAAACCCATGACACCGCACTTAATATGGACGACTCGTTCTGCATGCAGAACCCTGACCGGGGTACCGAGGATTGTACTGTAAACGGTTCTGTCTTTAAGAAACGGTTGGTGAGGATGATCCTCGTGGGATACATCGCTATTAGAAGAATCAGTCTTCGCGCTACGAAAGAAATATTACATCTTTTGGGAAAGTGTTGAATCGTGTACCTCTATACGCCGGACGAGATCGACCGGGAACGCGCCCATCACCAAGCGGTCATTCAGGGGGCTGACAACATCGATGTCAAACGTATCGGGAACCTCGGCGAACTCGCCTTTGAGCAGTTCTGCCGTGAATACCTTCCCGTCGAGATGTGGGAGTGGGAAAATGAGGAAGCAATCCGGCGCTGTAATCCCGAGAGCTTCTCCGGCCACGACTTCAAGGCCTTCGGTTACAAGATCGACGTGAAAACCTCCCGGGACGTCTCCGCATTCCGTCCCGCCAAACTGCTCGACAACGATCCCGACGACGATATCTTGGTGATGGTCTGGCACCGTGACAACGAGGACGCCCTCATTCTTCTCGGCTGGGAGCGCACTGAGACTCTCAAATCGAAAGTTCGCACCCAAGAGCAGTACTCTGGCGACGAGCCGGAGAAACTTGCACATCTGGCTGCGCGTCCGATGAACGAGTTGCACGACCTCGGGCCCAATACGGCGCACCTGAACCAGAAACCAGAGAACCCATTCCGGCCTGGTGACCGCGTGGTCAAAGCTGGCGACAACGATGCCTCAACGGCTGTCGTCGTCGAAGTGTTGCCACCTGAAGAGAACGCGACACTCTACGGGCAAGAGATGGAAGGCGAAGCAGTGAGTGTGGCGTTCCCGAACATGCTCGACGCTGGACCTGGTAACTGGCGAGAGATTCATCCCGCGAAGCTTTCCTCGTACTGTAGCGATCAGGACATCAAACTCTACACGTACAAACACACGAATCTAGAGTATACCGACCGCCCGTTCACACCGGGCGATTACGTCATTAAACCCGACTACGATGATCCCGACCTCGCTGTCGTCGCAGAGGTGGTCGATGGCGACGTGAGCGTTGTCTTCCAGCATCACCTCGACAACGAACTAACCGATTCCTATGTTTCACCTGAAAACCTTACGACAGTCTGTGACGATGCCGGTATCAAGCAGTACACCTTCGAAGCCGACGCAATGGCATTCGAGCCACAGTATTAATCTAGTCGGCATCAGCCATCGTCCTGACCGACCATCTCACCGATGAAGTCGCAATAAATCTGGGGAGACGACACATGTCTATCGCGCCTTGAGCCGCATCGGCAGACCGTTCTTCGTCTTCGTAGTTATCTCTGGTTCAATCGAGACTGTCGTCTCTTCACCGGCCCATTCGAACGACCAGTGTTGTCCGATTGTCGCCAGTACAAGTGTCGCTTCTAGCCGAGCGAAGTCTCGACCAATACACGTCCGCCGACCACCACCAAACGGCATGAAAGTGTAGTCGGGAAGTTCGTTCTCGAACTCCGATATCCAGCGGTTGGGGCGGAACGAATCGGGGTTTTCGTAGAAGCGCTCGTCACGGTGAACCGAGAGTACAGCAAGGTGGATTTCCCTATCCGCTGGAATCTGGTATCCGTCGACCTCGACGGCACGTGTGGTTTGTCGAGGAATCGTATGCACAGGCGGATACATGCGAAGCGTCTCGGTGACGATTCGACATGTGAGTTCCAAGTCATCGATATCCTCGTGCGTGGGCGGGTCACCGCCGAGTACCGTGTCGAGTTCCTCGTGGAACGCCTGTTGAATGTCGGGATTCATCGCCAGCGAGTACCAGGCGAACCCGAGGGCAGCAGCAGTCGTCTCGTATCCCGCAAATAGCATCGTGAGCAGTTGTCCCTCTACTTCTTCGGTACTGAGATGGTTTTGCCCGCTCGAATGCCGCGCCTCATCAAGTTTCGACAGTAATGTTTCCCGTTGGAGACCATCTGGTTGTGAATTCTCGTCTGCTCTTTTGTCTGGATCGTGCTCTGTAAGCAATCGTCGAATCTCTGTTCGGAGGCGTTCCTTCGAGTCGAAAAACGCCCGTCGAGACGGGGTTGATACCCAATTGGGGAGAAGCCACGAGGTCGGTGCGAACCACTTATTGAGTCCCTCCGATGCAGTGCGCAGATCGGCCCCCTCTCCTGGTGTCAATTCCCGGCCGAAGAGTGTCGCGAAGAGAATTTCTAATGTGAGGTCCTGCATCTCTGATTCGACATCCTGAACCTCGCCTGGCGTCCACGTATCGAGGCGGCGCTGTGTCGCGGCGACCATGTAGTCTCCGTAGCCCGTAATGCGATCTTGGTGAAAGAGTGGTTGGAGGATTTTCCGTTGGCGACGCCACTGGGCACCGTCTGTTGCGAGTACTCCACTTCCGAACGCCTTCCGATAGTCGTCCGTTTTTCCGAACGCGTCGACGTCGGTTACCAGCACTTGTCTAAAATAGTCGGGATGGGCCATGACACAGACCTCGGTGGTCGGCAGGACTAACCGATAGATGTCTCCACACTCATCGATTGCACGATACGTGAATTCGAATGGATCCCGAGCGAAATCGAGTGTATGGCCGAGCACCGGCAAACCTGATGGAGTAGGTGGAGGCTGCGGTTCGGGACTCATACTCCAATAGCAATGCAGCAGTTAGATAAAGCCATTGCACCCCGAGCCATCATTTTCAACGATAGTGGATTATTATGGCTGAAGAAAGACGTATCTCTGCGATATTCAATGTGAAATCCCATATTTTGAGAGTTAGTTCGGGGATGTTGCAATTATCTTGTAAAGACACAAATCATATATTAGAGCCAGGAACCGAGAAGGCATCACCGATTTCAAATCGTGACTGCCACCGCACGGAACCCACTCACAGATGAGGTGCTCGATGTTCGAACCGTCATTAGTGAGACGGTGGACTCAGTACGCCTCGCTGTCCTTCGCGCGTTCAGGGAGCTTTCAAACCCAACAACAAGCAGGAACCTCGCTACCCACGCCAACGTCTCTCGACAAGCAGTTTCTCTACACCTCGGTGTTCTTCACGAGCGAGGATTGGTCAATCGCTACGATGGCGGAATCGAACTCACTACTGGTGGCCTCTTGTTTCTCGATGCAATCGAAGACTGCCTGCAAACCGTCCCGGTTGAAGCGCTTTCGTATTTGACTAGAACTGCCCACCCACTCACCCTCTTACAGTTGCTTGCAAAGCAACCCTATCGGTTGAGCGACCTACCGACCACAGCGAGCGATTTACCCTCACAATCCACGATCCGCCGCACCCTCATTGGCCTTACAGAGTATCAGTGGCTGAGTGATGATGGTGGTACGCACCGGATTACATCTGTAGGAAGCGACGCACTATCTGCGTATACTGAATTGGCCGCCATCGTCGAGCAACTCGTGGAGAAAGCCCCGTGGTTTCAACGTCTTCCACCGGAAGTCGTTCCGATCCCTATCGACGCGCTCGTCGACGCTGAATTCGTCGTCTCAAACCCTCGAAATCCTGCATCGGTCCTTTCGACTTGTCTGAAGCTGTATGACCGAAACATCAGTCAGTTCCGATGCCTCTGTTCCGTATTCAATCCCGTTCTCTTCCACGCATATCGTGGCTTGCTCGAACTCGGTATCGAGTCAGAGGCAATCCTTGATCGGCCGACAGCCCTGAAAGCAGCCAGCAACGCAGGCACCCGATACTCTGTCCAGAGTGGACGATACAGTCATTATCACCCCCTCGTGCTGGAGGAGTCTCAGACACTCGGAATCGGAATCTATGACGAGCGGAAAGTCGCTGTTGCAGCGTACAACGAGGCTGGCAGTGGAAAGCATATTGCGATGATTGTGGGTTCGAACGAGAAGCTGGTCAACTGGGGGATCGATTTGTATGACTCCTATCGTGCAGACGCGCGTCCCGCTACCGAAGTTGATCTAAATAGTAAGTAGGTATTCTAACACGCTCATATCTCGATTTTGGTCTTGTTAGGACTCCTTTGTCAGTCGACAGGATTCAATGGCCGTGCTGAATACAGAACGCGTGTCTTGCTTCGATCGAAGCAGGCAATTGGACGATACAAAGTTGTGGATGAGTAAAATGATGAGCGATTTTAGGATGCATATGGATTGTAGAGTCAATAATTCCCATCTCCGTCTATGATTGGTGACCAGAAATGAATATTGATTATGATTATGTCACCGTGTATATAGGGAAATGACGTGTTGTTTATGCTGATCGATGGCATATAAAACAGACTATGACAACATCAACCCACATCGACAATATTGATGGTGTGAATATTAAAAAATTCGAACTTGAAGACGGTGAAAAAGTAGCTTGGGGACGCCGAGTTAAAAGACTTGACTGGAAGGGTCCAACTGGTGTTCTAATTATCACGACCAATCGATTAGTCTTTTGTCCAAGTTCAAATTGGATAGAAGGTATGGGCACATCAATCTGGGAGGTGAAACTTGACCAAATTAGTAAAATTAGTGCTGAAAAATGGTCTGGTAATATGCTGTTTTCTTCCGCGAACGCAGGTGTTTCAATTACTGTTTCACCAATTGTTGGGAAAGTGTTTGATAGTATAGTAAAGTCCTATTGGTTATCCACTGTTAGAACTAAAGACGGCCAGGTAGAATATTTCAACAGTCTACCAAATCATTTCAATTGGCCCACAAAAGAATCAGCAGAGCAACTTTCATCAGAGATGAATGATGCATTAGACCATATCAAATAGTGCTCGCAATTCTTTCTGATACTGTCTTAGTTAATTCGAACCGTTTCAACCTGATTATATAGTTGGCATAAATGTAGTGTTGAATAGAGCCTCTGTATTCAGCATCTTACCTCCCACAGAATATGGACACCCTCAGCTTATAGTGAAACAGTAGGGATTCTCTCGAAGTTGTAAACAAAATACCTGCTAACGAGTTCACGGATTATCTCAGCAGACACAGGAGAATCAACAAGACTGATTATTCCGATTTCGAGGGCATGTTTGAGACATGTATACAGAATTTCCAGTGTTCCATACGCTTTTACAGTGTAAACGCCGGTGCAGATAATATACTGTAGTGGGAAACGATAGCCGTCAGAGATCGCGTCTCGACGGCTATCAAGCGATTGGACCGTCGGTTTGACGACTTCGAGAATCGAAAGCGTACGGCTCGCGGACGAGAAGTCGCCGGTGCGCGAATCACGCGAACCCTAGTGGGCTCTAATCACACGTTCGCGGGCGCACCGAGCATCTCTGGCACCTGCATCATGACCAAATCACACGCCCATGACCATGTCCCAGAGCAAGCACATCTTGGCGACCACGTTTTGTAAAGCTATCCCGACACCGGAGAAACGCGCAACCCAGACCCATCGGCGGGTTAAATTCTCTATTAGAGGCATCGGTCGCCGACGATTCCCCGAGACCCAGGCGTATTTTCATATACCAAACCAGGGGCAGACCACGATGTCCCCCCGATCCGGCAGCAACCAATGGATCACTCACCACCCGCTCGCTACCCGCCGAGCGCCGCCGGAGGTGTCCCGGCCATGACGTACGACACTGACCCCACCGAATACATCAAAGAGAACCGTACGAAAATCCTCGCTGTCATCCGTGGCAGCGACGACCCGTTCGCCCGAGCATGCGCGTGGGCGTTGCTCGACCGCTACACGCCAGACAACGACTTTGAAACGCTCTCCGAAGAACTCGAATTGGTGGCCAAACGGAGGGCTGATCCCTAATGCTACTCGACAGCAGACGGGACTTCGACATCAAGATCGCCCGCAATATCGACTGCCTGCTCGAAGAAGTCGTCATCGTCGAGCAGCATCTGGGTGACCGCCTTCCGCGTGAGGACGTCTTCCAGAAACTCCTCGTCCTGTTGGAAGAGATGAAGGGCCATGTCCGTGACTGTCGATTCGGTCTCGGCGAGATCTTCGTAGGTGTCGTGGTCGAGCGCTTGATTACACCACATGCAGATGTCCTTGTCCCGAGGAGTCTGCTGCCGACAGCGCGGGCACGTGATAGGTGTGTAGTCCTGCGGGTTCTCAGTTTCGACGTCCTGTCCGTGCATCGCGGCGTATTCGCGGGCGCGGTCGTCGCCGTACATCGCGACGTAATGCGATATGGCGTCACTGCCGCGTTTGCGGCCCTGGCGATCCTCGATGAACGATTCGTTCTTGCCGAGTTTGGCGAGCCACGTCGCATTCGATTTACGGAAGTTCTTGGGCGTGACGGGTTTGTCGAGACCGATACGCTTGGCAGCGCGCTTGAAGTACCGCTGGAAAGTGACGTAGCTCATCCGCTCACCGTTGGATTTCACCCAGAGGTAGGCGTCTTTGTCGCCAGGACAGGGATGGTGGTCACCCAGCCAGCGGTTCAGATATGGCAGGGCAAGAATCATCGTCACGGAGCGCTCGCCGGTCTTGCCGTCTACTTCGATTTCGACGCCATAGTCGGTATCTTTGACATCGCCGACCCGCATCTCGTAGAGTTCGCAGTGCGGTCGAAACCCACCCTCGAACTGGACGGCGAACAGTGCCTTGTTTCGGGCAGGGTCGGTTCCTTCGTTGATGAGCGGGAGGACGTCATCCTGCCAGTCGAGCATATCGGCGCGCGACGGTTGCGGGTCGTAGTTCCGGGGCGTGTTCGAAGACATCCAGGCGATGGACTCCGGTGGTTCGCCGTGCGTACCGCGTCGAAGGGCGTGCTTACCCATGGCGCGGATGGCGAGTCGGTAGTCACACTTCGTGCGTGGATTATCGTATTTCAGATTGATCCAACGGACAAGGGCCTCGGCAGCCTCACGGTCATCGAGTGCGTCGGTCAACCCGCCGACCTTCTCAGCAACGCGGACGAGGTGGCGCAGGAGCTTTTCGTGGCGGTTGTCGCTGTAGTCGTGAAGGTCGAATTGGTCGGAGACTGTGAGCAGCGTGGCGGCGTCGTCGTCGCTGATGGTGTCATCCTCGTATTTGGGGTCGTCGTAGTAGGTGGCGGCGCCCCCATCCCGGATGCGTTCTTTCAGTACCCGGATTCGTTCGCGCTTGGGCATACGGTATTAAGTACCACGGACGAGCAGGATTTAACCATGTGGCTAGAATCCCGGCCTAGGCTTCTCCGATTTTTGAACTACGAGTTACATCATTCGTGGTATGTTTCCTTTGGCTTCGTGGTTGACTACGGAACGATGCTCAGGGCAGTCTGTGATAACAATACGTGTTTTTAGAAACACACGTGTCTCTCCGAAAATATAGAATTCATTTCCAGTTATCGGATACATAAATGCGTTCTTGTAGGTATTATATGAATTATAGGGAAGGTCGTGTCGCCGAGAATGGTAATCGAACATGCCAGAAGACAGCAGGCGGACGTTCCTGAAGACGGTCGGCCTCGCCACCGGAGCCGCGACGGTCTCCGGAACGGGAATGGTCCTCGCACAGCAGAACGACGATAGCAGCGAAAGCAGCGACGAGAGCGGAGGCGACGACGCCACAGGACACGGTGGCGGTTGGACGACCTTCCGCGGCGACTCGGCTCGCACGGGAGCGACGGACGCCAGCGGTCCGAGTCCGTACGCGACGACCGATTGGTCGATGGACATCGACGGGACGACACGGCTGGGTGGTAGATCGACAAACGACGTGGATCGGAGCCAGATAGAACCGGTGTTCGCTGACGGGACGATGTACCTCGGCGTGAAGACCGATACTGGAACCTACGCGAGCGATGGATACGTCGTCGCGTACGACCCCGACACCGGCGACGAACTGTGGAAGCAGACCGATATGGGCGCACCTGATACACCAACGGTAAGCGACGGAACCCTCTACTTCGCCACGGAGACACCCGGAAACAACTACAAGGAAAGAGGTGCCCTCTACGCGCTCGATGCGAGTGACG
Source organism: Haladaptatus sp. AB643 (assembly GCF_024136975.1). Classification (NCBI taxonomy): domain Archaea; kingdom Methanobacteriati; phylum Methanobacteriota; class Halobacteria; order Halobacteriales; family Haladaptataceae; genus Haladaptatus; species Haladaptatus sp. AB643. Next base: position 584,006 of record NZ_JAMYJW010000001.1, read on the forward strand.
GTTCGATACTGTGGAAACGGGATGACCATTTCCAATGGGCGAACCCGCTCGTCGCGAACGGTCGTGTCTACACCGCATACGGTCACTTCTCGAACGATTCCGGAACAGTCGCGCTCGACCCAAAATCAGGAGAGACCGCCTGGGAGAACACCGACGTTTACACCGACGAAGTATCCTACGCCGATGGAATACTGTACGCCCGGACCGGAACTGCTCTGAACGCTGACGATGGGACAGTGCTGTGGAATCGGGAACTCTCCTCGTTGGAAGCGGTCTCCGACGGTATCGTGTACGGCAGCCGTGAGCGTGACGGCGAACCGGGCTTCGACATCCTCGCGTACGCGGCGGCCGACGGTGAGGAAAAGTGGAACACGTCGTTCGACATCGAGTCGGACGATCAGATCAGCAACGTGGTCGTCGGGGAAGGAGGAGTGTACGTTCTCACCTACGCGGGGTATCCGGATGGCGCGAACGACCATCAGAAACTTCACGCCATCGACGCGAAGACCGGCGATATCGACTGGACGTACCGCACCCTCGCGTTCACCTATGGTGATCCCACGCTCGCCGACGGGACCGTCTACTTCGGCGGGAAATTTACTCCCGCTTCCGAACCCGACCCCGGCCCACCGGCTCACTACAAGACGGTCGTCTACGCCGTCGACGCGGCGTCGGGCGAACGGAAGTGGACCTACATGATGGACGGCGACAGGATCAGGACTTCCAGCACTCCTGTCGTTCGGGATGGCAAACTGTACGTCTCGACCTACGAACTCGATGGAGAGTACGCTAAGTACGTCTCGTCTCAGCTGTTCGTCCTCGAATCCACCGACGAAGCACCGGATGCCGACCATCGTATCGCTAACGACAAGGTCGTCGATCCGAACGAACAACCGACGGCGCACATCGAGTCGTCACCGGATTTGGACTCGCGTACGCTCGAAGCGGGCGACGAAGTCACACTCGACGGTTCCAACTCCACCGATGATGACGGTGTCGTCAGCTACAAGTGGGACACGGACGGCGACGGGACGTTCGATGCGACCGGAGAAACCGTGACGGTGACCGTGCCGCGCTGTGGTTCGGTGAAAGTCACGCTCGAAGTGAGCGATGGATACAACGCCGACAAAGCGAGCGTCACCATCTCGGCGAACTAACACCACACGAGTTGCCGATTTTCAGATCGTGAGTCCGAGTTCCGTCGGTTTCGGGGAACCGAGCGAGGTTTTTGGAATCGCCTTCATCATCTGAAATTCGTGAGGGCGGTCACTCGGTTCCTTCCGGGATGTAGCCGTGCAGGAACGACATCTTCGTGTTCGTTATTCCCTCGATGAAATCGATTATGACGCCGTCCTCCGGTTGTACACAGTTCGTCGATGAGAACACGACGAGGGTTCCGACGGCGGCCAATACGAGTGCGACCGGTAGCAGCACGATGGACAGGGAGACGAATCGAGACGCTATCACGGTCACCGGGATGAGAGCCAGTGGCACACGAGTCATCGTTCTGACGGTCCATCGGGAAAACGGCGTTATCCCGAATTTCCACCAGAGCACCGAGAACATGAAGAGATTGAGGATGATGTTCGAAGTCGAGGATGCGACCGCGGCACCGACGAACCCGTAGATGGGTATCAGGATCAAGTTCATAACGAAGTTGAGAGCGAACGCGATGGCGTTGCCCGCGAGTATCAACCGAGTATGACCGAGCGCGGAGAGTGTCTCACGGTTTCGGCCGCCCGCCGCGTTGGTAAAGAAACCAACGGACAGAATCGCGAGGGCGAGTCCACCACTCGCGTAGTCGGTACCGAAAAAGATCGAGATGACGTCACTGGGAAACGTAACGAAGAGGAGAAACGCGGGAAACGTGACGAGAAACACCCATTTCGTAGTGAGCTGATATATCTTCGTTATCTCGTCCCGCTCCCCGTCCGCATCGAGCTTCGATGCGAGGGGAAGATAGAGAAATCCGAACGACGAGAGTGCGATCAGTAGGCTGTTGGCGAGCGGATAGGCCGCCGAATAGAGTCCCACCTGATGGGAGGTGGAAAAGTAGCCGAGCATGACGGTATCAGTTCGGGTGAGGAGGTCACCGAGGACCGATGAAACGACGAGGGGTGCGGAAAACGTCGTAATCTCCTTCACGTGCAGGGTGAATTCACCGAAGAGAGGGATGAGTTTATTGAGAAGGTAGTGAGCGACCAGAAAGGCGATGACGGCGCTAACCAGGTATGCGTAGCCGGCCGCTTTCGCTCCGAACCCCAACGCCAACAGCGTGCCCAGAAGTAGTAATCTCCCGAACGGATAGAGGAGGTCACCGACGTACGTCTTGTAGATGGTGTTCTGGAAGCCGCGAATTCCGCCGATACCGACGAGATAGCCGACGACGGGAGGGATGGCGAACGCGAACACCGGTATCAGGTTGCTCGCCCCTCCGTGGTCGAACAGTTTCGACGCCACGAAATCCGCGTTGAAATAGAGGATTCCGGCGAACAGGACGCTCACGATACCGGCGAGGAGAAATCCAGTCAACCATGCGCCCCTCATATCGCGCTCCGTCTCGAACCGTGAGACGTAGCGCGGGATGCCCTGTCCGAGGCCGATGAGCGCGAACGTCGTTCCCAGCGCCATCGTCGTGATCGCGATGTTGATCTCGCCGTAGATATCCGGCGAGAAACTCCGCCCCAAAACGATTCGCTCGGCCAGTTTCGCTACTGCCGCCACACCTGCGCCAACGAAGACGAGGCTCGCACTCGAAAGGAGCTTTTTGAGTTCACGTTCCGATCCCATGGATTACAGGTAGCCGAGGTCCTCCAGTCGCGAGGTCACGTCGCCTTCCGTCTCGACCGTTTCCGTCGATCCGTACTCGATATCGCGGTACGAAGACCGCTCCACTGGCAACGTTACCATCCCCTGTGGAACGTGTCCGGTCATCCGGTCGGGAACGTCCAACCCGGCGGAAGCCATGACGATCGGAGCGACGTCCGTCAGCGAGAGTCGTTCGGGGTTGACGGAGGGATCGAACGACGGTCCGGTGCCGATGAAGACGCCGTCGGGTTTGTGGTTGTATTCGTCTACAGGGAGGAACCGCTCGCCGACGAGTCCCGGAAGGACGAGGTGGTTCATGTCCTTCGGCATGAAGACGACGTCCGGTCCGCTTCCCGGGTCCGGGTCGTGGTTTACGTTTTCTGCCCTGTCGACGAAGTCGAACGCCAACCGTCCGTCCGGCGTTCTGACCGACGAGAGGAGTTCGATCAACTCCGACCGAACGGCTTCGTACTCGGATTGCGGAACGACACCGCTGGGGTCTCTCCCTTCGAGGTTGATACGGATACCGAGTTCACCGAGCGCCCGACAGTACGCCTTCGACTGACGCCAATCGACGGTTCGTTCGGCCGCCGAGCGAACGTTGCTCGGGACGAGGCGTTTCAGTTCTTCCTCCAATCCGATATGTTGAGCCACGGTGAGCACCTTCGCCGGGGTTAAGCCGACCTTACCGAGCCCGGTAATCCCCATTGAGGCTGCGCGTTCTATCGGACTGTTTTCAGTATCGTCGCGTACTTCCTCGTCCGGGTTAACGATCGATTGTTTAACCGAACTGAGACTGGTTCCGTAGTTGTTCCCGGTCGAATCCTCCCGGACGAAGCCGTGCTCTCGGAGAATCTCGTTCACGAACAGTTTGTACCCGTTCGTGACACCCATCCCGTGGTCCGAGCAGACGACGATGTTGGCATCGGAGGCACACTGCTGAACGGTGCCGACGAGTTCATCGGCGGCCCGGTAAACCCGCCGAAACGCGCTTCGTTCGTCGAAATTGTGAAAAACTGCATCCGTCTTTTGGACTTGGATAATCGCCACGCGCCACTCGTAGTTCGTCAGTAAATATTCTGCCGCGCGCGCACGCATGCCAACGAGGTCAGCATATCCATCGAGTTTGCGTTCCTTGTCGCTCACCATCTCCGCTTGTGAGTAGATGGTGTACTCCTCGCCGAGCGCGTCGGACAACTCGCCTCTGATGTCCTTCGGATAGCCATCGGCGTCCTCCGATGCGAGGTATCCCGGAACGAGGACTCCGTTCAGCGGCTCCGCAGGATGCGTGACCGGGACGTTGAGCACGATGGATGGCTCGTCGATGGAAGTGAGGTAGTTCCAAATCGCCGGTTGCTGTACGTCGTTGCGAGTGATGATGTTCGCCTCGTCCGGATACGTGTCCTCGTAGTCGAAGAACCCGTACGCGTCGTGCCGACTCGGGTCGGTCCCCGTGTACATTGACGGCCACGCGCTTCCGGTCCACGGTGGATGTGTCGAACGAAGTGGTGCGTCGATACCCGTGGAACGGAGACGGCCGAAATTCGGCAGTTCATCCGCAAATTCGTCGAGATACTCGAAAGAAAGCGCATCGAATCCGAGCACGACGGTACGTGATCCGTCGGAAGTCACCGCTCCCACCTCACGACGGAACGCGTATCGATGATTCGATGCGTCGAGGATGTCGTTCTGACCCCGATCCGCCCAACGACTCGCCGATGTATACTGTCGAGAGGATGGAGGTGCCGATGTTCAGATGCTCCGCTCATTCACATCGTACACCCCCTTCGTGGTACTTTGTTATACTCTACAGCCCCGCTTGTAAGCGAAGCCTATGCGTATCACCGCACCTGCCTGAATAAATCATCAAGAATCTATCTGGAATTTTCCCCTGGCCGGTGACGCTGGCCACGAGTAAGCTGTAGATACTCATTTCGCTCCGGGTGTACTCCGGTAACGAGAGGTATCTCCGATCACGTATCACAAGAGAACCGCTCTCGTGTACGATTTCGACTATCTCGGTATTTCAGCGTCGATCCTGTGGTAATGGGTCACAACGTCGTATCATGGGTCTCCTTATAAATTGTTAGTACTACATTGAAAGAGAATCGCTACACTTTTACCATACCAACCTCACGTTGAACCTGCATGGCACGCGAATTCGAAAACGACACAACCGACAATGGATCGTTTCTGAAACGACGTTCGTTCCTGAAGGCGGCCGGTACCGCAGTGGCCGCGACAGGGGCAGTAGGCGTCAGTTCAGTGGCGAGTGCGAAAGGGTATGATACGATTACCGTCCCCGCTGGCCAGCAAAAGGCGATCGAAGTCGGCGACGGAGAAACGTTCGAAAACACGCTTATCGATCTCACCGCCGAAGGTGCCGGAGTCGCGTTCACGACGAGCGGAAGCGGATGGACGATTCGCAACGTCGGTATCAAGGGACAGGACAGCGGCCAGTCCTACATCATGATGCCCGGCGTCGAATCGCCGGACGGTCACGGTCTCATCGAAAACGTCTACATGGGCGACGGTACGAAGCCCGGAAAAAGCGGAGGCGGCATGTGGGTCAACGCCAACCTCCCGCACCAGGGCGTCATCACGGTTCGTCGCACGCACGTAGCAAAGACTGTCAACAACGGTCTGTACGCGTCGGGTCCGGGGAAACAGGGAGCGAAAGGAATTACGAACGTCGAGGATTCGTACTTCCACTCGAACAACATCTCCAACATCCGCCTGAACGCGAAGGGTGACCGAACACCGTACGTCAAGAATACGGTCGTAAAAGTCGACGATAAGACGCCCGTCTGTGGCGAGAACTGCTCGGCACCCGGTACGGTCAACAACCGTGGTGTCTGGTCGTGGTACGGTACGACGAAGGTCATCAACTCCGACATCCAGGGTGGCTTTGCCACCACGGACGGCGGAGACTTCAAAACGAAGAACACCAAGACCGGTAAACAGGCGGACACGACGCCCCCGAAGGGCGTCCCGATGTCGGCTGAAGAGGCCGTGAAAGGCCACAAATAACGAGAATTTGAGTTCGCCAGTCTCTTTCCTTTTCTATCTATTCCCATTTTGTCGCGGATCGCAGACGGTCAACGATCGTTGACGCTCCCCCGAACGAACGAGTGCAACGACAGCGAACGAGCGTCACGACGGGATGATCGTCGCATTCGATGGACGTCAGTCGACTCCACGTCCGCGGACGTAATCGAACGGGGAGAACCACCATCGTCGGTGGAAAGCCCTACGCCAGTAGCAACGGAAGCGGAATCCATGACTGAAGGCGAATAGGTGACGGAAGCAGAATCGGTGATAGAAGCAGCATCCGTAACGGAAATAGAATCCGCGACGGAAACGAAATTCGTGTCGAAGTCGGACCGTACGAACTTCGTGAAGCGTACCGACGCTTCGACCTTTTTGTCAACCCACCTTCACCGACCGTGACGTTTTTGTCGTCGGTCGCGTTCTGAAACAGTATGCGATTTGTTATCGTTGGGTATGGTCGTGTCGGGATCCGGACCGCACAGATACTCTCGGAGGAGGGTCACGAGGTCGTCGTCATCGATGACGACCCCGACAAAGTTGATCGTGCGCGAGAGGACGGCTTCGATGTCGTCGAAGGGGACGGGTCGGACGAGGACGTACTGACCGAGGCGGGCATCGAGTCGGCGGACGCCATCGGCGGACTGACGGGTGACTTGAACGTCAACTTCGCGGCGTGCATGGTCGGCAAGCATCACGGTTGTCGAACCGTCATGCGCATCGACGAGGACTACCGGGAGGAGATCTACCAGAAGTTCGCGGACGACGTGGACGACGTGATCTACCCCGAGCGCCTCGGTGCGGCAGGGGCGAAAACCGCGCTTCTCGGCGGCGACTTCGACGTCATCGCCGACTTGACCGAAAACCTCCAGTTGACGACGATGACGATTCCGGACGACTCGCCGCTGGTCGGAACGCGCGTTCAGGCGGTCGAACTCCCCACGAACGCACGGATCTACGCACACGGTCGAAACCGCGAGCGGATGACCATTCCGCTGCCGGGAACGAAGCTCGAAGCGGGAGACCGTGTCGCGCTCATCGCTTCACGCGAGGCGCTTCCGGCGGTACGCGACCGGCTCCAAGCGACTGCTTGAGAACGGGTTCGAGTATCGAAATCGGAGAAATCGCTCGTCGGTCGTATCGAAGCGAAAAACGATTGGGCAGCGCGGGGTTCTAGGGCCGTCCGGGACGAGAACTTTCGTGGGGGGGGTTGGTGACACTGTAACGGGAAGCCAACCCGTCGCCAGAGCCCCCGGCCCCGCCGGAGACCCACCGCGAGACTGCGACACGCTTCGCGCCCGAGCCGTCGGGCGCAACTGTACGAATGAGCGGACACCACTTTGTTATGAACCGTTTGCACCCGGTACAGGTACTCTTTGTTACGATCAGGATGTGTCTACGGACGAGTGGACGTCTCCTAAAACGGAAGAGGGGGAGTGTCGAACGGGATTGGAGAGCGGAACGGGATGGGAGAGCGGGGTACAGGGGCGATGTGGGTGGTGTGTGCCGGGCGCGCAGAGTGGGAGGATGGGAGAGAGGGTGTTGTGCGCGCCCATTTTCGGATGGGAACGGCGAGAACTTAAAACCGCGTCAGACACCCGTGAGACACTACCGCTCCCCCCGATTTCATACGCTCTCCGGGAGAGATGACTGCCATGCACGGAACTGGAGTACCGCTATTGACGCCGTTCGACCGGGAAGGAATCCTCCAAGAAAACGACCTCCGTGAACTCGTCGCGTGGGTCCAAGAGCGTGGCGTGGACTTCATCGTCCCGTGCGGGTCGAACAGCGAAGCGGAACTGATGAGCGTCGAGGAGCGTGCCCGCGTGGTCGAAATCGTGGTCGAGGAGGCGGACGTTCCAGTGCTGGCCGGAACGGGCCATCCGGGCTTTCACGAGACGCTCCGTCAAACGTCCCTCGCGGCGGAGGCGGGAGCCGACGCGGCGCTCGTGGTGACGCCGTTTTACTACGGCCACGACGACGAGTCGATGGCCGACTACTACCGTTCGGTTGCCGACGAGAGCCCCCTGCCGGTGTACCTCTACAGCGTCCCGGCCTACACGAATGTCGTCCTGTCGCCCGAAGTGGTCGATGAACTCGCCGACCACGAGAACATCGCCGGAATGAAGGATTCGAGTGGAAACCTCACGCGTCTCCAACGCGAGCGTGCCCGAACCGAGCACGCCGATTTCGATCTGTTCGTCGGAAGCGGGGGGGGTCTACGCCCCCGCACTCGACGCCGGGGCTGACGGCGGTATCCTCGGCTTGGCGAACGTCGTACCCGAGCGCGCCAGCGAAATCCATCGTCTTCACCGGGGCGGACACGGAGAACAGGCCCGACAGTTGAACGCCAGCCTCGTGGAACTGAACCATGCGGTCACGAGCGAATACGGCGTCCCCGGGGCCAAAGCGGCCATGGCGGAACGCGGCGCACCGGCCGGGGAACCCCGCAGTCCTCACCGACCGGCATCCGAGGAGGTTCGAGCGGAAATCATCGACCTCGTCGGTGCCGCCGAGCACTGATCTGTCCTCTTTCTCAATTTGACACGTTTCGTTGATCTTGGGTATGTCATATCCAATTTCGTTGTCGTGATGGCGGGTGATACCCGCTCTTGTACTGGATAATTACAGGTAAAGTTACTTGGTGGTGGCTGCGAATTGACCGGATAATGAACTGTGGGACAAAAGACATATATGTTAGGAGAGTAGACAATGGCGATTCGTAGCCTCCTCGGAAAACTGCTCGTGGGAGTGATGACGGTCCTCCTCGTGAGCGCTGGCGGACTGGGCGTGGCGCTCACGTCCGGAATCGTGACGGTCGGGCAACCGAGCGTCGACAACGTCGACGCCGCGTGGGGCGGCGTCAGCGCGAAGACGACCGAAATTCGGACGAACATCGACGTGAACAATCCCAGTTCGGTCGGGATGCCGGGTGTCGCGGACCTCGATTATCGGGTGGACATGAACGACGTGACCGTGGCGAACGGGAAAAAGGAGAACATCGGATTACCGTCCGGACGGTCCACGATTTCGATGAAGACACGCATGGACAACCGAAAGATACCGGCGTGGTGGGCGAGCCACATCAACAACGGCGAGAAGACGACGGTCAGTATCTCGCCGACGGTCAGCGTTCCGCTGTATTCGAAGCGACTTCCCGCACAGAAACGGACGTTCCGGACCGACCTGCTCAGCGCGTTCGACAGCAACGAGACGCGTACGATGACCGCTGGAAACCGGGAAATCCTGCGGGTGACGAAAACGAACGCATCGTGGGGACACGCCACGACGGAGCGGACGCCGCTGTCCGTCAACGCGACCGTCGAGAACCCGACCAGCGGCGAGGTGGTCTTCTCACAGTTGGGATATACGATCACGATGAACAACGTGACCGTCGCCAACGGAACGACCGACGGCGAGGTACACATGAAACCGGGGAAGACGACCACGTTCGGTATCGACTCGACGTTCGACAACGGCAAACTGCCGGAGTGGTGGGAAAACCACGTGGAGAACGGCGAGAAGACGACGATGGACGTGCAGTTTTACGCGGTCATGCACGACAACGGAACCACGCAAAACGTCGACCTCCCATTCCTGAGCAAGCGTATCGTCTTTACGACCGACGTACTCGGTAGCGGGAAGACGACGACGAAGGTCGTTCCACGCGACGGAAACTCGTCGTTCGCGCCGCCCGAACTCGAATCCGTCGAGAGTAACTGGATCGTTCCTGCGACGGGTGACACCGGCGTTCGAACCCGAGCGACCGTCGTAAACCCGAACGAACCGGGGTCGGTGTTCGCAAAGCACCTCTCGGTCGATGCGGGGTATCGCGTGTCGATGAACGACGTCCCGCTGGTCGAGGGTGAGACGGCCCGCCAAATCGAGTCAGGAAAAACACATCTCGACTTTACCGAAAGGATCTCTGATGAGAAGATCCAACGCTGGTGGGTCAGTCACGTCAACAACGGCGAGAGGACCGACCGCGTTATCGAGCGTAACGTGACCGTGGATGCCGGGTTTGCCCGACTGCCCGTCGGTGGCAAAGCCGACCGGGGAACGATAACGACCGATATGCTCGGCCCCGTCGATTCGACGTCGAGTCAGTCGTTCTCGGTCGCCGGGCAGGAGATCGGACGAATCTCCGATGTGCAGGCGAACTGGGGCCACGCGACGATGGAGAAGACACCCATCGACGCATCCGCGACCGTCGAAAACGATCGGAGTCAGTCGATTCATATCGTCGAAGTCGGATCACGTGTGACGATGAACGGCATCGTCCTTTCGGACGAATCGAGGCAGAAATCCGTCGAGGTCCGCCCGCACAGCGAGGCGACGATTCGGGATACGATGACCCTCGACAACTCGAAACTCGGCCCGTGGTGGAAGACACACCTTCAGAATGGTGAGAAGAGCACGCTCGAAGTCAGCTATTACGTCGTCGTCGAATACCACGGCTACACCGAACGGATCGATCTCGATTCGCTGAACTACCGGAAGACGGTGACCACGAACATCCTCGGAAACTCGACGGCCTGAGACACGTTCGTCCTGTTTCCGTGTTGATTTCCAGCCACACGTTCGTAATTCCCGACGCAATTTATTTGTGTGTGAAGGTAAATACTCGCGTATGCCTTCGAGACGTGCCGTGCTAGCATCCCTGTCGGCCGCCGTGGTGGGCGGGGGTCTCGCTGGCTGTTCCGCGTTTGCATCCGTCGGTGGATTCGTCCGAAAGAAGGAGATAACCGGCAAACGTCGAACCAGCGGCGGTCTTCGTGACGAAACCATCGTCAGCGTCGGGCTAACGAAACCGAGCGACGAACCGATAATGGACGTCGCGAAGGAGTGGGCTGACCGCTTTTCCAACCCGGGGGAGTTACACGTCTCGACTACGCTCAACGACCTCCTACGGGACGAATACGAGGAGTTCGGCTACGTCATCGGCGTCTGTAGCAAGGATTGGTCGGGTGGTGGTGACCGGATCGGGTGTTACACCGCCTCCACGAAACGCGAGGACTTCAACCGGGCACAGGTCGGGGACCACGTGAAAGCCAGTTACTCCGATTCGTCCATCGAGATTCACGGCGTCGAAGGGACGTAACGTCCGAGCGAGCGAAAAATAAGTGCGTGTTTTTGGAATTCAGTCGCGCCGGGCGAGCAGTGCCACTGCGGCGAGCGCGACGACTGCGACACCGATGCCGAAACCGGGTTGGCCAGATTCACTCTTCGATTCCTTCACCCGTTCATCCATACCAGTTTTCCCGTTCGGCCACACACGTCGAACCATGACGTGGCGCGACCTGTTCGACCGAGCAGCGCGGTTCGAAACGGACATCGAGACGATTCGGAAGACGCTCGCGGAGCGACGCGATGAGTGACCCAAATCCCGCCCGCCTCGCCGTCGATGCCGACGTGTTGGCGGCGGACGTACTCGTCGGCGGCAGTGCCCGCGAGGCGATGGACATCGTCCGTGCACACTCGTGGGTCGAACTCGTCGCCAGCAACGAACTACTCGACGATGCCGAGGAAGTCATCCGTGAACTGGCCGACGACGAGTTGGCCGATGACTGGCGAGAAACGGTCGAGGATCTGCGAATCGAGGTGGAACAGACACCCGGAGACCATCCCGCCCTCGCCAGTGCACACGCGGGCAACGCGGCCCACATCCTCTCCTACGACGACTCCCTGCGGAGCGCGGAAACGGCAAGTGCGCTTCAGGGCCGGATTCCGGTCAGCGTGAAGCGCCCCGACGGGTTCGTGACCCTGTTCGACCCCGAGAGCCTGTACGACGCGGTGGTCGGCGGGGAGTACCCGGGGCCGGACCACGATTCGCGGGAGTAACTGCAAACGTCGAAAACGACCCTCGCTACCTCTCAGCCAACCAGTCCGCGAACTTCGCCAGTGCGCGGCCGCGGTGTGAGATGGCGTTTTTCTCCTCGGTGCTCATCTCCGCGAGCGTCTTCCCTTCGTGTTCGAAGATGGGATCGTAGCCGAATCCGCCGTCGCCGCGGGGCGCGACGAGCGTGCCCGGAACCGCGCCGGAGAACGTCTCGGCGGTCTCGCCGTCGTAGTACGCGACGACACAGCGGAAGTGTGCGCGGCGGTTCTCCTCCCCCTCCGCGAGTTGCCACACGCGCTCGACGCCGAGAGTGTCCTCGACGTAGGCCGAGTACGGTCCCGGAAACCCGCCGACGGAATCGATGAACAGTCCCGCGTCGTCCACGATTATCGGGTCGTCGTCGCCCGTCTCCTCGAACGCCTCGCGCGCGCCGTGGAGCGCGATTTCGGCGAGGTCGTCGCTCTGGACTTCCGTGTAGTCGTAGTCGATCTGGCGAACCTCGTCGTCCAGATACTCGCGTGCCTCCCGAACCTTTCCCTCGTTGCCGGTGACGAATCGAATCATACGCGAGAGAGGGATGTGCGGGGAAAAAGAAGCGTCGAATCAGTCGTCGTCGACGATGACTTCGACGGGTTCGTTCTCGGCTTCGGACTTGCCTTCCTTCTCGCTCTCCAAGTAGAACATCAGGCCGGCGACGGCGAGGATGACCCACGAGCGCCAGTTGGCGAGGTTGAGCGTGTAGCCGACGCCGAACGGTTTCTCGACGAGCATTCCCTCGCCCGGCTTCCAGTACGCCGAGAGCATTCGCCCGACGCTGGGGCGTTCGAAGTTGTACGGGACACCGAAGAGCGTTCCTGACGTTTCTTTGTCGGACATGTGATAGACATTGTCCGCACCTATTATAGCGTTTGGGGCATCGGATTGCAAGGCGACGGAGGGTCCGTTTCGGATGTCGTTCGGGAGTCGATACGGACGAAGAAGCGGATTCGAAAACGAGTTCGTTCTCACTGATACCGGCCGCGGCCTTCGATCTCACGGAGTTGGTCGAGAACGAGGTCGTCGCCGGTCTCCTCGTAGGCGGATTCGAACTCGCGCTGGAGGTCCTCCGCGTCGTCGGCGGTCCCGGCGAGGCTCTGGCTGAAGACGTGCAGATCCATCGCGTAGTCCTCCACGTCGTCCGAGTAGTAGCCCAGTCCGAAGTCGATGGCGTAGGTTCGGTCGGCCGAACACCGGAAGTTCCGCGTCGTCGGGTCGCCGTGAACGATACCCTCGCGGTGGAGCGTGCCGAGGTGACGGCCCACGTCCCGCACGCGGTCGGCGGTGAGTTCGTCGCGCAAATCCGCCTCGCCGACGCGTTCGAACTCGATGGAAAATTCGGCGAGATCGATGTCGTAGACGACCGGCGTCGGGACGCCAGCGCGTCGGGCGTCGCTCGTCAGGCGCGCTTCGAGCGTCGTGCGCTCCTTGCGAAGCGTCGCGTCGAGTTCGGGATGGCGGTAGGATTTGGGCGTCCGGCGCTTTTCGACGCGCTCGGGACCGATGTCCACAGTCGCTTCCGCGCCGCGAACCTCGCGCTCGTCGGGGTGCCGAAGCACGTCGGGGGCTTCCGTCCCACGCCACGACACGGCGACTTGATCCGGGCGGAAGTTCGAGTTTACCGCGGATTCGGCAACCGGAATCGTGTCGCCCGCCGCGACCATCTCCGCGCCGAGCACCGCGATCATTCCGGCGTTGTCGCTCAAAAAGCGCGGTTCCGGCGCGTAGAACTTCGCCCCGCGCTGCTCGCACATCTCGGCGAGCATCTCGCGCAGTCGAGCGTTGTTTCCGACACCGCCGCCGAGGACGAGTTCGTCCCGGCCGGTCAGCGAGAGGGCGCGCTCGGCCACCTCGGTCAGCATGGCGAAGATGTTCTCCTGCAGGGAAAAGCACACGTCCGGAATCTCGTGACCGTCGTCGACGGCCTGCTTCGCCGCGCTCATGATTCCCGAAAACGAGAAATCCATCCCCTTCACGACGTACGGCATGTCGATGTACTCGCCGTCCGCGGCGGCCTGCTCGACTTTCGGTCCGCCGGGGTGTGACCACCCGACGTGGCGCGTGAACTTGTCGATGGCGTTGCCGACGCCCGTGTCCATCGTTTCCCCGAGGACGCGGTACCGGCCGTTTCGGTAGCCCAGCACGTGAGCGTTGGCACCGCTCGCGTTCAGACAGACGGGCGAGTCGAACCCGGATCGTTGCCGCCCGATTTCGAGGTGGGCGACCATGTGATTCACGCCGACCAGCGGCACGTCCAACGTCTGTGAGAGCGCGCGGGCCGCCGTCCCGACGATACGCAGACACGGGCCGAGGCCCGGGCCGCGCGAGAAGGCGACGGCATCAACGGGCGACGCCCGTTTGCTCGATGAGCGAAGCTCATCGGTGTCGATATCACCGTCGGCCTCGGAGAGTGCCGTTTCGATGACGCGCGGAATCGCCTCGCTCATGTGCTCGGCGGCTTCGCGCGGATGAATGCCGCCGCTCTCCGGTTGGTAGGCGTCGGTTTCGATAAAAACGGAATCGGTGTTCGAATCGTAGACGGACGCGCTGGCCGCCCACGCGGTACCCTCAACGCCGAGGATTCGCATTTACTTCCACTCGGTGTAGCTGCACTTGCCACAGTGAAGCCGGTCACCGTGGTCCGCGAGGAACGTGTCGCCACAGCGCGGGCACTGCTCGCGCTCGGTCGTGCCGTCGTCGTTGTAGAGTTCGTTTCGCGCCATTATTCAGCCTCCTCGGCTTCCGGTTCCGCCTCGCCCTCGGAGTCGGCCGTGATCTTGTTTCGTTCGAGCATGTACTCCTGCTCGACGTCACGGGCGTGTTCGGAGCTGTCGTAGACCTTCGCGTAGCCGACGGTCTTTCGCATCCCGAACTTCGTGTTCATCTCGTGAACGACGACTTCGTCCGCGTTCTTGTCGAGTTTCGCCGCGAGGCTGTCGCGCACCGAGAGGCGCGAGGGCGTTGCCTCGTCGTGAACGATCTGGAACCGCACTTCAGTCCGGTGGAGCATTGGATTTTGCTCCTGTGAGAGGATTTCGACTTCCATGTGTAACACTCAGTTATAGTGTTCTTCTCCCCGAAGCGTGTAAAAGGATTTCGAAGTGGGCGATTCCACTGGAACGCGATTACAGTGGAAGCCACGGCGAACGGAGGTCGTGATGGGGAAAATGCCACCGCTCCTCCCGTCCTGCCTCGACGCGATATTCGATGACGCCGTCGAACAGCGGTTCGAGGGCCGTCACGAGTTCGTGGTCGTACGGTCGCGGCAGGACGTAGTGACCCATCCCGTTCGCGCCGCGGACTTGCCCACCGACGATGCCGAGGAACTGCCGAACGAGCGTCGGATCGTACCGGGTCAACATCGACCCGAGCGAGTCGAGGCCGAGTCGGAGTTCGCCCGGTTGAAAGTTCCTCGACCCCTCGAACGACGTTATCGTCTCCGAAATAGAACTAGTGAGCTCCCGAATCCCCGAATCGACATCGACGACCGGCGCGGAAATGTGGGGTGGTATCGACACGCCTTCGTGTGAGATGACGGTGGCGTTCTCGTCCAACGCCGTCGTCGGCAATCGTTCGTACACCACTGTCCGTGGCGTTCCCGAGAGAACGGCAACGCGAAATCGACGCTCTTCGGGGTCGCCGAACAGCTTTCGGCTTGCCGCTGAGAGCACGGAATCCGGAACGGAACCGACGAGTAGGAGGTTACACCCCTCCCGTTTCAACCGCTGGAGCGTTCGCTCGAACTCCAGCGCACGCGTCTCGTCGGTTCCACTTTTCCGCATCGTGATACAATTGTGAAACCAGCCTAATAAACTGTTTCACCTCCTGTTAGCGGCGGTCAGCGTAACCGACGAGCGAGAACAACCGCTCGACGTCGCCGTCCATGCGCGCCAACAGGTCGGCAACGTCGGTTTGTAGGTCGGACGTGACGCTCGTGAGAACCATCCCTTCGTTCGGCTGTCCGTAGACGACGCTTCCACCGACCGGCACGGCGAGCACCGCCGGAAGCGCGGCGAGGTCCTCCTCCCCGTCCACGACGAGAACGGTCGATGCGTCCGCCTCGATCGCGTCGGCGAGCGCCATAAGGAGGTCGTCCGTGAGGACGCCGGCCGGGTTCTCCACCGGAACGCGTCGCGCGTCGTCGCTGACGGCGTCCCGGATTTCGGGGTCGACGGCGTCGCGTTTGGTGATCCCGTCCACGAGCGCGACGTCCGGCGTGACGCCAGCCGATTCGAGGTGATACGTGACGACGTCGCCGACGGCGACTAGCGGTCGCTCGGCCGATTCGAGAAGCGTCTCCGCGTCGGTGAAAATCGGTCCGAGCGGTTCCTTTAGCTCTCCACGCAACGCGCGGGGAAGCGAGACGACTGTTTCTGACACGTCCCTATCTGACTTTCAGCGCGTAGCTTCCCGGCTCCGTTACTTCCATCTCCCGCCCGATTTCGCTCTCCTCGGGGTGGGCGATGGAGACGTAGCCGCTCCAGTCCTCGGTGAGGCTGGTGGAGTTACAGACGGGACAGATTTCCTCGTCCGGCTCCACGACGGCGTGGCAGTCACGGCAGGCGAGGCGATTGCTCGCCATCGTTATTCGCTCTCCGTCGTCGCGTGGCGCTTCTGACGGTCTTCTTTCAGCCAGCCGTGTTTACCGAGGCCGACCTGCTTCGCCGTGAGACCGATCTTGCTCTCACGCGGGTTGCGTTCGTCGATGCTCTTGGTGACGATACGCGTGCGAACGGAGTCGCCGACGCCGAGCGTGCGGTTGGACTCGCGGGAGGCGAGCGCTTGGCCCTCCTCGTCGAACGCGAGGTATTCGTCCGAAATCTGGGAGACGTGGAGCAGGCCGTCCACCGGCCCGATGCCGACGAACGCCCCGAAGTTGACGACTTCGACGACTTCGCCGTCCACGACTTCCTGCATCTGCGGGTCGAACGTCAGCGCGTCGAACTCCGCTTCGTAGTAGACGCCGGGACGGTTCGGCAGCACTGCACCTTCGCCGATGTCGTGAACTTCGGTGACGCTGACGACGCTTCCGACGTCCTCGTCCATCCGTCCTTCGAGTTTGTCCTGTAGTAACCGTTTCACCAGGTCCGGCGTAACGTCTGCGAGGAACTGGGGAGGTACTTCGACCGTGTCCTTCAATCTGGCCCGTTTATACATGCTATGGTTGAGTGATTGCGAGTTTGTTCTTCCCCCTTATATGGATTACCGATACGCCAGCGTCGAGCAGGCGTGTACGAAGGGGTGCGTCGTTCGTGACGACGAAGTCGAACTCGGGTCCGAGTTCGACCAATGCGTCGTCGGCGTACGATTCCTCGTGGTCGATGGTTCGACATCGCGTCGCCAAATCGGCTCCCACACTCGCGGCGGTCGCCTCCTTGCCGTTGCCCTGTGACAGTCCGTCGAGTTCGGTGACGACGGCGCGAGGGGTGACACACTCGAACTGGCCCAATAGCCGGTCGAGTTCGTCGAACACCCTGACGCCACATTCGACGGGCATCATGAGGGCACTGGTATCCATGACGACGGTGTGAACCATCAGTTCTGGGTCGTGAGGGTTCCGATGCCGATGAGCCGCCAGCGTGCGCCGATACGGCGGTTGATGGCGATTTTCGCCCCTTCAGCCGCACAGACGGGACGCTTGAGCGAGACTTCACACTCGTCGTCGCGCGCGCTGGTGACGGCACCGACCGTCGTCGCCGTTCCGACCGTCAGCATGAGCGGTTCGCCCGTGCTGATTTCGTCCACGTTCTGCTCGTCCATGCCGACGAGACGTTCGAGCAGATCGACTTTCATCGTGAACTGCTCCCACGTCGGCGGGAGACTGCCGGGGGTCCCTGCGACCTGTCCGGCCAGCGCGTCACCCTTGGTGAGGCTCGGGTCGAGACCCGTTCCGACGCCGAGTAGGCCGCCGGGCGTGGCTTCGTCCACCATCTCGCCACCCGCTTGGAGGGACCGAACGTCGGTCTGGATGGGTTCCCACTGCGTTTGGCCGCCTTCTTCCACTTCGCGTCCGGGACGGAGTTCGAGTTCGTCGCCCGCGTTGAGCTTTCCTTGAACGAGACTGCCGCCGAGCACGCCGCCTGTGAGACTGTCCCACGTCGTGCCGGGACGGTTGATGTCGAAACTGCGAGCGACGTACATCTGTGGGTCGTCGTTCGGGTCCTGTTCCGGTGTCGGGATCTCCTCCTCGATGGCCTGAATCAGCAGGTCGATGTTGACCTCCTGTTGGGCGCTGATCGGGACGACTGGCGCGTCCTCCGCGACCGTCCCTTCCACGAACTCCTGAATCTGTTCGTAGTTACGTCGCGCGCGGTCGGGACTGACGAGGTCGATCTTGTTCTGTGCGATGACGATGTTCTCGATGCCGATGATGTCGAGCGCCATCAGGTGCTCTTCGGTCTGGGCCTGCGGAACGTTCTCCGTGGCCGAGACGACGAGCACTGCGCCGTCCATCAGCGACGCTCCCGAGAGCATGGTCGCCATGAGCGTTTCGTGGCCGGGCGCGTCCACGAACGATACTGTTCGAATCGGTTCGCTTTCCGAACCGTCGGCGCACGTCTCGTCTACCGTGTAGCACTCCGGTGCGTCCACGCCAGGGCACTGCCTGAACGTCGCGTCCGCGTATCCGAGTCTGATAGAAATCCCCCGCTTCATCTCCTCGGAGTGCTGGTCGGTCCATTCGCCGGAAAGAGCCTGCACGAGCGTTGTCTTTCCGTGGTCTACGTGGCCGACGAGTCCGATATTCACCTCCGGTTGGTTGTGTGTTCCTGTCAACGTTGACCTCCTGAAGTAATCTTGTCGTAGATTCGGCCCGAACGACTGATAAACCTACTGTTCTCGCATCGAGCGAGTTCCTGACAAGGACGTTACAAAAATGTAATTCACATAACGTTTTATCCGCTACCCGACGAAACTACTCCCATGAGCAGCGACACCGAGTTACAGGAGTGTGAGGACTGTCTTGCTCCGGCGAAAGCGTTCTCGGTCATCGCCAACGAGACGCGCCTCTCGATTCTGGAGGCGCTCTGGCAGGCCCCGGAACGACCAGTCGGCTTTTCCGAACTTCGAAAGGAGGTCGGGATGCGCGACAGCGCCCAGTTCAACTACCATCTGAAACAGCTGACCGACCACTTCGTCGTTCGAACCGACGAGGGCTACGACTTCCGCCAGGCCGGAAAGAAGGTCGTGAGCGCGGTGCTGGCGGGTTCGTTCAACGAACATCCGCATCTCGACCCCATCGAACTGGACGAGACGTGCGCCGCCTGTGGTTCCCACCTCCGAGCGACGTACGAGGAGGAGACGCTGACGGTGGCCTGTCCCGACTGCGGGAAGGCCCACGGCAACTATCCGTTCCCACCGGGCGGTCTGAACGACCGTACCAGCGACGAAATCATGGACGCGTTCAATCAGCGCGTGCGCCACCTCCACTGTCTCGCCGCCGACGGGGTGTGTCCGGAGTGCAACGGGAAGATGGGAACGACGGTGAAGAAGGATACGGAGAACGTCCTCGGAACGAAGGTCAGGGTGGACCACCACTGCGAGCAGTGCCATCACCAACTCCATTCCACGGTCGGACTGTCGCTTCTGGACCAGTCGCGGGTCGTCACGTTCTACAGCGACCACGGCATCGACCTCTGTACGAAGCCGTTCTGGTCGCTCTCGTGGTGTGTGGGCGACGAAACCACGACGATTCTCGGGGACGACCCGTGGCGAATCCGAGTCTCGATAACGCTTTCCGACGAGACCCTCGACGTCACCCTCGACGCCGACATGAACGTCGTCGAAATCGATCAGAGCTGTCCGTCGGCAACCGACGCCGAGAGCGTCGCCTGACACCGAAATTACAGGAACGCGTTTCAGTATCGGATCCTACAGAAGTGTTCTTCAGCTAACATATTTGTCGGTAGCTCCCCTTCGTTCAAACGAGGAGAGCCACCATGAAGTACGAAACCACCGTCGGATTTGCTGAACTGAACCCCACCTTCGACATCGTCCGCCGAGCGCTCGCCGCGCTACTCGCGCTTGTGCTCGGAACCGCTGTTGCACTTGCTATCGGCCTCGTCTTCGTCTACGGTGCGGCGATGGTCGGTGCAACACTCCCCGCTATGCTCGTCGCGTGGGCGGCTATCTTCGGAATTCTCGTCTTGCTCCCGTTCCTCGTCGTCCGAACGATGGCGAGCGTGTTTACGGCGTTGGAACTCTGAACGAATCGTTTGTGATTTCGGGTTACGGCGGGAACGTGGGGTTGTTGGATTCGTTTGTCGATTCCAACCGAGACGACACCGGTTTTGTTGTGGTTCGTTTGTAGCAACTGCGATGACGATGAGGAGCGCTTCCGTGCTCCCGTTTGCAACCTCACGAGAACTACGTTCAGTCGTCTCGCGCGACGGCGCACGGCCGTGCGCCGTGCGCTACTCGGACGTAACGTTCGTCTTCTGGACGACGTCGCCGTCGTGAACGACCGTCAGCGTGAATTTCCGGTTCGGACCGCCGTCCGGAATTTCGACGGTTGCGGTGTAGTTCGCCAGCGCGGGGCACCCTCGCTCGGCTTTTCCCGTTTCTTTCCGACTATTCACCCGGAGCATGTAGTCTCGCCAGCCGTTTTTCACCAGTTTCGGCTGGTCGAGCGAATGTGCGGCGTCGGGGACGCTCACGTTTCCGGTGACGACGAGGAGCGACCGTCCGCTCGCGTTGCGCCGGGTCACTTCGACGCGGTTCGCCGGTGATGGGACACAGCCACCCCCCGTGCTTACCGCGTCGACGAGTTTCGGTTCCACCGGTTTCTTCTCGACGTCGACCTGCGTCGTTCGGTCGAGAACTCCGGCGTCGCTGCAACCCGCGAGGAGGACGGAAACGACGACGAGGCCGGCGAGGAATTGCGAGCGCATCGACGCTGTAATCACGCGTCGTCGGTATATGCTTTCCTCACGGACCCCGAACAGTTATCGCCGCTCGAACAGACCACGAAACCATGACAGCGCCAGCGGATCTGATCCTCACGAACGCGGAGGTGCACACCCTCGCGGACGACTCGGCGGGAAACGACGACGCGGACGACCGACCTGAAGCGGTCGCGGTCCGGGACGGGGAAATCGTTCGCGTCGATTCGGCGTACGAGGTGAACTTCCTGAACGGAGTCCAAACCGAAGTCATCGACCTCGGCGGACGCGTCCTCCTGCCGGGATTCATCGACGCGCACACCCACATGCAGACCGTGGGGAGCTATCTGGTGAACGCCGACCTCTCGGACGCCGATTCACCTGCCGACTGCGTCGACCTGCTGGCCGAGTTGGACGAGGACCGCGATTCGAACGACCACGAGTGGGTCCTGGGCTACGGCTTCGACGAGAGCATGTGGGACGAGTCGCGCTATCTCACCCGCGAGGACCTCGATTCGGTGAGCGAAACCCGTCCCGTCGCCGCGTTCCGCGAGGACCTGCACGTCGCCTCGGTCAACGGCGTGGTGCTCGACCGACTGGGCGACGAGATGCCCGAGGAGGACGTCGAAACCGAGGACGGCGAACCGACCGGCGTCATCGTGGAGGACGCGGTCAACGCCGTCTACGAGGCCATCGAACCCGACGCCGAGACGACCCGCGAACTCCTGCTGGCGGCCCAGCGCGACGCCCACGAGAAGGGCGTCACCGGGGTCCACGACATGTGTCGGCAATCCCGTTCGCCGGTGGTGTACCGCCGACTCGAACTGGAGGGTGACCTGACCATGCGCGTCCGCATCAACTACTGGAGCGACCACATCGAGGCCGCGGAGGAGGTCGGTCTCGTGACGAACCACGGCAGTTCGTTGGTGACGACGGGCGCGATAAAGTCGTTCACCGACGGCAGTTTCGGCGGTCGGACGGCGAAGCTCTTGGAACCGTACGCCGATGCGGAGGAGGTCGTCGATGCGGACGCCGACGACGTGACCGGCCAGTGGGTCGTCTCCCCCGAGGAACTGGACGACATCGTCACGCGGGCGGACGGTGCCGGATTTCAGGTGACGGCCCACGCCATCGGCGACGAGGCGATCGAGGCCGTGCTGGACGCCTTCGACGAGACCGGGGACGCGGGCGAGAAGCGCCACCGGGTCGAGCACGTCGAACTCGTGACGGACGAACAGATCGAGCGGTTCGCGGAGTCGGGCGTAATCGCCTCGGTGCAACCGAACTTCCTGAAGTGGGCGCAACCGGGCGGCCTGTACGACGCTCGACTGGGCGAGGAGCGCCGGAAGCAGACGAACCGCTACCGCACTCTGCTCGATGCGGGTGCACATCTCGCGTTCGGCAGCGACTGCATGCCCCTCGACCCACTGCTCGGGATTCACCAAACCGTCAACGCGCCCGTCGAGGAACAGCAGCTTTCCGTGACGGAAGCGCTCCGCGCGTACACGCTCGGGGCGGCCTACGCCGGATTCGACGAGGACGACCTCGGCACCGTCGAAGTCGGCAAGAGGGCCGACTTCACCGTCCTCGACCGCTCGCCGTGGAAACACGCCGACGACATCGAAAACATCGACGTGGCGATGACCGTCGTGGACGGCGTCGTCGCTTTCGACGGACGGAACGATTAAGCCGTTTCCAGACAGTTCTCGATCATGTCCTTCGCCCTCCCCATCCTCTTCCCCATCTCCATTCCCCTCGCCGCCGAACTCGGCGGCATCTTCGTCCTCTTCTTTCTCTTCGCCATCGGTGGCCCGCTCGTCCTCTGGTGGCTCATCGATACGGAATCGGACCGCGAGGAGACCGAGCATCACGACTGGTCGAGCGCCGAACGCGCCGCCCGCCGCGACACGCGCGACGACCGGCGATAACGGGAACTGAACCCATTTGATACCGGGAACTGAACTCGTTTTTCGAGTCGTATTCCGCGGTGGATAGCGAACAGCACGCGCTATCAATAACCGAATGAATCGGAAACCGTGTTTTGAAGAGAAAATATTTTCAATACTGGCTGTTGTTGGCTAGTGCAACCACAGGTGGAT
Source organism: Haladaptatus sp. AB643 (assembly GCF_024136975.1). Taxonomy (NCBI): domain Archaea; kingdom Methanobacteriati; phylum Methanobacteriota; class Halobacteria; order Halobacteriales; family Haladaptataceae; genus Haladaptatus; species Haladaptatus sp. AB643. The sequence continues at coordinate 606,715 of NZ_JAMYJW010000001.1, forward strand.
CAACGTGCCAAAAATGGAGACCGCAAACCTCGAAACCGAGCTGAGTCTGTTCAAATACGATAATCTGGAACAGCTTCCATCGGAATATCGGGGGTTGAGTGAAGAAGAGCGAACGGAGCGTATCGAGCGGGCGCTCGATACGCTGGGCGACGACGTCGTCGTCCTCGGACACAACTACCAGCGGCGGGAAATCGTCGAACACGCGGATTTCATCGGCGATTCCTACCAACTGAGCGTGAAGGCGGCCGAGGCCGACGCGAAGTACGTCGTCTTCGGCGGCGTCACGTTCATGGCCGAGTCGGCGGACATCATCACGGACGACGATCAGACCGTCATCCTACCGTCGATGGAGGCGTCCTGTCCGATGGCCGGGATGGCCGAGGCGTTGCAGGTTGATTCCGCGTGGGCGAAAATCGAGGCGGCCGCGCCCGACGCGAACATCATCCCGATCACGTACATGAACTCCTACGCCGACTTGAAGGCGTTCTGCGCCGAGCAGGGCGGCGCGGTCTGTACGTCCTCGAACGCTCACCGAGTCTTCAAGTGGGCGCTGGAGCAGGGCGACAAGGTGCTCTTCCTGCCGGACAAACACCTCGGCGAGAACACGGCCCATCGTCTCGGATTGGAGGACGAGACGGCGATGTGGAACCCGTGGGACCCCGAGGAACAGGACGCCGCTGCTATCGCGGATTCGAAGATCGTCCTCTGGGACGGCTACTGCCAGGTCCACGAGCGCTTCGGCGTGGAACACATCGACCGAGTTCGTGCGGACCACCCCGATGCGAAGGTCGTCGTCCACCCCGAATGCCGCCGCGAGGTCGTGGAGGCGGCGGACGTCGTCGGAAGCACGGCGACGATCTGCGAGTCCATCGCCGAGGCCGACCCCGGCGAGACGTGGGCCATCGGAACGGAGATCCACCTCGTCAACCACCTCGAACGCTGGCATCCCGAAGTGAACGTCCTCCCGCTCTGCGGCGACGCCTGCATGGACTGCAACGCGATGCGCCAGATCGATCCGAACTACCTGACGTGGGTGCTCGAAGAACTGGTCGAAGGGCGGGAACGGAACGTCATCGAAGTCGCGCCGGAGGAAAAGGACCTCGCCATGCTGGCGCTGGAGAGGATGCTGGAGCTATGAGCGGGGAAGAAACCGATATCCTCGTTATCGGAAGCGGTATTGCGGGCTGTAGCGCCGCGCTCGGCGCGGCGCGTGCGGGTGCGAACGTGCTCGTCGCCACGAAGGCGACTCGCCCGGAAAACGCTTCGACGCACTGGGCACAGGGCGGTATCGCCGTCACCCGAGACGATCCGAAGGCGTTCCACGCCGACGTCCTGTCGGCGAGCGCGGACACGGCCGACGCCGAAGCGGTCGACGTACTGGTCGAGAACGCGAACGACGCCGTCGAGGACGTGCTCATCGATACGCTCGGCATCACCTTCGACTCGGACGGCGAGGGGTACGATTACGGGCGGGAGGCCGCCCATTCCGAAGAGCGAATCCTCCACATCGACGCCAGCACGGGCCAGCACGTTCTCGGCCCGTTCCTCTCCCATCTCGATTCCCATCCGCGCGTGACCGTCGCGGAGGACACCGCCGCGCTCACGCTCGTGACCCACGAGGGTCGCGTTCACGGCGCGATGCTCGAACGGGACGGCGAAATTTGGCCCGTCTTCGCCGGGGCCACGTTACTCGCCACCGGCGGGGTCGGCGCACTGTACGACCACACGACGAACCCCGATTCGGCGACGGGTGACGGCATCTCCATGGCCGCGCTGGCGGGGGCGAAGACGAGGGACATGGCGTACGTGCAGTTCCATCCAACCGCATATAGCGGAGACGACCCCTTCCTCGTCAGCGAAGCCGTTCGCGGCGAGGGCGCAGTCCTCCGGAACGCCGACGGCGAGCGGTTCATGGTCGACGAACACCCGGACGCCGAACTCGCGCCGCGGGACGTGGTCGCCCGCGCGGTCCAGCGCGAACGCGACCGAACCGGCGAAGTCGTCCTCGATACGACGCCGCTGGATTTCGCGGGGACGTTCCCCGACCTCGCCGAGAAATGCGACGAGCGCGACGTATCCCACGACTCGATTCCGGTCGCGCCGAGCGAGCACTTCCTCTGCGGCGGCATCGAGGTGGACGACCACGGAACGACGAGCCTCGACCGCTTGTTCGCGGTCGGCGAGTGTGCGCGGACCGGCGTTCACGGCGCGAACCGCCTCGCCTCGACCAGCCTTCTCGAAGGGTTGGTCTGGGGTCTCCGCGCGGGTGAGCGCGCGGCAGACGTTTCGACCGGCCCGGAACCGGTCGAAACCCCGGAATTACTGAACAGCGACCCGGCGCTTCCCGCCGGGTTCGCCCGCGACAAGTTCACCCGCCTCCGACAGGTGATGGACGAGTACGTCGGCCTCTCGCGGAATCCCGACGACCTCCGACGGGCGACCGCCGCGATTCGGCGGTTGAAAGGAGAGGTGGACGCCTACGCCAGAACCCGAACCGCACGGGACCTGTACGAACTCCGACACGCGAGCGTCGTCGCCCTGCTCATCGCCCGGGACGCGATGGACGCCGAATCCGTCGGCTGTCACCACGTGGAGGAAATCCATGCTGACTGATAGCGACGTCGAGCGATGGCTCCGCGAGGACGTGGGCCACCACGACGTGACCAACCACGTTCCAGGAAAGACCGTCGGGCGACTCGTCGCGCGGGAGTCCGGCGTCGTCGCCGGGTTGGACGCCGCGCTGGCCGTGTTCGACTACCTCGACTGCGAGACGAACCCGCTGGTCGAGAACGGCGCGAACGTGGACGTGGGCGAAACCGTCTTCGAGGTCCACGGCCCGGCGACCGACGTGCTCCGCGGGGAGCGAATCGCGGTCAACCTCGTCGGTCACGCCTCCGGAATCGCCACGAAGACGGCCGAAGCGGTGTCCGCCGCGCGACTCGTCAGCGACGACGTGGCGATTGCAGGAACACGAAAAACCACGCCCGGCCTGCGCGGCATCGAAAAGCGGGCGGTCGCCGCCGGTGGCGGCGACACGCACCGCCTCACGCTGTCGGGCATGGTCATGGTCAAGGACAACCACATCGAGGAGATGGGGATGGTCGGCGCGATCGAGCACTTCCGGGAGTTGGCGTCGTTCGCCACGAAAATCGAGGTGGAGGTCGAACGACCGGAGGACGGTCGTCGCGCGGCGGAGGCGGGCGCGGACATCGTCATGTTCGACAACCTTCCCCCCGAAGCAGTCGAAACGGGCGTCGAACTCCTTCCCGACGGCGTCCTCTCCGAAGCCAGCGGCGGTATCGACCTCGAAGCCGTCCCCGACTACGCCGGAACCGGCGTGGACGTGATTTCCATCGGCGCGTTGACCCACAGCGCGCCGTCGCTGGACTTCTCGTTCCGTACCGGGTGAAATCGGGCGACCGGGACCGGGACGGATTTTACCGCTCGATGACAACTATTACTATGGAAAACGATCTTCCGGACGAGCGCCGCCTCGATTCGTTCGAGGCGGCGGGCGTTCGGGCGTGTGAACTCGCGGGCGAGTATCTCGTGTCCGAGTTCGAGACCGAATCGCTCGCCGCGGAGTACGGCCCGGACGACGTGAAGGCGCTCGCCGATAGGGAAGCGGAGACGCGGATTTTGGACGTTCTGACCGACGAATTCCCGGATCACGCGATTTACGCCGAGGAGTCCGGACGGCGGTCGGGTTCGGGCGCGTACCGCTGGGTCGTGGACCCACTCGACGGGACGAACAACTTCTGTTCGGGGATTCCGTACTTCGGGACTGCACTCGCGCTCCTCCGTGGGGACGTTCCCGTGTTGTCGGTGGTGTGCGACCCGCTCCACGATCACACGTACGTCGCTCGACGGGACGGCGGTGCCACCCTGAACGGCGAGCGGATTCGAGCCGAAAGCGCCGTTGCGAGCGACAACGCGACGGTGTCGTTCGTCCTCGGGTTGGACGCGCTTCGGGACGACGAACTGCGGGGGACGGCCGACCGACTGGAAGCCGAGGTCGGAACTCGTTGTAAACGGGTGTGGCGCAGTTGGGCACCCGCACTGGATTGGGGACTGCTCGCGCGCGGCAAACTGGAAGCCGTCGTCTGTTTCCATCCCGACACAGTGGAACAGCACGCGGGGTGGTTGCTCGCGGGCGAAAGCGGTGCGAGGCTGATGCGCGAGGACGGACTGTACCTCGCGGCGGCCAACGACGACGTGTTCGAGGCGTTGGAATCCCTCTTCTGATTCGACTCCCTGTTTCGGTGGATCTGTCAATCGATTCGATTGGCTTCCTCGCCGGGTCGCTCCGCTTCAATGGTGGGAAACACCGGTCGAAATCGAGCATGGGCTCGCGTCAGAATAACGACCAAACATCTCGAATAATCGATATGGTTATGTGGTGCCATGACAAAGCATACCGTATGGCAACTAGGTCGAGCCGGTCGCCATTCGACCGACTCCGTCAGCACTACGAACACAAGGAGCACAAATGCATCAAGTGTGGATACATCGATACGGACACTCACTGGCGCGTCACGAAACGCGGCCACGAAATCCACTACCAGCACATCTGCCCGTCGTGTGGCAACGTCGACACGCGTGTGCTTCGATACGGCGAGCGGTAGCCGGTACCGATTGGTGACTGACGGCCGCTAAAGGCGGTTGCTGACTAGTTTTCCAACAACGATTCGCCGGTCATCGCGCCCGGCTGTTCGACGCCGATGAGTGACAGGAGCGTCGGCGCGAGGTCACAGAGCGATCCGCCGCTTCGAACCGTCTTTCCGTCGTCGTCGCCGTTCGGGGAGACGTAGACGAGCGGGACAGGGTTGTAGGTATGTGCCGTGTGCGGGTCGTCCGGCGTTCCCATGTCGTCGGCGTTGCCGTGGTCCGCCGTGATGAGGACGTGTGCCCCGTGTGCTTCGAGCGTTTCCACGAGTCGCCCGAGTTGTTCGTCCACCGCCTCGACGGCTTCGACGGCGGCGTCGAAATCGCCGGTGTGGCCCACCATGTCCGGGTTCGCGTAGTTCAACACGAGCACGTCGGGGTCGTCCGAGTCGATGACCGAGATGGCCGTGTCCGTCACTTCCTCGGCGCTCATCTCCGGTTGCTGGTCGTAGGTCGGTACGTCCGGACTCTGGATGATGCGCCGGATTTCGCCGTCGAACTCGATCTCCCGTCCGCCGTTCAGGAAGTAGGTCACGTGGGCGTACTTCTCCGATTCCGCGAGACGAAGCTGTGTCAGGCCGTGCTCCGAAAGCACCTCGCCCAGCGTGTCCTCGGGTTGATGCGGTGGGAACGCAACGGGAAGATCGAAATCGGGGTCGTACTGGGTCATCATGACGAACTCCACGTCCGGCGGATGCGTGTCGAACGTCCACACCGGGTCGATATCCGCGATCATCCGCGTCAGTTGCCGGGCGCGGTCCGAGCGATAGTTGAAGAAGACGACCGCATCGCCGTCCGCCAATTCGGGACCGTCCGCCACCAGCGTCGGTTTCACGAACTCGTCCGTGTCGCCGCGGTCGTAGGAGTTCTCGACGGCCTCCACTGCGGTTCCGGCTTCGAACTCCGCGTCCCGGTTGACGATGGCGTCGTAGACTCGGTTCGTCCGCTCCCAGTTCTGGTCGCGGTCCATCGCGTAGTAGCGCCCGGAGACGGTGGCGACCTCGCCGGTTCCCTGCTCGTCGATGACCTCCTGTAATTCCCCGAGGAAGCCCGCCCCGCTCTCCGGCGACGTATCCCGTCCGTCCGTAAAGGCGTGGGTGACGGCCTCGACACCGTGGTCCGCCGCGAGTTCGATGAGCGAGTACAGGTGTTTCTGGTCGGAGTGGACTCCACCCTCGCTGACCAAGCCCATGAAGTGGACCCGGCCGTCGTGCTCGTCGGCGTAATCGAGCGCGCCGATGATGGCCTCGTTTTCGTCCAACTCACCGTCCGCGATGGCGTCGCTGATTCGCGTGTACTCCTGTCTGACCACCCGTCCCGCGCCGATGTTCAGGTGTCCGACCTCGCTGTTCCCCATCTGGCCGTCGGGTAGTCCGACCCGCCGCCCCGTCACGTCGAGCGTGCCGTACGCGCCCGACTCCGCGAGATGGTCGAAATTCGGCGTGTCCGCCGCCTCGATGGCGTTCCGGCCGCCGTCTTCGCTTCCCAATCCCCAACCGTCGAGGACGATGAGTCCCGCTTTCATATTCGATTCGTCGTCGGGGCGGGGTAACAAGTCTTCGCCTGCGGTGGAAAATGCGACCGTGACCGGTGGGGCGCTTTCGTTCACTTTCACTCCACGTAAGAATTCGTTTAACTATCGAGGCGGTGGTGCTTGTACTCGCTCGTTCCAAACGACGGGTGATATTATGCCCAATGGGGCACCATCGAACGGGGTTTCCGTGGCGCTCATCACCGCTGGCGCGACGATCATCGCCAGTCGAAACGACTGCGGGTGGATACTCGTCGCCGTCGGAGTACTGATAGCAAAGCGGAACTCGGGCGGATAACGGCCATCAGACGTCCATCCGCCCGAAATCTACCACTTTTGTTGTAACGCCGAGCGCGTCGCTCGACGGAACCGAGTAGGGAACGGAGCGTTTTATTCGTTGCGACAGCATGAAACTTTGACATTTTAACGCCGGTTCGACCGTGTCCGAACCGACTCGTTTCACGTATCGAAGAACGGTATCTTTTTTCGGGGTGGACCGGGTTGGACCGAGCATGACACTCGACCCCGTTCACTTCGACGGCATCGCCGAACTGGCGGACAGGATAGAGTACGAAGGGGAAGAGCGCAACCATCGGGAACTCGCACGGGAGGTCTGGGAGAACTATCTCGACCCGCTGTACCACGACGGGACGGAGGTCCTCGCGCCGCTAACGGACCTCGAACGCCGGTGTGCGAACATCGAGGAACTCGCGCTGGAAACCGATCAGTTCGAGACGATGCACGGGTTGGATTCGGGGAGCATCAACCCGAAGGTGTTCAAGAACGGACTGGTGGTCGATGTGGCCCACGCGGCGATGAGTTCGTCGCCGTCCGACCTCGACCTGCACGACTCGCGCACGGTGGTCAAGGCGCTCCACACGAACGATGTGGAGCCAAAATTCGGTACCGAGTGGGAATCGTACAACGAGGGAAGTAAACGCCGTATCGTACACGCGCCACGGCGGGACGAGTTCGAACAGGACATCGTCCACGCGCTGGCGCTGTACCGCGCGGAAAGCAGACACGCGCTCGACCACACGGAGGACGTATCGGATCTTCTCCTGCTGGACGGGCCGGTGTACCCGAAAGGAATCATCCGCTGGCGTGACCGCGGTTCGATTCTTCCGGACCTGTTCGAGGAATCGAAGGAAGTACGGACGATTCTCGAAAACTACGTCGAATTGGTCGAGACGTTCGCCGACCGCGACGTGCCGTTGGCGGGATTCGTCAAGAACATCTCCGCGCGGTCGATAATCCGGACCCTTCGGGAGAAAGGCGTGAACACGCCGTGGGCACACGACGCCGCGTTTTTCTCGCAGGTTCTCGAACGCGGTGAGGTCACCGATGGGGAGTACGAGCGATTGACCGACGACCTGACGCTGACGAACTGGTTCGTCTCCCGGGCCGGTTCGGACGCTTTTTTCGGGGGCGACGAAGCCACCCGATACATCGACCGGAAGTTCGCACCGGAGCAGTACGACGTGACGTTCTGTGTCATCTACGACCCGCGGCAGGATCTGCTGTTCAAAATCGAAGCGCCCAGGGTCTTCACGAGCGACGAGACGTGTCGTCGTCGTATCGAACGACAGGTGTTGAAAGAAATCGCGATCTCTCGAGGGCCTCCGACCGTTATCTCGAAAGCCGACTCGCTCGCCCGAATCGGGCGCAACAGCACCTATTCGTTGCTACGGAGTTTCGAGCGGTCGTTCGACAGCGAACTGGACGAAAACTACAACAACGTCCGTTGGGGACTCAATTACTGAAGTTCGCCCTTCTCCATCGAGAACTCGACTTCGCTCTCGTCCACGCCGATGCGGGCGAACTGCGTTCGGATGTGTTCTTCGGCGGCGTCGAGGGCCTGGTCACGGGTGTCGAACCCGCGCGGCATCGGGGTCTCGAACGCGACGTGAACCTCCTTGCCGGAGACCATCTGGGAGGTCCCGCCGCTCTCGACCTGATAGAACTCGTCGCAGACCCATACGTACGGCGCGTCTTCGTCCGGCGCGCCCTTGAACGTGGGTGAGCGTTCACCCCGCTCGTACAGCGTTCCTGTGAGGGTCGTCCCTCCCGCCTCGCCGCGAACGAGCAACATAGCACTCAGTAGGACTCGGGAGGATAAAAGGGAAGTGGGAAACGGGGTGTGGAATGACACGGTGGTGGTCGTGACGGAGGGTGCGATGACACATTACCATCCGCGCCGACCGCCACCCGTGCGAAACACGTTTCAATCACGCACGAGATGGCAGGTCCATGAGCGATTTGGGCGACTTCTCGGATTTCGGGAGCGACTCCGGCGACTCGTCGGCGTCGGAATCGGCGGAAACGGACGGGGAGACTGCCGAAAACGGTGACGAGGGAAGCACGGGACGCGAGGGAACGACGGATGCAGGGCGGAACGACGGCTTCGATCGGATGGACCTCGACCCGGTCGGCGACGATTACGGTATCGGCAGTCTCGCCGTCTCCGAGGGACTCTCCATCGGCGAGGAGAGCGACGATACCTGCCTACGGGCGTACATCACCGCGCCGAACCGGGGCGACGTGCGGATCGGGAAGTACCTGCTCGTCCCCTACCCGGACGGCGAAAAGCTGTTCTGTCGCATCACGACGCTCGAATACGCACAGGAGTTCCACAGCGACGACGCCACCGAGATTCACGCCCGCCGGGCGATGCGAAACGGATCGATAGACGAGACGGACTACAAGTTCATGGCGACGTTGGAGCCCATCGCGGTGCTCTTCGCGGACGGCGACGACCTGAAGCGGCGGATGACCGACCGCGTGCCGAAACCCGAGACGGTGGTTCGACAGGCCAGCGACAAGGGAGAGATCAAGACGGGATTGAAGATTCCCGAGAACGGCGTCTTTCTGGGCCACCTCTCGGTCGGGGGCGAAAAGGTTCGGACGGCCGCCCAACCGCCGACCATCGACTACCGCGTGAAGGACGATTACGACTCGGGCGACCCGCTCGTCTTCCGGCACTCGCTCGTGGCGGGTGGCACCGGGTCGGGAAAGACCCACGGCGCGAAGAACATCCTCCGGCAGTATCTCGCCGAGGAACGGACGTATCCGATGGACGACGGGCGAAACGCCCGGATGGCTGTCGTGCAGTTCGACCCGCAGGACGAGTACGCCCAGATGCACGACGACAACCCGGACGTGACGGCCGAGGACGAACGCGCGTGGGAACGCGAGGGCGTCGCCCACGGCGGCCACGACGAGACGGTGGCGTTCGTCCCGAAAGTCGGCGGCGAGACGTATGCCGCGAGCCACCACGACGCCGAGCAGGTCGAGTTCACGATTCCGTTCTCGATGGTTCGGGGCAACCAGTGGCTCGTCGCGGGCGCGAGCCTCAACGACAACCAGTACGGCGCGCTGACACACCTGCTCAATCGGTTCTTCCGAGAGCGCGGCGACGGCGGGACGTACCAGGAGTTCCTGAGTTTCCTCGACGACCCGGCGCTCCGCGAGGAACTGGACGAGAGCGGGCGGGTACACGAGGCCACGTTCGACGCCGTGAAACGCCGTGCCCGCTCCGTTCCGGGCGGCGTGTTCGATCAAGCGGCGGACCCCATCACCGACCTCGTCCCGCAGTTCGTTCGCTCGGGGCGGCTGTCGGTCGTGCCGACCTACCACCTGCCGTCGAGTCGGGCGAAGGAGATGGTCGTCCTCGCCGTGTCGAGCCTGCTCATCGACGAGAAGCTCTCGAACGCGCCGAACTACCCGACCATCAAGGAGACCCCGCTCCTCGTCGGCATGGACGAGGCGCACAACTTCCTCTCGAACGCCGACAGCGTGCAGGCTCGGCAGGTCATCGGCAAGTTCACCGACGCGGCCAAGCAGGGCCGCAAGGAACGACTCGGGTTGTTCCTCATCACGCAGGACCCACAGGACATCGCGGAACCCGTGTTCAAGCAAATCAACACGACCGTCGTCCTGAACCTCGGCGACGAGGACGCCATCAAGAGCGTGAACATCCCGACCACGCTGGAGAAGAAGGTGCCGTACATGGAGAAGGGACAGATGGTCGTCTACTCGCCGGACAACTCCGAACCCGTCGAAATCACCGGCCTGCCGAAGTGCGTCACCCGCCACGGCAGGGATTGAGTCTCACGAGAGGAGAATTGGATAAAACGCTATGTGATGGCGATGTGTCTCTCCAACCATGGTAGAGAAAATACTCATTCCGATAGACGGTTCGGAGCACGCGACGAAGGCACTGTCGTACACGTTCGAGGAATTCCCGGACGCGGAGGCCACCGTCATCAACGTCATCGACCCCATCGATGTCGGCTACACGTCGACGGTCGGAATGCCCGGTTACTCCGAGGAGTGGTACGAGGACTCGAAGGAGAACGCGGAGGAGTTGTTCGCGGAGGCACAGGAGAAGGCCGACGAGTACGGAACCACGGTCTCGACGATAACCGACGTCGGGCAACCCGCCCAAACCATCGTCACTGCCGCCGAGGACTTCGACCACGTCGTGATGGGCAGTCACGGCCGTTCGGGCGTCTCCCGAATCCTTCTCGGAAGCGTCGCGGAAACGGTCGTCCGACGCTCGCCGGTTCCCGTGACCGTCGTTCGGTAATTCGGCAGAACTCACCAGATGTCGTGCAGAAGATAGTGGCTGTGAAACACGGGTTGCCAGCCGAGACGCTTTCATTATCACCAGTTCCCTTCGAAGAAGGAGAGTACATTGGGGAAATAAACCAGAATCATCATCCACAGAGCAACGTAGTACAGCAACGCAATGACGCGGAGGACGACTGCAGTGCGATAGTACCGCTCCGGCAGGACGTTCGGCACCGAGAGAAGGAGCAGTCCCCCACCCGCGAGGATACCGACTTTGGCTCCCCGGACGACGAGAGCGTACCCCGCGAGCAACACGCTGAACGCAAAAAACGACCACCCGTAGAGGCCCCCAGCGGGGTCGCTGAATATCGTCTTTCCGATAACCGGATACTCACGATATCTCTCGAAGTTCATATTCGATAATCAATTTATTCCCTAATAACGTATGCTCACGCTCGACTGAATCGGTTGGTCTCGTTGGCCACTGAGATGACCGTCAGCGACGGAATCTGCACAACCGCCAGAAACGGCCAGTGGCACGACCGCCGGACGGGATTTCGGTCCCTCGTAACCATACTGATTCTGACAACCAATACGGACGTTCCGAATCTGGTGCGCGTATCTTTCACACGCCCGTTTCCGTTGAATCGGCCGGATTACGTCGGTGCAGAAATATCAGAAGACCGATTCCAACGAAAGCGATGAGAATTCCGGGGAGTAAATAGACGATATTTGGTGAGCAGTGATCCCCGGGACCGCCTACCATCGAACACATCTGCCGCTGGAATCCATACCAAATCAGGATACCACCGCTAACGATACCAAGAGTACCGATTGCCTGTAAGAGACGTGTTGAATACATATCAGATATGAACGCGAGACCCGGTAAATCTCTTCTGTAAAGTCGAAATAGACCTGCGTAATTTGCACCACGAACTCCCAGTCAGTGATGTGGGATTCGCACCAGTATTCAGCACGCTCTCTCTGTCACGGTCTACGGGTTTCAAGGGAGTCGGGATTTCGGTTCTTTTCAGAAAACTCATAACCACAACTCACTACCGTGGGATATGGAACGAAATACACTCGCCTCTGCTCTCCTCGCGTACACCGTCGTTGCAGCGGGTGTGACGGTCGTTCCGCTCGCGTATTTCTTGGGCCGAGCCATCGTCCTACTGCTAATCGTGTCCCTGTTCGTGTTCTCCCTTCTCCATGCACGGACCGGAAGCGGTCCGACCATGCAGATGGATGGCGATGGTGGTGGTGGAGAAGACTATACAGAAATGGACGCCGCACCATCCCAGGTCCATATCGGGTCCTCACTCCCCACGAACAATCGAGCGATTCTCACGTTTTACCTCCTCGGAATCGTCCTCTGGAGCTTCGTTGGGACTATCATCGTCGTCATCTGAGATTCTACTTGGTTCTCTCCACTTCCGCACGCTCCAGGGTGTTTTAAAGAGAATTGGAGTTTTCACAACCACCAGAGACGGCCTACGACACAACCACTAGTCGCTAGCAATTCCGCCGGAAAATCGGAGATTTTCCGGGCCGACGACTGAACGGAGCGAAGTCCTCGTGAGTGAAACGAACGAGGGCACGGAAGACGCATTGCGTCTTCCGAAGCGAAGTGAGGGAGGAGCGCTTTTGATCGACATTTTGCCAGGGAGCCATCAGGGATGCCGACGGGTGCCGTCGGCATCCCTGACAGCGACCACAGCAAAAGGTCGTTTAGAAGAGATTGGCCTGCTGGTACACGCTGATTCCCTCGTCCGTGATGTCGTAGGGTTTGATGTCGCGGGAGTGGTTGGCGTCGCGGATCTTTTGGATTTCGATGGCGAGTCGGGTTTCGATGAATTCGTCCTCGCTTCGGACGTAGCGGAGGACGAACACGGCGTCGGTGAGGTACTCGATGATGCCGTGGCGTGAGGCGTAGGGGTTGTCGTCGCTGGCCTCGCTCGTGAGCATGGTGGTGACGCCCGCTTCCTTGAGACTGCGGGTGAAGTCGTAGATTTCGTTGCGGCGGGTGGCCTGTTCCTCGTACATCATTTCGAGGAGCGAGACGGAGTCGAGGACGAGGCGCGTGGCACCGAAATCGCGGACGAGTCCCGGTAGTTCGCTGCGGATGCTCGACAGCGAGTTGGCCATCTCGATGGGGTCCAAGTCCACGACCGCGAGTTTTCCGTCTTCGACGTACTCGTCGTAGGGCCAGCCTTTCTCGGTCGCGCTGTCCACGATTCGTTGGTGGCTTTCCTCCAGCGTGACGTAGACGGCCTTCTCGCCGCGTTCGAGGGCGTGGTTCAGGAACTGAAGCCCGAACGTGGTTTTTCCGGTCCCCGCGTTGCCGATTGCGACCATCAGGGTGTGCTGGGGGACGCCGCCCTGGATCATCCTATCGAGACCGTCGATCCCGATGTCGATGCGTGGAATCGCTGACTCGAACTCCTCGTCGTCGAAGTTGGTACTGGACGGGCCGCCGCCGAATCCGCCGCTACCGCCATCGAAGTCACTGCCGCCACCGAACCCGCCTGCGTCGAATCCACTGGCGTCGAACCCATCGGCACCGGCGTCGCCGCCGAAGTTGCCATCGTCGTCGAAGTCCGGTTCGGTTCCGCCCATGTTGGGGGCTGATGCGAACGCGCTGGCGAAGTCGTCGTCGAACAGCGGTTTATCGTCGGACTCCGCCTCCGGCGACGTTTCCGGGACCGGGTCGGGGTCGCCGTCCGTCGAGTCAGTCACCGCTCCCGTTTCCGGTTCGATATCGCCGTCCGATTTGTCGGGGTCGTCCGCGTCCTCTTCATCCGCGTTCGTCTCGTCCGCGTTTGCCTCATCCACTTCCACTTCATCCGCATCGTCCGCCTCCCCATCTCGGAGTGCGGTCTCGAACCAATCGTCGTCGTCGCTCACACCGCTTCCTCCTGGCCGTTCGTGGTTTGACGTGGCCCGTGGCACGGTGGTTCGGTCGTCCGCGTCCGTATCCGAGCGACAGCTATCATCGTCCTGTCACTGGCACTCTGCGTAAATTAATGTTCGTGTCGGCGGCTTTTTGAGCACCGAGGGAGAACGAGGGCGTGATGAACGTCGGCATCGTCGCGCAGCGAGGAAACGAGCGGGCCGCGACACTTGCGGGGAAACTACGTGAGACACTCCGAGACGATACCGTGACGGTTCACCTCGACACGGCAACTGCCGAGCACTTGGGTATCGACGGCGTCGATGTGAGCCGAATGGCGGAAAACGATCTCGTCGTCAGCATCGGCGGCGACGGCACGTTTCTCTTCTCCGCGAGCGGTGCGGGTGGGACGCCGATACTCGGTGTGAACCTCGGCGAAGTCGGATTTCTGAACGCCGTCGCCCCGGAAGACGCCGTTCGTGAAGTCCGCGAGGTCGTCAGCGAATATCTGGACTCGGGAGAGATTCCGTCGCGCGAAGTACCACGGCTGGAAGCGACCGGCGAGGGCGACTGGTCGGTCCATCCCGCATTGAACGAAATCGTCGTGCAGGGCGCACAGCGTGGTCACGGACAGGGGATCGACTACGAGATCCACGTCGACGATGTGGAGTACGGCAGCGGCCACGCCGACGGCATATTGGTTTCGACGCCGACCGGGAGCACGGCGTACAACCTCAGCGAGGGTGGGCCGTTGGTCCACCCGAGCGTGAACGGTCTCATCCTCACCGAGATGTGCGCATCGCACCCGATGCCGCCGCTGGTGTTCGAGCCGAATCACGACGTGGAGATCCGCGTGACGAATGCACCCTCCGCGGTCGTCGGAAGCGACGGGAAACAGGCCCGCATCGACCTTCCGGAGACGATCACCGTCTCCGCGTCCTCCGAACCGGCCAGAATCGCCGGTCCGTCTCCGACGTTCTTCGAAGCGCTCGGAAAGCTCGACTAGCTGCCGGAAGCGGAAGCCTCTAATTCTGCCTCCCGTAAGGAAACCACAATGAAAGGGCAACTTCCCGACGTACAGGCGACTGAGCCTGACGTGACCGTCGGGTTGAACCGAGTGGGAGTAACCGGAGTCGAGAAACTGGTCGAGGTCGCCCGACCGGACAAACGACCGTACGTTCTCACCGCCGAATTCGACGTGCTGGTGGACCTCCCGAGTTGGCGCAAGGGCGCGGACATGAGCCGAAACATGGAGGTCGTGGACGAAGTCCTCGAAGACGCCGTCGAGGAGCCGACCTACCGCCTCGAAGACGTGTGCGGCGACGCCGCAGAACGACTACTCGAAAAGCACGACTACACCTCGAAGGCCGAAGTCAGCATGGAAGCTGAGTTCATGGTGCGCGACAGGACCCCCGAGAGCGAGCGGCCCACCCAAGCCATGGTGGACGTCATCGCCAGCGCGACGGCGACCGAGGAGGAGACCACGGAAGAGATCGGCGCGCGCGTCACGGGCATGACCGTCTGCCCCTGCTCGCAGGGCATGATGTCCGGCCGTGCGGAGGAGAAACTGCTCGACCTCGGCGTCGGCGAGCGCGAAGTCAAGGAGTTCCTGCGCGAGATTCCGCAGGCGGGTCACTCCCAGCGCGGCCACGCCACGCTCACCGTCGAGAGCGCGGGCGCGCCCGAGGTGGACCTCCACGAACTCATCGAGGTCGCGCGCGATTCGATGAGCGCGCGGATTTACAACCTCGCCAAGCGTCCCGACGAGGATCACATGACGTTTCAGGCCCACGCCGACGCGAAGTTCGTCGAGGACTGCGTGCGCGACATGGCCCACGGCGTGGTCGATAGCTTCCCCGACCTGCCGGACGACGCCGTCGTGACGATGAAACAGAGCAACGACGAGTCCATCCACCAGCACAACGCCCACGCCGAGCGCGTGGCCGAGGTGGGAACCCTGCGCGAGGAAGTCGCCGAATCGGACCGCGAATAAGTCGGCGAAACAGTTTATTTTCTATTATTTCGTGGACATCGACCGAGCATGATCGGTCGAGACGTGATTCTGTTTGGAATTCTGGTCGTCCTTTTCGGTGGGTTCAACTCGATCATGGATGGGAGACCGCTCGGTCCGAACGCTGGATACTGGATAATGATTCTCGGACTGCTCATCGGCCTGTTGGGCCTCACGAACAGCGTTTCGAACGAATTCTCGGAGTGATCCACGATCCGCATCGGTTTCCCGCGGAAAACGTGTGCTCGCTATCGAATCCGAACGCCGCCGACGTATAGCCCGTTACCGAGGATGAACAGGCCGATGGCACCGTAGAGGACGGCCGAGGCGGGGACGGTGTGCGGGTCGATGGCCCAGTCGATGATTTCGACCGCGATGAACGCGAGGAGGAGACCGAACAGTTGCCGGGAGAGAGACCTCGGAAGGACGTGAACGGGACCGAAGAGGCGGCGGGACCGGGATGGGGACGTATCGGAGGACATCATGTGATACTCGATTCGTCAGTAACAAATACGTTCTGTATCCGGTCTGATTTTTCGTGGCCGTTTGATAGGAAACGATTCCAACTTTGGAGCGATGAAGAAGGCCCTGAAAGCCCCTGTCCGTTCGCTACGATTCGTGTATGATGGTTTTGCGATCACAGTTGCTGAGAAGTATACCTCCTCGAAAGCCCCCGTCCGTTCGCGGTCGGGGGGCTTTCTGGGCCTTCTTCGTAGTCGCTGCAGTCGCAAAACCTTCAAATTCGTCTCAGAGCGAGCGGGCGGGGGCTTTCGAGGTCTTTCTCACAGTTGCTGCAGTCGCAAACCGATCGAAATCTATTCTAACTCATCGTAGCGAGCGTGGTTTTCGAAACCACTTTTCGTTCGAACCTGTCCGATTGCTGGGTCGTAACACGTATTCCACGGGGGGACGAATCGACGGACTATGATAGGTATCGTTGGTGGGGGAATCGCCGGATTGGCCGCCGCCTACCGCCTCCAACAGCACGGCTACGACGTGCAGGTATTCGAAGCGAGCGACGACCTCGGTGGACTCGCCGCGACCTACGAGACGAACGGGGACCGCATCGAGAAGTTCTACCACCACCTCTCCGCCTCGGAGGAGACCATCATCGACCTCATGGGTGAACTCGGATTGGACGACGACTTGGAGTGGCCCATCGGGAAGAACGCCTACTACGTCGATGGGGTCGTCCACCCGCTCGACAAGCCGTGGGAAATCCTCGCTTACCCGCACATGAGCGCCTACGACAAGTTCCGGTTGGCGCTCCTCACGCAGGAAATCGACATCCGGGGCGGGATTCCGAAGTTCGATTCCTACGAACGACTGGAGGATTACGAAGACGTGCCGATAGACCAGTTCCTCATCGAGCACACCTCGCGCGGCGTCTACGAGAACTTCTTCGGGCCGCTTCTGGACGCGAAGTTCGGCAGCAGAAAGGAGGACGTGAGCGCGGCGTGGCTCCTCGGACGCATCAAGTTCCGCGGCGAGCGCGACCTCCTGCGCGGCGAACCGCTGGGCTACCTCCGCGGTGGGTTCGGCCGTCTCATCGACGGGCTTGTCGAGGAGGTCGGCAGGGAGAACATCACGACCGGCGTGTACGTCACCGACCTCGACAGCGAGGACGGGCAGGTCACGTCGCTCACGACGAAACCGGCGGGGAGCGCGGAAGTCGCCGCCGCGGACGGCGGAAGTTCGGATGGCGACACCGCGACCGAGACGCACGACGTGGACGACGTCGTCGTCGCCGCGATGCCGAACGTCCTCGAAGAGTTGACGGGATACGAGTGCACCATCGACTTCCAAGGGGCGGTCTGTGCGCTCGTGACGATGGACGAACCGCTGACCGACACCTACTGGCTCAACATCGGACACGACGCGCCCTTCGGCGCGCTCATCGAGCACACCAACTACATCCCGCCGGAGCGCTACGGCGGCGACCACCTGCTGTACGTCGCCAGCTACATTCAGGACTACGAGGAGGAGTTGTGGGGGATGAACGACGAGGAAGTCGAGGACCTGTGGCTGGGTCACATCGAGGAGATGTTCCCCGACTGGGACCGCTCGTCGGTGTCCGAGTTCCGCCTCGCCCGCAACGCGCGCGCCGCGCCGGTGTACGAACGCGGCTATCTCGACATGGTCGTCCCGTACGACCTCGGAGACGACATCGCGGACGGCATCTACTACGCCGGAATGGCGAGCAAGGCCCAGTACCCCGAGCGTAGCCTGAACGGCGGCATCGTCGCGGGCTACGAATGTGCGGACAGAATCGCGGGCCAGAAAGTCGTCGTCGATCCGAACGACTACCAGCAGTCCTCATAACCACCTCGAATACGCCACGCGCAGGGTTTTGCCCGCTCGTCGCTTCCATTATGCATCATGGTTGGGGTGGGGCAGTTGGGAATCGTCGGTATCGGCGCAGTGGCGAGTTTCTTCATGGCGTGGACGGTCGGCGCGGGGTGGACGCCGTACGCGCCCGGCGTCGGCGCTCGTCGGATGACGGTCATGCGAGCGGCCTTCTTCACCGGTCTGTTCGGGATTCTGGGCGCGGTGGTTCAGGGACAGAACGTCACGGAAGCGATTTCCGCCGGACTCATCAACGGCGTGACGCTCTCGCCGGTAGCGGCCGTCATCGCGCTCGTCGTCGCCGCCGGACTCGTCGCGATCGGAATCTTCGCGGGCTATCCGCTCGCGACGGCCTTTACCGCGACCGGTGCGGTCATCGGCGTCGGGTTGGCACTCGGCGGAGCACCGGCGTACGCGAAGTATCAGCAAATCCTGCTCCTGTGGGTGCTGACGCCGGTCTTCTGCGGCGGAATCGCGTACGGACTCGCCCGCCTGATCCGGCGTGACGACGTACCGGACGAGTACTCGATTCCGCTGTTCGGGGCCATCGTCGGCCTCATCCTCGCCAACTCGCCGTTCACCTTCCTCGCGCCGGAATCGGGCGGCGCGTCGGTCGCCGCGGTGGCAGCCGAAAGCCTCCCCGTTCCGTCGCTCGCCGGTCTCGTCGCGGCGACCCTGTTCGTCGCGCTCGTCTTCGGCGTGATACTCCTGATCGAGGTGCGTACCGACGTCAAGACGGGACAGCGACACCTGCTGTTCGGTATCGGCGCGCTCGTCTCGTTCTCGGCAGGCGGGAGCCAAGTCGGTCTCGCCGTCGGGCCGCTCGCACCGATGACGATACCCATCGGACTCTCGCTCGCCGTCGTCCTCCTGTTCGGCGGTATCGGCGTCATGCTCGGCGCGTGGATGGGTGCGCCGCGGATGATCAAGGCGCTCGCGCGGGACTTCTCGTCGCTCGGGCCGCGACGGGCGACCGCCGCGCTGATTCCGGCGTTCGCCATCGCGCAGACGGCGGTGCTGTTCGGCATACCCGTCTCGTTCAACGAAATCGTCGTCAGTGCCATCATCGGGAGCGGTTACGCGGCGGGGGCCGGACGCGTCAGCAAGAAGAAGATGTCCTACACCGTCCTCGGGTGGGTCGTCTCGTTGCTCCTCTCGTTCGTGTTGGCCTACGGCGCGTTCGTCGGCGTCGGACTGATTTAGTCACGTCTCGTGATGCTAACGATTCACCGCAGTCCGTTACCGTAACACCGCGACTCCGGGTATTTGTCAAAAATCTAGATATCCGTTGCGAGCGTACCACGCGATATGGAGGAGAGCGTTGCTGGCTTCAAGGAGACGGGGGACTGGGTGACCATCGTCGAACACGGCGAGAGAATCACGACGGCGCTCGAAGCGGAATCCGTCGAGGGTCGTGCCTTCGACGACTGGAACGAGTGGCGGCCGAAAGTACACGAGCGACTGAGAGAGGACGTCAAAGAGAAGACTGCGGAGCAAGCGAGCGCGTCACGCGGGGAGGGGGAAAAGGCAGGGAAGACGCCGACGGAGGACGTGAAGACAGCACGGGAGGAACTCGGAGACACAGTGTCGGAACTCGCCGAGGGCGACATCGACGACGCGGTCGATGAAGGGCAAGATACCGTCGAATATGCGACGCGTGCGGCCGATACGGTGGGGCGGAAGGCGCTTCGAACCGTCGAGGAAACGGTGTACAAACACGTCATGACGCAGGTGTCGCCGGTGTACTTCGACAACGAACTCGTCAGCGCGAACGTCGAACGCGGTCGGAGCGGAAACGAATACACCTTCGAGGTGAACATCAACGACGACGACCTCAAGGGTCGCGTCGGCGACCGACTGAAGGAGTACGAGGACGTCGACCGCTGGCGTGGCGAGACCGAAAAGCGGACCGATTCCGCCGAGGCCGCCGAGGGAATCGACCCGGTGGAGTGACGACATGTACGACCGAATTCTCGTCCCCATCGACGGCAGCGACGCGGCGGCGAACGCGATTCCGTACGCGCTCGACGCCGCGAAAACGTACGACGCCGCGCTCTACACGCTGTCCGTAGTCAATGCGGGCGACGCTGACGACGGGGAAAAGCGCGAGGCGATGTACGAGGAGTTCGAGACGGAATCGAAACGGACGGTCGAAGATCTGATCGATCGCGCGGAGGAAGAAGGAATCCGAACGACGGCAGGGTCCATCGCCGAGGGGAAGCCACACCGAGCGATTCGTCGGTACGCCGACGAACAGGGTATCGACCTCATCGTGATGGGAACGCACGGGCGGGGCGGTATCCGCTATCCGCTTCGACGGAGCGTCACGGAGGCGGTCCTCCGGCGCGCGGACGTGCCGGTGTTGGTGATCCGATTGGGAAATGACGAGAGTTGAACGGACTCAGGCTTCGCCTTCGTCCACGCCGACCGCGTCCGAGATGTCCACGTCCTCGGGTTCGTCGAACCCGCCCACACGAATCTCGCCGTCGTCACCTTCGACGTACACGTCGTCGGCGAAGCCACCCTCCGCGTGCGGGTGGACCGGATCGTCCAGTTTTTCGGGCGTCGATGGCGCTTCCGGTATCTCGTCGGGCGCGAAGTCGCCGAGCGGGTCGGCGATGGTGATGTCGTGGTTCGAGAAGAACGTCTCGTAGCGCTCGTAATGTTCCTCCAGTTCGTCGCTCGGGAATTCCATCATCTCCGTCCAGCCGTGATTGTAGAAGTCGAAGTTGGACTGGATGTGCGTGATTTCGCGGGCTTCCTCCTCCGGCGCGCCCGCTTGTAGCGCGGCGAGGTACGAATCCATCGTCGCATCGAAGAACGCGTCCAAGCGTTCCTTCCGCTCTTCCCGGTGCTCCGGGTCGGCCTTCTCCAGGAAGATTCCGGTGTGCATTCTCACCAATCCGGCCTTCGTTACGTCCCTGACGACCGGCAGTTCGAGTGCCTTCTTCGACGCGAAGTGGCGCGCGTTCTGGTGGATTTTCATGCACGTGGCTTGGGACGCGAAGGTCTTCAACGTCCCGACTACCCCCTCTATGTGGTCGTTTGATACCGACTTCCAGATAGCAACCCACTTTAATCCCGACGAAGAACGTCTCAGACATGACCGAATCGTACGTGATTATCGGGGATGGTATCGCGGGTAGTTCCGCGGCCGAAACCATCCGTGAAGAGAAGCCAGACGCTGACATCGCAGTCATCACCGACGAAGGTGAAGCGCTGTACAACCGCATTCTCATCAAGGAGTTCGCCAAAGGAAAACTTCCGGAAGCGCCGATCTCCATTCACGAACCCGACTGGTACGACGAGCGCGACATCGACCTCGAACTGAACACGTTCGTCACCGACATCGACCCGGACGCACACGAGGTCCACACGCACGCGAGCGGAACGTACGACTACGACAAACTGCTCGTCGCCACCGGCGGGACGCCGACACAGCTTCCGGTCGATAACAGCGACGCAGACGGCATCCACCACTTCTGGACGTTCCAGGACGCCCGACGCATCGCCGAACACGCGGAAGCGGCGGACACCGGTGTCATCATCGGTGCCGGACTGCTCGGCATCGACCTCGCCGCCATCTGTGCCGCACAGGACGTGGACGCCAAGTACATCATGCGCGGTAACCGCTGGTGGCGCTACGGTCTGAGCCTCGACGGCGCGGAGATCATCCACGACGCGCTCGAAGAGAAGGGCCTCGATATCGTCCTCGAAAGCGGCGTCAACGGCTTCAAGACCGACGACGACGGCAACGTCGTCGCCACCATCGACGCGGACGACAACGAGTACGAGAGCGACTTCGTCGGCGTCGCCATCGGTCTGAACTTCAACACGGAGTACCTGCAGGGCAGCGGCGTCGAGACGGACAACGGCGTCGTCGTCGACCAGTTCATGCAGACGAGCGTGGACGACATCTACGCCGCAGGGGACATCACCCGGTTCTACGACACGATTCTGGACGAGTACGCCCAGAACGGATCGTGGGGCAGCGCGAAGGAACAGGGTGTCGTCGCCGCCAAGAACATGGTCGCGGACGACGAAGCCGAGGAGTTCCGCTGGGTCTCCTCGTACTCCATCACGCACTTCGACTTCCCGTTCCTCTCCTTCGGGTTCCCGACGCTGGGCGACGATGAGTGCGAGCGGAAGTACAGCGACACCGAGTGGCGGCGTCTCTCGTTCAAGGACGGCAAACTCGTCGGCGGCGTCCTGATCGGCGACCTCGCCCCGCAGGGCAAGTACAAGGACCTCATCCGCAACGAAGTCGAGTGTGCGGACCAGAAGGAGGTCCTCCTCGAAAAGCAGTTCGACCCCGAGAAGCTCGCACAGCCACAGGAACAGTAAGATCGTCGTGCGATGCGGTGGTTTTTTTTGTCGTAGTTTCGAGAGCGACTGCCCCGGCGACGGGTCGCCGCAACAATCGGCCCCGATTGTCTCGACGTGAAGGTTTAAGTCCCACCACGACAATCGGTAGCACTGACCACATCGGTCGGGTGACTTCGTGAAATACAAAATCGCTCTCGAACCAGTGGAAACGGTCCCTGACGACGCACGCGTCCGCCACTACGACGAACTCGACTACGGTGCGAAGGGGCACTTCCCCGACGTCGTCGAGCGTGGCGAACGACTCATCGACCCGGAGACGGCACGCCAGTTTAGCGACGGCGAGTTCGTCAAATACACCGGCTATTTCCGCGTCCTGCTCGCGTAGCTTCTATTCTTCACGTTTGTTCACCTTTCAGCCGCAAGCTTTAACACCCACTACGACAATTGATAACATATACCAATGGCATCGAACAGCACGAGTAGTCTGGGGTCTTCATCGACCGGAGAACCGGCGGCGCTCATCGTCACCCGAACCGAAACCGTGCCAGCGGGCGTTCCGGTGCGAAGTTACGACGAACTGTCGGACACCGCTCAGGGGTTCCTGGCGGAGTTCGACGGTCACGAGAAGGTCGTCCGGATGACCAGCGACGTGTCCGAGGAGTTCACCGAGGACACCGTCATCGTGTTCAACGACTACCTCCGGGTCGACGTGGCGTGAGGAACCAACAACCGAAGCCGTTTTCTCCGGCAGGACGGCATGTAGGGACATGAGCATGAGCGGAAGCGGTGAGATGACGCTGGCCTTCGAACTGTCGGCGCTCAAAGAGCTTGCGAGCCCCGGCACCGTCTTCGAGGACGCCCGGCGCTGGACGCGCTACGTCGGCGTCATCTCCGACCAACCGACATACGTGGTGACGAACTTCACCCGAAAGAATCGCATCCGACAGGATTTCTTCTCCGGTCCGAAGGGACGGGCCGAAAGCCTCGACAGCGTGAAATCGCAGTTCGACACCGACCGACACGTCTTCGTCGGTACGACCGACGACGACCGTGAACTCGCCGAGGACCACGACTGGGAGTTCCTGCACGTCGAAGACGCCGCCGAGGCGGCCGAGTGGGACCTGGCGTCCGACGCCGACGAGGACGACGAAGGGAAAGAAGAGGACGTGCGCGACGATTGGCCATAGCCACCCGGAATTTTCGTCCCGTCAGCACTCCGCCCGCAGGCGCTGTTTTCCCCGCTCGGTGATCTCGTAACAACACCAGTTCGTGTTTCGCACGAGGTTACGCTCGGCGAGGGAGCGACAGCGGCTCGCGGTGACGCAGTTCGACAGGGCGAGTCGCCGTTCGATGTCGAGTCGAACCTGTATTCCGTCGGCCGCGAGCAATCGGAGGATTCGTTCGTCTATCGGGCGCAGTCGGTCGGGAACCCCGCTGGCCTGTGCCATACGCCACCTCTTTTTTCCGGGGATAAGTAGCTCGCTAAGAGGGGTATTGAGGGGGGACGGTCGGTGGGGAGCGCTATTGAGAACTATCCCTACGCTGACGACACCTGTCGGAATTCGTTCGTATCCTCGCACGGCGATATCCGATCACGCCGTTTAAAATCGTCAGGACCGAACGGACCGGTATGGCAGAACCGCGCGTCCCGGGAGGGAACGGTGCGACGCTCGAACTCCCCTGTGGCGAGACGGTAGCGACCGGACGACTCGACATGGGGATGCGCGAGTACGACTGTGACTGTGGCGAATCGCACGCGGTCGTCATGGACGTGCACCCGCCGTCACGCTTCGTTCCCGAATTTCTCGTGGACATCCTCCGCGAAACCATCGATACGACCGACGAGAACGTCGAGTTCGGCACGCTTCACATCATGGGCGTCGTCATGGAGGAGTTCCCCGAGGACGTCGCCAGCGAGGACGTGGCCGACAACCCCGACCTCGGCTATTCGATGGTCTGGGTGACGGACTTCGACTCCCGACGGCTTCACGAAATCGTCGTCGAACTCATCGTCGAACTGATGGAACACGCCATCAGCCACGCCGAGGACGACGAGGCGATGAGCCAGTTCGAAGCGGACATGCTGAACTTCGACGTGCCGACCTTCGTCGATCAGTATCGAGCCGAACGGGACTTCTCCGGCCCACACGACCGCCCCGCGTGAGGATACTTCCGCCGAACTGACCTCGCCGAGCAGACACTTGTCTGACAGAGGTTTAAGTGGTGGGCAGCCAACCCTGCTCATATGTCTGCTCGGGAAGAAACGTTCGAATCCATCCGGCAGGCCGTTACCGAGCACGACGCTGGTGAACCGCTCACCGCGCGCGAGATTCTCGAACTCCTCGACGAAACGGACCACAGCGGCGGGGAGTTCGGGAGCACACACGAAATCGCGACCGTCCTCGGACGGCGAGCACGGGCGGGTGACGTACGGGTGATTCGTTCCTCCCCGTACCGGTACGAACTCTAGATTTTTCCACATACCAAACTACAAGACCCCGGGACACGCGCTTCGAGTCGATGCTGGACGAGTTGCTCGGGCGCGCCGAGTTGAAAGAGCGAATCGACGAACTCGAAGACGAGAACCATCATCTCGAACGACGGGCACAAGCCGAGGAGGAACGCCGCTCCGAGGCCGTGACGGAGCGTCAGAACGCCGAGGAGCAGGTCAATCGTCTCGAAAGCCGTATCGTCGAACTCGAAGACAGGGTCGAACGGCTAGGGGACGACGAGGAGTCAGTGGAGTTTCGAGGCACCGAATCGCTTCACGGGAAGCGACTGGACGAGGTGCTGGCCCGTCTCGAACGTATCGAGACGGAACCCGAAGGGGTGCTGACCGCGATGGTGACCGACGACCTGTCGGAGACGGTCCGCGACGCGTTCGGCGACCACGCGCCGCTCGTCGCCCGTGCCGCGCCGTGTTTGGCGCTGACCGACGACGCGGGACTGGTCAGCGCGGCGCTCTCCCCGCCGAATCCCCCGGAGGAGTTCGCCTCGTGGAGCGATTCGTTCGATTTCGATTCGGCGTGGTTCCGCCCGGAGGGGCGCTTTACCTTCGCGCTCGTCCGCTCCGACCTGTTCGCCATCGCGGAGTACGACGGCCGGGAGCGACTGTCCGTTTCGGGCTTCGAAAGCGACGTGAAGGGTGACCACTCGAAAGGCGGGTTCTCGCAGGCGCGATTCGAGCGGATTCGGGAGGGACAGATCGCCGACCATCTCGACCGCTGCCGGGAGGAAATCGACTCCCACGACGCGGACCGACTGTACGTCGTCGGCCAGCGGACGCTCCTCGCGGAGTTCCGCGATGTCGCCGACCGAACGAAACCGGTCGATGCGACCGGAAAACCGAAAGAGGCGCTGGACGACGCGTTCTACGAATTCTGGACGACGCGGCTGTTTCGCATCTAACCGATTCGGCCGTTCCGGATCAAACCGATTCGGCCATTCTGGATCTAGTCCAACTTCGCGTGAAACAGCAGTCGGCCGCATTCCGGACACATCGCCGTCTCGACTTCCTTTCGCTCGTTCATCCCGAGCGAGCCGAGAAGCCCGCCTCGGCGTTCGCTCGTCTTGACGTACGGTTTCCACGCGTCATTCATGCCGAATTTGACCGGTTCGAGCGAAACGCCACAATCGGGACAGCGATCACTGCTCGTCATGGGTAACTCGTCACGGAGAAGCCTCGTGGTCGTTACGATCCGCTCATTCTTCTATCGTCGCGCCACCACCGATCGCGGTCGGATACGCACGGGCCTCGACGTCCTCGTCGTAGAAGGCGTCGAGCATCGCGCTCGCGATGGCGTTCCGTTTCCCGTCGTGACAGACGGCGAGGACGCTCGGTCCGGCCCCGCTCACGGCGACGCCGGTCGCACCCGCGTCGAGTGCGGCGGTTCGGACCTCGTCGAACCCGTCGATGAGCGCCGCCCGCGACCCCGTGACCGACCCGTCTTCGAGTCCCTTCCCGACCAGTTCCGGGTCGTCGCGGAACATCCCGGCGGTCAGCGTCGCGGCGTTGCCCACGGTACTGACGAGTTCGTCGACTTCGACCGATTGGGGGACGACACGCCTCGCGTCCCGCGTCGAGACGACGGTTTCCGGCAGGCAGGCGACGACCGGTATCGACGCGTCCACCTGCGTGATTTCGTCCTCGGTAACGATCGTGAATCCACCGAGAATCGAGGGAGCGACGTTGTCCGCGTGGGCTTCGCCCGAGACGGCCGCTTCCCCCTCCGCCGCGACGCGAACGAGTTCCTTTCGCGTGAGACCGCAGTCGTAGAGTTCGTTCAGCGCGACGGCGGCGGCGGCAGCGCTGGCGGCCGACGACCCGAGTCCCGACGAGGGTCGAACCCCTTTGTTGATTCGAATGTGTGCGGGCGCGCCGAGTTCCTGGGCGACGACGCCCGCCGTGTTCTTCGCCGGTTCCTCGGGGATGTACTGTCGCCCGACACCCGTTACCTCTATCGTCGTCTCCTCGGCGCGTTCGACCCGTACGATATCCGCGGGTCGTTCCAACGCCAACCCGAACACATCGAACCCACACCCGAGATTGGCACTCGTGGCCGGTGCCCGCACTGTGACCATGCAACACGTATCGAAAGCACGGACAAAAACCTTCGCCTCCGGTCGAAAATTGTCCGACGCTGGCGGGGGGTGCATCGAAACGAGATAGGTAGGTTTTATGATGCCCGTTCGGTGCGACGGCTTCCACGTTACCGGGAGAGTCGGCTTTAAGATACCGTGCCACCACCGCACACGCATGCAGGTTGCGATACTGGCGCACGAAAAGTTCCCCGGTCGCGCGAAAACGGCGGTCGGAATTCTACGATATGCGGACTACGATGTCGCAGCGGTGCTCGACCGAGACCATCCCGGCGAACGCGTCAACGACCACGTTCCCGACGTGCAGGACGCGCCCATCGTCGCCGGGATGGACGACGTGCCCGAGGTGGACGCACTCATCATCGGCATCGCGCCCATCGGCGGCGGGTTCGACGAGTCGTGGCGGTCGGACGTGGCGACCGCGCTCTCCCGCGGTTGTGACGTAATCTCCGGACTCCACTACTTCCTCGAAGACGACGAGGAGTTCGCCCGACTCGCCGCGGCGAACGACTGTGAACTCTGGGACGTTCGAAAACCCCACGACGACCTCACCGTCAGCCAAGGCATCGCGAAGGACGTGGACGCCGAAATCGTCCTCACGGTCGGCACGGACTGCTCGGTCGGCAAGATGACCGCGACGCTGGAACTCGTACAGGCGGCCCGCGACCGCGGCGTAAACGCCGGATTCATTCCAACGGGACAGACCGGCATCATGATCGACGGCGGCGGAAACCCCATCGACCGCGTGGTAAGCGACTTCACCGCCGGGGCCGTCGAGGAGACGATTCTGGAGCGCGCCGACGAGTACGACTACCTGTTCGTGGAGGGACAGGGGAGCATCGTCCATCCGGCCTACTCCGCGGTGACGTGCGGAATCCTCCACGGGTCGATGCCCGACAAACTCGTCCTCTGCCACGAGGCGGGCAAGGAGGCCATTCACGGCTACGAATCCGTCTCCCTGCCGCCGATTTCCGAGTACGTCTCGCTCTACGAGGGACTCGCCCACCCCGTTCACGAAACAGAAATCGTCGCCGGAGCCATCAACACCTCCGGAATCGCGGACGACGAGGACGCCCGCGCGGCCGTCGCGGAGTACGGATCCGAACTCGACGCACCCGCGGCCGACCTCGTCCGTTTCGACGCGGATGCGGTCTTGGAGGAGATTCTATGACCCTCACGACGGCGTTCGAACGGATTTCGCTCCCGCTCGAACACGCCTTCACCATCTCTCGCGGAACGCAGACGACGGCCGAGAACGTCGTCGTCAAGATCGAGGACGACGACGGCAACGTCGGTATCGGCGGGGCCGCACCCTCCGAACACTACGGCGAGACGGCGGCGACGGTCGAGGCGGTCATGCCGGACCTGCTCGACGTCGTGGAGCGGGTGGACGACCCGCACGCGCTCGACCACATCGAACGCGAGATGCGCGAGACGGTCAATCGGAATCCCGCGGCGCGCTGTGCGGTGAGCATCGCGCTGCACGACCTCGCCGCGAAACGCACCGGACTGCCGCTGTATCGCTACTGGGGACTCGACCCCGAAGACACGCTGGAAACGTCGTTCACGGTCGGCATCGACACGACCGACGTCATGGCCGAGAAGACGCGGGAGGCCGTCGAAGCCGGGTACGGCACGCTGAAAGTCAAAGTCGGTACCGACCGCGACGAGGAAATCGTCGGCGCGATTCGGGACGAGGCCCCGGACGCGACGATTCGCGTGGACGCGAATCAGGCGTGGAGTCCGCGTGAGGCAGTGCAAAAAATCGAGGCGCTCGCCGAGTTCGACGTGGAGTTCGTCGAACAGCCGATTCCCGCCGAGAATCCCGAGGGAATGCGGTTCGTGCGCGAACGCGCCGCGCTCCCCATCGCGGCCGACGAATCCTGCGTCACGCTGGAGGACATCCCGCGAATCGCCGACAAGGCCGACATCGCCAACCTGAAACTGATGAAATGCGGCGGCCTTCGGGAAGCGATGCGGATGATTCACGCCGCGCGGGCGGAGGGCCTGGAACTCATGCTCGGCTGTATGATCGAAAGCAACGCCAGCATCGCGGCCGCGTGCCACCTCGTCCCGCTGCTCGACTACGCCGATTTGGACGGCTCGCTCCTCCTCGCGGAGGACGACTACGAGGGCGTTCCCATGCCGAATGGCGTCATCGACCTCGAAACGGGATTGGCTGGAACCGGCGCGCGGAAACGCTAACCCTACTCTTACTCGACCAGTTTTCCGACCCGTTCGGCTCGAAACCCGACCATCTCATCGTAACCGTCGGTGGACATCAAGACGGGATAGAACGGCCGGTCGGCGCGGAGTTCGCTGGCCCGGTCGTCCTCTCTTCGGGCGAACACCTCTCCTTCCGCGACGCGGACGAAGTTCTCGCCGACGAACTCGTAGTTCGCGCCCTCCACGGCGTCGAACACCCGGTACAGTTCGGGGGAACCGTCGTCCGAAAGGGTATCCAGTGCGTCCATCTCGCCGAGGAAGTTCCGGAGGACGCGCTCGGCGTTTCGCTCCGCTCGTTCGCTTCCCCGGTACCCGCACTCGACTGCCACGCCGTCGACGTAGTCGATGAGGCCGCCAGCGAGGTAGCTGATGTCCACGACGCGCCCCACGCCGGTCGCCCGCGCCAGCCGTTTCGTTCGGTCGTTCAGCCGCGTGACGAGCGCGAACGGCTCGGGTTGTGATTCCGTCGAATGTAAGTCGAGGACACCACACCCGTCGAGTTCCGGCAGGAGTTCCGCCGCGAGCCGGGATTCGTGTGTTTTCCCGTTCGAGTCTCCCGGAAACGCACGGTTCAAATCCTCGTCGATGAATCGGACGTCCTCCGCGATGGCCTCCTCGTTGGCGAGGACGAAACGAACCGCGCGGGAGAAAGAGGGTTTTTCGGCCAGCACGCGCTCGACGGCCGTCTTTCCGCAGCGTTCGTTGCCGTGCAGGCAGGCGACGACGGCCAGGTCAGGGGTCCCGGCACCGAAGGTCTGGACGCGCATCGATAATCGTGCCACGCAGACCCACGACTTGAGGCTGTGGATTCCCGCACGACGTTGCCTCCTATTCCCGCTTTTTCTCGTGTTCGGTGTCGTGGGTTCGGAGTTGAACCTCCTTGTCCGTTATCCCGTGGATGGCCTCGTGCGGAAGCGGGTAGATGTCCTTCGCCTCGTCCTTCCACCCGAGTAGCATCTTGTACTCGTCGAGGAGGCTCGGATGCGGATCGACGTAGGCGATACCGTCCTCGACCTTGGTGATGATGCCGACCTTCTGCTCGTCCACGTTGAACACCGGCTTGTCCACGTCCTCGGGCTTCGGTGATTTTCGCATAGGGGTCGTACTACTGTCAGCACCTTCATATTAACCGTCGAACGCGGTGCCGTCGTCACCGACCATCGGTCGCGTGAACGTCGTCGGTCGGGTCGTACTCCATCTCTTCGGCGACGGTGCGAACGATTTCGGTCCCGAACTCGCGCTCGACGATGTGGAACGCGAGGTCGATACCCGACGTGACACCACCGGCGGTCAGGATATCGCCGTCGTCGACGACGCGAGCGTCGACGACGTGTGCCGCCGAGTCCCGGAGGTCGGGGAGTGCTCCGGCGTGGGTGACTGCGGGACGACCGTCGAGTAGTCCCGCACTGGAGAGCAACATTCCGCCGGTGCAGACCGCGGCGATTGTCGTTCCCCGTTCGTGGTGCGTCGCCAAAGCGTCGGGAAGGTCGCCTCGTTCCGCTTCCGTCCGCGCTCCCGCCTCGCTCCGGTCGTTCCATCCACCGCCGGGAACGACGATGAGGTCCGGTGAGCGGTCGTCGAGTGTCGCGTCGGGTTCGACACGGAGGCCGTGACTCGCCGTGATTCGTTCCGTTTCCGCGAGCGTACAGAGAGAGACCGTGAGGTCCGAACCGGCATCGGCCGCGTTCTCGAACACTTCGTACGGGCCGATGGCGTCCAACTCGTCGAATCCCTCGAAGAGGACGATAGCGATTTCCATGTTCCGACTATCGATAGCGCTTTTCGAGATAGTAAACCCGCTGGTGAACCGGATATCGAACCCCTGTCCGTCGTGGTTCCTCGCGCCGTCTCAACACACTTATCTGGCGCGTGGCGCGTACCCAACCGCATGAGCGATATCGTTGTCACGCTCCCGGACGGTGCCGAACTCCAGATGGAGGACGGTTCGACCGTGGAGGACGTGGCGTACGAAATCGGCCCCGGACTTGGCAAGGACACGGTGGCAGGTGTCGTGGACGGCGAACTCGTGGACAAAGCGACGCCGCTGTCGGCGGACTGCCGACTCGTCATCGTCACCGACCAGAGCGACGAGTACCTGAGCGTCCTCCGTCACTCCGCCGCCCACGTCTTCGCACAGGCGCTGAAACGACTCCACCCCGAAGCGAAACTCACCATCGGCCCGTGGACCGACGAGGGATTCTACTACGACATCGCGGGCGTGGAACTCGACAGCGACGACCTCGCCGCAATCGAGGACGAGGCCCACGACATCATCGCCGAGGACCTCGACATCGAGCGCACCGAGAAGTCCCGCGAGGAAGCGTTCGACTTCTACGAGGACAACGAGTACAAACAGGACATTCTCGACACCGAGGCGGCCGACGACGACTCGATATCCTTCTACGAACAGGGCGAGTTCACCGACCTTTGTAAGGGTCCGCACGTCTCCTCGACGGGCGAAATCGGCGGCTTCAAACTCCTCGAAACCTCCGCGGCCTACTGGCGCGGCGACGAGGAGAACGACACGCTGACCCGCGTCTACGGTACGGCGTTCCCCTCCGAGAAGGACCTCGAACAGTACCTCACGCGAGTGGAGGAAGCCGAGGAGCGCGACCACCGCAAACTCGGCAAGGAACTCGACCTGTTCTCCATCGACGAGACGACCGGCCCCGGCCTCCCGCTGTATCACCCCAACGGGAAGACCATCCTGCGCGAACTGTCGGACTACGCGGGCGAACTCAACCGCGGCGCGGGCTACGACGAAGTCGAGACGCCCCACCTGTTCCGGACGGAACTGTGGAAGAAGTCGGGCCACTACGACAACTACGTGGACGACATGTTCCTCCTCGACGTGAACGACGAGGAGTACGGCCTGAAGCCGATGAACTGCCCCGGCCACGCGACCATCTTCGACCAGCACAGTTGGAGTTACCGCGACCTGCCGATCCGCTACTTCGAGAACGGCAAAGTGTATCGCAAGGAACAACGCGGCGAACTCTCCGGTCTCTCCCGCGTCTGGTCGTTCACCATCGACGACGGCCACCTGTTCGTCCGCCCCGACCAGATCGAACGCGAGATTCGCCAAGTGATGGACCTCATCTTCGAGGTTATCGAGACGTTCGACTTGGACGTGGAAGTCGCCCTCGCGACCCGCCCCGAGAAGTCCGTCGGTAGCGACGAACTCTGGGAGCACGCGGAGGAGCAACTCCGCTCCGTCCTCGAATCCAGCGGCATGGATTACGACATCGAAGCGGGAGACGGCGCGTTCTACGGCCCGAAGATCGACTTCGGCTTCGAAGACGCCCTCGGGCGCGTCTGGGACGGCCCGACGGTCCAACTCGACTTCAACATGCCCGAGCGCTTCGACCTGAGCTACGTCACCGAGGACAACGAGGAGGAGCGCCCGGTCATGATCCACCGCGCGCTGTACGGTAGCTACGAGCGCTTCTTCATGGTGCTTATCGAGCACTTCGACGGCAAGTTCCCGCTCTGGCTTTCGCCCGAACAGGTCCGCGTGCTCCCCGTCAGCGACGACAATCTTGGGTATGCTCACCGCGTTGCCAACCAACTCGACGACTTCCGCGTGGAAGTCGAGGACCGCTCGTGGACCGTCGGCCGAAAGATCCAGCAGGCCCACGACGACCGCATCCCGTACATGATCGTCGTCGGCGGCGACGAGGAGGAAGCGGGCACGATTTCGGTCCGCGACCGTCTGGAGCGCGAGGAGAAGGACGTTTCGCTGGAGGAGTTCCGCGAGCATCTGGAAGAAGAACGCGACGAGAAGAGTACGGACCTCGCGTTCTTGGACTGAACCCCTGTGGTATTTCCCTAAGCGAGTTTTTCACGTGGAATCGACCGTCACGTCGTCCAATCACTCGATTTCTAGCTGGCCACTCCCACTATCTCCCTCTCCGCTGTTCTCGTCCCATTCGAGTTCGAACTCGATACTCAATTCACCGGGTCCGTCCGTCGGTCCTTCACGTTCGGCTTTGACCTCGAACGTTGGACGTGCCGATGGCTCCATCGTCACGGACTCGGACCCCGATTTTAGCGTAATCGCGTCACCTTGTTCCAACTTCTCGGCTACACGGCGAAGGTACGTTGCGATTTCCTCTCGACTCTGATCGCTCTCCGATTTGAACAGGACTTCTTCGGGCATGTAGACGTATACACAGCCCATACTGATAACTGCACCCTCTGCTTGGACCGCTCTGCTGAACTCATCCTCTGCACTGACACCATACTGCCCCGAACAAATCTCGAACGAATCACTCACTCGACCCACCCACTGCTCAGTCCACCTCGTCGCTTCCGCTCGTCTCCCGTCGAACGAACGGCCAGATTCACTCTATCCGCGCACGGAGGTCGTTCGCTACCTGTTCGGTCCCCGAATCGCCGCCGATATCGGGGGTTCGCGGGGCGCTCGTCTCGGCCAGTTGGTTCGCGACGGCGGTCCGCAGCGCCCGTGCGACCGCCTGTTCGTCGAGGTGGTCCCAGAGGAGCTCCCACGAAAGCACCGTTCCAATCGGGTTCGCGATACCCTCGCCCATGATGTCGAAGGCGCTCCCGTGAACCGGTTCGAACATCGACGGATACTCTCCCGTCGGGTCGATGTTCGTCGACGGAGCGAGACCCATGCTTCCGGAGATACCCGCGCCGAGGTCGGTGAGGATGTCTCCGAAGAGGTTCGAGGCGACGATAACGTCGAACTCCTCCGGTCGCCTGACGAAGTCCATGCTGGCCGCGTCTACGAGCAGCCGTTCGACGTCGACTTCGGGATAGTCTCGATGAACTTCGGTTACGATATCGTCCCAGAAGACCATCCCATGAGCCTGTGCGTTGGATTTCGTGATACTGGTGAGTCGTCCTTCGCGCTCGGCCGCGGCGGCGAACGCCGCGCGGACGATACTCTCGGTGCCTTCGCGAGTGTAAAGGGCACTCTGGATCGCGACTTCGTTCTCGAAGCCCTGGTATTCCCTGCCGCCCACGTCGGCGTACTCACCCTCCGTGTTCTGTCTGTAGACGACGAAGTCGATATCCCCGTCGGCGTAGTTCCGCAGCGGACTGGTAACGCCCTCGAACAGGTAGGTGGGACGTTTGCAGACGTGTTGCTTGAATCCCTTCGTGATCTCTAGTCTGAGCCCACGCAAGGTCACGTGGTCGGGGACGTCGGGGTGTCCGACCGCACCGAGAAAGATGGCGTCGTACTCACGGAGTTCGTCGAGTCCGTCGTCCGGCATCATCATCCCTTTTTCGAGGTATCGCTCGGACCCCCAATCGTACAGGGTCGTCTCGAACGAGACGCCGCACGCGTTGGCTGCGGCCTCGACGACCGGCATCGAGCACTCGACGACTTCGGATCCGATACCGTCACCCGGAATCACCGCTATCTCATATGACATTAGCTACCATAAAACAGGGAATCACAAGGGTGTTATGAATCTCGACGTGTCGTGAATCCCGGTGTACCGTAGTGTTCGCAATGTCGAAATCCGTACTTCCAACCGACCCACTTCTCACTCCAACTCGTCGCTTCGCTTCGTCTCCCGCAGGATGAACGGTCCGATCGAAAGCGTCCGCTTGGCCACCGTCGCAATCCGGAGAATAAACGCCAGCAGGATCATGAACGGCGTGATCGCAATCGTGGACGCCAGACTGACCGTCAGCACGTCGTTGCTGATGCCGAACGTGTAGCCCGGAATCGCTTTCGCGTCGAAGTAGATTATCATCGAAATCGTGACCACGAGCGCGGGGACCGCCGTGTACAGCATGGCCCGCGAGAGGTTGACGAGTTCCCACTGGAAGTAGAGCGTCTTGAAGTGCTCACGCGCCGGTCCGAAGAAGGTGAGCGATTCGATGATGTCCTCGAAGGCGTCGTTCGCGTCCTCGGAGAGCGCATCGGCGTGCTTGTGGCGGATCTTCCGCGCGAGGAAGACCTTCCACGAGTAGTTGAAGTTGAGGATCGCGGAGAGTACGTCGAACGTCCCGAACTGCGTGTCCTCGAGCGTGTCGCTCACCTCGTCCGCGTTGCCCGTCAGGCCATCGACGTAGCTCCGGATTTCCTCTTTGAGGTCTTCGTCTCGACTTTCGTCCACGGCGTCGGCAAGCGTTTCGGCCCGCGATGCGGTTTCATCGAGGAGCGCCTTCATGAACGACGCCGGTTCGGGCGGTGCGGCCGGAACGTCGAGCGCGTTCTCGACCTCCTGGCGAAACTCCATCGCACCCTCCATTCGACTCCGCTGGTCGCCGACCGGCCCGAGTTCCTGCGAGAGGACGAGTTGGTTCAGCGTCACGACGAGGGTCACGCCCGTGATGATCGCCCCGACGAAGCCCTGAAACACCGTATCGACCGCGTCGTCGCTCGGGCCGATGTACTGTTGCAGCGGCGACGGGTCGAGCACGCCCAACACGACCAGCGCCACGAAGACGGCTATCAGGGTACCGCCCGCGACGAACCATCGGTTCGCCTCCATCAAGATCCACAGCTTCACCCGGCTCTCGTTCGCTCGCTCGCGCATCGTGTCCCCGGGTTGCGCGCTCCCGCCAGACTCGCTCATGGGAAATGAAAAGCCGAGTACGTTGAAATAGACACTTGCCGAATACGGTCGTTCTTGCCGGAGGGATTACGAATTGTTCTGTTCGGTCTCGCTCTCCGTTTCGCTCTCCGCGTCCGATTCCGATTCCGATTCTTCCGTGGCGACTTCCGCTTCGATGTCCGAGAGGTCGATTTCGTCGTCATCGGAGGACGTGGACGCCGATTCTTCTTCGGGTTCGTCCTCGATTCCCATGTCGGCTTTCAGCGTCTCCAGTTCGGAGTCGACTTCGCCGCTCGTGCGCATCTCTTCGAGTTCGCGGTCGAGGCTGCTTTTATCCGAAAGCGCATCCTCGAACGCGCCGGTGTCCTGCAGTTCGTCCATCGCTTCCGCACGGGCTTCCATGTCCTCCGTCTTCTCCTCGGCGCGCTCGATGGCCATCCCGACGTCTTGCATCTCGTCGCCGACGCCGGTCATCGCCTCGGAGACGCGGCTGTTGGCTTCCGCGGCCTCGTAGCGGGCTTTCATGCTCTCCTTCTTCGTACGGAACTCCTCGATGCGGTTCTGGAGTTCGTTCTTCTTCTCCACGAGGTTGTCCTGTGTGTTCTGGAGTTGTGCAATCTGACTCTCCAGGTCCTCGATCTGGTTCATCTTCTGCTTTTTCTTTTCGAGGGCCTGTCGGGCCAAATCCTCGCGGTCCTGCTTGACCGCTTGGCGCGCCTGATCGTTGTGCTTCTCGACGTTCTCTTCGAGGCGGCGCTTCTGGATTTCGAGGCGTTTTTTCTGCGTCGTGAGGTCTGCGATGCCCTGTTTGACGTCCTGTAGTTCATCGCGCATCTGCTCGTAGGAGTAATCGAGCGTCTCGGTCGGGTCTTCTGCCCTGTTGAGGACGGCGTTTACCTTCGAGCGGACGACGTACGACATGCGTGAGAGTACTCCCATACCACTATATTCAGAACCCGACCTTTAAAATCCTCACCAAGCTAACACGCCAGTGTGACCTCGAACAAAGTCGTCGTCCCCGGCGTTCGGGACGTGCGGGGGTCGTTGGACGAGCCTGAAGGGGAGACGGACGGGGTAATAGTCGCCTGTCCACCCCATCCACAGTTCGACGGCAACCGAAACGACAACCGCCTCGTCGCACTGTCGGAGTACCTCACGGACCACGGCATCGCCTGTCTGCGCTTCGATTACGGCGATTGGGACGAAGGCTACGGCGAGCGCGAGGACGCCCGCAATGCCGTGCGCTTTGCGCGCGAACGCTACGACTCGGTGGGAATCTTCGGCTTCAGTTTCGGCGGCGCGATCGCCACCCTCGCGGGCGTGGACGAGAACGTGGATGTCATCGCACTTCTCGCACCCGCCTCCCGGCTCACCGACGAGTTGGACGCCGCGGCCGCGCTTGACGACGTCGAAGTCCCGCTGAAAGTCCTCTACGGAACGCGCGACGATTTGGCGGACTGGGAACCGCTCGTCGAGCGCGCGGACGAACTCGGCTTCGAGACCGAGGAGTTCCCCGCCGACCACTTCTTCGTCGGCCAGGAGCAGAAAGTAGCGAATCGACTCGGAGAATTTCTCGTTGCACGACTCGAAAGCCCTGCGTAGACGGGACGACGCGCCGTCCGACTCGATAGGAGAGCGAAGTGGAAGCGATAGGCAAACGAACCGACGTTACAGCGAT
Source organism: Haladaptatus sp. AB643 (assembly GCF_024136975.1). Classification (NCBI taxonomy): domain Archaea; kingdom Methanobacteriati; phylum Methanobacteriota; class Halobacteria; order Halobacteriales; family Haladaptataceae; genus Haladaptatus; species Haladaptatus sp. AB643. The sequence goes on from NZ_JAMYJW010000001.1 coordinate 644,095, forward strand.
TCGGTGAGCTCGGTCAGTCGGTCGCTCCCGTCACGATAAAACGGGACGCCGTGACCCATCGCCGCTATTTCGAAGTCGGGTGCGCGGGACTGGAGGGAGAGGATGCTGTCGTGTACCGCTTCGGTGTCGTAGCTCATCGCCCACGCGGAGGCGGTCAGTTTTCCGTGGTCCTCGAAAACGAGGTCCCCGAGGAAGGCCACGCTCAGCGATTCGCTGACGTAGGCGAGGTGGCCCGGCGAGTGCCCCGGGGTTGCGTAGGCCGTGAAACTCCCGATTTCGTCGCCGTCCTCCACGGGATGGACTTCGGTGTCGGGTCGGGAGAGGAGCGCGCCTGCCACACGCTGGAACGCTCCCTTGTGGTTGTGCCAGTCGGGCGCGTCCGCCCCGGAGACGAGCGGGGCGTCCGCTTCGCCGACGTATATCGGCGCTTGGAGCGGTAGACGGGCGAGTGCGCCGACGTGGTCGAAGTCGTAGTGCGTGATGAGAACGCGGTCGACGTCGTTGATGGAGTAGCCCGCCTCCCGCACCTCGCGCATGATGTCGCCGCTGTCGAAGGGCGTCCCGGCATCAACGAGGGTCAGATCGCCGTCGTCGTCCGCGAGATAGCAGTTGACGCCTCCGAGGTCGAGCCACCACACTTCGTCCGAGAGTTGTGTCACCATGCGAGGTGGTACGACGGCTAGCCACTTGAGCATGAACGGGTGATTCTTCCAACGTACGGACGAACGGTTGCCACCGCGTGGGCACGAACGGACGGTTTTTGGTCGTCCGCCACGCAACAGGTGGTATGGGAACGCCACTACCAACCGAAACCGGTGAAGTAGACCGGTGGCGGGCGATGAAAGCAGTCGTTCCGTTCATGGCGCTCGGGTTGATAGACTTGGTGCTCATTCTCGGCTGGGGACTCAACCCGCTCTGGGGGTTCGCCATCCTCCCGCCGATGATCTTCATCAGCGTGCTGGCGTGGATCAGCTTCAAATCCGGATTCATCGACGAGAACGCGAGCGCGGAGTACTACGAGGGGGAGTAGCGTGCGCGACCGCTATCCCGACCTCGACCCGGACGAGGGCGAAGTACTGACCGAGGAACTGGTCGTCACTGACGACGTGCTCGTGAAGGCCTTCGCGCTCGGGCCCGGCGCGGAACTCACCCCACACGAACACGGCGACAGCACGAACGTCTTCCACGTCCTCTCCGGCGAGGTGACCGTGATTCAAGACGGTGAGGAGGAGACGGTATCGGCACCCGGAGTGATTCTGCACGAGCGCGGTGTGAGCCACGGCGCGCGGAACGATTCGGACGAGCGTGCGATTCTGACGGCGAGCCTCTGTCCGCTTCCGTGACGGCGGGAAGGTGTCGAATTTGGCAGGCGTCGCGTCTCGCTGGTCGCATCTGACTGCAATATCGTCCCACCGTCTGTACTTTCGTCCAACTCCACGACGGGCCCCTAGCCGAGGTGACCGCTTTCGGAACGATTTTGAAACCGCGATACATCCCCGCATGCATGAACCGAATCATCGGGGAGCGCGAGTTGGATGAAACCCCGTTCTCCGCGGAAGAGGCGCGAGAGACCTACCGGCAGATGGTTCTCGCCCGGCGATTCGACGAGCGCGCGATCGCGCTCCAACGACGCGGCTGGATGAGCAGTTGGCCGCCGTACCGCGGACAGGAAGCCTCGCAAGTCGGTGCCGCGCTGGCGATGGCCGACGACGATTGGCTCTTCCCTACCTACCGCTCGAACGGACTGCAGGTCGCACGTGGCGTCCCGATCAGCGACATCCTGCTGTTCCGCCGTGGCCGACCGGAGTTCAACTCCGGCCACGACATCCCGACGTTCCCGCAGGCGGTTCCCATCGCAACACAGATCCCGCACGCGGCGGGCGCTGGCATGGCGATGAACTACCGCGGCGACGAGAACGCCGCCCTCTGTTACTTCGGCGACGGGGCGACGAGCGAGGGCGACTTCCACGAAGGGCTGAATTTCGCGGGCGTGTTCGACGCGCCGGTCGTCTTCTTCTGTGAGAACAACAACTGGGCCATCAGCCTCCCGCGACACAAACAGACCGCGAGCGAGAGCATCGCGGTGAAAGCGCAGGCCTACGGGTTCGACGGCGTGCAGGTCGACGGCAACGACCCGCTGGCGGTTCGCCAGACGGTCACCGAAGCGCTCGAATCCGCCCGTCAGGGCGAACCCGTCCTCGTGGAGAGCCTGACCTACCGACAGGGTGCCCACACCACGAGCGACGACCCGAGCAAGTACGAGGACGTGGAGAAGGAACTCCCGGCGTGGCGCAAGATGGACCCCCTCGAACGCTACGAGTCGTGGCTCACAGAACAGGACCTCATCACCGACGAGTTCGTGGAGGGGGTCCACGACGAGGCGGACGAAAAACTCGCCGAAGCCGTCGAGGAAGCGGAAGCCGTCGAGGACGTGGACCCGCACGACGTGTTCGACCGGGTGTACGCCGAGATTCCGCCCCGACTCCGCGAGCAGCGCGGATGGCTCGACTCGTTCCTCGAAGACCACGACGTGTACGAACTGGAACACTGAGAACTACACAAGTCGCTCGTTCTGCGACCGTGGCCAGCCGTTTAAGTCACCTCCATTCGAACATCAGCCGAGTCAATGCCCGTACCGAGTTTTGGAATCGCCCATCGACATTACCACGGACAGTATTTCGGAGTGGAATGACCGATGACCGAGGACAGCGACGTACGGGCCATCGCCGCGCTCCTCGAAGACGAGTACGCCCATGCAATTCTCATCCACACGAGCGACCGAGCCATGTCCGCACACGAACTGAGCGATGTGTGTGATGCCTCGGTCTCGACCGTTTACCGGCGTATCGAGCGACTGCAGGAACACGAACTGCTGACGGAGCGATTGGAACTCGACCGCGACGGCCACCACTACAACACCTACACCGCCCGACTCGACCGAATCGAGATTCGACTGGAGGAGGGTGCGTTCGAAATCGAAGTCACGTACCGGGAGGAGAACGCCGCCGACCGATTCACCGACCTGTTCGAGGGGTTGCGATGATTGCTACCCTTCAGATGCTGGCGGAGACGACAACGACGACCGGCGGCTCCACGCTCGTCATCGTCCTCGCGCTGGTCGGTTTGCTCGTCACCGCCGGGCTGTCGCTCGCGGTGGCGTACCTCGTAATTCGCGGCTACCGGTGGAACCGCGACAGGGCACGGCTGTGGCTAGCAATCGGTCTGATACTGCTCACGACCGCGCCAATCATGTTACAGCTCGTCCTGACGAATCTTACAGAAGTCTCAGCAGTCGGGCGATCCGCGGCCGCGAACGCGAGCAAACTGCTCGGACTCGGTGCCATGCTGTACGCGATTTACGGCGTGACCCGTCCCCGAAAGACATCCGAAACGAACGGGCCGCGAAACGAATCGAGCGGTGCAGAAAAGGCGGTTCTGCCGTTCGTTCCGCTGGCCGCGACGACGAACACGGATGCAGGCAACCTCACATTCGTTTTCGCGGGGATAACCGGCGTTGCCGGGTTGTTCGTCGCGTCGTTGGCCTACCGTGGCTATCGACGCAACGGGAGCAGGCCGATGCTGTATCTCGCGCTCGGAATCGTCCTGCTCACCGCCGTCCCTGCCGTCGTCAATTTCCTGTTGACGGTTGTGACGGGGGCCACCGACGCGGAAATTCTGCTCTCCATCATCGTCGCCAACCTCGGCGGTGTCGTGTCGATTCTGTACGCACTCACGAGGGCGTGATGTCCGTGTGCTGTCCACGTCCGCATCAGTCCTGCAACATGATTCGTGCGTACCGACCCCACAGTCGGGCCAGCCCGTTCAGCAACTGAACCGAACAGAGGAACAAGAGCGCCCCGAGGACGGCGACGAGGAGGGCACCGGGAAGCGTCTCGACGTGCCACGACCCGAGTTCGAACGTCGTCGTGAGACCGACAAGGAGGTTGTCCCAGCCGAATAAGATGTCGAGCGTAAACGGGCGGGTCGGAATCGGGGAGAACACGGCGACGGGTGAACGGGTGTAGTAGAACGGCGCGAGCAGGAAGCTCCCGGCCGTGGCGACGAGCCACCACAGCACGCTGAACACGACCGTTCCGTAGACGAACTCGCTCAGCAAGTACGCGACCGACCTCCACGTTCGCGTGTCCGTCACGAGGTGTTTGGCGCGGTTCCAGAGACCGTCGTGGGATTCCGTGGGTGAGAGCGGTATCTCGACGCCGAGCAACGAACCGACGAGGGTGCGTTCGAGGCCAGCCAACGTGACAGCCAGTGCGAGCGACAGCATGAGGATGGGAATCCCGACGAGGACTATCGTGAGACCGATACCGAACGGGACCACGAAGGAGAACAACACGAAATAGCCGAGGCCCAGCGGAAACATCAATAGGAGATAACAGAGGTTGCGATACGTCTGGGGGCGTGTCGGCGCGCGGAGCAGACGACCGAGATGGCCGACGTCTCCTGTCTGGGGCGAAGGCTGGGCCGACATCGTGCTATGATCGGGGAGCGACCGGCAAAGGTCTATCCGTCCATCGGGTGGAATTCGAAAACTCGTGTACTGTCATCTCTGATACTGGAGTTGGTTCCACAATCGTATATAAAATTTGTGCAGACTCGCCCCGGCTGCGACCGTGCTATCCGGGTTATGGCCAGCTCTGTCGATGCTCCGAACGAGACAATTATGACGGACAAACGACTCGGAGACAACGTTGCTCGGACGAAAATCGGTCGGCGGAACCTCCTTCGTGCAACTGGTGGAATGATCCTCACGGGCGTCCTTGCCGGCTGTTCCGGTAACGGGGACGGCGATACTGGAAACGGCGATGGCGACAGCGAAAACACCAGCGTTGATGAGTGGCTGTCGAGCACCGATAACTACGATTCGGTGACGGATATGACCGGAAAGGACGCCGTCACCGTCGAAGTCGGGCCGAGCGGGAACGAATACGTGTTCGAACCGGCCGCGATTCGAATCGACCCCGGAACGACCGTGACGTGGCAGTGGGTGGGAAGCGGCCACCACAACGTCGTCGCCACCGACGGGGGATTCAAAAGCGGCCCGCCGGAGAAAGAAGCGACGTTCGAACACACGTTCGATTCGGCCGGAAAGGCGCTGTACTACTGCCAGCCGCACAAGTCGATGGGCATGAAAGGTGCCGTCGTGGTCGGAAGCAGTGACGAGGGGACGGATGACAACAACTGACTGGGTAATGAAGACCGTTTCCCGTCGAACGCGGTGGGTACGATACAGCTACGTCGGACTGTTGGCACTGTTCGCCGTCTGTGTCGTCGTCCAGATTTACATCGCCGGGATGGCGGTGTTCATCGACCCGGCGAACTGGGGGATGCACATGGGGTTCGTCCACGCCTTCGAACTCCTTCCCCTCCTCATGCTCGTCGTCGCGTTTCTGGGTGGACTTCCGCGGACGTTCAAAGCGATTCCGGTCGTCCTGTCTGTGCTCATCAGCGTTCAGTACGCGACGGCACACCTGTACGGGTCGTACGTCGCCGCGATTCATCCGGTGAACGGGATGGTGATTCTCGGCGTGGCAGTCGACGGGACGAAACGAGCGTGGTCGCAAGTGGCACGATAAAAGCTCAGTCGATGGAGATGTACGTTTTCGTGTCCATGACGCCGTCGAGCCCCTGAATCGACGAGGAGGAAGTCTGGAGCACTTCGTACACCTCGTCCGCGTCCACCTCGACGACGATGTCGTAATCCCCGGCGACGATGTGTGCCTCCCCGACGTTCGCCAACTCGCGCACCGAATCGAGCAACCCCTGTGACTTTCCTGCGGCCGTGTTCACCATGATAAATGCATGCACCATTATGGTGTGGGATACTCTACCATGCGAGAAAAACCTTTGCCCGGGGACGGTAGCTACCGTCGGTTCATCGGAGCTATCACGGACGGAGAGCGGCCAACTCCGGAGGAAAATTTGATGCGGGTTCGTCTCCGGAGAAAGCTTATTTAACCCCTCTATCGTACAACCGTTCATGCGATTCGTTATCATAGGTGCCGGGAGGGTCGGCCTACGAACCGCCCGTGTCCTCCGCGAGGAGGGTCACGAGGTGACGTTGGTCGAAAACGACACGACGAAGGCAAAGCGTGCGCGCACCGACGGTTTCGAGGTCATCGAAGGGGATGGGTCGCGTGAGGCGGTACTCCAACAGGCGAATCTCGATGATGCGGACGCGCTGGGTGGGCTGACGGGTGATCTGAACGTCAACTTCGCGGCTTGTTTGATCGGTAAGCACCACGGCTGTCGAACCATCCTCCGGATCGACGAGGATTACCGCGAGGACATCTACCGGAAGTACGCGAGCGACGTGGACGAGGTCGTCTATCCGGAACGCCTCGGTGCGATCGGCGCGAAGAACGCGCTTCTCGGCGGAAACATCCGTGCAATCGCCGATATCGCACAGAACTTGCAGGTGGTCGAACTCACGATCACCGAGGAGTCACCCATGCGTGGGTACTCCATCAGCGAACTGGAACTGCCCGCGAACTCGCGTGTTCTCGCGTTCGGCAAGCGCGACGAACGGATGGGAATCCCGCTCTCCGACGACTCGCTCGAAGTCGGCGACAGGGTCGCCGTCCTCGCCGATTTCGACGTCCTCGATGACGTTCGCAAAATCCTCGTCGGCGACGGTAGTCGAGCGACTCCGGCAGGAGGTATTTAAAATGGTTGCCGCATACATCATGGTCAAGGCGAACACGGGAGAGGCTGATCGACTGAAAAACGCGATTCTCGACATCGAGGGGGTCGAAGACGCCCACATCGTCGCCGGGGACGTAGACATTATCGTCAAGGTCAACGTCGACAACCCCGCCGAAGTGAAGACCGTCGCTGCCGACGGGATTCAGGGCGTACAGGGCGTCGAGGACACCCAAACGTACATCTCGATGGATTGAGGTCGACGGAAAATCAGTCGTACTGCTGGTGTGCCCGGTTCAGCATTCCCGCCGCTGGCTCACCGTACTCGTAGCCCGGAATGATCCCTTGCATCCACGTTCCTTCGGCGAAATCCACGATAGCCTTGGCGTCGTCGGCCGCCTTGTCGCTCCCCGAGAACTCGACCGAGAGAACTACTTCGTCCCCGTCGCGCTCGACCGTCGGTGGCGTCGCATCGTCCGCCGAAACGACGCTGTGAGCGTCTTCCAACCGTAGTTCGAGCGTTTCTAACCAGCCGGATTCGACGACGTCTGCGACCGGTTCGTCCGTCACGACGGCCGACAACGTCGGCATTCGTACGGTCACTTCGATGCTATCGTCTACCGTGACAGATCCGTCGAACGGCGTCGTGGTTACGACGTACTCCTCGTCGTCGTCTTCGAATCCGTCGTGGAGACGAAACGCCCGTTCGACCGCGTCCTTCCGATTCATTGGTCCCGTTAGGGAGGGGAGAGGGAAGGGCGTTACGAGAGGTCCCGATGGACGTCGATCTCGGACGACCACCGCATCTCGTCGTCGTACATGACCGGCGTCTCCGCGAGACCGAAACACCGTTGCAGTTCGTCTCCCGTGAGCGTGAACGTCGGGAGATCGCCGCCGACGAGGAAGTATCGCTCTACGCCGTCGAGGAACGGCATGGCGAACGATCCTATCGGGTTCCGACTCGTCGGAAACATGCGCATACGGAACTCGTATTCGTCGCCGCCCAACGGTTCGACGAAGAAGATGGTCGGTGCACTCTCCGATTGGACGACTTGGATGCCGCCGTCACCCACGACGACGTACTGATTGCCGACGAGTCGGCGACGTTTGGCGATCGAAAGCGCCGCCCGGAGCGGGAATCCGGCGTTGAGCAGTCTGGCAATCGTCCGCCCGATGACCGTCGCGCCGGCGTTTCCGATCTCGCTGTACGTGACGATGCCGCCGACGCTTCCCGCCTCGACGAGTCGCTTTCCGGGGACGTAGGATCGACACGCGTTCAACAGGAACATGTCCACGCCGATGTCGGAGACATCGGCGGGGTGGAGCAGTCCGTCGTGGCAGACGAACGCCTCGTTTTCGACGTGACCGATGTAGTGGAAGAAGTCCGTCGGTTCTCGAAGATGGTTTCGAAGCTCCGCCGTCGAGCAGTTCTGCTCGACGGTCACGTCGAACGGCAGTCGGTCGCGGTTGCCGTACAGGGTATCCTGATACTCCGCCCGCATCTTCGGGTCGTTACAGACGATGGTGATTTTGGCGTCGTCCGCCGACTCTTCGCGGTCCAACCGGTGTTCGAACCCGGACGGGATCAGTTTGTTTCCGCCGACCGGTGCACCGTCCCCTAGCCACGCGTGTTCGAGCGTGTCGGTGTCCGACGGGAGGACGTACTGTTCGTCCGGAACGGGTGACGACGGATACGTCGGGTTCGTTTCCGTCGTCCGCGTGAATTCGTTGATAGCAGTCGGTGATGCGACTGCACTCTTCGCTTCTTGGCTCCGTGTCTTCACGTCGATAACCGGCAAGTCCCTGAGGACGTACGGGAGCTGTGCTACGTTTTCGGCTTCGTCCGTAAGCTGTAGCGTGAGTCGCCACGTCGGAAGTTCGCCTTCGATGAGTGAAAACGGCACGTCGAGATACGCATCGAGTTGCTCGGCGAGTGACGCATCGTAGAGGGATTCAAAATCGAGATCGAGCATCGATCCGACCTGCTCGCGTTCGTGCAACTCGACTCGGTACAACCCCTCCGTTCGGACGAGACAGTCGAGGAACAGCGTCTGTTTGAGGACGCGTGCCACTTCGCCCTCGAACCCGCGTTCGGGATGATCGAGCGAGTGGATGCCCCTGTTCGTGACGATTCGGGGTGTATCGCCGGGAACGACGGTCGCCCCGAGATAGTACGCGAGCGGGACGACGGGGAAAACGAACTCGTATTCGGGTGGGACTTCGATGGTGATGCCCGTCTCCGGCGGTTGCAGGTCGTCCGGAATCCGAAGTTCGTCGCCGAATTCGACCACCGGGGGATGGCCCCGGAGGGTCGGGAACGAGCGCTCGGGGGAGAACGTCTTCAACGCCGACCCGAACGTCGAGACGGCGGCCATCACGTCCGCCGGATCGGTCGTCGTCGTCACCGTTCCCGCCGGACGGGTGTGGTCCGACCGAGCACCGATTTCGACGGCGACTTCGTCCCCGAACGAGATATGAAATTCGTCACCCCGAATCTCGAACGTGACGGACGATTCGACGCGTAAATACGTCTTCACCTTCGTCGTCAGTTCGATGTAATACTCACCGCTGGGGAGCGTTACTTCCTTTTCGTAGTCGACAGCGGCGATCAGCTCCCCGGATTTATCGCGGACGTAGGCGGAAATGACGAACGGAAACTCGATCCGATCCGTCCGGATGCGAGCGACGGCACCGACCGGTGCGTCGAACTCTTCGACCGGGACGGGTTGTGGGGTCACCGGTCGAGTCGTCCCGATCGAGTACTGACTCCGTTCAAGCGGGTCGATGATGGTCAACCCGACGGGGTCGTCCCGTAGTTGGAAGAGAGGTTGGACGCTTGTTCCGACGGTATCGGAAACGGGTACGTCACTCATTGTTGGATGGTTTCAGAGGTCGAACCACTCGGTCGTATGATTCGTTTCACGGAGATACCAGCGCTGTTCCGGGCCGCTCTCCCCCGCGCGGAGTTCGATTATCGCGTCGAACTTGTGGGCTATCGCGGTGACTTGGGGAGAATCTCGCTCGATGGGGAGTACGTAGTGGGCCATTCCGGCGACGTCCTTGATGCGCTCGCAGATCGGCCCAAGGAACGCATCGACTTCGGCGTCGTCGTGGTTTTCAACCAACGGACGGAGCGTGTCGAAGCAGAATCGAAGCTCTGCAGGGGCAAAGCCCCCGTGACTCTCGTCGAGTTTATCGATGGTCTCGACGATCGTGCTTCGAAATTCCTCGATATCACCGTCGACGCGTTCTACGGTCAGGGTGTCCGACATCGTCGATTCGGTGCTAACGGACCGCGCACCGGTATGATAGTCAACGACGTGAGCGTTGGAACCCATGCCGTTGGCCATCGCGAGGCGACTGCGTGCCGTCGCGATGCTCCGGTCGTGAAGCGCGAAGAGTCGCGTCCGATCGTGTGCCATCTCACCGAGAAGCGGAACGCTGGCCGCGTCGATCACGGAATCCGGAACCGCACCGACGACGAGGAGATTCCCCCCGAGTTGCTTGATACGCGCCAAGCCGGGTTGCACCGTGATGGTTCCGTCACCACGGATGGTCACGTGATGACCGTACAGCGAAAACGAGAGTCGGCCACCCCGTCGCGCCACGCCGTCGTCGCGTGGTTTGAAGAGCCTGTCGAGCGCCTCCGGGTCGATAACGTCGTAGAGTTGTTCGGGGATGTCCGAAGGTTCGACACCCGCCACGTCCGCAACAGCCACCGTTACCGTCGTACTGAGCGACTGCGGGCCGGTAAGGTCGTGTTGCACGCGATGGACGTCGCGCTCGTCGGAGGGACCATCCTCGTTCATATACTTTGTAAGCGTCGGCGAGCAACAGTCAAAAATCCATCGTCAGTGACTCGACACTGGATTTGGGAAGTTCGCCGGAAATCGTCGGATAGTATAGGGCTTCTGACTTCAGAACCGATTAGAAATAGTGGGTGTAGGAACCTGATTGTCTTTTTATTGATATCCGTGTGAGTGCTCGGACGGGAGTGAAGAAGTCGCTGAAATACCGCGGGACCGCCGTCGGTGCCATCACTCGACCCACGAATACGCACGGGAGGACAACCACGGAACCACGATCAGCAGAACGCCGAGACAGCCCACGAGGAGCGCGACGGTATCGCCGAGCGTCCACTCGTTCGTCGTGTTTTCACCGCCATTCGACGGCGGGTTTGGTCCGCTGGAATCGCCTCCAACCGTCGAGTTCGTCGTCGTGGGTATCGCTTCCGTCCGTGTCCTCGTTCGTCGGTTGGTAGTCGTCCACGTCGTTTTTCGTCCTGCACCGGTCGTCGCAGTCTTCGTAGACGCCGGTGGTTCCGTCGTTTCGGTCGTGCTCCGGGTTGTTTTCGTCTCTGTCGTCGCTGTCGTGGCGGTCGGAACCGCGGTGGTCGTCGGTGTGGTAGTGGCCGCGGTGGTCGTCGGTGTGGTAGTGGCCGCGGTCGTCGTCTGTGTAGTTGCTGGAACCGTCGTCGTGGTGGTCGCTGTCGTAGTTTGCGTAGTCGTTGGAACTGTCGTTGTGGCAGTGGCTGTCGTCGAAGTCGTGGTTTGCGTAGTCGTTGGAACTGTCGTCGTAGTGGTCGCTGTCGTCGACGTCGTAGTTTGTGTAGTCGTGGTGGTTGTCGAAGTCGTGGTCGTCGGTGTCGTTGTACTCGTCGTCGCTGTCGATGTCGGTGTCGTTGTAGCCGTTGCAGTCGTTGTAGTCGTCGTTCCGTTGGTTGTCGTCGTTCCGTTGATTGTCGTCGTCCCGTTGATTGTCGTCCCGTTCGTCGTCGTATTACCGGCCGCGGCGGAGGCGATTCGTGGTCCGTCGGGCCCGCCGATCGTCGAACTCGATATTCCGGCGAGAAGGAGTCCCGCAATGGAGACGAGGAGCAGCAAACGGGCTGTCGAAGTTCGCATGTGAACAGGGGACATAGATCGCTGCTCATCGATTCCCAGCATCGACTGATTATTGTTACGATTATCCATGCAAAACTGCAGAATACTACGATATTCTTCGAGAAATTACCCTGTTTGTGGTCTATTTATGGATGGGATTCTAAAATTACCAATATATTGATGAATGACTTCACACATCAATGAGCAATCGAAACATCTCTCTGTTGTCGCAATTCGAGCGCTCTTATTTCTTCACTGATCGTATTCGACCTTCTTTCAGTATAGTTCGGCGACGGGACAATTCGGTACTCGTTGCGTTCGGATCACAACAGTGCGGCTTCCTGTCGCTTTTTCACGACCACTGGAATCGACGTCGTATCGGTCTGACCGGCAAACGTCACCGTCACGGTCACGTGGTCGGGGAGCTTCCGCACCATCTCCTTTTGCGTCACCCCCGGGCCGGTCGGTGCAGTCGAGACGAACCAATCTCCGTCGTGAGACGACAGGCCGGACGAGGTATATGCGTCGTCGAAAATCACTTCGATGCGCCGTTGAACCCTACGGATCGCAATCCCCCCGGCTTTCATCTCGCCCCACTGCTCGAACGGCTCCGTGGCGTACGCAACCGCACCCGAACTGTTCCGGGCGGTCACGACCCTGACTTCGTTCGTCTTCGGGAGGTATTCGGCGTCCGTATCCTCGACGGTCGTTCGTACGTCGAGCGGTTCTCCGGTGGCTCGAACCCCCGGAAGCGGGGACAGACTGGCGGCGATTTTCTCCTTCGTGAACCCGTTCACCTGCGAGCCGACGAGGCCGAGTCCGGCCGCCGTACAACCCGCCGCGAGGAAGGCCCGTCGTGAGGAGGGGGACATTGTTGTTTCCACGAATAAGGTCGGTAAATGCTTTGTGCAAAAATCCGTACTTCCTGCTCATCGGGTGTGCCATCCTCCGTTTCGATCGAAACCAAAAATACGCGATCAGGAATGCTATTCTCACCCACTCGAACACCACTTCCGGCCTTTCGGCATAACCCGCTCGCTTCGTTGAATAAATGACATTCTATGGGAGTACTCCTACCGATTAGGTGTTCCCGATATTGGAAAATGCGAGGGACGGGATTCGAACTACGCCCGGACATGCTCACTGCGTTGCGCGTGCCCGGTCTAATTCGAATCCCATCCGATCGATTCGCACGGCGCGACGGTTCGTCGCGCCGACTCATGCGAGGGATGGGATTCGAACCCATGGACGTCTACACGAGCGGGTCTTAAGCCCGCCGCCGTTGGCCTGGCTTGGCAACCCTCGCGCGTCAGTCGATTGCCGCTTCCACTGCAAGTGGGTTTCGGTTGGTACACGGCCCCCTCGTTTATTCGCGTTCCCGCCGAAATCCCGTCCATGCTCGCCTTCTCGCGCGAAGTGTACGATATGCTCGTCAGCCGTGCGCGTCGGGGTCGCCCCGACGAGATTTGCGGAATCCTCGCGGGGTCGCACGGCGAGCGGGCCGAAGTGGAGGGCGTGTATCACGCCGAAAACGTCGCGGCGGACACGCGCACGAACTACGAGATCGACCCGGAGGAGCAACTCGCGGTCATGGATCGAATCGAAGCGGACGGCTCCGAGGTGGTCGGCTTCTATCACTCCCATCCCATGGGTCCCGACGCGCCCAGCGAAACCGACGCCGCGGACGCGACGTGGGACGGCTACTCCTACGTCATCGTCTCGCTGAACGGCTCCCATCCGTTCGTCGGGTCGTGGCGCTGGACCGGCGAGGCGTTCGAACCGGAAGTCGTCCAACTCCGATAGCGCGAGCCAACTAGGGGGTGGCTTTTTGAGGGCGCTCCGAACACAGGGGGCATGGACCGGAGCGAACGAACGGGAACCGAACGGTTGGACGACGGCGAACGGTTGAATGACGGCCACCGCGCGCTGTTGGCACTCCAACGCTGTCGAACCGCCCACGCACCCGACGAGCGGGTTGCCGTCTTCGACGTGACCCCCGAACCGACCACTGATGGAATCGAACTTCATGGACGCGTCTCGACGCCGCAACTCGAAGCCGAGGCGCGAGCGGCGGTCGAACGAGCAATCGGGACGCCGGTGACCAGTGACCTCGAAATCCTCGATGAACTGCGAACCGAGCGAACCGTCACCGGATCAGTCGTCTCCGTGCGCGACGATCCGGACGACGAGGCCGAACAGGTAACGCAGGTGCTCTACGGCGCGCGAGTCGAGGTGTTCGACGACGAGGACGAAACCTGGTCTCGGGTGCTGACGCCGGACGGCTATCTGGGATGGCTCGACCGAAGCGCGCTCGCGCCGATCGAGGACGACGAAACGAACGCGGTCGTCGTCCACGATACGAAGACGGACGACGGAGAGACGGTGTACGCCGGAACCGACTGCCGAGTCGAGGACGAAGATGGGAACGAGACGACCGTTCGCTTCCGCACCGGCGAGCACGCAACCGCCTCCGTGGGAGTCGTCCAGCGGCCACCCGAGAACCCGACCGGCGAGGCCGTCGTCGAAATCGCGCGGGAGTTCCTCGAAACCGACTACGACTGGGGTGGCATGACGAGCGACGGAATCGACTGCTCCGGACTGGCGTGGATCGCCTATCGAGTCAACGGTATCACCCTGCCACGCGACGCCGACCAACAGCGAGTCATGGGACGGTCCGTCGAGCGTGACGAACTGCTCCCCGGTGACCTGCTCTTCTTCCCCGGCCACGTCGCGGTCAGCCTCGGCGGCGATGAGTACGTCCACGCCTACGGCGGCGCGGAGTCGGTGGTGATCAACAGCCTCGACCCGGAGGACGACGCGTATATCGAAGATCTGGACGAGAAGTTCGAACTCGCGCGACGCTTCATCCCAGCCACGTGAACACGGCGTCGCCGATTTCCGCGATGGCGTCCGCCGCGTCGGCACCGTTCTGACGAGCGTCTCCGTTTTCGCCGTCCGCCGAACCGACGCCGTCGATGAACACCGAAAACACGAGCGGTTCGTCCCGGTCGGGGACGAATAGGATTCCGGTGTCCAACGCGGCGGTCGGGAGCCACCCGGTTTTGTGGGCGACTTCGGTTTCGTAGGGAAGATAACGCGGGATCATCGACGTGTCCTTTTGTGCACTGAGCGGGACTCGCATTCGCTCGTAGGCATCCGCTGAGAGCGTCCTCCGACGGACGAGGTCGGCGAAAAATCGAGCACAGTCGAGCGGCGTCGTGGCGTTCGTCGGTTCGTCTGCCGGGACGCCGATATCGAACTCCTCGAAGTCAGTCTCCTCCAGCGTCGCCATCATCTTTCGCGCGAGGCGGGTTCGCTCCATGCCGAGTCGGGTCGCCGCGTCGTTCACCGATTCGATGCCGAGGTGGTCGATGAGTTGGTTCGTCGCGGCGTTGTCGCTGACCGAGATCATGGCCACGGCGAGGTCTTCGAGGGTCGGCGTCGCGTCGAGTAAGTGCAAAAGCCCGCTTCCGCCGACGCGATTCTCCGGGGCGAGCGGACACGGACTGTCGAGTTCGTCGAGTCGGCCGTCGTATCGCTCGTAGAGGGCGTAAAGAACGGGGAGCTTGATCGTGCTCGCGCTCTGGAAGACGCAGGTCTCGTCGCGAGCGTAGATCACGTCGAAGTCCCTATCGTCGGTCGGGAATCCGAGGAAGACGCCGAGTTCGCCCTCGATTTCGTCGTCGTATCGCTCGATGTATCCCGCCAGTTCGTCGCGGGTTTCGATGCCGGACGCGTCAGGGCGCATCGGGAATCGACTCCGGTTTCGTTGCCATGCCGACACACTGGTCCCCGGTTCCTACAAATAGTTTCGTGTCGGGGAAGGGGTAACGAAACGCGACGGTCGTCGCCTAGCATGGGAGGGCGAACGATTATCCTCGCGTTGTCGGATGTTTTGGCATGGAACTAGCGGACAGAATGGAGCGACTGCGCACGCACGCTGACGACCTCGTCTCGGCGTTCGGCTCGCCGCTCTACGCCTTCTTCGAGGACGACCTGCGCACGAACTACGACACCCTCCGCGGAGCGCTGGACGAGCAGTATCCGAACTCAGAGATTCACTTCGCGGTGAAGGCCAACTACAACCTCGGTATCCTCTCGGTGCTCCGGGACGCGGGCTGTAAGGCCGAAGCGTACGCCCGCTGTGAACTGACGGCCACGCAACGGGCGGGGTTCGACCCCGAAGACGTCCTCCTCACCGGCATGAACCGCACTCCGGCGGATATCGAACGCGCGCTCGACTGGGGGGTCTCGCACCTGCTCATCGACAACGCGACGGAGTTGGAGAAAGTGGTCGTGGCCGCCGAGGCGACTGGGGTGGTTCCGGACGTGCTGATCCGCGGTAATCCCGCGATGGACGTGCCGACTCACCCGGAAGTTGCGACGGCCACGCTCGAAAGCAAGTTCGGACTCGACATCGAAAGCGGGCGGGCGATGGCCGTCGCCGAGAAGACGGTCGAATCCGACGCCGTCTCGCTCGCTGGCGTACAACTACACGTCGGCAGTCAGGTTCGCGGCGTCGAACCGTACGGCGTCGCGGCCCGCGAGATGCTCGGCTTCGCGGCGGACGTGCGCGACGAACTGGGCGTCGAAATCGACGTCCTCGACCTCGGCGGCGGCTTCCCCGTCCCGTACGACGAGGACGTCCCCGCAACCGAGGACATCGTGTCGTACATGGCCGACACGATTCGGGAGAGCTGTGCGGAACACGACCTTTCGGAGCCGAAGCTGTTCGTCGAACCCGGACGGCGACTCGTCGGCAACGCCGGGGCGTTTGTGGCGACGGTCGGCGTGATCAAGGAGACGCCGTTCGCCGACTTCGTGGTGCTCGACGGCGGGACGAACGCGGTCTCCTCCTACTGGCCGTACCCCGTCTACGCGGTGAAAGACCGTGATCCGGGACAGGAATACCACGTCGCCGGGCCGCTTTGCTACTCGGGGGACGTGATAAGCGAGGACGTTTCCCTCCCCCAACTCGGCCCCGGTGACCTCGTGGCGGTGGACCGAATCGGCGCGTACTCGCTCGGGAGCGCGAGTCACACGAACGCCGAGCCGAAACCCCCGGTCGTGCTGGTTCGAACGGACGGCACGCACGAACTCCTCCGACGGCGCGAGACGTGTGACGACGTTCTCGGGCGGGATTCGATTCCTGACGGGTTGGAACGGTGAACACCGTGAGAAAGATATTTCGAACGGCGAATGCCGTGAGAAAGACATTCGGAACGGTGCACACCGTGAGAAAGACCTTTAGGCGGCGCGTTCCCTGAAAAATCCATGCAACCACCGAACCCGCTGTCGCCCGACCCGGCGGGTGGAATCGACGATACGGGGAGCTTTTTCGCGGGTCTCGTTCCGGACCCGGTCGCGCTTCGGTGTCTGTCGGTCGAACTCCGCGCGCCGAGGGAAATCGTCGTGGGCGAACCGGCCACGTTTCTCCTTCGGATTCGCAACCGATTGCCCGCGCCCGTGAGCGTTCGACTGCCGACGAGTCGGCTGTGGGGATGGGCGGTAAACGGTATTCCGGAGGCTGACGAACGGGGGTTCGAACCGCCGGAGACCTCACGGACGGTCGCGTTTCGGACCCGTGAGATCAAACAGTTCGAGGGGACGTGGGACGGTCATATCCGCCGCGCGGGAATCGACGGCGACGTGTGGCGACCTGAAACGGGAACGCACACGCTCAGCGCCCATCTCGCGACGGAGAATCCACGGCAGCAGCTATCCGATAGCGTACAAATAACGGTCGTATCGAGTCAATCCTAGTATGAAAGGGCGGCGTTATATGCCCTGTTCATCTTTGCTATTAGGTATCACGAACCGGGCGACTTGTCCCGACGAACGATATCATGACAGAAAAACCAAAATATTCGTGGAACCGGCGGCGGTTTTTGACGGTAAGTGCCCTTGGCGGAGTGACGGCCATCGCAGGATGTGGCGGGAAGAGCACGACCGGAGACGGCTCAGGCGGTGCCGGAACCTCCGACGGTGGTAACACGAATACGAACAGCGGCAGCGACGACGGCAACGACAACAGTAACGCGAAGAAGGGCGGGACGTTCGTCAACGTCGCACCCGAAGAGGCGACGACCCTCGACCCGCGGATGAACGAACTCGCGTGGGCGAACGGGATGATGCACTACCTCTTCGACGGGCTGTTGGCCATGAAGCCCGACGGGAGCGAACTCGTCCCGCACCTCGCAAAGGAGCTCCCGAAAAAGCAGGACGACACGACGTTCACCGTCCCGCTCAAAGAGGGCGTCAAGTTCCACAACGGGACCACGCTCACCGCAGACGACGTGGAGTACTCGTTCAGTTGGGTGCTCGACTCCGACAACAAATCCACGAACCAGGAGAACCTCTCCTTTGTCGATAGCGTCGAGAAATCGGGTGATATGGAGGTTACGTTCAACCTCAAGCACCCCTACGCGCTGTTCGAGCAGACGTTGGCGGGCATGAACGCCGCCATCGTTCCGAAGAAGTACGCGAGCGACAAGGGCCAGAAGAAGTTCTCCCGGAAACCCGTCGGTACCGGACCGTTCAAACTCAAGAACTGGCAGGCCGGGTCCTCGCTCACCCTCGAACGCTTCGACGATTACTTCATCGAAGCGCCGAACCTCAAACAGCTCAAATATCGCGTCATCCCCGAGTCGGATACCGCGTACTTCGAACTCGCGAGCGGGGGCGTTCAGCAGGCGTCGGTTCCCAAAACGTTGCTCGGGAAGGCCCAAAACAACAACAAGCTGAAGATGAAGCGTATCTCGCAGTTCGACTACAACGGCCTCATGTTCAACGCGAACCACGAGCCGTTCGACAACCGCAAGGTGCGCAAAGCCATGCAGTACCTCGTGGATTACGACGAGATGCTGGAAGCGGCAAAGGGGCAACTCGGCAAGCGCAGCTACGGATACATGCCGACGGAGGTCAACAAGGCGTGGGACTTCCCGTGGCAGGACTGGAAGAAGAAGTACTTCCCGGAGAAGAACTACGACAAGGCAAAGCAACTGCTCAAAGAGGCGGGATACGGCGACGGCTTCGAGGTCGACATGCCGACCGCAACCTCTGGGAAGTTCAAGAACATGGCTATCTTGCTCCAGAACGGGATGGAGAAGGTGGGAATCAAAGCCAACGTTCGGGAGATCACCATCGGCCAGTGGCTCGACCTGCTCGACAACGGCAAGTACGACGTGACGTTCTACGGCTGGTCCGGTGGGCAGGACCCGGATGGGTTCTTCTACTACCTGTTCCGCGACCCGCAGAACGACGACAGCCCGGTTCCGGACGATTACGTCGGCAACGCCTCCGCCGGGATGCTCTACCAAGCCTATCCGGACAGCAAGAAGCTACAGGACGCGGACGCGAAGATTCGCAAGGCACGCAAACTGCAGGACCGCGACAAGCGTCGGAAACTGTACATCGACATCGCGGAGACGTTCCAGTCCGAGTATCCGCACATTCAGGTGTACTCGGAGCAGTCCGCGACCGCGTGGAACAAGTCCGTGAAGGATTACGACCCGACGGCCTACGTCGCCCAACCCCTCTGCAACGAGTGGTCGAACTCCTGGCTTAGCAACTAACTCCCCCTATCTTTCCATACACACGAAATCATGAGCATGTACCGATACACCGTCCGGCGGATTTTGCAGATAATTCCCGTTCTGCTGGGCGTTTTCACGCTGACGTTCGTAATGATGCACTCCCTGCCGGGCAACCCAGTCAAGATCTATCTCGGGTTGAACCCGAGCAAGGAGCTTGCAGACCAACTCATCCACCAATATGGCTTCGACCAACCGCTGTGGAAGCAGTACCTCGACTATCTATCCAAGGTGCTCCACGGCAACCTCGGCGAGTCGTTCATGCTGAAACGACCCGTCATCGACCTGATGCTGGAGCGCGTCGGCCCGACGTTCACCCTGATGGGGCTGTCGTACGTCATCGCGCTTCCCATCTCGATCCTGCTCGGCGTTTACGCCGCCTCGCGACACAACGAACTCGGCGACCACGTCTCCCGATTCGTGGGGCTGGCGGGGCTTTCGACGCCGAACTTCTGGTTGGGGCTGATGCTGATGTTCATAGTCGCAGTCAAGTTGCAGTGGCTCCCGGTGTCCGGATACGTCCCTTTCGCACAGGCCCCGGTCGAGTCCGCAAAACGGCTCGTCATGCCGGTCATCACGCTCTCGACTGCGATGACCGCAACGTTGATGCGGATGACGCGTTCCAGCATGGTCGAGGAGCTATCACAGGATTACGTCCAGACGGCGCGGGCCTACGGTCTGCCCGAGCGGCGCATCCTGCTCAAACACTCGTTCAGGAACGCGCTGTTGCCGCTCGTCACCATTATCGGACTGCAGTTGTCCTTCCTGTTGGACGGCAGCGTCGTCACCGAGAAAATCTTTGCCATTCCGGGTATGGGTCGGCTGTTCTTCAACGGCATGACGAACAACGATTACGGTGTTATCATGGGGATGACCCTGACGTTCGCCCTGTTGTTCCTGGCCGGAGTCCTGCTGACCGACCTCGCCTACGCGTACATCGACCCGCGGATCAGATACGACTGACATGAGTACGAATCAACCAGTTACCGAGAGTGGAATCGACACCGAAAGTCGCCTACGGGGAACACTTCGGGAGCTACGGTACAGTCCGACGGCAATCGCTGGCGCGATTATGATCGCCATCCTCGTCGTACTGGCGATATTCTCGACCATCGACATCGTGATTTTCAACAGACACATCATTACCTCCCTCCTCGCCGACCCACACGAACCGGACCCGCTACATTCGAACGCGGCCCCGTCCGTCGCACACCCGATGGGCACCGACAACCTCGGGAGGGATATACTGGCACGGATAATCTACGGTAGCCGCATCGCGCTCGCCATTGGCGTCATCTCCGTCGGAATCAGCTTCCTCGGCGGTATCGCCTGCGGCGCGACGGCGGCGTACTTCGGGGGTAGAATCGACGACCTCATCATGCGACTACTGGAGGTACTGTACTCGATTCCGGGTCTCATCCTCGCCATGACGCTGATGGCCATCATGGGAGCGAGCGTGTACAACCTCTTTCTCGCCTACGGCGTCATCGGCATTCCCGCGTACGCCCGCGTGATGCGGTCGGAAGTGCTCTCCCTTCGGGAGGAGGAGTACGTCGAAGCGGCACGCGCCGCCGGACTACCCACCCGAACCATCCTCTTCCGCGAAATCGTCCCGAACGGGTTGGCCGCGGTGCTCGTCCAAGCGACGCTCTCGATGGGTGGCGTCATCATCGGCGCGGCGGCGCTGTCGTTCCTCGGATTCGGCGTTCAACCCCCGACGGCTTCGTGGGGTCGGATGTTGAGTAACTCGCGGCAGGCCATGATCATCGCACCGTGGATTACGATCTTCCCCGGTCTGATGATATTTTTCACTGTGATGGGCTTCAACATGCTCGGTGACGGCTTGCGGGACGCGATGGACCCGAAAACGACGCTTTGGAAGGCGGACTGGGACGAACTCGGCGACGACTTCCTGCCCACGGAAAACTCGCGTGACGAACCCGAACCGATCACCGAAAACCCCGCCACGGACGGCGGAACGGAGACGGAGAAGTGGGAGGAACTGGATAGGAACGACGAAACCGACGGAGGCAACCGATGAGTCTACTCGAAGTCGAAGACCTCAGGACGTACTTCTACACGCAAAGCGGAATCGTACAGGCGGTCGATGGCGTCAGCTTCGAGGTCGAGAAGGGCGAGACCATCGGCTTGGTCGGAGAGAGCGGGGCCGGGAAGAGCGTGACGGTGAAGAGTCTGCTCGGTCTCATCAACCCGCCCGGCAAGGTGGTCGATGGCTCCGTTCGATTCGACGGACGCGAGTTGACCGACTGCACCGAACGCGAACTCCGACAGGAGGTTCGCGGTAGCGAAATCTCGTTCGTGTTTCAGGACCCGATGTCGGCGCTGAATCCCGTCTTCACCGTCGGAAATCAGATCGCCGAAGTCGTGGAGTACCACACCGACTGTACCGGCGAGGAGTCCCGTCAACGGGCCATCGAACTGCTGGACGACGTCGGAATTCCGGACCCGGAACAGCGGGTCGATCAGTACCCGCACGAGTTCTCGGGCGGGATGCGCCAGCGCGCCCTCATCGCCATGGCGTTGTCGTGCAACCCGAAACTCATCATCGCGGACGAACCGACGACGGCGCTTGACGTGACGATCCAGGCCCAAATCCTCGACCTGTTCGACGACATCCAGGACAAGT
Organism: Haladaptatus sp. AB643; assembly: GCF_024136975.1. NCBI lineage: Archaea > Methanobacteriati > Methanobacteriota > Halobacteria > Halobacteriales > Haladaptataceae > Haladaptatus > Haladaptatus sp. AB643. The sequence goes on from NZ_JAMYJW010000001.1 coordinate 665,877, forward strand.
ACGACACGAGCGTCGTCTACGTCACCCACGACATGGGCGTCGTCCGTGAGGTCTGTGACCGCGTTGCCGTGATGTATCTCGGCAAGGTGGTCGAGCAGGCACCCTACGAGGAACTGTACCGCAATCCGAAACATCCGTACACGCAAGCGCTCCTGCGGTCGGTCGTCCGCCCCGACCAGCGCGTGGACGACCTGAACCCCATCCAGGGGACGGTGCCGAGCGCGATAGATCCACCCTCCGGCTGTCGGTTCCGCACGCGATGTCCCGTCGCCATCGATGACTGTTCGAAAATCGAACCGCCGCGCATCGGCGTGGGCCCGAACCACGATTCGGCGTGTCTGCTCTACAAGGAGGGATACGGTGCCGAGGAGCCACGACTGCACGAGGAAGCACGACGGGGGAGACCATGAGTCAACACGTACAACAACGGCCGAAAGCGCGGGGCGAACCGCTGCTCAGGGTTGAAAACCTGACGAAACACTTCCCGGTGAACACCGGGTTCATCAGCTCGCTCCGGTGGAACTCCGAGGGCGGATTTCCGCTGACGTTTGACGACGAGAGCGTCAAAGCGGTCGACGGCGTGAGCTTCGACCTCTACCCCGGCGAAACGCTGGGAATCGTCGGCGAATCCGGATGCGGAAAATCGACGCTCGCACGAACCCTTCTGGGACTGACCGACCCGACCGACGGCGTCGTGGAATTCCAGGGAACGCGAACCACGTCGTTCGATTCGGACGCGAAGCGCGAGTTCCGGCGGAACGCACAGATCGTGTTTCAGGACCCGATGAGCAGCCTGAACCCACGACGGAAAGTCGGAAGCATCATCGCCGACCCGCTGGAGGCCGCCGGGTGGGACCCGGCGGACCGGCGGGAGCGCGTCGTGGAACTGCTCGACCAGGTCGGACTCACGGAGGAACACTACGGACGGTATCCGCACGAGTTCTCCGGCGGGCAGCGCCAGCGGATCAACCTCGCACGGGCGCTTTCGATCAACCCGGACCTCGTCGTCGCCGACGAACCCGTGAGCGGCCTCGACATGAGCGTGCAGGCCCAAATTCTCTCGCTCATGCAGGACATTCAGGACGAGTACGACCTGACCTACCTGTTCATCACCCACGACCTGAGCGTCGTCCGCAACGTCGCCGACCGCGTGGCGGTGATGTATCTCGGCGACTTCGTTGAAACCGGCCCGGTTGACCGGCTCTTCACGGAGCCACACCACCCCTACACCCGCGCGCTTCTGGACGCGGTGCCGAACCCCGACCCGGACACGCGCGGCGTCGAATCGAAACTCGTCGGGGACGTTCCGAGCCCGAGCAATCCGCCATCCGGCTGTAAGTTCCACACGCGCTGTCCCGACATCATCGTCCCTGACCCGTTCACCCGTGAGACGTTCCGCGAGTACATGGACCTCAAAAGCGACGTCGCCGAGGAATCCCTTCGGACGGAGGCCGAACCCGCCGCCGTCCGCTCGGAGTACTTCAAACACGACCCACCGGCGGGTGTCGAGAAGACGATTCAGCGGGCCGTTTCGGAAGCGGCCGACGGAGACTGGGACGATGCAGCCGACACCCTGAACGAATATCAGTCGCCGTGCGAAACCGACGTGCCGAAACTGGAATCCGTGGGTGAAAACCAGCTCTCGGCCTGTCACCTCGACGTCGACGAACGGGAACCGTTCTCGTGGTGAATGGGATGACCGGTCTCGATACGGATTCGTTCGGAACGAGCATCCTGGTCCGCGAACTCGGTGGAACCGGTCTCGCGGCACGAAGCCCGGACGTTCCGCTCCCACCAGCCTCGAACACGAAACTGCTCACGGCAGCGCTCGCGCTGCACTATCTCACCCCGGACTACCGCTTCGAGACGCACGTCACCAGTGTCGAAGACTCGCTCGTCCTCTCCGGCCGTGGAAACCCGTCGCTCTCACGGGAGGAACTGACGACGCTCGCCGACGCGGTACGGGATGCGGGCATCGACTCCGTGACGGACATCGTCGCCGACGTGGCGTGGTTCGACGGGGAGTCCCGCGGTCCGGGGTGGATGTGGGAGGACGGACAGTACGGGTACGGCGCGGAGAGCACCCCGCTCGCGCTCGACCGAAATTTGGTCTCGGTGACGGTGTCCGGAACCGACGTCGAACTCACGCCGAACACGGACGAAATCGAATACGCGACCGAGTTCGACGAGTCCGCCGACGAACTCCTGGTGTTCCGCGACCTCACCACCGGAACGATCAGAGTCGGGGGAAAACCGACGGACGCGCCGCAGACGGAAACCGTTCCGGTCGGGAAACCGGTTCGCCACTGCCTGTTGGCGTTTCGTGACGCGCTCGAAACGGAGGGGGTGACTCACACCGGCGAACTCGGCGTCACCCGAAACCAGACCTCCGGCGAGCCGATTGCGGCGGTGAAATCACCGTCGGTCGCCGACCTCGTCCGCGAGATGAACGTCCCGTCGGACAACTTCCTCGCCGAAGGACTCGCCCGAACCGTCGCCCGCGACGTTCGTGGCGAGGGGTCGTGGGGGGCGTGGGAGACCGTCGTTCGGGAGTTCCTCGAAGAACGAGGCGCTGATAAATTCCGCATCCGGGACGGGTCCGGTCTCTCCCGTTACAACCTGATTTCGGCCCGAGGCATGGTCAAAACCCTCGAATGGGTTGCCGACCAGCCGTGGTCCGAGGTCTTCTTCGACTCGCTTCCGACCGCGGGCGAGGGGACGTTGGAGACCCGGTTTTCGGCTATGGGGTCAGAAATCAGAGCGAAGACCGGAACCCTGACCGGCAGTCGAACGCTCTCTGGAATCATTCGCAGGGAGGGCGAACCGGACGTGGTGTTCTCCGTCCTCCTCGGTGGATTGGTCGGCGAGGACGAGGAAAAAGCACGGGACCGACTCGACGAGTTCGTGTGCGAACTCGTCGAGTAAGCACGAAGGTTTTTCAGCGAAAACGGAACCAGTGCGGTGTGATGTGCTGGTTCCTCGAACTACTCGTCCGACTCCGTTTCGAGCGAGCGGTTTGGACTGCTCTCGGCTCATCACTTCTTCCGATGGATAGCGACCACGGGGTCGAAAATCGAAAACCGAACGGCGTCGCCTCCATGGAGCGTCTTCGAAGGGAAATTCTCGACGCTGGACCGCCACCGCCTACCCGTAAAACTCGTTTCGCCCAGCGCCGCCGCCGTGGATCATCGCCACGGAGGCTTCGAACGCCTCGACGTACGAGTCCGCTTCGACGCGGGTCGTCCGGCCAGCGACGCGTTCGACCGACGGGATCGATGCTGCGCTGGCGGCTTGGTTCGTGGCCGCCCAATCGACCTCGATAGCAACCGGTTCGTCGGGAATCGGCTGTTCGAACGTCGATACACGGCGAACCGCTCGCTTCGCACCCTCTCGAATCCGGTGGCGTGCGTCCTCGGGCGGCAAGCAGTCCGCCGTGAAGCGGTCGATGCCGTCCTTCACGACGGCGGTTTCGACGGTTTCCAACCGGTCGATAGCCTCGGCTTCGGTCGCGTCGTCGCCCGTAACGAGACCGACCGGAACGCCGAGCGAGGCGGCGAGTCCGGCGTTCCAGCCCAGTTCGCCGACCTCCTCGTCGTTCACGCGGAGCGAGACGAGCACCTGTCCGTAGTAGGTGTGGTTGAGGACGGCGTGCTCCGTCCCGGCCTTCGCGTGGTAACCGACGAAGCAGGCGACGTCGTGGCCCTCGGTGAGTCCCTGCATCATCGACCACGGTTTCGTCCCGCCGCGGATCAGGCGCGCTGCTTCGTGGACCGAATCCCGGGGTAGGTTCGTCATCGAGGAATGGGAGTCGTTGACCAGCACCTCGTCTGCACCGCCAGCGAGCGCGCCCTCGATGGCGGCGTTCACGTCCCCGACCATGAGTTCCCGTCCGGCGGGATAGTTCGCTTCCCCTTGCACCACGTCGAGCGGGTCTGCGATGCCGGTGATGCCTTCCATATCGGCCGAAATGAAGACCTTCATCGGTCGTCCTCCAGGATTCGCTCGACCTTCCGCAGGGTTCGCTCCCACGTCGCCCGCTTCGAGAAGACGTGGTTTTCGTCGGGATAGTGGTCGGCGTCGAACTCCTTGCCGAGGTCGGTGAGGGTCTCGACCACCACGTCGAGTTGCTCGAAGTTGACGTAGCGGTCGCCGGTCCCGTGGAAGTTGTAGAGCGGAGCCTCGTAGTTCTCCATGTGCGTCTCCGGGGACGCCTCGGCCCATCGCTCGGGAACTTCCCACGGTTCGCCGCCCATTCGGAGCGCTTCCGACGAGGCCGCCGCCGGATGCTTCGTCTCTTCGGCCCATTCCTTGTACAGTTCGAGGTCGGCCAATCCGGCGAGGTTGATTCCGAGCGAGAAGGTATCGGGGTGAGTTCCGAGAACTTGTAGCGTCGCGTAGCCACCGTAGGAGAGCCCCCAAACCGTGACTGCATCGGAATCAACGTACGAGAGCGCTTTCAGGAACTCCCCTGCTCGGCCCACGTCCTCGATTTCGTCCTCGCCACGGGTGCCCGCGATGGCCTGCCTGAACTCCTTTCCGTAGCCGATGCCGCCGCGATAGTTGACGAAGAGACAAGCGTAGCCCTTCGTGGCGAGATACTGGTGATAGCTGTAGAAGAGGCCGTAGGAGCGCGACGGATGCCACCCGTCGCGCATCTGGCGCATCGGCCCGCCGTGCACGCAGACGACGGCGGGGAGGTCCGTCGCGTCGTCGGCGACGGCGTCCGATTTGCGCGGGTCGAGCAGGTAGCCGTCGATGGTTCGACCGGCGCTCTCGAACTCGATCCGTTCCGGCTCGATCGGTGGTATCGGCCACTCCTCGACTGTCGAGCGCATGAGCCGTTCGCGTCCACGGTCCCTGAAATCGAAGATTCGGAGCTCCGGCGACAGTTCCCCGTCGGCGTGAACGTACGCTATCGTTCCGCCATCCGGTGCGGGTCGTGGATGGACGTTCGTTCCGTCGGTCTCTACGAGCGCGGTCGTCTCTCCGTCCAACGTGATCGAAAACAGGTGGCGCTGGCCGGAACCGTTTCGATTGGACGCGAAAACGAGCGTTTCGTCGTCCAGCCACTGCGGCGTCGCGTCCGCGACGCCTTTGTCCTCGAACGCTCCCTCGGTGAGTTGCGTTCGATCTCCGGCTTCCACGTCGATGACGTGAACGTGGTCCCATCCGTCGAGTGGAAGCGACAGGGCGATTCGGCGACCGTCCGGGGACACTTCCGGTGCGCCACTCGAAACGATTCCGCGTTCGCGGTCGGATTCCCGGAACAGGACCGTTTGCCCCGTGGTCTCCGGATTGGCGGCGACAATCCGTCTGATCGTGCCACCCTCGCCGTGCTGGTCGAACAGGACGCGTCCGTCGGCTAGCCACGCGGGGGTTGAACTCGCCAGTTCGCCGTGCGTGCGCCAGACGAGTTCGCCGGACTCGGTGTGGATGACGCCGACGTGTGTCGTCCCGTCCTCGACGAACCGGTAGGCCAACAGGGTATCGTCGTCGGACCACGCGAACATTCGGGCTTCGCCGAGGAACGGACCGCGTTTCGGTCCGTCGAATCCACGCTCTGCCCCGGTTTCGATGTCGCGGACGAACGGGCGACCGTCGCGGTAGAACGCGAAGCGGGTGCCGTCGTTCGACCACGTGTACGCGCTCCTCTCGTCCGGCCCAGAGAGCAGACGGGCGGTCGTCCTTTCTTTGGGGTCGGCGAGCAACAGGTCTCCGGCGTCCGTTGCGACGAGAAGGGAGGACTCGGTCGGCGACCACGCAAATTCGGTAACGTGCCCGTCGTCCGGCGTGAATCGCCACGGTCGGTCGTTTTTCGGATCGGTAACCAACAGGACGTTTCCATCGTCCTCGTAGACGGTCGCCGCGAGAAAATTCCCGTTCGCGGACCACGACGGCGCACTGGGATATTCGATATCCAGCGCATCCGAAAGTGTGAGTGCGGGTGGCATGACAACCACATTCGTACCCACCGCCAAAGCGGTTCGTAATGCGGCTATCCAGGGCCGATGGGGGCGTCGTCCGGTCAGTAATTCCGTCCGGCGAGTTTGGTGAGGAAGGCATCGAGGACTTTGTGTTCCCCCTTCCGAAGGTGTTCGAGGAACGTCGGGCCGCTGATACCGAAATCACTCGCGATTTCGCTCGCTGCCACGTCGCGGGGCCAGTTGTAATATCCGGCGTCGTGGGCCGCGAACAGACACTCCATCTGCCGCACTGAGAGCGAGTCGTAGATACGGTCGCTGGTGTTCGCGAACTCCACGTTGTCGTTCGGGTCCACCTCGTGAATCGACTCCAACTGGATGTCGTACTCCTCCTCCAACCGGGTGAACACCGATTCGAGTTGATCCGAACGGACGAGGACGGTCCAGTACTCGTACCCGCCGGTCATGTGAACCGGTTCTATCGGCATGAACTCCGAGTTGACGATTTCGGGGACGATACTGGACGAACGCTCGTAGGTGACGACGACGCGGGCCCGGTCGCCGCTGTTTTTGAGGATGGCCGTGCTCTCGACGACTCGGTGGGCGTCGATGGCTTCGACGAACGTTTCGATGTCGTGGTCGCCCTCCGAGACGATGATGAAATCCCCCTTGACGGTTTCGTCGGTCGGATACAGCGATTTTTCGAGAATATGGACTCCGTCGTACTCGTCGGTGACTTCGAGCGTCCAGCACCCCGGATGCCACAGTTTGAGTTCCACTTGCCGGTGTGTCGTTCTATCGTCCCGAGCAGTAACGTCGATGACGCTCATCTTGTGTGTGATTCTCCCACACCCTGAAAAATTTGTGCATTCACGAACTTACTCTTTTCCGTGATATTCGGGTGGGGATATTGCACTCAACACCGGATGTATGGGAATAATATTCTGAAATTTGGAAGGAAACAACCTCGATGTCTGTTCCGAAACTGGGCGGGAGTGTCAAACTGTGAACAAAACGAGCTTGATCCGTCGCTCGGATTCCGCTCGTCGTGTGATTTATTCCCTCTCCTGGGCCGACCACACCGATAGCGCGCCGAGCGCCAGCGCCGGGATCATCGGCAGGATGAGATAGGCGAATTTGAACGGGAGGTACGGCGGGTGGAGGTAGATGAGCAGCGGCGACACGATAAACGCCAGTATGATCGCGGCGACCAGGATCCATCCGCTCCGTCCGAACTCCCTCGTTTTGGTGTGCTCCGTCGTCATAGCTCGCTATCGGGTTTTACCACCACTTTACCAAAGCCTTCCCGATTTTCGAGCATCTCGTGAGCGCGGGCCGTCTCGCTCATCGGAAGGACTTCCCGAATCGCGGGTTCGAACGTGCCGTCCCACACCAGTTCCATCACGTCGCTCGCCTCGCCGAGGCTCGCCATCGTTGAGCCGATGACCGAAAGCTGATTCCAGAAGATGCGGTTGATGTCGGTCTCCGGTTGCCCGCCCGTCGTCGCGCCGCAGGTGACGATTTTTCCGCCCTTGGCGAGCGCCTTGAGCGAGTTCTGCCACGTCGCCGCGCCGATGTGGTCCACGACGATGTCCACGCCGCGCCCGTCGGTCAACTCGCGGATTCGTTTGGCGAAGTTCTCGTCCTCGTAGTCGATGGCGTGGTCGGCACCCAACTCGCGGGCGTGTTCGAGTTTCTCCTCGCTGCTGCCGGTCGCGTAGACGGTCGCTCCGGCGTAGTCCGCGATTTGGACCGCCGCGTGGCCGACGCCGCCGGACGCGCCGAGGACGAGGACGTGTTCGCCCGGCGTAAGTTCCGCGCGCGAGATGAGCATCCGCCACGCCGTCTGGAAGACGAGCGGGGCCGCCGCGGCCGTCTCCCACGAAACGCCTTCGGGAACCGGGAGCAGATTGTCCTCGGGGAGGGCCGCCATTTCGCTGTGAACGCCGCGGACGTGTTCGCCGATGATGTGGTAGCCCACACACATCGAATGTTCGCCGTGACGGCAGAACTCGCATTTGCCGCAACTGACGCCCGCCGAGAGGGCGACGCGGTCGCCGGGTTCGAATCGGGTCACGTCCTCGCCGACTTCCACGACTTCGCCCGCCCCGTCGCTGCCGGGGATGTGAGGCATGTCGAGGTCGATGCCGGGGAGTCCGCGGCGCGTCCACACGTCCAAGTGGTTTAGCGCGCCCGCCTTGATATCGACGAGAACCTCGTCCCGGTCGGGTTCCGGGTCCGGGAATTCGTCGTACTCGATAACCTCCGTCCCGCCGTGCTCCGAGAACTGGACGGCTTTCATGCATGGCACGTCGGGCGCGAACACTAAAATAGTATTCAAAGCGGGGGTCCGTGTGAACTTTTGCGCTGGCGCGTCGAAGTAACGGTATGACGGATCACGATGGGGACGACGAGCACAGCGAAACTGACGAACATAGTCACGGTCATCACGACCATAGCCACGACGATCACGACCACGACCACAGCAACGACCACGACAACCACGAGCATCACGCTCACGACGTGGACGAACTCGGCTTCGCCGTCGTCACCGTCTCGACCTCGCGGTCGGTCGACGACGACCCAGCAGGAGACGCCATCAAGGTCCTGGTAGAGCAGGCGGGTCACGACGTCGTGACGCGGGAACTCGTCGCCGACGACCACGACCGCGTGCAGAAGACGGTGAACAACATCGTCGGGCGCGGCGACACGGACGTCGTCGTCACGACCGGCGGCACCGGCGTCACGCCCGACGACGTGACCATCGAGGCGGTTTCGGCGTTGTTCGAGAAGGAACTGCCCGGCTTTGGCGAACTGTTCCGGAAGCTCTCCTACGACGAAATCGGGACGAAAACCGTCGGCACGCGAGCGACCGCGGGTACCTCGAACGGTACCGTCATCTTCTGTCTGCCCGGGAGCGAGAACGCCGTTAGATTGGGTGTCGGTGACATCGTTCTCGAAGAAGCGGGCCACCTCGTCGGCCTCGCCGGACGGGAGTGAGAAGAATTCGGGTAGTTGGTAGTGTATTTTAGTATGAGATAGTGGGTTTTAGTAGAACAGCACGAGAGGAGTTCGAGAGCGATTTCTGCTGCAAAATCTGATCTTGAAACCGTAGCAACTGGTGATAATGGTCCAGAAAACCCTCGCCCGCTCGCTTCGGAAAGATGTGGTTGGTGGTTCTGCGACTGCAACTATTGAGAGGTAGCCCTCGAAAGCCCCACCTGCTCGCGGCCGCTGTACGAGATATCCGCGCTCCGCACCGCGCGCGGGCTTTCTAGACCTTTCACAGTAGTCACTGCAAGAGAACCAACGCAAAATCAGTTGCGGAGCGAACGATTCGGGAGTTTCAAAGATGATCGTTCGGTAACGGCAATCACGAGAACGACGTTCCAAAAACGAATCAGAAATGACTCTTTTTTCTGTTCAGAAGTGAAGCGGTTCGGCGGTCTCCCAGCGGGAGGAGAACTGATTGTTGACGTTCGCCGCGAACTCGGGGTCTTTCAGGTCGATCATGGCGAACGCCTCGCCGGGCGAGAGCGGGTTCGCCACCTCGATACAGACTTCGAGGTCGTCGATGAGGTTGAAGGTCCCGTCGAGTTCCGCCGTCGTTCGGACCGAAAACTTCGGATGGTCCGACAGCGTGTCGGCGTATCGCCGACCGACGCTCTCGGGGAGCGTGCTGACGAGTTCCGGCGACATGAGGACGGATACCTCCACGCCACGGGATAGCGCCGTTTCGAGATGCTCCGCGACGGTGTCCCCGACGTTGCCGATGTCGAACGTCGGCGACACCCGACCGGCGACCATGACGATGCGGCGTTCCGCGGCATCCAAGCGCTCGATGAGGAGTTCGAGCGAGTCGTCCGGACCGACCGCCGCCGTCCAGAAGCCCTCCTCTATCGGCGGGTCCACGGCGTCGAGTTCGGTGCTCAAATCGTCCACGATGTCCTCGTACTGGTCGGCCTTCGCGTTCAGTTCGTCCAGTTTGTCGTCCAGTAGTCGGTCGAGCGCGGTGGTCGGCTCGACGGCGACGTACTTCTTCGGGCGACTCGCGCTCTGACTTCGCACGAGGTTGTGCGTCTCCAGGCTGTTGAGAACGTCGTAAATCCGCCCCATCGGAACGTCGCTCACCCGAGAGAGGTCCTTCGCCGTCGTCGGTCCCGTGTTCAAGAGCGCTCGATACGCACGCGCTTCGTACTCGGAGAGACCCAAATCGCGAAGACTTGCCATAGCTGTTGACATTAGCCCGACAGTATATAAACTCTACGTGCGTTTTATGTGTCCCAACTGGACAGAGTATCCTTTTCGCAAATATTGCTCAAAAGAAACTCGATGCCAGTTCACTCAGCTCCGCCGGAGATGTCGCCGGAGCGGATTCGTTATCGCCGTCGACGAGTCGGGCGGTTCCCCGCTCGTACTCGCCGTCAGGCGCGAGGACGACGACTTTCTCGTGGTCGGCGAGTCGAAGCGCGGCACGGTGTAGGTTCGACCCCGGTTCGTCGGCGACCACGACTTGGAGGGGTGTCCTGCACAGTCGGGAGGCGGCCGTCGCGTAGCCCGCGACCTGCACGCCGATTCGGTCCGCCGCACCCGCGAACGCGCCGACCGCCTCGCGCGCGGCCGCTTCGTACGACGAATCGCCCGTCAGGACGGTCAAATCGACCAGCGCGTCGGCCAAGACGGCGTTGTCATCGACGGGGCGAAGTTCACGGTCGAGCAGTCCCGGTCCTTCGCGCGGCCCGTCGACGAACGCACCGTCGTCGGCTTGGAGCGTTTCGATGGCGTGATCCGCGACCGCTCGCGCGGTTTCGAGGTACTCGTCGCCGCCGAGAACCTGTGCGGCGGTGACGAAGGCTCGCGTCACGTGGGCGTGGTCGGCGAGCAGGCCGCGTTCCCCAACCTCGTCGCCGTCACGGTAGTGAACGACCGCACCGTTTTCGACGCACGTCGAGAGGAATTCGAGGGTTCGTTCGGCGTACCGTCGTGCGTGTTCGTCGTCGGTGTAGGCGGCGTACGTGAGCAACGCGTCCGCGGCGAGCGCGTTGCGGTCGGCGAAGGCGGTGAAATCGACGGGTGGTGCCTCCCGACTCTCGCGGTCGCTCGCGTCGCCCTCGTAGTAGCCGTCGCCGGGTTGCTGGCTGCCGCCGAAGGCGTCGCCCTCCCAGAGCGTCGTCGTCAGGTATTCGACGGTCTTCGCGGCGGGGTCGCGGTAGCGGTCCTCGCCCGTGTACAGGTAGGCGTTCGCGTAGGTGTGCAGGAGTGCGGCGTTCAGATCCAGCATCTTCTCGCGGTGGATGTCGTTCCACTCGTGGGTACCGGAGTAGCGGAAGAACCCGCCCTCGTAGTCGTCGTAGAGGTTCGCCGTGATCGGCGAAAGGGTGGCGAGTGCGCGTTCCCGGTCGCGTTTCAGCGCGAACTCCACGGTTCGTGGAAGCGGGAACTTCGCGTCGTCGCCCCAACCGCCGTTGGTCGGGTCGAACTGGTCCTCTATCTGTCCGACCATCAGGCGCTCGATTTCGCCGGTGACTTCGCCCGACGGTGGGTTCTGGTCGCGGATGTTGCGCGGTACTTGCGAGGCTTCCCGGCCCTTGTGCTCCCAGAGGTCGCGCACCTGTCCGACCACTTGGCGCATGGTGTTCGCGTCGAGGAACGTCGCGCCGGTCAGGTGTTCGCCTTCGGGCGTCAGAAACACCGTCGTCGGGAACCCGCCCATATTGTACCGTTCCCTGACACGGGGGTGGCGGTCGATGTCGGCCCGGACCGGGACGAACGAGTCGTTGACGTTCGCCGCCAGCGTCGGCACCGCGTAGGTCGTGTCGTCCATCTCGTGGCACCACGAGCACCACCGAGCGGACAGCGAGAGAAGGATGGGTTTGTCGGCTTCCTGTGCCTCCTCGAACGCCGCGTCACCCCACTCGCGCCACTCGATTTTCGTCCGTTCCGCAGACTGATCCATGGCCTGACTTTGGGTCGAACGTGGGAAGTGGTTTCGGAATTCGCGTCGGTAACGAAGGGGTCAACCTCCGGAACCGTGGCTCGTCCGTCTGCGATACGGTCGGTTACCTACGCAGTCGCATCGAATTACGTGCTTCGAACTGACCGAAAAGATATACAAATCGAACTCATCGCCACGAACATGAGATCGAAGACGAAATTCCTTGTCACAGTTATCTTCCTTCTCATCGGGGGCCTTCTCGACTTTCTGCTCGTCACGCAGTTACAATATGGAATTACAGAAAGCACCGTGTTCATCGCCATGGTCGTCGGCTTCGCGCTGGTCGAAATCGTGCTGGACAACGCGTCCATCTGACTGCCGAACCGGTAGCTAACCGCTATTCAAATAGTGTCGCGTTCTGCTTCGATCCACTCGGCGTACGCCGTCGCGATGGCGTCGAGGATCTCTTCCCCGGCCTCCGCCGTTCCCTCGCGCGGATCGCCGAGAACGCCGTTCTCGGTGATGGGTTTGAATCCCTCGCTGAGGAGTCGGGAGACGGAGAATACACCTCCTCAGTACGCTTGGTTGACTATCAAGGGTGCCGGAGGGGGAATGGACTGGCAAACACGAGAGGGAACGTAGTCTTCCATTTGACTCGAGCCGTCAACCAGTGACTCGTTGGGATCGTTATTTCAAAGCGAATGCTGAAACAACGCGCAAAAAAGAACCGAGTAATCGAATCGAAAAACGGCGCTCAGTCGTGAATCTCGACGGATTCGAGGACGACGTCGTCGAGCGGCTTGTCCTGCGGGTTCGTATCGACGGAGCCGATTTCCTCGACGACGTCCATGCCGTCTACGACCTCACCGAAAACGGCGTGGCGGTTGTTGAGGTGCGGCGTGGCGTCGAGCGTGATGAAGAACTGCGAGCCGTTGGTGTTCGGTCCGGAGTTGGCCATCGAGAGGACGCCCTCGCTGTCGTGGGTGAGTTCCGGGTGGAACTCGTCGTCGAACTGGTAGCCGGGACCGCCGCGGCCCGTTCCCGTCGGGTCGCCGCCCTGAATCATGAAGCCCTCGATGACGCGGTGGAAGAGCACGTCGTCGTAGAGCGGTTCGTCGGTCTTTCGGTCGCCCGACTGTGGGTCGGTCCACTCGCGGTCACCCGTCGCCAGTCCGACGAAGTTCGCCACCGTCTTGGGTGCGCGCTCGTCGAACAACTCGACTTCGATGTCGCCGTGATTCGTGTGAAGTGTGGCCGTTAGGTCGTCTGCCATATCCGTACTGTCGGCCTCCAAGGAAAAAAGGTGTTCTATCCACCAGCGGTATCCGAACGGGAGAAAGACGGATGCCGTTACGCCTCGCTGGACCCGGTCAGTTCCAGCGGACGTATCCAGACGAACCAGATGAAGATGGCGGCCGTCAGGTATAGCGTGAAGAAAATCACGGTTCCGAGCATGCTGTAGCCGATCTGGGTCAGGAAATATTTTATCAATCCCGGAACGATGATGCCGAGGGCCATCATCAAGCCGAAGCGGATCTTCCCGCCGGCGTTGTTCGTGCTCATGAAGGGGGCTTCGTGCTCCACCTGCCTGAATCGTACGGTTTCGAGCTGACAAACACAACACATAACAGATCACAAAGTATTTGCCGGGACGTTACACGAATCGGACATGAACCGAGAACGAATATTGGCGGTCGCCATCGCAGTCGTCGCCGTGGCGGGCCTGCTCACGCTCGCCGTTCTTCCCGGTGCGATTGCGACGGCGTCCACGGACGACCCTCCGAGTCGTCTTCGAATCGAGGACGTCGCCATCGCGCCCGGCCACGTTTCCGGTGGAACGGCGACGTTACGCATCGAAACCCGACTCGACCACAGGGGTGGGTCGGCGGAAAACATCTCCGTCCTCGTCCGGGCGATTCATCTCGATTCCGGGTTGGTCGAGGCGACGACGCGAACGCGAGTTCCGACCATCGACGGGGAACGGGAAACGAGCATTATCGAAAACCTCTCGGTCGAACGTCGCGGCGGCTACCGGATCGAAACCGTGGTTTTCGAGAACGGGGAACGCATCGCCGAGGGCGGTAAGGAGGTTCGAGGCGTCGATGCGCTCGAACCTGCCTACGAGCGGACGGCCGTCGATTTCCACTGGAACGGCGACACGAGTGGACTCCCACCGATCGACTACTCCATCGCTGACGTCCACGACGATACGGCGTCGCTCAACGTCTCCACGTATCTGACGAATCGCGGCGACGACGCATCGGAGAACGTCCGTATCGTCTTCGTCGCGCGGCAAGCGGATTCCAACATCGTCGCCGACCGCGTCTCCGTTCCCGTCGGGACGATCGAGACGGGACGAACTGCGGACCCGTCCGCGACCGTGACCGTCCCGGACGGCTACAACTACTATCTCGACGCGATCCTCTGGAAGGACGGCGTCGTCGTCGGCTCAGCGCGGAGCGCCGCGAACCTCGACCCGTCGAAGCGGCTCTCGGTGAACGAGACGCAGACGGACGTCGAACTGTCCGTTTCGGACTTCCAAGAGGGCGACAGGGGGAAATCGGAGCGGACGACCAGAACGGCGAACGACGGCGGCCAACCCGGTTTCACCGTCCTCGCCGGTATCGTCGCCCTTCTCGGGGCGGGACTACTCGTGCGGCGAAACGGACAACCATGACTGAAACCGAATCAACGACGACCTCCGAGCGGTCGGAATCCGAATCGAAACGAGAGGAAAGCGAGCAGACAAACGCGGTTGACGAGCAACACGGGCAAGGGGACCGTCACGCCCGCCACGAGACGCCGGAAAAGGCCGGACGAACGAATCCGTCCCGTGACCCGAGCCCACGGAAGTATCTGTATCAGGGAGCACTCGTCGTCCTCGTCCTTCTCGCGGTCGTAGCCCTGTTCCAGTTCTACATGAGCGCCCTCGACGTGATTTGGACGTTCGTCGCGGACCGGTACCGACCGCTGTTCAACGCGGCGTTCAACCTCGTCGTCCTGCTGGCGGCCGGTATCGGTATCTCGTTCACCGTCCGGTCGATGGACTGAGAACGCGACACGGCGAAACGGAACGGCGGAACGGAGAACTGGAGCGGCGGAACGGAACGACGCGCGTTAGCGATCCTTCACGGTCACCTCGACCGGATTTTCGGGGTGCAAGGTGACGAGCGGAACGAGCGTCAGCGGCGTGTCGGAGACGAGGTCGAACTCGAATCGCTTGCCGAGCGTCGCCAACACGAGTTTCGCCTCGCGCATGGCGAAGCCATCGCCGATGCATTTGCGCGGGCCACCGCCGAACGGGAAGTACGCGAACTGTGGGAGTTCGCGGCGGAACTCGTCCGTCCAGCGCTCCGGTCGGAACTCCCACGGGTCGTCGAAGAAGCGTTCGTCGTGGTGAACGACCCACTGCGGGGTCGAAACGACGGTGTCGGCGGGGACGTGAAACCCGGCGAGGTCGTCCGCCTCGTTCGCTTGCCGGTAGACGACGTAGGCGGGCGGGTAGAGACGCAACGTCTCCGTCACGATTTCGTCGAGGTAGTCGAGATCCGCGAGGTCAGCGACGGTCGGCGTCCCGTCGACCACTGCATCGAGTTCGTCGTGGAACTCCCGCCGTACGTCGGGGTGCTTCGCGAGCAGGTACCAGGCGTACGTCAGCGTCAAAGCGGTCGTGTCGTGACCTGCGAGCAACAACGTCATCATCTCGTTGCGAACGCTCTCGTCGGTGAGGTTCCCCTGTTCGCGCTCGCCGAGCAACGTTCCGAGCAGGTCGTCCTCGTCGCCCGAGTAGTCGTGCTGTCGTCGAATCTCTCGGAGGATTCGATCCAACCTGTCCACGGCGCGGCGGTAGCGAACGTTTCGCGGCGTCGGTACCTCCTCGGGGACGAACCCTTCCGGCCCGGGTTGAAACCGCTCGCCGACTTCGATGAGGGCCTCCCGGATGGCGCGCTCCATCCCGTCGATTCGCGAACCGAGCAGGCTCTCGACGACGATTCTGAGGGTGAGTTGGGACATCTCGGCGTGGATGTCCGTGTGCTCCCCGTCGGTGAACGAGTCGGCCAACTCGGTCGTATCACGGACGATGATATCGCCGTACTCGTTCAGCTTCGTACCGTAAAACGACGGTTGCATGACCGTGCGCTGGCGTCGCCAGTGCTCGCCGTCGCTCGTCAGTAAACCGTCTCCGAGCAACCCTCCAAGTCCCTCGTCCCCGCCCAACGTCGGCTTACGGTAGTTCTCGGCGTTCGTCACGAGGACGCGCCGAATGGCCTCCGGATCGGCCACCTGGTACACCTCCGTCCCGTACACGTCGATTCGGGCCACGTCGCCGTACTCGCGTGCGACGCGCTCCATGAACCCCAACGGGTCGTCTGCGTACTGGAGACTCGACCCCAAAAACGGTACCCCCTCCGGTCCCGATGGCACGCGGTTTGCCATGCAAGAGATTGGGTTGCACACCGTAAGAGCCTGCTCCCTAACGAGTGACAGACTTTTCATGAACCGTGGTAAAGAAGGTGATATGAGTGATGGGCATCTCTCCCTCGTCGACCAAATTCCGCCCCTCGTCGCGATTGCCGTCCTCGGAGCCGGGTTGCTCGCGCTGTTTCTCGGCTACAGTTGGTTCTGGATGGTGTTCGTATTTGGATTCGCCGTCGTTCTCCCGCTTTTGACGATCCTCTCACAGTCGTTTTCGGAGCGCCAACGGACACGACGAAAACGAGACCATCAACGGTACGACGACCGCCAAACCGACCGAACGGGGAAACGAAACGATGACCGACAGGACGCCCTCGATACGCTCCGGGACAGATACGCCCGCGGGGAGATCGACGAAGAAGAGTTCGAACGGCGGGTAGATCTGCTGTTGGAGAACGAGACGGTGGCGGACGTGGAGGCGCGGCGGGAGCGGGAACGGGAATTCGAGTAACACCGATCATCGAACTGAAATCTTATGCCGTCGTTCGCGTTTTTTCTTCCCGATGAGACGACGCCGTCTACTGATCTGCGGGAGTGCCCTCCTGTCGAGTGGACTGTCCGGCTGTCTCGGTTCAACGAACTTCGCGAGAGAGAGGGGAATCGACCACAAACGAATCGACCACTCGAACCACGACGGACACCGGAACCGAAGGACTCGCACTAGCAAATGATAGCTCGAAAACGCGGACAGTCCACGTTGCCATCTCTCGGAAGTCGGACCAAACGCTGCCGGTCGATGCGAAATACGAGGTTCCGAGCGGGCATCTCCTGTGGTCCTCCGAGACGTTCGAACACGGGGCTCGTATCGAGGCCGACATCATCGGCGGGAAATCACGAACCACGACACTGACCGCGGAAGGGTGTGCCGGGGATACATACAACCCGAACGGGAGCCACCCGGTCGTCACAGTTCACAACCGATGGGACCTTTTATCCGCCTGAAGTAGTGGCCACATGGCCCTGAAAAAGAGCCTTCTGAGCGGCCTCGTCGCATTCATCGTCGCGACAGCCGCTGCGCGTGTCGTCGGCGGGAAGGAACTCGGGACGAGAATCGGCCTCTTGACCGGGGTGTCGGTGGCCCTGAGCACTTGGGTGTCCAGTCGTCAGAGTGGGAAAGAAACCGAACTCGCAGACGAAACGACGGCTGTGTGATCGAACGAGAGCGTGAATGAGAAGATAAGCCGAATATTTTTCCACACGTCCCCCCGAAACGTAGTTTCATCGGGTAACTGATCCATGATCATATACGGAAGTCGAGAACCGTCCATTCACTTTGGTCGAACTGACGCTGTATCTCTTGCGAGAATTCAACTCCACACGAGAAGCGAGTCGCTGTAGAAGGTGAGTACCGTAAGATTAGTTGGCTGGGGAGGTTACGCCCCCGTTTTCGATCGGTCAAAGACCGAGTGAAAGTAGAATCTCGGACCCCAATTTACTGGATATCTCCGTTCAATCTTTTAGCTTATAGACACTATTAGTCATTGCAAACAAGAAATCAGATATTAAATTCATTTCGTAGTTCGTCTGGGGAATGGTCGATACAATAAAGACCTGGTCCAAGAGATATCATAGGGTCGCCTTGTTCCGAGGGTCTCCAAACAAATTTTACATGGTGAAAAATTGGATCTTCTTCACATTCAAGACAGGTGCCATTTGTGTTCGCAGCGTCATATAACTCAATATTGCAATCTGTACAAAGTACGGGTTTAATG
The DNA here is from genome assembly GCF_024136975.1 of Haladaptatus sp. AB643. NCBI lineage: Archaea > Methanobacteriati > Methanobacteriota > Halobacteria > Halobacteriales > Haladaptataceae > Haladaptatus > Haladaptatus sp. AB643. The sequence goes on from NZ_JAMYJW010000001.1 coordinate 683,921, forward strand.
ATATTCTCGCCTCCAAATTTGGCACAAACATGTGCTCTTGGATCGGTGCTACCACAGATTACACAGTCAGACATTGTATTAATCAATCGCTGTGAGTAATCAAAAAGTTATTTATCTATATCATATATATTCTAATTAAATGTATGTGAATAGAGTCTATAGTAAAACCGGTCACTTAACACATATAGAGCCTATTATATAATATTGTTGAGATAAAGAACTACGACAATCACTTCAATAAGGATTGAAACGATACTCATTCGAGGTAGCCACAATACGATCTTACCTACAAATGTCGAAGAAACTATTGAACTACTTTTTCCAGAATCGACTGCTGCGTGAATTCCTTGATTATCCATTTCCACTCTTTTTTTCCATTCCAGATTATGGAGACCTGGTTCAAAAATACGTTTTCTAAAAAACCCATCAATTAATACTAAAGAGGGCACCAATATAACAGAAAATAGACAAACGAATAGAACCAAAGCAATATTCAGTGATTTATTTCCAAATTTACTTAGTGAAAAAGTGATTAGCAGTAAAACAGGATATAAAACACCTGCGGTAAGAGACAGTCCACCAATCACCGTTCCTATAAATGCAGCAATACTCACAATCTCTTCATACGTACTTTCGTCTGTTTGGAATGAAGATTCAATCTCCGAAGAGATATTTATAACATATATTAATCCACCGAACCAAATCGCAGCGAGAGCTACAAATATTTGTAATAGTGCAGTCCCCAGCTGGAGAAATTGATTGTTCGGCATGGCACTACTCTCAACACCAATAGATATAATTCCCCTTGTCAATTCTCACTCAAATTTGACTATGGGTGTTAATGATTAATTCAAGAAATCAGTCACATTTTGATGGTAAATCACATGTCCTTTTAGGATAGTTAGAAGAGCCGTCGTTTTTACTCACTAATCATCTTCTCTGACCAACTTGAGCATACTTAGTATTTAAACAGAGTGTACCGGTGGGTCTGCAAGCATGCGAGAAGATCTACTCGACTGCGTCAATAGCTCAATTTCGCACATCGGTGCGTCCGTTCGGGCGCATCTAATGTGCAATTCATAGCATCTAATTCTCGTCCGCGAAAAACCCCGTGGAGCCGTACCAAAACTGGGTCCCAAAGAAAATAATAGGAAAGATATTCAGGATAGACATAAGTAAGAGAATTCATGAATGATGAAGGGAAAGCAAATGAGATTTTCCACCGGTTAAAACGAGATTGGTGGCTTTTTCTCTTAGCACTCGGACTACTGGCGGCTGTGCCTATTGCGTGGCATTTGTCATCGATTACTCAATATACGTTTATAGATTGGATTCAAGTAGTGAGCTTACTTGGATCGTTAGTCCTCTCACTAACATTGGCCTTTCTATATCAAGGATTGAAAGAGCTCCAAGGAAAGCAAAATAGACTGATGGAAGTAGAGCATGAACCTGAATTAGAATTAGATCAAGTAAAGGTTGTTGACTCTACACCAAATGCTCCTAGTGGATTAGTAGTTTATCTGTCTAATGTTGGAAAAGGAACGGCAAATAATCTATCCGGAAAAATTGAGACGAGTCCGATTCCAGAATCAAATTTGGAATTTTCATTGAGTAGTAAAACAATAAATCTCGAACGTTATGATGAGCTACTTCAGAATAAGTCTGATAAACAGCTAATCAAAAACCAGGGATCGTTTCTCAGACCTAACGAGAGTAGAGTTGCCATGTTTCTACCATTACTTGTAAAATACGACTCTGAGGATGGGGGTGGGACTACTTTAATTTCGGAACTACCCTTTGGTTTGAGTATGAGATTTAATGATTCTTTATGCAATATTGAACATGAGTCAGAAAGAAGAGATGAGGGATTTCCTGAAAAAGAGTGGGTTGAGGTTCAATTTAAAAGCGAGGGAAGGATGTGGATGAGAATTGATCCAGAAAAGAAGAGATTCATTAACAATAATGACTTTGGGATGGATATTTTGGAAGACGACCATGAAACGGCAGGCCTTCCTAATGAAGATATTCTTCGAAAAAGGATCGAAAATACACTTGATTTCAATAAATTTAGGATTAATGTCTCTGTAGAGTATACCGGTTCGGAAAAGAGTGGAGAAAAGAATTTAGAAATCATTGACAGAGTTATCCCGATCAGACACGGCGAGGATGTTTCTGTACTGTTTGCAGCTGGGGAAATGTATGAAGATCATCAAAGAAACGACCGATCTGATTTCATTTTCTGGAATCTTGCTAGTGATATTGCAGATCGGGAAATCTCTGAGGAGATTACGTAGACTAGCTCTGTTTCTTCTGTGGTGCGTGAATTTCCGCTTTATCAGTGTTCTCCTCACCGGTCCATAGAACTTCGTCGCCACCAGTGATTCCAAGTTCGTCGGGGATGTCTTTCGGTACCGTTAGCTGAATCACGTTATTTCCTTCTTGTGCCGTTCGCGTATCTGCAAATCTTTGTTTAATTCCCATATTGACCACGGCAATCTCGCGAACCGCATTTGTAATAAATATGTAGGGTGTTGAAAGCGACTACGTAGTTTGCCAATGTGCTCCACAAAATTCGCAGGTGGTTCTCTTTGAACCCCGTCCGCTTTCGGGAAGTGGTTCACAGCGACCACTTCCGGCTATTGAAATCACCAGAGGGCGTAGGTGCCGCCGGGAAACCTGTTCAACTCCACATGAGAAGCGGGTCGCTGTAGAAAGTGAGTACCGTAAGATTAGTTGGCTGGGGAGGTTACGCCCCCGTTTTCGATCGGTCAAAGACCGAGTGAAAGTGGGATGGGCCAACGCGGATTTGAACCGCGGACCTCCCGGTTATCAGCCGAGCGCTCAACCTAACTGAGCTATTGGCCCTCTGTTGGGCGCATTTACTCATTGCCCGGTGAGATTTTTAAGGGTTTCCTTTCTCCTCCGCGTCGTCATCGAAACCGATATCGTAGGAGTCCGAATCCACCCGGTACGTATCACCGTCCTGACCACTCGAACCGGCCGTGCCGCTGCCGCTCACGCTGCCACCGTCAGGGAAGCCGAAGGTGTAGACGTTACCCGAGGCGAACCCGCCGGTCTGCTTGTCGATGTAGGGCGTGATGACCCACTTCTTCGCCACGGTCCGGAACACCGCGCGCGTGGGCGGGAGCGCGAACAGGAACCCGAGCGTGTCGGTGATGAGGCCGGGCGTGAGCAGGAAGGCACCGGCGACGAGCAGGAATCCGCCGTCGATGATCCGATTCGTGGGAATATCCCCGCGCGCGAGGTCGGATTGGATCTTTCTGATGGTGTGTCTCCCTTCGGCACGAACCAGCAACATTCCGAGCAGGGCGGTCAGTACGACGAGCAGGACGGTTATCTGCCAGCCAATCTGGGTGGCGACGAAGACGAGAAACAGCCCGTCGAGTAACGGAATCAACAGCAACAGCGCCAGCATCCGTTTCCACATGATTCGACGTAGTGGTTCAGGCTGTAAAACCCTTTACCTGCTGATGTGTGCTCGGAGAGCGAAACGAGTCATTCTCGTTTTCCGCGTCCGCGTGCGGCGTGAGACGACGCAAGGGCGCTTCAGTAACGACCGCAGTTACAGCCACGATGACGATTTCCGTGACGACAGCGACGACTCCCGTTCCTCGGAAACACCCCGCCCTCACTCGGTCAGTCGCTCGTGGGCGCACGCGCCCACTCGTACTATCCCTCGCTCGCCCGGGACCCGCCAGGACAGCGGCGGGCCGGGTGCGAGGCGCACCCGGCCCGCAAGCGGTTGGTCGGCCTGCCGCCCACATTCTTCCTCAACGATCATCAGTATCTCCCGCTTAGCCCCGTTCTTTGAGTACGATATTCACGAAGAGATAGAAACGTGCCTACTGTCTTCGTTCATTTCTACACTCGTTTCTTCGTCCTTCGGCCACTAATACCTTCCAATCAATCCAATATTTCCAATTCTCAGTCTGCCCTTCCGAAATTCGAAATCAAGTTTCGTACCTCGTAATGATTCGTGGGGCTTATTACGATGTACGAACTTCACACGGGTAACAGCCATGAGTGACACCGAGAACAGGACGATTTTGCTCATCGGAAGCGGACCCATCCAGATAGGCCAGGCTGCGGAGTTCGACTACTCCGGCGCGCAAGCCTGCCGTGCACTACAGGAGGAGGGGGCGCGAGTCGTTCTCGTGAACTCCAACCCGGCGACCATCATGACCGACCCGGAGATGGCCGACGAGGTGTACATCGAACCCATCACCACCGAAGCCATCGCCGAAATCATCCGGAAGGAGCGCCCTGACGGGGTCATCGCCGGACTCGGAGGACAGACGGGACTGAACGTCACCGCGGAACTCAGCGAGGAGGGCATCCTCGAAGAGTACGACGTGGAGATCATGGGAACGCCGCTGGAAACCATCTACGCGACGGAGGACCGCGACCTCTTCCGTCAGCGGATGCAGGAACTCGGCCAACCCATGCCGTACTCGACGACCATCACGCTCGACGAGGGCGAGACTGTCGCCGAGTTGGACGAGGAGGCCCTCGGCCAGCGCGTTGAGGACGCAGTCGAGACCGTCGGCGGACTCCCCGTCATCTCGCGCACGACCTACACCCTCGGCGGGTCCGGGTCCGGCGTCGTTCACGAGATGGACGAACTGAAAGAGCGCGTGCGCAAGGGACTGCGCCTCTCGCGCAACAGCGAGGTGCTCATCACGGAATCCATCGCGGGTTGGGTCGAACTGGAGTACGAGGTGATGCGCGACGCGGACGACTCGTGTATCATCATCTGCAACATGGAGAACCTGGACCCGATGGGGATTCACACGGGCGAATCCACCGTCGTCACGCCCTCGCAAGTCATTCCCGACGAGGGTCACCAGGAGATGCGCGACGCGGCCCTCGAAGTCATCCGCGACTTGGGGATTCAGGGCGGATGTAACATCCAGTTCGCGTGGCACGACGACGGCACGCCCGGCGGCGAGTACCGCGTCGTCGAAGTGAACCCGCGTGTCTCGCGCTCCTCGGCGCTCGCGTCCAAGGCGACGGGATATCCCATCGCCCGCGTGACGGCGAAAGTCGCGCTCGGCAAACGCCTGCACGAGATCGAGAACGAGATCACGGGCGAGACGACGGCGGCGTTCGAACCCGCCATCGACTACGTGGTGACGAAGGTGCCGCGCTGGCCCAAGGACAAGTTCGACGACGTGGACTTCGAACTCAGCACGGCGATGAAGTCCACGGGCGAGGCGATGGCAATCGGTCGGACGTTCGAGGAGAGCCTCCTCAAGGCGCTCCGCAGTTCGGAGTACGAACCAGACGCGGAGTGGGACGAAGTCGGCGACGACGAACTCGAATCCTACTATCTCGAAAGACCCTCCCCCGACCGTCCGTACGCCATGTTCGAGGCGTTCGAGCGCGGCTACACGGCCGAACAGGTCGCCGACCTGACCGGCATCGAGTCGTGGTACGTCGAGCGCTACGGCCGCATCGCCGAGGCCGTCGAGGCCGCACAGGACGGCGAGTTCGCCCCCGCCGCGGAGAAAGGGTTCACTAATCAGGAAGTCGCGGCGATGGCCGGTGCGGACGTCGGTTCCGTCGAGACGAGTGCTCCGGAACGCTCGTTCAAGCAGGTCGATACCTGCGCGGGCGAGTTCGCGGCGTCGACGCCGTACTACTACTCCGCGCGCTCGGCCCGCGAGACGAACGTGTTCGGGAACGACGAACTGCAAGTCGATCCGGACGTCGAGAACGTCGTCGTCGTCGGTGGCGGCCCGATTCGCATCGGGCAGGGCGTGGAGTTCGACTACTGTTCGGTGCACGCGGTTCGCGCGCTCCGCGAGATGGGCATCGAAGCGCACGTCGTGAACAACAACCCCGAAACCGTCTCGACCGACTACGACACTTCTGATGGGTTGTTCTTCGAACCCATCACCGCCGAGGAGGTCGCCGACGTCATCGAGGCGACGGACGCCGACGGCGTGATGGTGCAGTTCGGTGGTCAGACTTCGGTCGATATCGGCCACCCGCTGGCCGAGGAAATCGAGCGCAGAGGTCTCGACTGCAAGGTTCTCGGGACCACGGTGGACGCGATGGACCTCGCGGAGGACCGCGACCGCTTCAACCGCCTGATGGACGACCTGGGCATCGAACAGCCGACCGGCGGAAGCGCGACGAGCGAGGAGGAGGCCCTCGAACTCGCACACGACATTGGTTACCCCGTCCTCGTGCGCCCGTCCTACGTCCTCGGTGGCCGCGCGATGGACATCGTGTACGACGACGAGGAACTCACGGAGTACATCGAGGAGGCGGTTCGCGTCTCGCCCGACAAGCCAATCCTCGTGGACGAGTTCCTCGCCGACGCGGTGGAACTGGACGTGGACGCCGTCTCGGACGGCGAGGACATCGTCATCGGCGGTATCATGGAACACGTCGAGAGCGCGGGCGTCCACTCGGGCGACTCCGCCTGCCTGATTCCGACGCGTTCGCTCTCCGAGGAGACGTTGGGCCGCGTGCGCGAAGTGACGGAGGACATCGCTCGCGCCCTCGACACGGTCGGGTTGATGAACGTTCAGTTGGCCGTCCAAGACGATACAGTCTACGTCCTCGAAGCCAACCCGCGCTCCTCGCGGACGGTCCCGTTCGTCTCGAAGGCGACGGGCGTCCCGATCGCGAAACTCGCGGCGAAGGTGATGGCCGGGAAGACGTTGGCCGAACTCGACGTGACCGAACGGATTCCCGAGCAGACGAGCGTGAAGGAGGTCGTCCTTCCGTTCGACCGCCTCTCGGGATCCGACCCCCGCCTCGGCCCGGAGATGAAATCGACGGGCGAAGTGATGGGCACCGCGGATTCGTTCGGCAAGGCGTACGAGAAGGCCCAATCCGCCGCCTCGAACACGCTTCCAAAAGAGGGCGTTGCAGTCGTCGACTTCGACCTCGACGGCTTCGGCGACTACTACGAACTCGGCGAGTTCGAGGACGTCAACGACGCGATTCGCACCGGAAAAGTCGACCTCCTCGTGAGCGACGACCGCGCCGCACTGGAGACGGCCGTCGAGGAGGACATCCCGTACTTCACGACCGTCGCCAGCGCGAAGGCGGCACTCGAAGCGCTCGCGGCCCGTGACGAAGACCTCTGCGTGCAGTCGGTCGGCGACAGGCCGAAAGTCGCCCGCGAGTGGGGTCGCTGACGGGACCGATTCTCTTTAACTGGAGTTCAGGTAGAACTCGTTTTTCGAGGAGAGGTCGTAGTTATCGCTGCCGTTCGAGAAGTTCGCTTTCACCTCGTTTCCGGAGAGGGTTCGTCGCCCCATCGAGTCCTCGTAGTGGTTCATCGACGCTGCGCTCGACGGCTGGAAGCCGATGAAGTTCTCGCGGGTGTCGTCGTCCCACGCGGAGTTGAGCTTCAACTGCCACCGGTTGTACTCGTTGGTCGGCGAAGACTCGTCCACGACTTCGACGTTCGGTTGGGAGTACGACCAGCTAAGGCCCGCCGTGACCGACGCGGTCATCCAGCCGACGCTCACACTGAGCGAGTAACTGGTCGAGGACGACCCGCCCTGCGTTCCGTACGGGTTCCATTGCCCGTAATCCACGTCGGTATTGCCCATCTCGCTCTGATTCCATTTGTGATACACTCTCCCCCACTCGTTCTTGTAATCGCTTCCGTACGCGGAGATTCCCGGCTCGAACCCGGCCGGGGAGTGGAGAGCGAACACGTCGCCCTCGCTGCTCCCGAGCGTGTCCATGAACACGTAGAACGTGGCACCGACCGTCCCGTACGGGTCGTCGGCATATTCGAGTTTCTGCGAGAACATCTGTTGCATGTTGTCCGTGCTGGACACGGTTCCACCGGCCATCGTGGTAACCTGCTCGGACGCTTTGATTGTCGAGGAAATGTCCGCGACGTGACTGTCGAGTTGGTCGTGAATCAGGGCTTCGGAGCGCCCCGACTCCGCCTGTGGTTCCGTCAGGTCTTCGGCGGCAACGCCGACGTAGGAGTGCCCGACGCCGTCCGCATCGAAACCGTAGGCGTACGCCACGACCCCGCCCGAACTCGTCTCCTGCTCACTCGCGGGGATAACCGCGGGAGCACGACCGTTCTTTTCCGCGAAATCGTCGGCGGCTCGCCGACGAACCGCTCGTCGTTGCTCGTCCGACACCGCGGCTCCACCGGACGCCTTCGCGGTGTACACCGCACTTCCCCGTGAGCGTTTTTCGTTCAGCTTCGCGCTGGCGAACCCGGTACCCGTGACGAGGCTCGTCATCCCGAGTGCGCCGGTTTTGAGAATCGTTCGTCTGTTCATCCGTCCGTTGCTTCCGCCGGAGTACTCTTTTTCTTCCATGCTACGAATATATGATAATAACGAAGATACAAATAACTAACTAGAAATTGAGTAAATTTAATACTTTATTTTCCAGATGCAATTTGGTGTCCGAAAACGTGCTTTGGGAGCGAACCGGGACGTGAAGTCGCACGAGCGTTTCGATCGCACCACTTGGTGAAGACGAGACGGGCGTGAGCCACGGTTTACGGCGGCGTCTTCGTACACGCTTGGAATCGGTCCGCTGACGCGTTCAGCCTACGCGGGTTCTTTGTAGAACGTGGACGTGTGGGCGAGCCAGTGCTCCGAGCCGTCGTTAACGAACTGGCCTTTCACCTTGTTGATGCAGATGGTTTTCTCTCCCATCGAGCTATCGTAGTGGTCCATCGAGGCGGCACTCGACGGCTGAAACCCGACGAAGTTCTGACTCACGTCGTCCCCGCCGTTGACCTTCAACTGCCACTGGTTGTAATTGTGGTACGACGAGGACTCGTCGATGACTTCGACATCCGGCTGCGTGTACGACCAGCTAAAGCCCGCCGTAACCGATGCCGTCATCCAGCCGACACTGACGCTAAGCGAGTAGCTTCTGGATGACGAACCTCCTTGGGTGCCGTACGGTTGCCACTGACCATAATCGACGTCCACGTTGCCCATCTCAGTCTCGTCCCACTGGTGAAACACGCGTCCCCAGTCGTTCTCCCAGTCGCTCCCAAACGCCGAGGTGCCCGGTTCGAATCCGGCGGGTGAGTTGAACGAGTGAACGTCCCCGTCGGTGCTGTCGAGGGTGTCCTGGTACCAATACGACGTTGCCCCGGCGACGCCGTACGGATCTATCGCGTTTTCGAGTTTGTGCGAATAGATCTGTTGCATGTTGTTCGTCCCCGTCACGGGACCACCGGACATCGTCGTCGCTTGTTCGGACGCCGTGACGGCTGATGAGAGTTCAGCGACCCGGCCGTCGAACCGGTCGTGAATGAGCGCCTCGGCCCGTCCGGACTGCGTCTCGGGTTCGTCCGTGTCCTCGCCAGCGATGCCGGTGTACGCCCGGCCGACGCCGTTCGCATCGAGCGCGTATGCGTATGCGACCACGTCACCGTCGTCGGATTGCAGGTCGCTGGCGGGGATGGCATCCGGGGAACGCCCGTTTTTCCGCTCGAAATCGCGGACCGCACGTCTCCTGACCTGCCGTCGCTGTTCGTCGGAAATCGTCGCTCCACGGGACGCTTTTGCCGTGTGAACCGCACTTCCCCGCGGTTGCTTCTCGTTCAGTTCCGCACTGGCAAGACCGGTACCCGCGACGAGGCTCGTCACCCCGAGTGCACCGGTTTTGAGGATGGTTCGTCTGTTCGTTCGGTCGTCGTTTCCGTCTCTGCTTGGACTTTCTTTCATGGCCCAGAATAACAATCAAAACAAGGACACAAATAATTAACTAGAAATTGAGTGAAATTAACAAGTAGTGGCAGAACGGTAAAATTATTGGTTTGTATGGTTGTTTTCGAGAATCCAATGTCGTCGCTGAGAGAACCGACGAAAATCAGGGAAGCGTTCCGAGCGCTCCGCCCATCAGGAACGCGGCCAACGCGTACCACGGTTCCCGGCGGAGTTTTCGGTGGACGCCCGGCATCGTGCCGTTGACACCGACACCGAGCGAGAGACCGATGAAGAGCACACCGCCCGCGATGGCCACGCTTCGGAATCCGTGTTCGCTGGCGTACCCCGCAAGGACCCCGATTATCACACCGAAAATCGCGGCGAGAAGGTCGATGTCGGTGATGTGGTGATCGGTAGTTGATCGCGATGGCATACCTGTATCAGGAATTGATTCATATTATTTCATTCTATTTCTGGCAAACACTACTGAACTCAGTACCTGGCCGACCGAGCGGTGACGGCGCTACCGGAATCCACCGTCCACCACCGATATCCCTCGTACCGACGGGCCGAACGACGAGCGTCCACGAGGGCGGTATCTTCGCCCTCGGTTGCGACACTGTTGGCCGGGAACCCTTTCAGCTTCCTGCACGAATTCACGTAAGATGTCGAACGAAATCGAGCGCCTGCTGGTTGCTGGTGCGAGCGGTGACACGGGGCGCGAACTCCTCCGGCAGCTACGCAGCGTTGACGTACAGGTCAGAGCCATGACGCGCTCGCCGAACAAGGAACGGGAGCTGTCGGAGGAAGGCGCGGACGAGGTCATCATCGGTGACCTCCTCGACCCGGCGGACGCCTCCCGTGCCGTCGCGGACTGCGATGCCGTCCTCTGTGCGGTCGGGTCGTCCCCGAGCCTCGACGCACTTCTCGGCGGTGACCTCGTGGACGGTGCCGGTGTCGAGAACCTCGTCTACGCGGCCGTCGCAGCGGGCGTCGAGGGCTTCGTCTTCGAGAGTTCCATCGGCGTCGGTGACTCCCGCGAGGGGATGCCCGCCGCGCTTCGACTCCCGCTCTGGCACGTTCTCAACCAAAAGAACCACGCCGAGTCGGTGCTCCGCACGTCGGGTCTCTCCTACACCATCATCCGCCCCGGCGGCCTGACGAACGCACCCGCAACCGGCAACGTGCTGGTCGGTGAAGGCGGTGAAAGCGTCTCGGGGAGCATCCCGCGCGAGGACGTCGCCCGACTGATGATCGCCGCGCTGTTCACGTCGGACGCCGAGAACCGGACGTTCGAAGTCGTGAGTCGGGAGGGTCAGCGCGGCACCGCTCGGGGAGTCGTCGAGATAGACTGGCAAGTGCCCGGCGAACACGAAATAGAAATCGAGGAGTAAGCGGTACGCGGGAGTTCGCCGACCGCCAATCCTCGGCGGTCAGCGTCGTCAAAACGCGGTCGGATCAGTCAGCAGTGACGAGTCGCCGTCGGGGTGCCATCGCGAGGACGTCGTCGAAGAATCCGAGGGTGTCGTTCGGGCCGGGGTTCGCTTCGGGGTGGTACTGACGCGTGATGACGTCGAGTTCGTCGTTTTCCAGCCCTTCGGGGGTATCGTCGTTGACGTTGATCTGCGTGACTTCGAGGTTACCGGGGTCGGCAACCGTGTAGCCGTGGTTCTGCGTGGTCATGACGACCTGTCCCGATTCGAGGTCACGAACGGGCTGATTGACACCGCGGTGACCGAAGTCCATCTTCGAGGTGGTTCCACCGAGCGCGCGGGCGATGATCTGCTGTCCGAGACAGATGCCCGCGAGCGGGAGTTCCCCGGCGAAGGTATCGACCAGTTCCTGGGCCGCTTCGAAGTTCGCAGGATCGCCCGGGCCGTTCGAAACGAAGAGGATGTCGGCCTCGAGGGCTTCGACGTCCTCGGGCGTGGCGTCGTGCGGGAGGACGTGAACGTCCGCGCCGCGTTCGACCAGCGCGTCGATGATACTTCCTTTCGCACCACAGTCCACGAGCGCGACGGTTTGGCCGTCCTCGTCGCCATCGCCGAGGTGAACCTCGGGTTCGGAGACGCTGACCTGCGCGCCGATGTCGTGGTGGTCGCTCATGCCCGGACAGCGCGCGAGTTCCGCGAGCGCGTCGTCAGGCGTGGCGTTCTCGCCGACCGCGATTCCGCACTTCATCGCGCCCTCTTCCCGAATCCCGCCGACGAGGTCGCGGGTGTCGAGGTGGTCCACCGCGGGGACGCCCTCGGCTTCGAGCCACTCCGCGACGTCCTCGGTGAGTTCGCGTGCGACGACCGCACGCGGGTGGACTCGGTCGCTCTCGAAGCGTTCCTCTCGGACGCCGTAATTCCCGATGAGGGGGTACGAGAACGTGAGGACCTGTTCCTCGTAGGACGGGTCGGTGAGGCTCTCCTCGTAACCCGTGTATGCTGTTGTAAAGACCAGTTCACCGCAAGCCGTACCTGGGGAGCGACCACGGGCTTCCACCACATGGCCACCCTCCAGCGCGACGTAGGCACCCGGCATTACGAGATTCATATGCAACACGGCACTATAAACCTTGCTTTCGAAGCATTCTTACGAAATTCGTAATCATCAAGTAGCGGGCGACACTACCTGCAAATCTCCATGGACGCACTCGACCGACAGATATTGAATCTTCTCCGGCGAGACGCCCGGACGCCGTACACGGAGATCGCCGAGAGCGTCGGCACATCCGAGGGAACGGTTCGAAATCGCGTCGAACGCATGACTGAGGACGGCGTTATCGAACGATTCACCGTTACCACTCACACGGGGAACGTGAAAGCTATGATAGAGATCGGCGTCGATGTCGCGGTTGACACGACAGCGATATCCGATACGTTCGCGGAGTGGGAACAGGTCGATTTCGTCTGGCAGGTCAGCGGCGAGGACGACATCGTCCTCATCGTCGACGCCTCCGACACGCAGGGCGTGAACCAACTCATCACTCGCGCGCGAGAATTGGAGGAAGTCGTGAGCACGAAGACTCGACTCATCTTGGACGAGCGACTTGGATGAGGCCATCTCGGCCGAATCCAAGTTGCACTCGAGATGAGTCGAAGAGTGATTTTGGACGAGCAACTCGGGTCAGCGGCAGCGTCCCGAGTCGTTCGACGGAATCGGGATAAAATCCGTTCGTTCGGGTTCGGATGCCGACCGTGAGGTTTCGAACGTTGGCTTTTCGGGCTGTTTACGCGGCTCTCTCTGTCTAAACGATTTATATCTTTGGCCAAAATAGAACGTATGGCAATCTAATCTCGACTTTGCACTATATTTATGCAGTTATTCGTCGTGCGTCTATTCGAACGTCAGATGTACGATTATCGAAGCGAAGCGGAGTTCGATCGACTCCGCGCCGTCCGGGTACACAAACCGGGGTGTGAAACGTTCGTCGGCGCGGTCGATCCGGTGCCGAACCTGTTTCGCAGTCAGTCCTCCGTCGCCAACGCACAGCGGGAACACGAACGACTGGTCGAAATCCTCGAAGCGAACGGCGTCACCGTCCACCATCTCTGTGACGACCTCGCGGAGGGGACGACCCTCGACGCCCTGCTCGCGTCGCGCGTCCGTATCGACTGTAGCGATTTACCCCGAGACAGACGGACTGCGACGCGGGACTCGATGTGGAACGAGTTGCTCTCGCTTCCCCCGTACGAAAAACTGCAACTCGTCGGGAGCAACGCGACGCTGTACCGCCACCGAAACGGGTCGGGGAAGACTGGCGACCACGATTTCAGCGTCGGGCGCTTCGACACGACGAGCATCCGTTTCCGACAACCGCTCTCGAACCTCTACTTCCAGCGCGACCAGCAGATCGTCACGGACGACGGTCCCGTCATCGGATCGTTCCGGAACGAGACGCGGGACGCGGAGACGGGAATCGCGGTCAAGGGTTGGGAAGCGATCGGCGGTTCGCCGCGGCCCCACAACGGCCTCGTGGAATTCTTCCAGCCCACGGACCAGACGTTGGAGGGCGGCGATTTCATTCCGGCGGGCGAGTTCGCACTGCTCGGTATCTCGGCGTTCGAGGGCGAAACCGAGATTCCGATTCGGACGACACGCGGCGCGGGTCGGACGCTGCTGGAAGCCGACGTGATGTCCTACGACGAAGTCGGACTCGTCCACGCGCCGCGGACCGCGGACGCCGAGGAACAGGCCTGGAAGACGAACGGTGGCGAGACGGCGGAGACGGACATGGAGGTGATGCACCTCGATACGTGGTTCAACATCGCCGATGAGGGTATTGCGGTCGCTCGAAAACACCTCGTGGACAACACCGACGTGGAGGTGTACGGTCGGACGGGAACGGGCTACGAACACCTCCGAACCATCGGCTTCGGGGAGTACCTCTCCGAGAAGGACTACCGCATCATCGACGTGCCGTTCGACGAGCGCGCCGTCGGGACGAACTTCCTCACGCTCGACGCCGGGAAGATACTCCCGATACACTACCCCGACGAGGACGGTGAGTACGACCCGGCACGCAACGAACTCATCGAGACCATGCGCGCGGAAGGACTCGACGTCGTTCCGGACGGCGTCGGAATTCCGCTGGAACACCTCCGGGCAGGATACGGCGGCGTCCACTGCGTCACGACGCCGCTCCGGCGCGCGTAGTTATGGTTCAGTCGTTCCCGTTCGTCTTTCAGTCGTCCCCGTTCGTCTCGCTTTTCGGCGGCTCTCCCACACCCGGCGTTTCCTCCTTCGGGCGATGGAGGTTCTCCTTCTGTTGGTGGACCTTCCGATAGCCGCGGCGGACGAGTTTGTCCAACGTCCCGCGCCGAACTTCCGGTTTCACTCGGCCGTCACGAATCGCGGCGACGACGTTCTCGGGTGTGAGCGTGTCGGCATCGACCAGCGTGTAGGCCCGTCCGACTTCGATGGGATAGTGGGCGTCGCTCCCGCCGACGAGCGGCAGGTCGTACTGTTCCGCCAAGTCCCGCGCCCACTGCTCGGTTCGCGGATGTTTGCCGTTGACCTCGATGGCGTCGAACTCCGCGTCCACCTCGCGCACCGTGCTGTTCCGGTAGGGATGGGCGACGATGGCGGCACAGCCGCGTTCGTGGGCCAACTCGACCACCTCCTTCGGCGTGAGCGTCCCCGGGGAGGTGCGCGTCGGTGGGTCGGGTCCGACCACGAGGATGTGGCCCTTCGTCGAGGACACCTCGATGCCCGGAATCGTCTGCACGAGTTGCCCGGAGAACGAATGGTAGTAATCGTGATTCGTCAATGCGACGCCGTCCAACCCCCGATAGCGGGCTCCCAGTTCGAGCAGTCTGACGCCAATCGGGTCGAAGAGCGCAGCGGCCTGTTCGTGGCCGTGGAAAAATCGCGTGTGGGCGTGTAGGTCGATGGCAAACACGTTCGTCAATATGCAGCCGATAGGTCTTTGGTTTTTCCGCCGGTTTTCCTCGGCATGAAAGCCGACGGGGACGCCGTGGATGACCTCGCGGCGACCGAGGACGGAATCGAGTACGAGCGCGTCGTGATCTCCAACCCGATCAGCGGCGACGGGACCCACCGCGAACAGGTCCGGAGCCTCGCCATCGAACACGACTACACCGTGCTCGAAACGCAGGGTGAGGGCGACGCCGTCGAGTTCGCACGAAAGGCCACCGAAAGCGGCGCGTCGCTGGTCGCTGCCGCAGGGGGTGACGGAACCCTCCACGAAGTCGTTCTGGGGTTGGACGAAGCGGACGCGCTGGACTCGGTGACGTTCGGCGTGGTCCCGGCCGGGACGGGCAACAACTTCGCCGGAAACATCGGCGTCCGGAGCATCTCCCACGCCTTCGACGTGCTCGATTCGGGCGAGCGCAGGCGGATCGACCTCGGGACGGCGAACGGTCGCCCCTTCGTCAACTCCTGTGTCGGCGGGTTGACGGCCGACGCGAGCCACGAGACCGATCCCGAGCAGAAAGAGCGCCTCGGCGTGCTGGCCTACGTCGTGAACACCCTCCAGTTGATGACCGACTACGAGGGGTTGCCGCTCTCCATCGAGGCGTCCGACGAGGGCGACGTTTCGTGGTCGGGCGACGCCGTCTTCGTCCTCGTCGGCAACGGCCGACGGTTTCCGACGAAGGGGCGCACGCAGGCGAACATGGAGGACGGCCTGCTCGACGTGACCATCGTCGAAAACGTCCCCGCCGCGAACCTCCTGCAGGAAGCCACGATGCAGCGCCTGTTCGGGGCCGAAACCGAGAACGTCACCCACCTTCAGACGCCGACGCTGAACATCGAAATCGAGGGGAACTCGCCCGTCGAGTTCAGCCTGGACGGCGAGATGGGCGAATGGGACGAACTGACGCTCGACGTTCGTGAAAACGCGCTCGAAATTCCCGTCGGTGAAGGGTACGAGCGATATCCGGAGAAGCGACGATGAGGTTGGACGTTCCGGCGGAATCGGCGCTGAACGTGACCAAGTGATATTCGAACCGTGTCGCCATCATCGCCGTCTTCGTAACAACGTTTACGCCGCCCCCGTGCCTCAGTTCGCGTATGGCAATCACGGCCCGCGATTTGATGACGACTGAGGTGGAAACCGTCTCGCCCGACGACGAAATCGGGGAAGTGCTGACCCGTCTCGCGCGGGTGCAGTTCAACGGGTTTCCCGTCACGGACGACGGGGAGGTCGTCGGTATCGTCACCCAACACGACTTCGTACATATGTTTCAGCCGAGCGACCGAACGCTGTGGATTCCCATCGGCTTCCCGCCGTTTCTCGAAAGTCTGGAATACGGGTTCGACCTCTCGTGGGACGAGTTCGATGTGGGTATCGACCTCGTGCGAAACGCCGGAAAACCGGTCCGAACGGTCATGAGCGAGAACGTGGTGACGGTGACGCCCGACGACGACATCGACCGCGTCCTCGATCTGCTGGTCGACGCGGAAAACGACATCAACCGTTTGCCGGTCGTCGAGGACGGAAAACTCGTCGGCATCATCGCCCGACAGGACGTGCTGCGGGCGCTTCGGGACGAACGCCGCGCGCGGTGAGACGGGGCGACGTTCCGCTATCGAACCCGGCATTCGGGGTGGGTTTTCGAAACCTACACTACGACTCCTTTTACTGGGGTTTTGGCCTGAATACACATGACAGACCTAACCCCAATACCGCCGACCGAAGCAGTTGAATTGTATCTCGACCAACGTCGATCAGCTTGGTACATCAGTTCAGTCAGTCGAGAATGTCCGTGAGAGCGTAGATGATGCTATCGACACCTTGTTGAGGATAGTTCGCTTCACCAACGAGAAATCCGTCGAGAACGTGATGACGCTCACTACAAAGAGACACTTGACGAGAACCGACGGCACTGGTATATCAAAGAGAATTGTGCTGTAGAGGATGATGAAGAATCGGCGTTTGATGTGACTTTTGGGACATCATCGAACTAATAGACGTTCTATAACGACCGTTGTAGTTCAATATAGTCTTTGAACTCATCCTCATTTTTCTCATAGGCATATTTCCAGATGACCCTTACTAGTGATTTTGCTGCATTGAAATGACCTTCAACATAGTATTCGACATCAATTTTGTCAAAGCCAATTTCTGAATATGGGTTCCAACCTGAATTTTTGTCTTTACTAGGATGGTTATAGCCATACGGAGGATAACGGTCTACATCTGATTCAATCGTTTGTACTTCGTCAAGTGGGACAGTTATCGTACTACGTTGGGTGTCGAGATCAGGATTATAGAAATAGGAGTAGTTGACAGGAATCGTTAGATTGTGCTGTGAATATACTCGGAGACCTTCAATAACATGGTATTTTTCTTTATATTCCTCTCTACTTTTAGGGACATCGCCATCTGTCGGTAAATGATTTTGAGTAGTATGGAAAATTTGGTCAAACGAATATGCAGATGCAGCATAATTATGGAGATCAGTTATCACCTCCGTGTTAAACGCTCTATCACCGTCAAACCCATTCTCACGAAATTCTTCGCAAGATTCTATGATTCGTCTCCCATTCACATAGAGTATTTTTAACGCCTGTTTTAGCTCATTCAAATTATCAAGAATTTCCCTAAAATTGTGAGTTTCCATCTTCACAAGTGGATCAATACCTACAGAATGTATTCTAGCAACGTCGGTGTCTGGGTCTTGAACGGATAGATACGTCTTTATTGACAAACCCGCCTCTACATCGGAAATTCGAATATTATAATCTGTGTCGCAATCAGGACAAGTATAATCGGTTGTGAAGAGAAGATCTGAACCATCATTCACTCTACTAAATTTGGGAGAGTCATCGAACTCTGTTTTGCATTTATTGCATTCTAGTCGATTAAAAAGAACATGTGCCGATTTGAGATCTTCATAGCTCATAAACTAATTATTGTCCTAAGAACATAAAACTCCTACACCGAGATATCTTTGTACAATGCATGAATCTCGGGAGAAGGATGTCTCTACGCTCACTCGCCATCTAGTATGATGACCCTCTCGAAGAGAAGTTAGGAAAATATTCTATCTATGACGGAATGATCTATCCCTATATAAATGGAGTTTCCACCGTGGTTTTTCACGATAGAGGATTTCACCGATACAAGCCCGCTATTCTCTATTGTTGGGCCTTTAAGATCCTTAATCTATGTCATAAGAGCCTTGTGTATGGACAACAGTTATATATGGATTATGGATAAATTGAAAACGAGGTTCACGGACAGAAATCTACGCTGGATCCAACACCCATGCGTTGTATTCTGCTCCGTTGATCTTCGAGAGTAAGACATGAGGACAGAGAGTGACATCAACGGTCAGAAGGATGAATCGCCCCAGAATAACATTCAATCAATTACAGTCGTTGTCGAGAAGCTTAGCACACTACTCAATGCAGTTCAGAAGTTCGTTATTGCTATAGCATGTCTCATTTGGGTATTGCTTCTCGTCCTCTCCCAATTCTCATTGCTCCTCGTAATCTGCACAACAATCCTCATCCTCGTAACCGTGCAGTTGCTGTACCAAATATTCCCTTCGTAGAACAACGAGGATTCTGGCTGCATTCCAGAAACCTACGCTGGATCCAACATAAGTAATTCTGGAGTAAGAAGACTTCAACTTTGCTACTGAATATTGTCATTTGTGGTGGTACTCTGATCAAATAGTCATCGATGACTGATTACTCCATCATTGCGAGTAACCGAACGGCGATGATGGTGATGCCAATCAGTATTAGCAACCATGCCCATCCTCGAAGATGGACATCCATCACTGTATATATCGATGACGATAATATGTTCATGAAAATACCACCAATTAGGAATGTACCTCCAACCACAAGAGGCTCTTCAGACATTCGTAACCACCGTTCTTACGCACTCTTTGTCACTATCTCGAACAATTTCGACACGATTGGTTTGTTTGCTATACATCACAAATTAGGTTCAGCTTGCCATAGGATTATAAGAGGGTGCGAACGTCTCTATCGGGACAAGGACACAGTGCGTCTGCATTCAGACATGTCCGTGTCCGCATAGGGACATCATGATGAAATCAAAAGACAGCGAAGAGGTGGAGGATATAGACCCATATCTGAAAGAGCAAAATGAAGGAATTTTCAATGCCTTCGCACGAGAGGACCATTCTATCCTCACAACTTCGGAGATTGCAGAACATGTGAATCTCGTCCCACGCCAAGTCCGTCGGCGATTAGATGATTTGGAGGACGAAGGTATCGTAGGATCACGAAAGCCAGGACGATCTAAACTATGGTGGCTTCAAAGCGAGGTCAGAGAGCCGACTTCTGCTCAATATCCGATTATCCAACTGATTCAAGAACGAATCAGCCTACAGCTTGCAATGTTGGGAATATTGTCTGGGGTACTAACTGTTATCTTCACCTCAATCTCGACGGTAGCACTCGCATACGATATTATACCGCCATTCATCAGTACAGAAACCGTCATTCGATATGGTCTATTAGCGAGTATGGTATCGGCAGGATTCTTCATCGCATCTGGTGCGATTGCGGCTATCGACTGGATGTTCAGACACCTGGGTATCGAAATCAAGTATAATACTGGAAGCTAATCCGTTGGTAGCCAATACTAACCGAGAACCATTCGAGCGGTAATGGGATCGAGGACTAAGACACATTATGCCGATAGCTCTATCCCACTGTGCCAACAGATTAATCACAACCTCAGTAAGGGGAGTACCGACACTCATCTGATGCAGGATTACAATTCGCGTTCTGCGGGAAGATGAGCGTCCAACTGCGGAATCAAGTGGTCTCGAAGCTCCCACTGTCGCTTTAAGCGATTAAATGATGCGGCATTCGAGGTGGGTTTTCGAAACCTACACCACCTCTCGGGAGAGACCTCGTACAGTGACCCGGTATCGAAACGTTCTGCTGTTCGTTATTCTCGCCGCGTTCTGGGGGTCGGCGTTCATGGCCATCCGGGCCGGACTGGAGTTCATTCCGCCGGTCCTGTTCGCGGCGATTCGCTACGACGTGGCGGGCGTGTTGATGCTCGCCTACGCCATCTACGTGACCGACCGCTGGCGGCCACGGACGCGCGGCGAGTGGACGCTCGTCCTCGTCGGGGGCGCGCTGATGATCGCGGCGTATCACTCGTTCCTGTTCATCGGTGAACGACGGACGCCGAGCGCCGCCGCCGCCATCATCGTCAGCCTCAGCCCGATTCTGACCTCCGGTTTCGCCAGGATATTCCTTCCCAGCGAGCGGCTTACGCCCGCCGGAATCGCCGGATTGCTTCTCGGATTCGTCGGTGTGGCAGTCCTGAGCCTCTCGAACTCCGGTTCGGGTGAATCGCTGACGACGACGGTGATTCCGCAATTGCTCGTGTTCCTCGCCGCGTTCTCGTTCGCGCTCGGCAGCGTCCTCACGCAGCGAATCGAGGCCGAACTCCCCATCGAGACGATGGAAGCGTGGTCGATGCTCCTCGGCGCGCTCATGATGCACGCCATCAGCGTCGCCCGCCCGAGCGAATCTTTCTCGGCGATCCGGTGGACGCCCGACGCAATCGTCGCCATCGCTTACCTCTCCATCTTCGCGAGCGCGATCGGCTTTCTGATCTACTTCGACCTGCTCGATCGCCTCGGCGCGGTCGAGATCAACCTCGTTTCGTACGTTGCCCCTCTGTTCGCGGCGCTCACGGGTTGGTACTTCCTCGACGAGGTGGTGACCCCTCTGACCGTCGTCGGATTCTGTATCGTTTTCGCGGGCTTCTGCCTGCTGAAACGCCACGCGATTTCGCGCGAACTCCCCCGCGTGACGGGCGTGTTCACGTCCGGACGCTGAGTCGAGAAAATCCGATTGTTCGAGAATCGAAGCTCAGGCGAACCCGTAGAGGACGCCCTCGCCGTCGGTGCCGCCGATGTCGGGGAGCGTCGCTCGCTCGGGATGGGGCATCATGACCGCGACGGAATCCGAATCGCCGATGATTCCGGCCACGCTACCTTTCGACCCGTTGGGGTTCGTCTCGTCGTTGACGACGCCGTTCTCGTCGCAGTAGCGGAAGAGGATACGGTCGTCGGCGTCGAGTTCCTCGTACTTCTCGTCGGTAATCTCGAAGCGCCCCTCGCCGTGTGCGATGGGGACTTCGATGACTTCCCCTTCCTCGTAGGCCGCGGTCCACGGCGTGTCGGCGTTTTCGACGCGCAGGTAGACGTGTTCACACTGGAAGCGCGCGCTCCGGTTGGTCGTGAACGCGCCGGGCGTGAGTCCGGACTCACAGCCGATTTGTGCGCCGTTGCAGACGCCGAGGACGGGAACGCCCGACTCGGCGGCCTCGCGCACCTGTCCCATGATGGGCGAGTTCGCCGCGATGGCACCCGCACGGAGGTAGTCCCCGTAGGAGAATCCACCCGGCAGCATCACGCCGGTCGTGTCCTCCGGCAGGTCGTCCTCGTGCCAAACGAGTTCCGCGTCCACGCCGATGTGGGTGAGCGCGCGAATCGCGTCGCGGTCGCAGTTGCTCCCGCCGAACTGGACGATTGCGACCGTCATCGCTCCTCGACGGCCACCGTGTAGTCGTGAATCGTCGGATTGGCCAGCAGACGCTCGGCCATCTCCCCGGCGCGTTCCTCCGCGTCCGAGGACGATTCGGCGTCGAGGTCGATTTCGAACTCGTCCGCCGAGCGCAGCGATTCCAGTTCGAAACCGAGTCGTTCGAGCGCTCCTCGGGTCGTTTCGGCCTCCGGGTCGAGCACGCCCGCCTTTAGCCGAACCGTCACCGTCGCGGTGTAAGCAGTCATCGGTTGACCGTGCGCGTTCGTGTTCAAAAGCTCTTTTGGAACCGATTCGTTGTGCACGTTCGTGGTACTCCCGGGCAGTGGGAACCCGTATAGGCACCCCCTGACGATTGTCAGCACGGTCGGGAAATTTTGCACGGGAGCGAATACTTTTCCCGCCCGCCCGCAATACACATCCTCTATGGCCCAATTTCGCAACCGGCAGGTGAAGCGATGAACCACCGAGAGCTAACCGAAATCACCGTCGTCGGCGACGACGACACCGGACTCGTCGCCAACGTCACGACCCTCCTCTTCGAGCGCGGAATCAACATCGAGGACATCGACCAAGCCGTCCGCGAGGGCGTCTTCCGGATGACGGTCCACGTCGAGACGAGCGACATGGACGTGAGCAAACACCGACTCCGGCGCGACCTCGCCGACCTCGGCGACGATTTGGATGTGGACGTCCGCGTCCGCTTCCCGTCCGAACGCGACTCCCGACAGGTCGCCGTCCTCGTCACGAAGGAGTCCCACTGTCTGCAGCGACTGCTCGACGCCCGCGACGAGTTCGACGCCGAAATCGGAGTCATCATCGGCAATCACGACGACCTCGAACCGCTCGCGACCGAGCACGGAATCCCCTTCCACGACGTCGGCGATGACGGCGGCGTCCACGACGAAGAGAAATTGCTCTCACTGCTGGACGACTACGACACCGACCTCGTCGTCCTCGCGCGGTTCATGCGCATTTTGAGCCCCAACGTCGTCTTCCGCTACGAGGGGCGCATCATCAACATCCACCCAAGCCTGCTCCCGGCGTTCCCCGGCGCGAAAGCCTACCGACAGGCCAAGGAAGCGGGTGCTCGCATCGCTGGCGTCACCGCTCACTACGTGACGACCGATCTGGATCAGGGCCCCATTATCTCCCAGCGCGTGTTCAACGTCCCGGACGACGCCGCGGTCGAAGCGCTACGCGAACGCGGCCAACCGCTCGAAGCCGACGCGCTCCTCGAAGCCGTCCGCCTCCACCTCAACGACGACGTGGAGATCCGTCGCGGTCGAACGGAACTGCGCGAAAGCGGTGGTGACGAATCGAAGTATCAACTCGGCATGCCACCCGAACTCGACGCCGAGATGCCTGACGGACCGATCGACGGGACCCTCGCTCTCGGCGAGTCCGACGACTGAAATTACTTCGTCTCTTCCGACTCGGTACGCCGTGCGAGGACGAACGTGGCGGTTCCGCCCATCTCGTCGTTTACGGTGTGTCGCCAGCGAATTTCGAACCCTGATTCCTCCAGAATTCGCTCGCTCTCGTCCGGCGACGGGATGCTCCAATGCATTTCGACACCCGTCCCGAGCCAATCGTCGTTACTTCCCTCCCACGCCTCGGAACCGATCGTAAGGAGGAGATGGCCACCCGGCCGCAGGAGACGACGGAACTCCCGTGCTACGTCGGGATGGTTGCCCGACGGCACGTGAATGATCGAGTGGTAGGCACAGATACCGTCGAACGTGCCGTCTCCGAATCCGAGTTCGGTCATATCCGCTTGGCAGAACCGCCCCTCGGGAACGTTCTTCCGGGCACGGGCTATCTGTTCGCGCGAGAAATCGATTCCGACCAGATCGACATCCCCCGCCAGCAGTTGCGCGATGGGACGACCGGCACCACAACCGGCGTCGAGCACGCGGGCGTCCTCCGGGAGGTGCATGTAGAACTCCTCCAACAACGCGAGGTCCTCGCTGTCGTCGTCTTCACTTCGCTCAGCGAGGTACTCATCCGCGATTCGGTCGTACGCGCGACGAACGTCGTTTCTATCGTAGGGCATGGGTTATGTGAGCTGACGGTGCTGTGGGTCCCTTGGTTCGGTCTCGCATAAAAAGCTTCGTCACCGACAGGGATTGCTACGTAACTGATTTCGAGCCGAATTTCTTGTGACGGCAAGGACTACGATGAAGGCCCAGAAAGCCCCCGGCCGCTCGCTACGACATGGGTTTGATTGCTTTGCGATTGGAGTTGCTGAGAAGCAGACGACCTCGAAAGCCCCCGCCCGCTCGCGGTCGCTGTGCAGGATATCTGTGCTCTCCACACCGTTCGCACAGATAGTTGCCTGCACAGACGCCCACGTAAACGCGAGCGGGCGGCCCCTTTCAGTCCTACCCGACCGCCACCGCACCACCCACACACCTCCCCAACCTCCTCGCTCCCTACGGTCGCTCGTCCACCGTCAGGCTCTGACGAGCCATTCGTTCACTCACATCGTTCGCTCACGAAGACCTCGCGCGGGCGTACTGACGTGCGCCTCCGCACGCCGGTCAGCTGGCCAATATCGCCCCGCCCGTCCAACCGAGTGGCGCGCGCGAGAAACGCGCGCGAGGGATGACGGAGCGACTTAAATTCCCGTGAGCGGAGGAATAGGTTGGGGAGGGCGTGGTGCGATTGCGGTATTCATGCGGCTCGGGTACTGAAATCAGACTAGGAATCAAACCCTTCTGTGCGGAGGGAACGGGCGGGGGCTTTCGAGGTAGTCTACCTACCAGTAACCGCAATCACACACCAGACAAACCCACCTCGTTGCTGTTCCGAGAGACGATTCTCGACGACAGTCAGCGAATCCAGAGTAATACTTCTTTCCGAAAAACAACGCTAAAACGCACCTATCCAAGCCCGTTCGCCGATTTTACAGCTCTTTGACGGCCATGACGGCGTCCTCCAGCGACGGCGCGTCGAAGAAGTCGCGGCTGACGTAGGCGTTGGTACCGGCGGTGTAGAGGTCACGGGCGGCGGTGAGCAGTTCGTCCGGGAGCGGCTGTGGGTCCTCGGAACACAGCGATTTCCAGTCGGCGATGTCCCGCTCTTTCGCCTCGACTTTGGCGTCCTTGACGGCGTCGACCCACGCGGGTTGCTCGCGCTTGTGGTACTGGCGGATGAACTCCTTGCTGACCTGCTGGCCGTGGAAGGTGAACCGGTTCTCGTCGAAGGTGCCGACCACGTCGGCGACGCGAATCTCGCCGTCGTAGTAGAGACACTCGATCTTGCCGTCCTCGTGGGTCAGGTTCGATTTCGCGGCCTGCCGGGTGACGAGGTCGTTGACCTCGCGTGCGACGCGTTCCAGTTCCGAGATGTCGGCCTTCCCCGCGATTTCGTCCGCCTCGCTCCGCGAGAGATATCGGTCGCCCTTCTCGAACTTGGTCGAGAACTCGATCACCGGCTCTTCGAGTTGGACGGCTCCATCGGGCCACTCCGGGAAGTCCAGCCCGTGGTCGGCGGGGTCGGTGCGGCGGCGCAGACTCGATCCGACCGGCACGCTGTTACGGAAGACGACCTCCAGCGGGATGAGGTAGTTGTCGTTCGCGCCGCTGTGGAACAGTTCGTAATCGTAATCTCGGCCCTCGTGCGGCAGGTTCGGTACCTGCGTCAGATCGATGGCCATCTCGGTCGGCGGTTCGGTCACGTCCGAGAGGGAAACCACGTTGCCGTCGGAAACGACGCCGCGGTAGTGGGTCGGAATGCCTTCCTCCTCCAGTCGTTCGAAGTTGAACGCGCCCATGGTACAGAGGCTCGCGCCCTTGTCCGGAATCGTATCGGGCATCTTGCCCCAGTCGAACACCGAGTAGTCGTTCGTGAACACGAACGACCCGCGCCCGAGTGAGTCCGGCGTCGGTTCTTCCTCGACCCGGAACTCCTTCACACTCGTCATGGTGGTGTTTCTGCCGTCCCCGGACTAAGTAGTTTCCATCTTCGTGCTGAACTGAGCCGACATGTGGCCGAAAGATGTACATATGCATGCAGTGGTGTCTGCCGTGACCCTGCGATTTTTGGGGGTCGGACGGGATGATTGTCCCATGGCTAACGTGCGCGCGGAGAGCAACATCCCACGGGACCGGTTCGGGTTCGAACACGTCCCGGAGACGGATCAATCGTTCGAGAACGCCCTCGAACGGGCGCGAAACGGCGACCGACTGACGGTCGCCGACGGCGTCGAACTGCTGACGACCGGCACCGACCACCCCGGCATCGACCTCGTCCGAAAGGAGCGCGTGTTGGAGGCCGCCGACCGCCGCCGCGAGGAAGTCGTCGGCGACACGGTCACGTTCGTCGCCAACCTGAACAACAACGTCACGACGGCGTGCAACACCGGTTGTCTCTTCTGCAACTTCAAGAACACCGCACGGAACTTCGAGGTCGGCGCGGACGAGGATCACGGCGGATTCACGAAAACGCCGGACGAATCCCGTGAAATCGTCGCCGACGCACGCGAACGCGGCATCTACGAGGTTACGTCGGTCAGCGGTCTCCACCCCGGACTCGCGCTCGACGACGAACACCTCGAAATCCTCGATGCGAGCGAGCGCGGCGATTTGAACTTCAAACACCCGGACGAGTACAAAACCGACCCCGCGACGTACGTCGATCAGATTCGCGCGATGAGCCTTCCCGGCATTCACATCCACTCGATGACGCCCGAGGAAGCGTATCACGCCCGTCGCGGCACGGACTGGAGTTACGAGGAGGTGTACCGCAGGCTGAAGGCCGCCGGACTCGACAGCGCGCCGGGCACCGCCGCCGAGATTCTGGTGGACGAGGTGCGGGGCGTCATCTGTCCCGGAAAGATCCGTACGGACGAGTGGATGGAGTCCATGGAGGCCGCCGCGAACGTCGGCCTCGACACGACGGCGACCATCATGTACGGCCACGTCGAAAACGAGATGCACCGCGTGATGCATCTCGAAAAACTCCGCGAGTTACAGGACCGAACGGGAGCGATAACGGAGTTCGTCCCGCTCTCGTTTATCCATCAGAACACGCCGCTGTACGAGCGCGGGATGGTCGAGAACGGAGCGAGCATCCACGAGGACGAACTGCTCATCGCCGTCGCCCGACTCTTCTTGGACAACATCGAGAACATCCAGTCATCGTGGGTCAAATACGGCGACGAACAGGGACTCAAGATGCTCTCCTGTGGCGCGAACGACTTCATGGGCACCATCCTCTCGGAGGAGATCACGAAACGCGCGGGCGGCCAGTTCGGCGAGTTCCGCTCCTTCGAGGAATACGTCGAGATGATAACGACCATCGGCCGCACTCCGGCGGAGCGTTCGACCGACTACCGGCAGATCCGCGAAATCGACCCCGACGACCCGCCGTTCGGCCCGACGCTCGGCCCGTGTGCGGACGGTACGCCGCTCCTCGACTGACGATTCTCGACTGACGATCCCGTTCCGGCCGAATTAGCGCCCCAAAACGTCCCGGTATCGCCGACCGGCGTCGGTATTCGCGTCGATCTCCGTCCGAATTCGGTCGGAAACCCACTCGTTCGCGACGTATCGTTCGTACACCGGGAGACGCTCGTGGAGCGGAACACCCGCCGATTCCGCGATGTCCTCCAGTTCGCGCAGGGCGGGCCATTCGTAGTCCGGATTGATGTAATCGTCCGTGACGGGCGACACGCCGCCCAGATCGTCCACGCCGCAGTCGAGCAGTTCCCGCGTCGGCGAGAGGTTCGGCGGCACCTGCACCGAAATCTCGTCCGGAAGCGCCACCCGCGCCATCGCCACGACCCGGCGCATGGTCTCGACCGACGGTTGCTCGAACCGCGAGCGCTCGTTCGGGACGACGTTCTGAACGATGATCTCCTGAACGTGTCCGTACCGTTCGTGCAGTTCCCGAATCGCCAACAGGCTCTCGGCCCTGTCGCGCCACTCCTCGCCGATGCCGACGAGCAGTCCGGTCGTGAACGGAACCCCGAGTTCGCCCGCGTTGCGAATCGTGGCGAGTCGCTGGCCCGGATTCTTCCGTCGCGGACCAGCGTGTGCGTCCACGTCTGCCGTCGTCTCCAGCATCACGCCCATGCTGGCGTTCACGTCCGCGACGAGTTCCATCTGCTCGCGGGTCTGGTCGCCCGGATTCGAGTGGGGAAGCAGACCCACGTCCAGCGCGAGTTCGCACACTTCCCGGAGGTAGGAGTGAATCGAGTCGTGGCCCCACTCGTCCAACTGCTCGTGAATCCGCGTGTAGCGGTCGTCGGGGTCGTCGCCGAAGGTGAACAGCGCCTCGGTACAGCCCGCATCGACGCCGGTTTCGAGGATGTCCCGAACCTCCTCGGGGGACAGCAGCGACGCCTGCCCCGGCGCGTCGAAGTAGGTGCAGTACGTGCAGGTGTAGCGACACGCCGTCGTCAGCGGAACGAAGACGTTCTTCGCGTAGGTCAGCGCGTCGGCGGGCGACGCGTCCGCCGGGGTGACGGCGAGCAGTCGGTCGATTTCCGCTTCGTCGAAAGTGATGTCGATGTCGTACTCTTCGGCCCCCGGAATCATACCGTGGGCTACGGAAGGAGGGGTAAAAGGGTTTGGAGCTTCGGGTCGGAAACGAATCCCCCACTCCCCGAATCCGAAGTTTCAAGCAACGATACAAAATACGAACCGGTAGATGTCCCCGCCAAGCGATGCCGGGCCGAAGGAACTACTCCACTGGTTTCGGACGACCGACGAGGAGCCAGTTCCCCTGCTCCGCGACCTACTGAAGACGCTACTGTGGCTCGTCGCCATCGGTGCCCTCCTGTTTGCGATCACGGGTGTGTGGCCGCCCATGGTCGCCGTCGAGAGCGGCAGCATGCAACCGCACATGGAGAAGGGCGATCTCATCGTCGTGATAGAGAAAGGGCGATTCGTCGGGGATGGGTCGTACGGCGACACGGGTGTCGTGCCGTATCGCGCGGGGAAGGGGTCGGGCTATCGGTCGTTCCATAGCTACGGGGACGTGATCATCTATCGGCCGGACGGCGCGACCGGGGAGACACCGATCATCCATCGTGCTCGGTTCTGGGTGCAAAAGAACGAGAACTGGTACGATAGGGCGGATCAGAAGTTCATCGGAAGCGCGGACAACTGCGAGGAGTTGCCGAACTGCCCCGCACCGCACGCCGGGTTCATCACCAAGGGCGACCACAACGGCGAGTACGACCAGGTTTACCGGGGAATCGGCGGGCCGATCAGCAGCCCCGTCGAATCCTCGTGGATCGTCGCCAAAGCGAAGATTCGAATCCCGTGGCTCGGCTGGGTTCGACTGGCGGTCTGATCGTTCGTTTTCCGGGTTTTCCTACCGCGTGACCGTCACGCGACCGCTCGTCACCGAGAGCGAGAACCCGGCGTCTTCGAGCCAATCGCCGGCGGAACCGTCGCCGTGCAACAGCACTTCCGCGAGGTCGTCCGGTTCGTCCACGTCCGTCGCGAGGCGATGGGAGTCGAGTTCGGTGACGGACGCGTTCGCCGCCGCCGCGATTTCGACGTGGTCGAGATACGAGGTGCCGTGATAATCCACCCGAAAGTCGGGATGGCGGGCGACGAGCGCGTTCGTCCCCCCGCCACGGCCCGGCGCGAGGACGACGTCGCCGTCGGCCGAGAAGAGGCGTTCGAGGGCGTCCGGGGTCGCCAACGCGAGGTCGGCCATCACGATTGCCGTGGAATCCCGCTCCTTTGATTCGACCGATTCGGCAAGTACCGCGTTCACCGCGGGCGTCAGCGGGCGAGTGTCGATGGTGAGTGGTGCATCGATATCGATTTCGCGGGTCGTGAGCACTCGTGGGCTCCGACCGGTCGCACGAATCGTCCCGAGAACGTCTTCGAGCATCACCAGCGCGAACTCGCGGCGCTCGTCGGCCGACAGTGTCCCGGCGAGTCTCGTCTTCGGTTCGCCCGCAGCGAACGGCACCACTACCTGCATGGACTGAAGTACTCGGTCGGCGTGTTAAGTGGTTGCGAAAGCGAGGACGACAAAAAGGTCGAAGGTGTGTCGCCGTCAGCGCAGACGGTAGTTGTTCTGCTGCTGGGAACGGTACCAGAACCCAGCACCGCCGATGATGATGATGACGAGAACTGCGATTCCACCGTACATGAGCAGCTTGTTCTGTTGTTCCGACTGCTGTGCCTTGTCCGATGCCGAGTTGGCGCTCTTTTTGGCCTTGTCGGCGAGGTTCGTGGCGAGGTCGAAGTTCTCCCCGTTGTACGCCGAGATGGCGTCGTCGAGGGAGCTCTGCGCCTCCTCCGTGTTCGCACCCGAGGACGCGTCGTCGATAGCGCCCTGTGCGGCCACGATGGCGTTACGGGCGTTCTTGCTGTCCTCGGTGTGGTAGTTCGCCGTCCACGTTTCTATCTCCTCGGTGTTGCCGCCCTTTCGGGTCTGGCTGAGTTTTGCGAACGTGAACGCCTGTTGGGGGTCGTACGAGAAGTTCTCGACTTCGGGCACCGTACCGGACACCTTCACGACCGCTTTGCTCGCGTCGCTGTCGAGCGCGAGCGAGTGGTTGAACGTCCGGCCGTCGTAGGATTTCTTGGCCTTCTGGTTACCCGCTTGGTCGTACGTCGTGACGGTCCACGTCACGTCGGTCAGTTCAGTTTTCCCGTGGAGCGTCCACTCCTCGTAGTTGCTGTAGAGGTCGGTCAGCGTCATCGTCGCGGTGACGGAGTCGCCGACTTTCGCGTCGCTCGGGACGTCCTTCCCCTTCGTCGAAATCGCCGTGGCAGGTGCGACTGCCGAGAGGGCGAGCGTGGCGACGAGGAGGAGGGCGAATAGCTTAGAACAACGGGTCGAGTTCATCTTCATCATCCTCGACGAGGTTTTCGAGGTTCGTCTGGCTCTCTTGTTGAATGTCGTCGATGTTGTCTTGGGCTTCGATGGCGACCTGCTGGAGTTCCTTGATCCGTGGAACGTTCGTGATTCCCGAGAGCAGGACGACGCTGGCGACGCTGGGTTCGTTGACGGGGTAGTCACCGCCACGGACTTCCATGCTACCGGTCTGCTCTTCGAGCCACTTGCGACCGCGCTCGATACCTTTCCGATTCAGGTGAGGGGACGGCCCGCTCATGACGAGGAGGGCGCGCTCCGTTCCCTGAATCTCACAGGGCATGGTCAACCGGCCGAGCGCCGCTTTGCGGACGAGGCTCGTGATTCGGTTGGTCGTGTGTGCCGTGTCCTTGGCCTGTCCGCCACTGCCGCCGGTGAAGCGGGAGAGAAGACCGCCGGAGTTCTGCATCTCGACTTCCTCCGCGGCGTAGCCGATGGTGGAGACGCCGCCACCGGCGAGCGTGTTGATGATCTCGCTGGAGTCGACGACGCTTTCGGCCACGTCGTCGCCGCCACCGACCTCACCGGCACCGAACAGGATGCCGAAGCGGGTGACGATCTCCTCGTTGATCTCCGCGTAGCCGCCCTCCATGCTTTCGCCGGATTGGCGCCACGCGTCGTTGTCGAACACCATCAGGTTGTCCACTTCGCGGACGAACGTCTGGAACGAACGCGCCGCGTTGAGCGTGTAGATGCCCCCTTCGTCGCCACCGGGCAGGATACCCAGCCCGTAGACGGGTTCGGTGTAGATTCGCTTCAGATGTTTCGCCACGACGGGCGCTCCGCCGCTTCCCGAACCGCCGCCCATTCCGGCGATGATGAGGAAGGCGTCCACCTCGTGGACGGGGATGTTGTCGATAGCCCCCTGCACTTCGTCGATATCCTCTTCGGCGATTTCCGCGCCGAGTTCGTTGTCCGCACCCACGCCGTGTCCTTTGACGCGGGACTGTCCGATGAGCACCCGGTTTTCCTCCGGAACGTGCTGTAGACCCATGAGGTCAGCACGGGCAGTGTTGACGGCGACAGCCGCGCGGACGATGCCGCTCTGTGTTCGCTGGTCGTATTCCAGGAACTTGTCGACGATTTTACCGCCTGCCTGACCAAATCCGATCATCGCGAGTTTCATTTTTCGGTACCGTTCTCCGTTGAGAGAAGAACAGAAGGAATAAGGGTATAAACTTTGTGGTATGTTCTGTTTCAAACTACGGACATACGTAGCACAAAAACGCAATACGGCGTCGGATTTTAGTGCAGTTTTCTTCCCGACTTGATTTGTATCATATGCCCCCTCTTTAAGTCTGCATATATCCAGAACAGTCTCGTTTGTGTTATGTCGGATCGATGGACTCAATCCCGAGATATTCCTCCAACGTAGTCAATTCTTCGGATTTAATGTCGAAGTTCCGAACATCGTTGTCCGACGTCGTATTGTCGAACTTCAGTGATCGATACTGGTCCGCACCCATCGGGAATCCCGGAATCGCGCCGCCGACCTTCAGCCCGACGCCCGCGAGTTCCATCGGTATCGGGAGCACGGTAACCGATTGTCCCTCGGCCCATCGAGCGAGTTTCGCAACCTCCGCCAGGGTCAACACTTCCGGGCCGCCGATCTCGTAGATCTGCCCGTCGTGGGATTCGTCCAGTCCGTCGGCCAGTATCGGCACGAGGTCGTCCACCCAGATGGGCTGGAACCGCGTTTTGCCCCCGCCGGGAAGCGGCGCGAGGTACGGCGGCGTGAGTTTCTTCGTGAACGAGACGAACTCGCCGCCGTCGCCGAAGACGACCGACGGGCGGAAAATCGTCCACCGGCGGTCGGACTCCTCCACGACTTCCTCGGCCCGCCCCTTCGCTCGGATGTACTCCGTCGGGCCGTACGGATCGGCCCCCAGCGCGCTCATCTGGACGATCTTTCCGACGTCGTGTTCCTCCGCCGCCCGGACGACGTTCTCCGTCCCGACGAGGTGGACACTCATGTGCGACAGCCCACGCGGCGGTTTGAACAACGGCGAGAGCGCCACGAGGTTGACGACCGCATCCTGTCCCGCGAATGCCTCCTCGATGGAGGCGTACGCCGTCACGTCACCCATCGCCGTCTCGACGCCGTCCGGAAATTCGGCTTCGTCCGGGTTCCGCGCCAACGCCGTCACCTCGTGGCCGCGTTCGTGCAGTTCGGGGACGAGGTTTCGACCGATGAATCCGGTGCCGCCGGTCACGAGAACTTTCATACCGTAGATATATGCTCCACTGCTGGTAAAGGTATCTCCCAACGAAACCGGCTAGGAAACGCGAGTGATCGGTAGAGGAAGGTGTGGCCCTTGCGATGCGGTACGATGGGGTTCGGTCGTCCAAAACGTACGTCCTGTTTTCGTCGCCGCCCGCAGACTGATGGTTGTCGCTCCCGTCTCTCGAACCATGAGCGTCAGTGGCCTGTGTCAGATCTGTGAAGCAGCGGAGGCGACGCACGACTGTGACCGCTGTGGGGCACTCGTCTGTGACGAACACTGGAACCGGTCGAGCGGGTACTGCGTCGAGTGTGCGGCCGAGTTGGGTGTCGGCGGGGAGCAAAATCGGACACCGAGCGGGCCGGGGGCGGAGGACATCACGCCGCCGGATACGGACGACGAGACACACCAACTCTGAGCTTCGAATCCCCTCCGTCCCGGTTCATCGATACTGGTTCAGCCGCTTCTTGAGCCGTTTCGCCGCTTGCCCAGAGGCCTTGGCGAACTGCTCGCCCGCGTCCTCGCCCGCGAAGATGATGCCGCGGGAGGAGTTGACGAGTCCGGCACCGTCCGCGAGGGCGTAGGTGGCGGCGGCCTCGGCGTCGCCGCCCTGTGCGCCGACACCGGGGACGAGGAACGGGAGGTCCGGGACGCGCTCGCGCAGTTCTTCGAGTTCGTCGGGGGTCGTCGCGCCGACGACGAGGCCGACGTTGCCGTTGCCGTTCCACAGGTCGGCGAGCGAGGCGACCCACTCGTACAGCGTCTCGCCGGAGGCCAGTTCGAGATTTTGCAGGTCCGATCCGCCGGGGTTGGAGGTTCGACAGAGGATGAACACGCCCTTGTCCTCGCGCGAGAGGAACGGGTCGAGCGAGTCCCGTCCCATGTAGGGGTTTGCGGTGATGGCGTCGGCCGAATCGAGGAGTTTCGCGTACTGACGGGCCGTGTTGCCGATGTCGCCGCGCTTCGCGTCCAACAGGACGGGGACGCCCTTCCCGTGTGCGTACGCGATGGTCTCGGTGAGCGCGGCCCAGCCGTCGCCGTCCTCGTAGAAGGCGGCGTTGGGTTTGTAGACGGCCGCGTGTTCGTGGGTCGCGTCGATGATGCGCCGGTTGAACGCCCAGCGCGGCAGGTCGTATTCGTGAAGGTGGTCGGGGATGCGTTCGATGTCGGGGTCGAGTCCGATGGAGACGATGCTGTCGGTGGTCTCGATGCGGTCGGCGAGCCGGTCGAAGAAGTTCATGTTCGGAAATTTTCGCGGTGGCTCAAGGAGTTATCGAACTGGTAAAGACAGTTCGGACCCATGAGTTCTGTACAATGCCTGTGACCGCTGTGGGCTTCGACCTCGACGAGACCCTCGCCGTGACCGAGAGGGCGCGAGAGAAACTGCTCGCGGATGCGACGAAGGCAGTCGGTGCTCCATCACTCACCCGTGAGGAGTATCTCGATGCCCACAGTCGTCATTTGACGAGTGACTCGCGGAAACCCATCTTTGCCGACCTGCTCGCCGATGGTCTCGGAGCGGATGCGGAGGAACTCACCGACGCCTATCAACAGGCGATTCTGGACTCGCTCGCGTCGGTCGGCGACATCCCGTCGCTTCTCTCGGAACTCCACCGGGAGTATCGCCTCGGCCTGCTCACGAACGGCCCGGTAGAGGCACAACGCGGAAAGCTTCACCAGTTGGGGTGGGAGGAGTACTTCGATGCGACGGTCGTCACCGGCGAACTCGAAGCTGGAAAGCCGGACCGCCGCGCGTTCGATGCGCTCTGTGAACGACTCGACGTTCGACCCGAGGAGATGGTGTACATCGGTGACAACCCGGAGGCGGACATCCGCGGCGCGAGCGACATCGGGATGAAGACGGTACAGGTTCTGTTTCCCGACGGACCGGAACCGGAACCGTCGGCCGACGCGTACGTCGACCGCGAGGAACTCGTGTCCGCGCTTCCGGGGATAATCGCGAAACTGGTCGAACCGAACGAGGACTAGGAGTACAACGACTCGACGACGGAATCCACGGCTCGTTTGACCTCCGCGCCGCTTTCCACGAACACGAGAACGCGAGGCGGGCGAACCGCCTTCGGGCGGACGCGAATGTCGGACTCGGCGGCTTTTCGTTCGACGGCTTCGACGTCCCCGGTCAGTTCGATACGGACCCTATCAGGATGGACGAACACCTCCGCGAACGGGTCGTCGTCCCCTTCGCGTTCGAGTTCGTAGGCGAGCGCCCCGTCTTCGGTCGGTTCGACGTCCGAGTCGGCGTTCACGACGGCGACGGAATCGAGCGGTGGATCCTCCCTGCCGTCGAACTCGGAGGAGAGAAGTTGTGCGATCCGTACCCCGTCCGTGATTTCGTCAACGACCATGGTTCGGATTGGGAGAGCGTCGGTTTACGTTTTGAGATCCGAGAGCGCCTCGGTCGCCTCGGTGCTCACGTCGATACCTTTCTTCCGCGCATAGACGACCGCGGCGGCCTCGACGGTGATTCCGGCGTTCCGCTGGAGTTCGTTGATTTCGGCGACCGCGGTCTGTTTGGTCGTCCCGTGTGCGACGGTCTTGTCGAGCACCTTTTCGAAAGTCGATTGCTCCTGCAAGAGGCTCTCGTCGGGAACGAACTCCTCGGGAATCTCGACTGTCGAGGGGTCGAACTCCGCGACGAGTTCGTCGTCGTCGTGTGACAACAATCCCTGACTGCTGGCGACGTCAACGAGGCGCTTCGCTTGGTCGGGCGAAAACCAGTCCCGGTCGAGCGACAGCGAGACCACGAACTCGCTCTCGCGCATGCGTTCGCGCCCTTGCTGCTGAAACGGCGTTGCGACTGCTATCCGCAGACTCATCGTCCGGCGAGACTGGACACGAGGGCCTAAATCTGGCGATGTAGGACTGCGAACCGAGTCATTGAAGTATTTCGTAGGCTACCTTCCCGGTATGAAAGACCAAGGACGCTCCACGCGAAAGCGAACCGGTGGACGACTGAAGCCCCTCCACAAGAAGAAAAAGCACGAACTCGGCCGTCAGCCCACCGAAACACAGGTCGGCGAACCGCGTTTCCGCACCACGGACGCCCGTGGCCGCAACTCGAAGATCCGCGCGCTCACGACCAACGTCGCCAACGTGACCGACGGCGGCGAAACGGTCAGCGCGACGATTCAGGACGTGCTCGAAAACGGCGCGAACCCGAACTACGCCCGCCGTAACATCATCACGAAGGGTGCCGTCATCGTCACGAACGAGGGCAAGGCCCGCGTGACCTCCCGTCCCGGCCAGACCGGACAGGTCAACGCTGTCGCCATCGACGACGAATAATCGACCCCGATTCTTTCGATTCGCAGGGAACGTAGCGACTGCGTCGTTCCGAGCGAAAGTTTCGGGCAGAGTATCGAATATCTCACATATTGCCACGGGGAACCACTCGGTTCCCCATCAACGAAATCGGACACGGGCGGGCAATTCTCGGCGTCGTCACTGCTGTACGTCTGGCAACGGGGACGACACGCGAACGTTCGAAAAGCAGTTGTCGAATAGCAGTCAGGGTTCGTTTTCCTACGGGCGCGGCGCGGCCTTCTGGAGCGCCGTCTCGGCGATGTTGCCGCCATAGTCGGCACACCGTGAGAGCGAGTCGACCACCAGTCCGAGCAGTTGTGCCTGTTGTGGGTCCTGCTTGCGCAGGAGTTTGTCGATCGCGCGCGCGTGCTCGTCGATGTCGAGAATGGACTCTCGCGCGTCGTTCGCCAACTTCGTCGCCTCCTCGCTGTCGTCCGTGAGCAGGGCGTCCATCGCCTCGTCGATGACGGCCGTCGAATCCTCGTGGAGCGCCTCGTAGCTCTCGATGACTTCATCGTCTATCTCGGGAAGCTGAAGCGTGAGCTGGCCGATTTTGGCGGCGTGGTCGGCGATGCGTTCGAGTTGCCGGGCGCTCGAATGGTAGTCGAAACACACCTCGCGGGACATGCCGAGTTCCTCCGTCGCCTTCGCCGTGCGAAGCGTCGCCCGGAAGATACGCGAGACGACGAACCAGAGGCGGTCAACGTCCTCGTCGCGCTCGATCACGTCGCGGGCGATGTCGTTGTCGTTCTCCGCGAGCGCGGTGACGGCGTCTTCGAGCATCGAGAGGGCGATGAGTCGCATGCGCGTGACCGCGTTGTGGATCGACAGTTCGGAGGAGTCCAGCAAGTCCTGAATTACGACCTTGTTCCCCGTTTCTTCGAGGACTTCCAACCCGACGAGGCTCTGGGTTGCGGCACTGATCGTGCGGCGCTGCTCGGTGGTGATCCGAGTCGCCTCTAGTGTAATGATGTCGAACCCGCTCACGTACATCGTGAACACTGCTCGCCGTAGTTCCTCGTCCTGAAGGTTCGTGATGTCGATCGAGCCTTCCAGCTGCCCGCGTTCGTTCTTCGGCGTGAGCAACAGCGAATCCGATTCGGGGTAGAACTCGACGACGCTCCCTGCCTCGACGTCGTTCTCCGTCGCCCACGACTTCGGAAGCGAAACGGTGTACGTCGAACCGCCGGTAACCTGCACCTTGCGCGTCTCCATACACGGGGAGTGGTTTGGCCGAGACCATAAATCCAACTATATCTATATACTATCTTGAAAATGCGAGTATATCGTCCGAGACTATGGTTCTCGCTCCAATCCTTGTCCACGGGACGATGGTTCCACCGTGTTTAACGAACAAAATTAGAAAATACATACGTAGTACAAATAACGTCTCTTTGCTAACTCGCCGATAATCTGCCGCTTACGGCAATTGATGGTGAATTATGCGATCTCCCAACGTTCGTAGAACAGTACCAAATAGAGGACTATATAGAAATAATAGCAACGTATTATTACGTTCTGTCCTTGGATTTGAGTGTATGTCAGGCAAGTCGTCAGGCGGTGTTTCACGGCGGAAGTTCCTCGCGGCAACGGGAACGACGGGCGCACTCGCGCTTGCGGGATGTAGTAGCCTCGGTGGATCGGGTGGCTCATCCTCCATAGACGCTGCGGGTTCGTCGTTCGTCGCCCCACTGATGAACAAGTGGGCGGACGAGTACAACAAGAAAAATGACGTCGAGGTCAACTACCGTTCCATCGGATCCGGTGCCGGTGTGAGCAACCTGATGGACAAGACGGTCGTGTTCGCGGGTTCGGACGCGCCGCTCAGCAAGGACCAGTACAAGAAGGTCCAGAAGGAAGGCGGCTGTGTCCACATCCCCGAAAGTCTCGGCGCGATTGCACCCGTGTTCAGCGTCGAGGGCGTGGACAGCCTCAAGATCACCGGCGAAGTCCTCGCCGACATCTTCCTCGGCAACATCAAGAAGTGGAACGACTCGAAGCTGAAGAAGCTCAACCCCGACGCCAATCTCCCGAGCGCGAACATCACGGTCGCACACCGTTCGGACGCGTCCGGGACGACCTACGGCTTTACGGGCTACCTCAGTCAGGTTAGCAGCAAGTGGAAGAGCCAAATCGGACAGACCGAAACCCCTAGCTGGCCGGTCGGTGTCGGTGGCAAAGGGAACGAGGGTGTCTCGGCGGCGATGAAGAAGCAGAAGAACGCCATCGGGTACGTCGAACTCACCTATGCCAAGCAGAACGACCTCGACGTCTTCAAGATGAAGAACAAGGCCGGGAAGTTCGTCGAAGCGTCCCCGGAAGGCGTCTCGGCGGCGGCGTCCGGCGCGGCGAACGACCTTCCGAAGGGAACGGACGACTGGTCGGACGTTTCCATCAGCAACGCCCCCGGCGAGAAATCGTGGCCCATCTCGACGTTCACGTACGTCATCATGTACAAGGACTTCGGCAAGGCCTACGAAGACTCCTCGAAGGAGGAAATGAAGAAGACGCTCAAGTTCGTCAAGTGGGCAGTCAACGACGGCCAGCAGTACGCGCCGAAACTCCACTACCCGAAGCTGCCCAGTCCTGCTGCCAAGCTGGACAATGCGACGCTTAAAAACATGACCTTTAATGGCGACACGGTGCTTTAAGCCGAATTGAGTATTATGTCCGGAACGAACGACGCCGAAACGACGCGGACGGCATTAACCACGGCCGACGAGGGCGTGGCGATGGATTCCGCGTTCCGAACGCTTACGCTTTTGGCCGGTTTGGTCATCGTCGGGATTATCGTCGTTATCCTCGGTTCTCTGTTGCTTCGAGCGATGCCGTCGATAGAACAGTTCGGTGTAGGCTTTCTCACCTCCGCCAGTTGGAACTCGACCAAAGAGCAGTTCGGAGCGCTTCCGTTCATCAGCGGAACGGTGCTCACCAGTTTCATGGCGCTCATTCTCGGCGCGCCAGTGAGCATCGGTATCGCCGTCCTGCTCACCCAGTACACGAAAGGAATCGTCCGGGAGACGTTCGTCTTCCTCGTCGAACTGGTCGCCGCAATCCCGAGCGTAATCTACGGCCTCTGGGGATTGTTGTTCTTCGCGCCCATCGTCGATAAGTACGTCATCCCCGCCATCAACGCGACGCCGCTGGGAATGCTTCCCATCTTCGGGCAGCAGTCCTACAGCTACAACATGCTGCTCGCGTCGCTCGTCCTGGCACTCATGATAACGCCCATCATCGCGTCGTTCAGTCGGGAGTCGCTCATCCGCGTCCCGACGGACCAGCGCGATGCAGGCATCGCACTCGGGTTGACGCGCTGG
This sequence comes from Haladaptatus sp. AB643, assembly GCF_024136975.1. Taxonomy (NCBI): domain Archaea; kingdom Methanobacteriati; phylum Methanobacteriota; class Halobacteria; order Halobacteriales; family Haladaptataceae; genus Haladaptatus; species Haladaptatus sp. AB643. Next base: position 723,320 of record NZ_JAMYJW010000001.1, read on the forward strand.
GAGGTCATCACCGGCGTCGTTCTTCCGTACGCGCGCACGGGAATCATCTCCGCGATCATCCTCGGTCTCGGACGTGCGATCGGTGAAACCATGGCCGTGACCATGCTCATCGGGAATAAGTATCAAGTAACCTCGGACTTCTTCAGTCCCGGCGCGACGATGAGTTCGCTCCTCGCGAACGAGTTCAACCAGAGTCCGAGCGTACTCCACAACTCGGCGCTGTTCGAAGTCGGCTTGGTGTTGTTCCTCGTCGCATTCGTCGTGAACAGCTTTGCTCGGCTTGCAATCACCCGTCTCTCACACGAGGGGTCGAGCTAGATGTCCTTCGAAACCACCGGTAAACGACATCGGTACCGGAAGATGAAGGCCCGCGTGATGGTCGGTCTCTGCGTCATCGCGCTCCTGTTGGCCATCGTCCCGCTCGGAGCCGTCCTCTTCATGATCGCCACGAAGGGGCTCTCGATGCTCTCGTTGGAGTTCATCACGACACTCCCGCAGTCCCCGATGGCGGGTGACGGAGGTGGCGGTGTCCAGAACGCGATCATCGGTACCTTCTGGGTCGTCTTGGTCTCCTGTCTGTTCAGCATCCCCATCGGTATCCTCTCGGGAATCTATCTCAACGAATACGGTGACAATCGCATCGGACAGACCGTCCGATTCACCACCGAAGTCCTGTCCGGACTTCCGTCCATCATCGCCGGTGTCGTCGTTTACGGCATCGTCGTCGTCGCCATGGGCGGCGTTACCGCGTTCGCCGGTGGGATCGCACTGAGCCTCCTCGCCATCCCGTGGATAACGGTCGCAACCGAGGACGCGCTCGGATTGGTTCCGCAGGCACACCGTGACGCCAGCCTCGCACTCGGCGTGAACCGGACCCACACCACCCTCTGGATCGTGCTGCCGTCCGCGTTGGGCGGCGTCATCACCGGAACGATGCTCGCAGTGGCTCGTGTGGCTGGTGAGACGGCACCGCTGATCTGGACGGCCGGGTTCTCGAAGTTCGAGTTCCACGGCGTGTTCGATCAGACCGCGACGTTGTCGATTCTCATCTACAACTACGCCACCTCGCCGTACGATGCGTGGCACAACGTCGCATGGGGAGCCGCCGTTCTCCTCGTCGGCCTCATCCTCGTGACGAACATTCTCGCACGAGCGATCTGGGCGGTCAAACGGCGTTCAATGGAGGGTAGTCGATAATGTCACAACAGAACCAAGACAGCACGGTATCGGAAGACCAAAACGGGCCTGATCCGAAGAGCGATCAAGACGTATCAATGCGGTCCGTAACCACCGAACGTACCGGCGAGGAAGAGAACCGAGACCTCTCCGAAACGGAGACGAAAATCTCCGTCGAGGACTTGGACGTCTACTACGACGACGATCAAGCGCTCCAGAGCGTGTCGATGGACATCCCGGCCAACAGCGTGACGGCGCTCATCGGTCCATCCGGCTGTGGGAAATCCACCTTCCTCCGGTGTCTCAACCGGATGAACGACGAAATCGACGCCGCGAGCGTCGAGGGATCGATAGAACTCGACGACGAGGAGATAAACGAGGCCGAGATAGACCTCGTGGAACTCCGTCGCCGCGTCGGGATGGTGTTCCAGCAACCCAACCCGTTCCCGAAATCCATCCGCGAGAACATCACCTACGCGCCGAACAAGCACGGCGAGATCAAGACCGGCCTGATCGACCGCCTGCTCGGCCGTGCGAACACCGAGGAAGCCGAAAAACTGGTCGAAGACAGCCTCCGCGGTGCCGCGATTTGGGACGAGGTGAACGACCGCCTCGACGAGAGCGCGATGGGTCTCTCCGGCGGTCAACAACAGCGACTCTGTATCGCACGCGCCATCGCCGTCAGTCCGGACGTGATCCTGATGGACGAACCGGCGAGCGCGCTCGACCCCGTCGCCACCTCGAAAATTGAGGACCTCATCACGGACCTCGCGGAGGACTACACGGTCGTCATCGTCACGCACAACATGCAGCAAGCAGCCCGCATCAGCGATCAGACCGCCGTGTTCCTCACCGGCGGCGAACTCGTCGAGTACGACAACACCGACAAAATCTTCGAGAACCCGGAAAGTCAGCGCGTCGAAGATTACATTACGGGTAAGTTCGGATAATAACATATGCCACGAAACGACTATCAGGCGCAACTCACGGACCTCCGTGAGAACGTCCTCTACATGAGCGAGGTCGTGATGGAACGGCTCCGTCTCGGTCTCAACGCACTGGAACAGAAAGACCCGGAACTCGCCCAGGAGGTCATCGAGGGCGACGACGAGGTGAACGAGCTGTATCTCTCGCTCGAACAGGACTGTATCGACCTGTTCGCGCTCCAACAGCCCGTCGCGAGCGACCTGCGAATGATCGCCGCGTCGTTCAAGATCATCACCGACCTCGAACGCATCGCCGACCTCGCGGTCAACCTCGGCGAGTACACGCTCGAAGCCGACCACGACGTGTTCCCCGAAGTCAACATTCAGGAACTGGGCAACATCACCCTCGACATGCTGGAAGTGACGATGGATGCCTACGCCGAGAACGACGCCGAAGATTGCTACGCCGTCGCCGAGCGCGACGAAGACCTCGACGACCTCTGTGAACGTGCGAGCGCGCTCGTCGTCCGTGACCTCATCGAGACCGAACTCGAAGAGAACACGGAGGAAGAAATCGAACGACTCCTGCAGGACGTCTCCCGTCTCCTGCTCACGATCCGCGACCTCGAACGCATCGGCGACCACTCCGTCAACATCGCCGCCCGAACGTTCTACATGGTTGAGAACGACGACGAACTCATCTACTAAGAACCCACCTTTTTATTGCGAGGGTCGCTCTGCGACCCTCGATAAAAATCTGGACCAAAAGCAACGGAAGACGTTCCTGCTCGCTTACGCTGTGCGGGCATGCGACTTCCTGGCCTTCCTTCACTACGTTCAGGAAGACACTCCTCATCCCACTTCGAGGTCGTCGGCCCGGAAAATCGGAGATTTTCCGGAGAGTGTGCTCGCGACTGGCGGTTGTTTCCATGCCGTCACCCAACTCTCATTCAATTTTCAGAGAACCACAGACTTCCCTCGCCTCCGATGAAACGGTGCTGTTTGCTTTGAAAGGCGAGCATTTATTTCGTGGTCCGGACGGCGACGAATTTGAACTCTCCCACCGGAGGAGAAGCGACTGCGCGAGACTGGTCACAACACTGGTGAAGATACGAAACCGCCGAGAATCAACCGATGACACAACCACCGAAAACAGAATCTTCGCAACCGCCAGAAATGACCAACGACACAACCGCGGAGGCCAGCGTCCTCTCCGGAAAATCGGAGATTTCCGGGCCGACGACTGAACGGCGTTTTAGACGACTCGCTGTGCGAGTCGTCTAAAACGAAGTGAAGGAGGAGTGCTTTTGGTCCAGATTTTGCCAGGGAGCGCGGCTATGCCGCGCGACCGCAGCAAAAGGTGGTTCTTATTGGAAGCCAATGCGGCCGCCGGTCTGGCGCTGCGGACCGGACGACCCGCCCTTGAACTCCTGTTCCATCTGGGAGTAGTAATCGAGCAGGTCTTCGGTGATGGTCGCGCGAACACTCTCCATCGCGGCGCGGAAGTGTCGCATCTCGACCTCTTCGGCGTCGTCGTCCTCGCGCAGGGCCTCGATTGCGGCCTCGCGGGCGATGGATTCCAGGTCGCTGCCGACGTAGCCGTCGGTCATCTCCGCGAGTTCGCGCAGGCTCACGTCGGGCGCGAGCGGACTGTCCTCGGTGTGGATCTTGAGGATCTGTTCGCGGCCTTCCTCGTCGGGTTGACCGATCATGACGAGACGGTCGAACCGACCGGAGCGGATGAGCGCCGGGTCGATCATGTCCGGGCGGTTGGTCGCGCCGATGACCATCACGTCGCCCTTGTCCTCCAACCCGTCGAGTTCGGTGAGGAGTTGGTTGACGACGCGTTCCGAGACGTTGCTCCCGACTTCCTGTCCCCGTCCGGGGGCGAGGCTGTCGAGTTCGTCGAAGAAGATGACCGTCGGGCTGACCTGCCGCGCCTTGCGGAACGTCTGCCGGATGGCCTTCTCCGATTCACCGACCCACTTCGACAGCAGTTGCGGGCCACGGACGCTGATGAAGTTGGCGTTCGTCTCGTTGGCGACGGCCTTCGCCATGAGCGTCTTTCCGGTTCCGGGCGGCCCGTAGAGCAGGACGCCGCTCGGCGGTTCGATTCCCATCCGTTCGAACTTCTCGGGCGAGGAGAGCGGCCACTCGACGCTCTCTTTGACCTGACTCTTGGCGTCTTCGAGGCCACCGACGTCGTCCCACGACACCTTCGGGAGTTCGACCAGCACCTCGCGCATCGCGGAGGGCTCGACCTCGTTCAGCGCGCCGCGGAAGTCCTCGCGCTTGACGATCATCCGGTCGATGAGCGACGGCGGGATGGACTCCTCGTCCAGGTCGATCTCGGGTAGGTAGCGCCGGAGCGCCTTCATCGCGGCCTCCTTGGTCAGGCTCTCGATGTCGGCACCGACGAACCCGTGGGTGTCGTTCGACAGGCCGGGAAGGTTCACGTCGTCCGACAGCGGCATCCCGCGGGTGTGAATCTGCAGGATCTCCGTGCGGCCCTCCTCGTCCGGCACGCCGATCTCGATCTCGCGGTCGAAGCGACCGGGGCGACGGAGCGCCGGATCGACCGAATCGACTCGGTTCGTGGCGGCGATGACGATGACCTGACCTCGTGCCTCCAACCCGTCCATCATCGTCAGCAGTTGGGCGACGACGCGGCGTTCGACTTCGCCGGTCACGTCCTCGCGCTTCGGTGCGATGGAGTCGAGTTCGTCGATGAAGATAATGGAGGGGGACTCCTCGGCCGCATCCTCGAAGATCTCACGGAGTTGCTGTTCGGACTCCCCGTAGTATTTCGAGATGATCTCCGGACCAGCGATGGAGAAGAAACTCGCGCTGGTTTCGTTGGCGACGGCCTTCGCCAACAGCGTCTTCCCGGTGCCCGGTGGACCGTGCAGGAGCACACCTTGCGGCGGCTCGATGCCGAGCTTTTGGAAGATCTGCGGGTGTTTCATCGGGAGTTCGACCATCTCCCGCACGCGCTGGATTTCGTTCTGAAGGCCACCGATGTCCTCGTAGGTGATGCCACCGCCGGTCTTCTCGAAGCCCGATATCGGCTCCTCTCGGAGTTCGACTTCGGTGTCCTCGGTTATGAGACAGACTCCCTGCGGGTCGGTTTCTACTGCGATGAGCGGGATCGCCTGTCCCGGCGAGCGCATGAATGGGTGATTCGTGCTCGACATGACGGGCACGATATCGCGCTCGACCACCGGGCGCTTCAGGATCTGTCGTTTGACCATTCCGGCCGCGTCGCTGCCGAACTGGACGCTCGCTTCCTCCGGCGGCGCGAGCACCAGTTTGTCGGCCTTGTCGGCCTCTGCTTTGCGGATTTCGACGCGTTCACCGATCCCGACGTCCGCGTTCTGGCGGGTGAAGCCGTCGATACGGACGGTGTCGGTGTTCCAGTCCTGTCGGTCGGCACGCCAGACTTTCGCGGCGGTCGTATCGCCTCCTTCTATCTCGATGATATCTCCGGGGCTCAGCTTCAGATGCAAGAGCGTGTCCGGGTCGAGACGGGCGATACCGCGTCCCGAATCGTTCGGATACGCCTTCGCCACCTCCAGTTGCACTTCGTTCATGATTGTTCAGTCACGGGGGATAGTTGTGGGTGATAGTTCGCAGGGCATAAGTCCTGTGCTACCGGGAACTTCGGCCATCTCCGATACCGTCGGACGGTGCCCGCGTTCGATGGCTGTCACTACGTGGGGGCAGTACAAAGGGATAGTGGTGGCGACATGACCGCAGGGACTTTCCCGTTCCGGGTCGGGGAGCGACGTATGAGAGCGCTTGCGTTCGACGGGCGAATGGGTGCCAGCGGTGATATGATTCTCGGGGCGCTGCTCGACGCGGGAGCGAACAGGGACGCACTCTCCCCCGTCGAAGACGCGCTGCCGGTGGAGTATTCGGCCGAAACGACGGTCAAAAACGGGATTTCCTCGACACGCGTTCACGTTCTCCTGACGGACGAGGATGGAGAATCGGATCGTTCGCACGGGGACCACACTCACGACCACCACAGCGACCACCATTCTCACGACGATCACACGCACAGCCACCAGCACGAACATAGTCACGACCACGATCACCAGCATTCCCACGACGAGCACCACGACCACGACCACCACCACAATCACGAACATGATCATCACGATCACCACCACCACGCCGAGGGTGCCGGTCCTGCTCGAACCTACCGCGAGGTCATCGACGTGCTCGAATCGATGGAACTCGATTCACCCATCGAGCGGAACGCGAAAGCCGTCTTCCGAATCCTGGGCGAAGCGGAGGCGAGCGTCCACGACACCGACCTCGAATCGACGCACTTCCACGAAGTCGGCACCGACGACGCCATCGCGGACATCGTCGGCGCGTCGCTACTGTTCGCGAACCTCGACGCCGAGCGGGTCGTGACGACGCCCCTCGCGACCGGCGGCGGCGAGGTCGGCATGAGTCACGGAACGTTCCCGATACCCGCGCCAGCGGTGGTCGAAATCGCGGCCGGGGCCGACTGGTCGCTCTCCGGTGGTCCCGTCGAAGCGGAACTGCTCACGCCGACCGGTGCCGCGATTCTCGCCCACTTCGCGGACGGGGTCGAAACCCTGCCGACGTTGAACGTCGAGAACTCGGGCTACGGCGCTGGTGGCTACGACTTTTCGGACCACCCGAACGTTCTGCGGGTCCTCGTCGGTGAATCGGCGGGTGGTCTCGTGCGCGACGAAATAACCGTTCTCGAAACGAACCTTGACGACACGTCGCCGGAGGTGCTCGGCGGGCTACAGGAAACCCTCGCGGATTCGGGTGCGCGGGACGTCTCAGTCGTCCCACTTTCGATGAAGAAATCCCGCCCCGGACACCTCGTGAAGGTCGTCGTCAAACCGGAGGACGCAGCGCGAGTGGCTCGAAAACTGGCCGAGGAGACGGGAACGCTCGGCGTTCGGCAATCGGGTGGCAGTTATCGGTGGATCGCTCACCGGGAGTTCGAGACGGTGACGCTGGACATCGACGGATCGAAATACGACGTGACGGTGAAGGTCGCGAGCGACGATTCCGGGTCGGTCTTCGACGTGAGCGCGGAGTTCGACGACGCGCAGGCTGTTGCGGAAGAGTCGGGAATGGCGGTGCGGGAAGTCATGCGTCGAGCGGAGGGAACCGTTCACGAAAACGAGTGACTGCGAATTTTTACTCCTCGCGGTGTTCCGCCAAGGCCTCCTCGATGGTCAAATCGCCCGCGGCGACCCGCCGTGCGAGTTCCTCGTCTATTTCGCGGTTGTCGGTCGACCGCTCGCGCGACCGGCGTTTGATCACGCCGAGTTCGCCCGCCGTCGGTTCGATGTCGCGCTCTTCCACGATTTCACCCTCCATTCGGGCGATGTTGACCGCCGCGAGAACGTCGCCCATGCCCCGCGCGCCGGTCCCGAGGTACGGCGTCGTTCCGGTTTCGTCCACCAGTTCCACTTGCACGTCTTCGAGTTCGCGGATGAGTTGCGCTCCCTGAAGCCGCGCCCCGTCACCGATTCTGACCACCGGGTCGATGGCATCCTCTATCTCCTCGTGGACCACGTCCGCGGCGTCCGCGAGCGGGACGTGAAACGACGCGATCACCATCTCGCCCGAGAGGACGGCGATTCCGGGGCGCGTGCCGGGATCGATGCCGATGACGGTCCGTCCGTTCTCGCCACGGAGTGCGGTCAACGCTTCCTCGACGGCCTTTCGAGGTCGCTTCGGGTCGGCCACGATGACCGGGAGTCCGGTCTGCACCTCGTCATCCTCCGCCCGGATGACGATCCGTGCACCATCCGGGAGTTCCGCACCCGGTTCGACCGTGGTGAAGCGAACCCCCCTGTCGCGTAGCTCGCCGACCACGTCGTGGTACACCTCGAAATCCTCCGTCGCAACGACGACTGTCACTACTGGAAGTTGGTCGGGGTGGAATAAAGTCGCCACGGTCACGACTGTTTGGAACCGAAATCGCAATCTCAGAAGCGAAATCACGACGATGAAACCGATTCGGTCGAGAGCTTCGAAACTCCGCTATATCATCGTATTTAGCTGTTCCCACAGGGATTGACGATGCTTGCGAGTCAACATCCCTCATGGAATCGATTGCCCTATCGGACCGTGAGGTGACGGAAGCGGTGGACGGCGTGTATCTCGCGCAGTTGGTCGCTGGCGAGCGGATGAGTATCCAGCATTTTCACATCGAACCCGGTGTAACCGTGCCTGAACACAGCCACGAACACGAGCAAACCGGCTTCGTCTACGGAGGTACACTGACGATTATCGTGGACGGCGAGGAGTTCACCATCGAGCAGGACGACTCCTACGCGATTCCGAGCGATGAACCCCACGCGGCGGAGAACCGAACCGACACGCCGGTTCGCGGTGTCGATATCTTCAGCCCTCCGCGACTCGGCGTGCCGTGGAAGTGACGGAAGCGACCGAAATCGGATCGATCGCGATTCACGCCGGGCCGTAACTGAAACTTATTATGGTGAGGGTCGTGCCTCTGCGTGGTAGTGTGCCATGATAGGAATCAGCGGACTGGAGGAGATGTTCGAAAACATGGTGACGGCGCGTCACTACGAGGAACGGCTACAGGAGGAGTATTTGGAGGGGAAACAACCGGCGTTCGACATTTCCGCCGGGCCGATACCGGGGGAGTTGCACCTCGCTGCAGGCCACGAGGCGTCCGGTGCAGGTGTGTGTCAGCATCTGCGTGACGACGACACGGTAACGGGACCGCACCGACCGCATCACATCGCCATCGCCAAGGGCGTGGATTTGGAGCGGATGACCGCCGAGATATTCGGCCGTGAGACGGGTCTCTGTCGGGGAAAAGGCGGGCACATGCACCTGTTCGACCCGGACGTGAACTTCGCGGCCAGCGGCATCATCGCCGAGGGGTGTCCCCCGGCGGTCGGTGCCGGACTCGCGGCGAAGATGCGAAACGAGGACAGCGTGGCCGTGGCGTTCCTCGGCGAGGGAGCCATCGACCAGGGTGGGTTCCTCGAATCGCTGAACCTCGCCAGCGTCCACGACCTGCCGGTCGTGTTCGTCGTGGAGGACAACGACTGGGCCATCAGCATGCCGAAGGGACGCGTGACGGACGTGGAAAACGGTGCCCAGCGCGCGGACGGGTTCGACATGCACGGTGAACGCGTCGATTGCGACGACGCGGTGGCCATCTACGAGGCGGCGGGGGAAGCCATTGGCCGCGCCCGGGACGGCAACGGGCCGACGCTGTTAGAGGTGCAGGTACACCGCCGGATGGGTCACTTCATGGGCGACGCCGAAGGGTATCGCCCGGAGGAGGACACCGAGCGGGCACAGCAACTCGACGCGATCGACCGACTGGAGGAGGATTTGCGCTCGATGGGAACCGACGAGGAAACCCTCGACGACATCCGCTCGCGCGCAACGGAGCGCGTCGAGGACGCCATCGAGTGGGCGAAGGAGCAACCGGAACCCGACCCGGAGGAGGCTTACGAGGACGTGTTCGTGAATCCGCCGGACGGCTACGCGGAAACCCTGCGAGGTGATGAGTGATGGCTGAATCGGACGGAAAGGAACTGACGATGAGTCGTGCGATGGTGGACGCCATCGCCCACGAGATGCACGAAAGCGACGACGTGTTCGTCATGGGCGAGGACATCGCCGACTACGGCGGCATCTTCGACAGCACGCAGGGACTCCTCGACGAGTTCGACCACGACCGAATCATGGACGTGCCCATCAGCGAAACCGCGTTCATCGGCGCGGCGGTCGGCGCGGCCCAACAGGGGATGCGTCCGATTGCCGAGTTGATGTTCGTGGATTTCTTCGGCGTCGCCATGGACCAGATCTACAACCAGATGGCCAAGAACACCTACATGAGCGGCGGGAGCGTCAACGTCCCGATGGTGTTGATGACGGCCGTCGGCGGCACGTACAACGACGCCGCCCAGCACTCCCAGACGCTGTACGGCACGTTCGCCCATCTGCCGGGCATGAAGGTGGTCGTTCCGTCCACGGCGTACGACGCCAAGGGGTTGATGCACGCGGCCATCCGCGACGACGACCCGGTCGTCTTCATGTTCCACAAGCGCCTGATGGGTATCGGGTGGATGCCCGCCCCGGAGGGACCGAAAACGCCCGTGCCGGACGAGGACTACACCATCGAGTTCGGCGAGGCCGACGTGAAACGTGAAGGCGATGACGTCACCGTCGTCACGCTCGGCCTGCACGTGCACCGTGCGATGGAGGCCGCCAAGGAACTGGCGGATGAGGGAGAAGTGGACGCGGAAGTCATCGACCTCCGGACGTTGGTGCCGCTGGACACCGAGACCATCGTCGAATCGGTGTCGAAGACCGGCCGACTCGTCGTGGTGGACGAGGATTATCACTCGTTCGGCGTCTCGGGAGAGATCATCGCGCGGGCCGCGGAAGGCGGACTTTCCGACCTTGACGCGGTCGAGCGCGTGACCATGCCGGACGTGCCGATTCCGTACGCCCGCCCGCTGGAACAGGAGGTCAACCCCGGAACCGAGGACATCGCAGACGCAATCCGCTCCGTGAACGATGAGTGATGGAGACCTCGTCCCGGTCGATTCGGCCGCCGTCTGGCCGGAGGATGCGATGGACGTCGAGGAGGCGGTCGTCTCGAACTGGTTCGTCAGCGAGGGAAGCCGAGTCGAAGAGGGTGACACCATCGCCGAGATTCAGATCGAGAAGGTGAGCGTGGACGTGCCCGCGCCTGCGACGGGCGAGTTGCTGGAACGACTGGTCGGCGAGAACGAGGAGTTCGAACGCGGTGACGCGCTGGCGCGGATTCAGCCCGCGTAATTCGCCGTCGTTCGTTTCGTCGTGCAGAAAGGTTTTACCGCCGTTCCGGTTTCTCTCTTTCATGACCCTACTGACACGTCGGAACCCCCTCCGAATCGCCGGGGTGGCGTTCGTCTTGCCCACGATTCGTACGACTCGCTAGCGACGTGTTTTGGTGGGTGAAAAAGGAAGAATACAGACGGATTGAGCCTCTTCGCGGCGGAGCCGCGAAGGTCAGAAAAACTCTCTACGAGAGTTTTTCGATGTTCTCGACGATGGCGTCAGCGTACTCGCTGGTGGCGAGTTTGTTGCCGCCTTCGATCTGGCGTTCGAGGTCGTAGGTGACGTCGCCGGAGGAGATGGTCTCCTCGACGGCGTCGTAGACGAGTTGGCTGGCGTCCTTCCAACCCATGTAGTCGAGCATGAGACGGCCGGAGAGGATCATCGCGGTCGGGTTGACTTTGTCCTCACCCGCGTATTTCGGGGCGGAACCGTGGACCGGTTCCGCGAGACAGCGGTGTTCACCGAAGTTCGCACCCGGTGCGATGCCGAGACCACCGATCTGTGCGCCGGCGGCGTCGGACATGTAGTCGCCGTTCAGGTTCATCGTGGCGATGACGTCGTACTCGTCGGTACGGGTCAACAACTGCTGGAGCATGTTGTCCGCGATGCGGTCCTTGACGACAATCTTGTCCTCGGGCTGCTCGCCGTCGTACTCGTCCCAAAGCTCGTCCTCGGTGATGGTGACGTCGCCGAACTCCTCCTCCGCGAGTTCGTAGCCCCAGTCACGGAACGCGCCTTCGGTGAACTTCATGATGTTACCCTTGTGGACGAGGGTGACGGAGTCGAGTTCGTTCTCGATGGCGTACTCGATCGCTTCGCGGACGAGACGCTTCGAGCCGAACTCCGTGATGGGCTTGATGCCGATGCCGACCGGACCGTCGTGGATCACGTCGTCGTAGCCCATGTCCTCCTCGACGAAGGTCTTGACTTCCTCGACTTCGTCGGTTCCGGCTTCCCACTCGATACCGGCGTAGACGTCCTCCGTGTTCTCACGGAAGAAGACCATGTCCATCGCCTCGGGGTGTTTGACGGGCGACGGGACGCCGTCGAGGTGGTAGGTCGGGCGGACGTTCGCGTACAGGTCGAGCGTCTTGCGGAGCGCGACGTTCAGGCTGCGGAAGCCCGCGCCGACGGGCGTCGTGAGCGGCCCCTTGATCGCGATGTTGAACTCCTTGATCGCCTCGACGGTGTCGTCGGGGAGGTTCTCGTCGTACTTGTCGCGGGCGCTCGAACCAGCGTAGACGCGCATCCAATTGATCTCTCGGCCGGTCGCTTTCGCGGCGGCGTCGAGAACTTTCTGTGCTGCCGGGCCGACGTCCGTCCCGATTCCGTCCCCGTGAATGATGGGGATGATGGGGTTCTCCGGTACGTCGAGTTCGCCTGTCTCCTCGTCGTACGTGATTTGGGCCCCGTCTTCTGGAACCTCTACTTTGTCGTACTCGTAGCTCATGAACGTGTGAACATCCGAACGAGGAGGATAAAAGGCCTGCCGTTTGTCCCCCGTATGGGCCTTATACTCCCTTAGATAATGGTGCGGGTTCGACGGAGGGTTAACAGCGGTCGTCCGAACCCCCGTCATTTCCGTCGTCGTCGCTCCTGTCCGAACCCCCGTCATTTCCGTCGTCGTCGCTCCCGTCCGAACCCCCGTCATTTCCGTCGTCGTCGCTTCCTGATTCATCATCGTTTCTGTCGTCGTCCGACGAACGCAGTGCAACGAGCGTTTTTCCGTGCCCTTCCGAGCCCGCGTAGTTCGCATAGAGCGTGTTACCCGCGACGACGGGGTAATCGCTCACGACGGTGCCATCTGCGGACGGCACGGACGGCACTGAACGCCTGTCGAGTAGTTTGCCGGTGTCCGTCTCTCTGGTGGCCAGCACGTACTCGACCGCGGTTTCCTCGTCGGTGGGGCGTGATTTCCGCACGAAATAATGAACCACGCCGTTGACGACGACGACCTCACCGGCATCCAACCAGCTCTCACCGCCGTACCATTTCGTTTCGACCTCCCACTCGACTCCGCCGGTATCGGCATCGAGTGCAAGCAACCGACCTTGGTTATCGTCGGTCGTGCCGACGGTGACGTATGCCGACCCGTCACCCGCAGCGCCGAACACAAACTCCTGACCGGCCGGTCGAAGCGACGAATCGGTTTTCCATCGTGTTTTGCCCGACTCCGTATCGAGTGCAGCGATTTCCTCGCTTCGTTCGATGTACAATACGTTCTCGGTTGCGATGAGACTGCCCAACTGCTTTCGTCCCGATTTCCACTCCTCCGTCCCATCGTTGAGCGACAAGGAGTGGACGTACTGGGTATCGTTGAAGCTCTCATACGCCGCGTACACGGAGCCGTTCGCAACAGCCAGATATAGGTTGACGGAGCCGTCCGCGAAGCTCCCACCACCGGTGTAGTCTCGTTTCCATCGAATGCTCCCGTCCTCGCGGGACATGGTCAACACTCGATACCCCTGTGCCGGTGTTGTGAGGTTATTATCCCCGATTTGGTGGGTAACGACGAGCGATTCATCGGTGACGGCGAGTTGTCCCCCACCGTGTTCGACGGTCCATCCTCGTTCACCGGTTTCGGCGTCGAAAGTCGTGGTTCGACCCCAGCGACTGAGATACACGACGTTGTCCGCCACGGCAATCCCATCGAAACCGAACTTTCCGACGTACTGATCCCCTTCGACGGTGCCGCGGACCGCAACTTTCAGGTCGGCGTTCCACAGTTCAGTACCGTCAGCTTCATCCAGCGCGTGCAGTACCTGTGTGACGTATGTTCCGTCGCCTTCTTCGCGATCCTGTCTTCGTTCCGAGAGCGTGTAGACGATGCCATCGGCGACGATAGGATACCGGTAACCGAAGTTGTACTGTCTCATACTGCTGTCCACATCCTCTCCGAACGTCCACGCGGCGGACAGCGCTCCGGTCGGAGTGGCACCGTCGGTGGTGTAGTTCGTTTGACCGTTGTCGTAGTTCGCCTGCGGCCACGCATCGGATCCCCAATCGACGCGTGAATCCTCACCATGGTCGGTGAGCACGGAGTTGTTCGTGGAGGCTTGTTTAGCGATGACGGTCCCACTCCCAGCGAGGCCGAGGGCGGTCATCGACAGCACTGTTCGGCGGTTGACCGTTGGTTTGTCGGGCATGATCAGGTTAGAAATAGTGAATGAACGATTATTCCTATGCATGAGTTAAGCGAGATCATCACTGATGCAGATCGGATTAATTATCAGTTAAAATGAAAGATGGTGCAGTGACCACACGTAGCGCAACTGAAAAACGAGGATCGATGAACGTCAGCAGTCGTCGTCCGAGTCGCCGTGTCCGTCGTCGTCGGAACCGTTTGGACTATCGGAGTCGTCGGAGTTTTCGGAGTCTCCGGATTCATCAGAACCGTCCTCGCCATGTGTTCCGTCGTCGCTCGGCCGCAAGGCGACGAGCTGAAACGTATTGTCAGAGCCCTCGATCATCCCGTACACCGTTTGGGAGGTAACGAGTGCACCCGTGTAGTCTTGAGACGGCAGGGTTCGCCTTCGAACGACTTGGAAGGTGTCAACGTCGCGTCCGACGAGTTGAATTTCGCCGTCGGATGTCTCATCTAGTTCGTAGAATTCGTCACCATGAACGCTATTGGTGTAATAGCCGTCCTCGCTGAGCGTTCGTCTATCTCCGGTTTCGATGTCGAACGCGTAGAACTTCTGCCGACCGATGTAGATGGCGTCGTCGGTAACGGCACAGGCGATACCGATGCCGGGCCACGGGGCACTTGGATCGTTCACGTCCGGTTTCTCGAACGTTTGCTGCCACCGCGTTTCGCCGCTTTCCGGTTCGAGAACGTAGAGGGTGTCGTATACCGACGCGACGACTTCGCCCTCCGTGGCGATGAGAGACCCACCTCGGTCGAAATCCCGCGTCCATCTCGTCTCTCCGGTTTCGACGTCGATGGCGTACAGCGTCCCTTCGTAGTCGTCGCTCGCATAGACCATTCCGTGGGCGACCGCATAGTATTCTGTCACAGCAAAGTCGTGCTCCCAGTGAACGGTTCCATCCTCACGGGCTATCGCGGCGGGCCCGGCGTCACCGGCGACGACGACGAACTCGTCGGTTATCTTCGGTGAAAATCCTCCTGCATTGGCGGACCACAGTTCGGTACCGTCCTCGATATCGAACGCGTACGTCATGCCCTCGGAGTTGACATCGATCCCGCTTTCGGTGTTGTACGAACTCGACCCGTTAGCCGTGACGTAAACCGTTCCATCGGCGACTGCCAGATTGGTTCCCCACTTTCTGAAGTCAACGTCCACGGACCAGCGTTCGGACCCGTCCGTCGCGTTCAGTGCGACCAACCCCGGATCATCTATCCGGGTGACGAGGACGGTTTCGTCGCTGACGATCGGTCCGTGATAGACTCCATCGTAGGACCAGGCTTCCGACAACGAACCCTCCGGAGGGCTTCCATTCGGACTGTAGCTCGTGTTACCGTTGTCGAAGCGCGACTGCGGCCACGCGTCCGTGTCGATGTCCACGGTCGAATCGTCGTCGTACTCGGCAAGAACGGACTTGGAGGAACTGGTACTGTTGGCGGTTCGTTTGGCGATGGCGGTCCCGCTTCCGACGAGACCGAGGCCGGCCATCGACAGCACGGTTCGCCGGTTTGCTTTGGGCCTATTGCTCATGCAACTACTGATGGAAAATAATGCATTTTAATTATCAGCATCATAATTGAAACTGCGGATCAAATAACGCCATTAGCAGTCAGATAATCCGACAATATCCGTGGGATATCGTCGTCTCCGTTTCATTCTGTCCGGTTCGAAGAGAGACGAATTCGCGTGCCGGACTGCCGTTTGACGTGTATTTAAGCCACCGTACGCGAGAGCACCCCCATGAACGTCATCGTGCACGGCGGTGCGGGCGGCGAACCGGACGAACCGACACCTCGACAGGGAGTTCTCGACGAAGCAGCGCAGGTCGGCGGCGAAGCGGAAACGGTCGTGGACGCCGTCGAAGCCGCGGTCCACGTCCTTGAATCCTCGCCGCGATTCAACGCGGGCGTCGGCGGTGCGGTCCAGAGCGACGGGGTAGTCAGAACCGATGCGGGAATCATGACGAGCGACCGCGAAGCGGGCGCGGCCTGTTCCATGCCCGGCGTCGAACACGCCGTCAGCGCGGCCCGCGTCGTGATGGAGGAGACGCCGCACGTGTTCGTCAGCGGCGAGCACGCGGTGGACCTCGCCGCCGACTTCGGCGTCGAAACGGGCGTCGACCTCTGGACGGAAAAAAGCCGGGAGCGATGGGCGGAGCACGACACGCCCGACGGGTCGCCGAGCGAGCATCTCAACTGGCTCCGTGAGAAATTTGGTGGTCACGATACGGTCGGCGCTGTCGCCTACGACGGCACGCAGTTCGCGGCGGCGACTTCGACCGGCGGTAGATGGCTCGCGCTCGCTGGGCGGGTCGGCGACGTGCCGCAAATCGGGAGCGGGTTCTACGCGGCCCCCGCCGGTGCGGCGAGTTCGACCGGTGCCGGTGAGGACATCGCCAAAGTGACGCTCACCCGCCGGGCGGTTCGCCACCTCGAATCGGGATACGATGCAGGGGAAGCGGCGGACCGCGCAATCGAGGAGTTCGCGGAACTCACTGGATCGGAAGCGGGCGTCATCGTTCTCGACCGGGACGGCAATTCCGGAAGCGCGTTCAACACCGACGCGATGCAGACCGCCGTGAACCGGTAGATTCGTCGCGTTGCCCCCGTTTCGCCGTAACGCAAACTCTTTCCGGCGTTCGGATGAACAACGGAGTATGAGCGAAGAGGTAGACCTCTCTGCCGAGAAGTACGAAAAGCATCGGGAAGCCGGTGAAATCCTCGCACAGGTGCGAGCGGAGGCGGCCGAAAAAGTCGACGTCGGCGTGACCCACCTCGAAGTCGCGGAGTTCGCCGAGGACCGAATCCGCGAACTCGGCGGGAAACCAGCGTTCCCCGTCAACATCAGCATCGACGAGGAGGCCGCCCACGCGACGCCGGGCATCGACGACGAAACCACGTTCGGCGAGGACATGGTCAACCTCGACATCGGCGTCCACGTCGATGGCTGGTTGGCGGACACCGCGATTACCGTGGACCTCTCCGGAAACGACGACCTCGCGGAGGCGAGCGCGGAAGCGCTCGACGCCGCGCTCGAAATCGTCGAACCGGGAGTCGAGACCGGCGAAATCGGCGCGAAAATCGAGTCCGTCATCGACGGCTACGGCTACAACCCCGTCGTCAATCTCTCGGGACACGGCCTCGCCCACTACGAACAGCACACGGACCCGAACATCCCGAACCTCGCCGTCGAACGCGGCGTCGAACTGGAAGTCGGCGACGTTGTCGCCATCGAACCGTTCGCCACGGACGGTAGCGGGAAAGTCGGTGAAGGGGCGGAGGAGGAGATTTTCGCCCTCGAACGGGAGTCGTCGGTTCGTGATCGAAGCGCCCGTAAAGCGCTCTCACAGATCACCGAGGAGTTCCGTACCCTTCCGTTCGCCACTCGATGGTTGGACGTGTCCCGACCGACGATGGCACTCCGTCGCTTGAAGATGAACAACATCGTTCACGGCTACCCGGTCCTCAAGGAAGAGGACGGCTACCTCGTCAGTCAGAAGGAACACTCGGTCATCGTCACCGAGGACGGTTGTGAAGTGTTCACTGAATAATCAACTTTTCTGCAGTTATATTCCGGTGACACGTGCTGCGAACCGGATCGAGAATAGGGCCGCCACCGACGAGAATCTGCTATTCGATTACGCGTTGTTCATCCGCTGGCTTTTCTCCTCACCACACGACTGACATCGCGTGACTCGGTACGGTTCCCGGGAGAACTCGGCGTTTTCCCGTTTTTTGCTCTCGGTTCGGATTTCTACGGAGACCTCGTGTGACGTCTCGCGGCCGCAGTTATCGCACAGTTCTACCATTGCCGAAAACCCCTGATTTTTTGTTGCCATCGTGACTTCCTGCTCGGTTCATACAAGCCCTGACACGAGCATAAAAACCCCTCTCTGTTGGGTGGCGTTCGAACCGTTTATTCGAACGCTGTCTTGCGATTTTGCCATTCTACGGATTCTGAGTGTCCCATTTCGTTTATAGAGCTCCCTGAACCGTTAATGAGGCTGGAACACTCTACAACAGCCGAATACTTTAAATACCTGATTAGGGGTTAAGTCCGAGGACGGCCGAGCGGAGAAATACGAGAACCGGGATTATCTCCAAACGGCCGACCCACATGTTGAGAACGAGCATCCCCTCGCCGAGCGACGACATCGTCGGTCCGACGATTCCGGTCGAAAGCCCGACGTTCCCCTGTGCACTGGCGACTTCGAACAGCGAGTCCGCGTAACCGTGCCCCGGCGCGACGTTGACGAGAACGAGGCTTCCCGAGATTAGCAGGATTATCCACAGCATACTCACGATGGACGCCTCGCTGAACTCCTCGAACATCTGCTCTCGCTTGAGCACGCGATCTCCGATTCGGACGTTGACGACGGCCGAAGAGGGGAGGAAGACACGGGTGAACTCCCACTGAATCCCCTTGCTTATCATGTAGCCACGGATGATTTTGATGCCGCCGACCGTGCTCCCGGCGGCCCCGCCGAGCACCATCGCCGCGCTGAGGATGAGTTTCCCACCGGCACTCCACTTCCCGATATCCGAGGACTGAAAGCCGGTGCAGGTCAGCGCGCTCACGAACTGAAACGTCGCATCGCGGGCCGCGTCGGCCGCCATCGGTGACATTCCGAAGTTTCCGAGCCCGACCCAACCGACCGCGTCGAACGCTTTGCTCGCAGTCGGGAGCGCGACGATGTTCTGGATGGAGAGGCCGAGGACGCCAACGACGTAGAGGATGAACAGCCAGCGCGTCTGGGTGTCCGAAATCAGCGGTTTCGCGTCCCTGTTCCGAAGCATGACGTAGTGAATCGGGAACGCGATTGCACCGAGCGTCATGATGGGGAGCAACACCCCTTCGACCAACGGCGAATCGTAGGACTGGATGGAGTTGTCCGTCACGCTGAACCCACCCGTCGAAAGCGCGGTCATCGCCTCGTTGAGCGCCTGCCAGAAGACGTCGAACAGCGGTAACTCCGGCTTCGCGACGAGGATGGCGAGAAACAGCGCCGCCACGGAAATCGCGGTGTAGAGTAGGAAGATACGCCACACGGTCTGGACGGTGTGGATGATGCTCGGGTGAATCCGCTCCTCCCGTGCTTCCGCCCGGTAGAGCGCGTAGCTCCCGCTCCCGGGTCTAGCGAGGATTGCGGTCGTGAGGACGATAACGCCGACGCCGCCGACCCACTGGATGAACGACCGCCACCACTGGACGGCCCGCGGCAACGACGGTTCGTGTACCGCCATCGTCAGGCCGCTCCCCGTCCACCCGGACATGCTCTCGAACAGCGCGTGAAGCGGGTTTTGGAAGTACGCGAGGCTCGACATCGTGGTCGCACCGCCGACCTGGATCGGTTGATACTCCGCCCCGACCGGAACGTAGGTGTTCATCACCGAAACCGGCGTGAGGTGTGCGGCGAGAAACAGCGGCAATCCCCCGAACACCGCGGTGGCGAACCACCCTCCGGCGGCGATGACCATCCCGTGTTTCATCACCGGATCGGGTGCGTCCCCGAAGAGCCTCCGGGCCGCACCCCCCATTCCGGCCGTGATTCCCCCGGAGAGCAGGAACGCAAGTGCCACGTACCACTCCCGAAACGCCAGCGCGACGAGGACGGTGAACGTCATCATCACGGCCTGTATCAGGACGAGTGCACCCACGTCCCGAAGGATGGTTGCGAGGTGCGCCGGAACGCCCGCGACCGTATTGCGTCGAACCATCTCAGCCGTGGTCCTCGTAGTGACCGAAGATGTCGGTCACTTTCGGCGTCGCACCGTTTTCGGAGAAGACGGTGACCACGTCGCCGCCCTCTATTTTCGTGTTTCCGTGGGGAGTGATGACCTCGTTCTCGCGGTCGATAGCGACGACGAGCATTCCCTCGTCGAACAACCCGTCGTCCGCCGCATCCGACAGCGTGAGACCGGCGATGGGGGCGTAGGAATCGACCGTGATTTCGAACACTTCGGCCTTCTTGCCGACCTTCATGTAATCCTTGATGGACGGGCGTTTGACCGCCCGATAGAGGTAGTTCGCGATGAGTCGCTGTGGGTTCTCGATGACGTTCACGCCGAGTTGGCGGAAAATGCTCATGTGCTCGGTGTTGTGCACCACCGAGACGAGCGACGGGATTTCCAGTTCCTGTCCCAGCAGGCAGACCATGATGTTCGTCGCGTCCTGGTCCGTCGTGCTGATGAGCGCGTCCGCGCGGTTCGCCCCCGCTTCCTCCAACGTGTCGAGAATCGTCGCGTCGTTATGGAGGACGAGACAGTCGAACTCCACCGACGCGCGTTCCGCCCGCTCGGCGTCCTTTTCGATTACCACCACGTCGTTGTTGTCCTGTGTCGCAATGCCGATGAGTTGCGAGCCGATATCGCCCGCGCCGACGATGATGAGATACATTCGTTACTCCTTCCTCCGGAGCCATCGGTTGAAAAGATACTGTTGTCACGTCTCTCTGACATCGTCCTCCGCCGGTCGTGACGGCGGTTCGATTCCGGTAAGTGTTCCTTTCGACACGGTTATGAATGGCTTAAATCAGTTATAACCGCTGTTTCGAGCGGAATTCGTTCGCTTCGGGACTGCCCCCGAGACGAGTCTGAAAACCTAAACCGTCCCCCGACGACATCCCGATATGAAACAGGTCTTCGCACCGTGGCGGATGGAGTGGGTCGAGCGCGATAGCGACGAGGAGTTCGACGGCTGTGTTTTCTGCGAGTTTCCGCGTCGTGAAAACGCGCGGGAACATCTGGTCGTCGCGCGTAACGACTGCGCGTTCGTCATGCTCAACAACTACCCGTACAACCCGGGGCACGCGATGGTGATTCCGGACGTGCACGAGAGCGACTACGCGAACCTCGACGACGAGACATTGCTCGGCCACGCACACCTGAAACAGCGGACGTTCGACGCGATGGAGGCCGCGTTCGGTCCGGACGGCTTCAACGCCGGACTGAACATCGGCGAGGGGAGCGGCGGGTCCATCGACCACCTGCACACGCACGTCGTCCCGCGCTGGAGCGGCGACACGAACTTCATGCCCGTCATCGCGGACACGAAAGTCATCGTGGAGGGGCTCGATGACACCTACGAGAAACTGCACGCCGCGTTCGCCGAACAGGAAGGTGCGACCGTGCCGAACCCGGACGCGGCGGTTTCGTTCGAGGAGTGAGCGGTCGTCGCCAACGACTCGACCGCCGACATACCCATACGGCGTGCGGTCCAATCACGAACGATGAATCGGGCGGGGGCGATTCGAACGGCGGGAGCCATCATCCTCACGGCGAACCTCCTCTTAGCCGTCGCCAAAGGAGCCGTCTGGTTCCAGACTGGGAGCCTCGCGGTCGGTTCGGAGGCCATCAACAGCCTCTCGGACGCGATTTACAGCGTCGTCGTCCTCGCCGGATTGTACCTGACGACGCAACCGCCGGACTTCGAGCATCCGCACGGGCACGAGCGAATCGAGCCGTTCGTCTCGCTGTTCGTCGCGCTCGGCGTGTTCTCGGCGGGTGGGTTGGTGCTGTGGCGGGCCGGGACCTCGATCCTCTCCGGCGACATCACGACGACGACGAGCGTTCTCGCTGTCGTCGTCCTCGTCGGTACGGGCGTCGTGAAATACGGACTCTACCGCTACTGCCTGCGAGTCGGTGACGCGGTCAACTCGCCCGCGGTGGTCGCGGCCGGGTTGGACAACCGAAACGACATCCTGACCGCCACGGCGGCCCTCGTCGGTGTGCTCGGCGCTCGGTTCGGATTTCCCGTCCTCGACCCTCTCGCGGCGGGTGTGGTCTCGTTCGGGATTCTGTACACCGGGTGGGAAATCGTCCGCGACAACGTGGACTACCTGGTCGGCCGCGCACCGCCGGAGGACCTCCGTGCGACCATCGTCCAACGCGCGCTCTCACATCCTGACGTCGAGGGCGTTCACGACGTCGTCGCCCACTACGTCGGCCCGGAAATCGACGTGAGCATGCACATCGAGGTCGAAGGCGACCGGACGCTCATCGAAGCCCACGACATCGAAACCGACCTGATGAACACCATTCGGGACATTCCAAACGTGGACGACGTTTTCATCCATATCGACCCGAAGGAACTCGGCGAGTGGAAAGCCGACGCCGAGGCCGACAGGTTGGCGGAGACGTCGGTTGGCGACGAGGAGGGACAACCGGATGGGTCGTCGTAGCAATAAACTAAGGAGAAACGCCCTTCGGGTTTTCAGTATCTGAGAATCGGTATCAGTATTCTTTTATCGAGAGGAGAGAGTGACGAACGTACTCTCATGACTCCCTCTCTTAGCAGGCGGATGCTACTGAAGGCGACCGGAACGACGGTCGTCAGCGCGACGCTCGCTGGCTGTTCGAGCAGCCAGCCTGAGCCGGACAAGACTCCTGCGGACACGACTGTGGTCGTCGGTGCGAACGGCAACTACCGGTTCGACCCCGAAAACCTCACGATCACCACCGGAACGACGGTCGCGTGGAAGTGGAAATCGAACAGACACAACATCGTCGTCAACAAGCAACCCAAGGACGCAAACTGGGAGGGGACGCCCGGCGGGAAGGGAAAACTGTACCACGACGGCTATCGCTACACCCACTCCTTCGACGTCCCCGGCTACTACCACTACTACTGCAACCCCCACCGCTCGATCGGGATGGTCGGCTCCGTCACGGTGAAGGAGGGTTCGGAAAACGGCGGGACGAAAACCAACGAAACGGACGGCGGTAGCGGAAAGACGACGACGGGAAGCAAAGCGACGACGACGTCCGGTGGCGAGACGACGACAACGACCGGAAGCGGGAACTGACTGCCGTTCCTCGATACCTATCGTCCGCGGTTCGGCCTGCCGCTCCGATATTCGTTCTACTCCTCGACGTCTACTTTCGCGGTTCCGGTCACGGCCCCATCGATGCGAGCGGTCACCGTCCCGGTCGTGTACTCCGTCCCGAACTCCTTCGACCACTCGACTGCCCCGCCAGCCTCCACCGAGCGCTCGATGATTGTCGATTCGTCGTCGTCGTACATCTCGTCCGTCGGCCAGTACAGCGCCGCGAGGAACCGTCCGTCGTTCTTCGAGACGTTTTTCGCCGCGAACGAGAGTTTCGCGTTCGAACCTTCCATCGTCGCGTCGAACGACTGGAGTTCGAACTTCGGGGCAGGCTTGGGGAGTTTCGCCACCGCGTCGTCGGGGAGCGACCACTCGGCGCTGTCGTCGTCGTACCGACACCGAATGGCCGCCTCGCTCGCGTCGAGCGGCGACGGCGGTTCGAAGGCGATCCAGCCGACATCGGATTCGTCCGCATAACCCATGTCGTAACGAACCTCACCACGTTCCGCGAACCGTCTGCTCCCGGCACCGATTCCGCCGACATCGTTTGCCGGATAGGTTTCGTCGTCCACGACGAGTTCGAAGGCGTCGTACTCCGGTTTTCCTTTCGCACTGACTGTTTCACCGTCTTGACTCTGAATTTCGGCGACGACGAACTGCTTCTCGTCCGGACTGAGAACCCCACCTGATCCCATGACGGCTTCGTATTCTACCGCTTTTCGAACCGTCGGGTTTACAACGGCAACCCACGCGTCGCCGACGGCCCGTATCGCCGAATCAGAGACTGAAAACGACGCTTTCTGGGGCGGTTCGTCGGCGGTCGTGGTCGAACTCATCGTATCCGTCGTGCCGTTCGTCTTCGTGGACGAGGCGGAATCGTCCGCTCCCGAGGAAGCGTCTCCGAGACAGCCAGCAAAACCGGCGGACAGAGCACCGGCGACGACGAGGAATTCCCGTCGGTTCGTGGGGGACATATTCTCGAATGTTTCGTCTCCCGATATATGTTTTCTGTCTGGGATATTTTGGTGCATGGGCGGAGTGATATTTCGAGAGGATTTCGATTCCCTCGCGATTACAGCAACCGCGGAAACACCGCAGGAGCCTGGTCGCCCCGATATACGCATAATTGACTAGTTAAGGAACTATTCAATTAGGGATGTATACCTCGAAACCGTCCGCCTGATCACGTGAGCATCGCTCGCGTGACCGGGTAGGTGATTTCTGGACCGGTATCGGAGTCGCTACTGAAATCGCGGGAAAACAGAACGCGCTCGTTCGAAGAAAACGATAGAGAACTCGCCGAAACCCCCGCTATCGACGTTTCAGACCGGTTTGCCGAACGCGTAGACGGTCTGGTGGCTGGTGACCTCCACGTCGAGGAAGTCGCCGGGTTCGATGCCGTGCTCGGAGGCGTGCTGGACGATGATCTGTCGGTAGGCTCCGTCCCGGCATTTCACGGAGTCACCGGTGCCTTCCTCCACGACCATCACACGCTTTTCGGTGCCGACCATGTCGTCGTAGGCCGCGCCGACGATGTCCATCTTGAGTTCGGACATCGCCTTGGAGCGCTCCTTCTTGATCGTCCCACCGAGACCCTTCATGTCCGCGGCGTCGGTCCCCGGCCGCTTGGAGAACCGGGTGACATTGAGCTTTTCGGGGCGCGTTTCTCGCAGAAGCGCCATGCTCTGTTCGTGGTCCTCGTCGGTTTCGGTGGGGAAGCCGACGATGAAGTCCGTCGAGAGCGTCCAGTAGTCCAGATACTCGTCGAACGTCTCGACGATTTCGACGTACTCCTCGACCTGATGCTGACGGCGCATGTCGCCGAGCACGTCGTTCGACCCGGACTGCACCGGCGCGTGGATGAAGTTGTACAACTCGTCGTTCTCGGCGAACACCTGCGCGAGTTCCTCGCGGATGCCGTGGACGCCCTTCGGGTTGGCCATGCCGACCCGAACCCGGAAGTCGCCCTCTATCTCGTTGCAGATGCGGTCGAGCAGGACGTGGAGTTTCCGCTCGCCTTGGTCCCATCCGTAGACGCCGGTGTCCTGTCCGGTGATCCGGAGTTCCTTTGCGCCCGCGTGGACGAGCGCTCGGGCCTTCTCGACGTTCTCTTGGACGGACGGCGAGTCGATTCTGCCCGTCGCGTGCTTCGTGATGCAGTACGAACAGTTCGACATACACCCGCGGGCGATGGGGAGGATGCCGACAACGCCGTCCAGCACGGGTTCGACGCCGGGGCCGGGGGTCGGACATTCGCCGTTCGTGACGGCCGTGGGCACGTCGTCCCAGTGGAGGATTTGGGCGTCCACGCCCTCGGTTTTGAACTCATCGCCCTGTGCGAGCGCCATACAGCCCGTAATGATGAGATCCGCCGTCTCCGATTGCAGTTCTTTGGCCCGTCGAACCATGTTCCGCTCCGTCTTCTCCACGACGGTGCAGGTGTTCATGATAGCGACGTCCGCACCCTCTGGTCCCTCGACACGGTAGTGGCCAGCGTCGCGCAGCGCGGACTCTATCTGGCGACTCTCACCTCGGTTCGAGGTGCATCCGTAGGTTTCGATGTGATACCGGGCCATTCACTCCTCGCTTTCGCCTACGCGGGCAAAAGGGCGACGATTGGGTGGCGTTCGTGCCGCAAACGGTGTGATGCGTGCACACTCCGCGATGGAGAACTCGGGCGTCGGGGACACCCGGTTCGGCGAAGCGCTGGAAACGCGAGTTCGAGAATCCGATCCGGGATGCATTCGCCATCACGGGCGGAACGCCGTTCGACGCCACCACGGAGGGGAAAGACTTCGTCGATGCTGTACGCGCTCCGAGAGGACTGAATCTTCCCCAAATCCTGTCATCGGTTTCGCATCCGACGGTAATGGTTCGTGTCCCTGCACGCGGAGACGACCGAAATCACAGAGAAGGCTGACTCTTTCGGTCACGCCGTTTCGCGCTCAGATTGTCCTTATTCTGTCAGTATTCCGGATTTCGTTCCCTTTTTCGGACACCATTCGATGAGAATCGTAACCGGATTCATTCGACGTTACCCCTCTACTCGCACGATTTAGGCGGCCAACAACAAACTGGCTGTAGCCCAACCAACGGGTGAACCACGCGACTGCGTGGGGGAGACCGAAAATGACACAACACGAACTCGTCACAAGCACCGTCTTACAAGCTGGTGGGCTCCCGGGATGGGTCCAAGACCCCGTTTCGGGGTTCATCGCACTGCTTCCGCGTCTCGTCGGCGCGATCGTCATCCTTCTCATCGGCTGGGTTATCGGTCGCGGCGCGGCCGCCGTCGTCCGCCGAATCGCCGACAGGATCGAACTCGACAGAATGGTACTCGACACGCCGCTCGGCCGGATGCTCGGCGGAACGGAAAGCGCCGTGTCGGGCGCGTTCGGCAAACTCGCCGCGTGGTTCATCTACGCACTCGCCATCCTCGCGGCGGCGAACGTGCTCGCCATCTCCACGCTGTCACTGTGGGTTTCGACGGCCGTCTCGTACCTTCCGGCGCTGATCGCCGGACTGCTCGTCATCGTGCTGGGCTTCGTCGTGGCCGACTTCATCGGCGACGCCATCATGCGAACCCGCGCGGCGACCCACACCGACTACACGACGTGGTTCGCCACGGGTACCCGGATGTTCCTGTACTTCACCGCCATCGTCATCGGCCTCGATACGATGGGAATCGACGTGGGCATCCTCTACCTCTTCGCTCGCGCCCTCGCGTGGGGCGTCGCCGCCGCCATCGCCATCGGTGCCGGTGTGGCGTTCGGCTGGGGCGGACGGGACTACGTCGCCGAGCACATCGACGGCTGGATGAGCAGCGCCCGACAGGGCACGCCCAGTCCGCAACCGAGCGACGACGACTGAGAAATGGGTGGGTTTTCGCGGCCTATCCGCGGAAATCCTCGACGATTTCCACGCCGCTGCTCGCGCCGATGCGCTCCGCACCGGCGTCGAGCATGGCCTTCGCTTTTTCGTAGTCGCCGATACCGCCGCTGGCTTTGACCGGCAGGTACTCCGCCATCAGTTTCACGTCCTCGACTTCAGCGCCGCCGTCGGCGAACCCAGTCGAGGTCTTGACGAATGCCGCGTCGGCCTCCTTCGCCAACCGGCAGGCATCGTGTTTCTCCTCGTCGGTGAGGAGCGCCGTCTCGATGATGACCTTCACCGGGACCGGCACGGCGGCGACGACGTCCTCGATATCCGCCCGCACCGCGTCGTGTTCGCCCGCCTTCAGTCGTCCGACGTTGATGACCATGTCCAGTTCGTCCGCGCCGTCGTCCCACGCGACCACCGCTTCCTCGCGCTTCGCGTCCGTCGCGTGCTGCCCGTGCGGGAACCCGACGACCGTTGCGAGCGTCACGTCCGGTTGGTACTCGGCCGCCTCGGCGACGTAGCACGGCGGAATACACGCGTTCATTCCGTACTCCTCCGCTTCGTTCATCACTTTCTTCACGTCCGAGAGGGTCGTCTCCGGTCCCAACACGGTGTGATCGATTTTTTCCGCGAGTTCGGCTTCGTTCATAGCCGGTGGGATGGACCCGCAGGGTAAAAATCCCGCTATCACGATGGTGAGAAATGGGTGTTTCGTGAGTTGGTGGCGGTTCGGTTCCTGTACACTTGCGACGAACCGACGTTTTCGATTCTTCCGCGGCTTCTGCTGCTGAGATGGAGACTTCGTCACGCTCGCTTCGTCGAGGTGATTTCGATTCGGTTGCGATTGCACTCGCTGGGAAGCGGTCCTCGAAAGCCCCACCCGCCCGGTTCACGAGGACTTCGCGTACCGCAGCGGCTGTTCGTATCGATCAGCTCGTCCAACAGGGTGGTGCGCGGGCCAGCACGCCCTCGGATGAACGCTATCCTCGGTCCTGCTGGCTATCGTGCGAGGGATGAGCGGAACGACTGACAAGGAGTCATTCGAAAATCTTCGATTTTCGTGATGCCGTCAGAACAGCTGTTCTGACTTCCAGCCAGAAGCCGTTGGCTTCTGGCGATGCCAAAAACCTCCGATTTTTGAGCATGAAGCGAATCGGTTGGGGAGGGGTGTGGTGCGGAAGTGGTCGGGGTGGGACTTCTGAAAGACTTCGTCTTTCAACTCCCCGCTCGTTCCTCGCGGTGGCTTTCGGGGCGGTCTGCTTCTTGGTAACTGCAATCACAAACCGACCAAGATCAATTCTGACTCATCGTAGCGAGCGGGCGGGGGCTTTCTCCGTCTCCCTCGAAGATGCTGTGCTCTCGATAAAACTACCAAACACCCCAGTTCAGAGTGAACATCCGGAAACAGCCCCAAACGACCACCCAACGAATCGAATCCATCGTCCATCCCGTAGCGCAACCCTTACCCACGCGCTCTTGCAATCGCGGGTAATGAGCAGAGAGAACTTCGAGATCCGCGACCAGGACGGCGGGGGTCGAATCGGCGAACTCACCGTCCCACGGGCGGGCGTGACGGTGGAGACGCCAGCGCTGTTGCCGGTGGTCAACCCCCACATGCAGACGGTCGAACCCTCGCGACTCGAATCCGAATTCGGCGCGGAAATCCTCATCACGAACTCCTACATCCTCTACAAGAGCGAGGATTTCCGCGACGAGGCGCTCGATGTCGGCCTGCACGAACTGCTGGACTTCGACGGGGCCATCATGACGGACTCGGGGTCGTTCCAGTTGGCAGAATACGGCGAAATCACGGTGACGACCGAGGAAATCCTGCAGTTCCAACACGACATCGGTTCGGACATCGGAACGCCGGTGGACATTCCGACGCCGCCGGACGTGGACCGCGAACAGGCGGAGGACGAACTCGCGACGACCCAAGAACGCCTCGAACTCGCGGAGACGGTCGATGTGGGCGACATGCTCGTCAACGCTCCGGTACAGGGGTCGACGTATCCCGACCTGCGCGAGGCGGCGGGCCGCCACGCGGAGGACACCTCGCTGGACGTGTTCCCGGTCGGTGCGGTCGTCCCGCTCATGAACGAGTACCGCTACGGCGACATGGTGGACGTGGTCGCGGGGGCAAAACGCGGACTGGGTGCGGACGCGCCAGTGCACTTGTTCGGTGCTGGCCACCCGATGATGTTCGCGCTGGCGGTCGCCATGGGCTGTGACCTGTTCGACTCGGCGGCGTACGCGCTGTACGCCCGCGACGACCGCTATCTGACGGTTCGCGGGACGGAGCAGTTGGAGGACCTCGATTACTTCCCCTGTTCGTGTCCGATCTGTGCGAACCACACGCCCGCGGAGATCCGAAGTCGTGGCGACAAGGAGCGGGAGCGACTGCTGGCGGAGCACAACCTCCACGTCACCTTCGAGGAA
The DNA here is from genome assembly GCF_024136975.1 of Haladaptatus sp. AB643. Classification (NCBI taxonomy): domain Archaea; kingdom Methanobacteriati; phylum Methanobacteriota; class Halobacteria; order Halobacteriales; family Haladaptataceae; genus Haladaptatus; species Haladaptatus sp. AB643. Next base: position 752,584 of record NZ_JAMYJW010000001.1, read on the forward strand.
ATCCGGACCATCAAGCAGGCGATTCGGACGGGCAACCTGTTCGAACTGGTCGAGAACCGCGCGCGTGCCCACCCGGCCATGCTCGACGGCTACCGGGCGCTCGGCGACCACGCGGCGCAACTCGAACGCACCGACCCCGCCTCGAAAGGTGCCTTCTTCTATCTCTCCGGCGAGAGCGCGGCCCGGCCGGAAGTCGTTCGCCACCACCAGCGACTCTCGCGGCTGAATCCCGAGGGTCGGGTGCTTCTGACCGAAGGCAACCCGAGCAGTCGCTACGACGAATCGTGGAACGTCGTCCCGCCGTTCGGTCCGTTCCCGCGTGCGCTCTCGGAGACGTACCCGCTCACCGCCGAGATTCCGGATCGGATGGACACGGCGGGGTACGAGTCGGCGGCCCACGGCGTGGCTCGGTTGGTCGAGGAGAACCCGGAGACTGCGTTCACGCTCGCACACCGTGGCTGGCCCGACTCGGCGCTCTCCGTCGTTCCCGATGCGGTGCGAACCGTGGACCTCTCGACCGTTTGAGCGACCGCAGATCCTCGGTGGCATATATATTCCATTAATTCGAAAGCGAAACCATTGGGTCGGGGTCCGTCCTTTATTTCAGGTGCCGGGATGGTATGGGTCCCGGTACTGGACAACTTATATGGCTGTCACGGACTCGCTGTGGAGGGCGAGTATCTTCCCGTGACCAGCGTGGCCCATCCGGGTCGGTGGCGGCGTCAACTCACTTCGACCCGACGGCTACGCTGTCCTTCTCTTCGACCGTTACTTCTCGCGATCAGTAGCGTGGCTACTCCACGGAGCTTTGGACCCCTCGTCGTTCGGATAAACTGCCTGCCATGGAAGCCAGAGTTCCCCTCCGGACGCATACCGTAATAGGAGTGCCGGGAAACCCGGTACGAGGTGACTATCAATGAGTTCGACCAACGAATCTACACCGTCGAAATGGGCGTCCGGTGCGAACGTTCTGCTCGGGTTGTGGCTGTTCTTCATCCCGACGTTCGTTTGGTCGGCCAGTGGCGCGAGCTTCTGGAACGACATCATCGTCGGAGCAGCCATCACCATCATCGGCGCGTACGGCGTGTATAGCGCGACGAATGGCGATTCACCGGCGAACTGGAGCAACGGACTCAACACGCTGCTCGGGTTGTGGATGATCGCGTCCGCGTTCATCTGGGGCGGGACCGCCCTGTTGTTCTGGAACGATATCGTCGTCGGCGTCGTCGTCGCGGTTCTCGCCGGGTTCGCGACGTTCACCGGTTCCGGTACCCGGACGGAGACCAGTCAGGAAGCGAACGCGGGCAGTGAGTAAGCATCGTATCCACCCAGTCGTCGCTTTTTTTCGAAAACGATAGTTCGAGAGGGTCACGGCTCCTGTCGGACATCGCGGTCTCGATGACGAACTCGTGGAGTTACGCAAGATAGTTCAATCCGCTTCCCCGAAACACGGGTATGACCGACTATTTCGAGGTTCACGGCCGCGACGGGGCGGCCCGAATCGGGGAACTTCGCCTCTCCGAGTCAGTGACCACGCCCGGACTCGCTGACGATGTGGTTTCCGACGGCGGAAGCCTCTGGTTCAAAGAGCGCGACGTGCCGGAAGGTGACGAGTCGAAACTGACCGTACTGCCACACCGCGCGTTCCCGAGCGGCACCGACGAGGAAGTGATGGAGTCGTTCGCGGTCGAGTATCCGGACGTGGAGTTCCCGAGCGCCGCCGTCGTCTCCCCGGAGACGGCCGAGGACTTCGGTGCCGACGCCTACGTTCTCTCCGGCGCACGTGGTTTCGTCGGCCACGGAGCGGGTTTCAAGGACGCCGTCATCGAAACCCGCGAGGCGATTCCCGGCGACAGCGCGCTCATGCTGTCGGGCGTCGCCACGCCGGAAAACGTCGCCACGCTGGTGTACGCCGGAGTTGACCTCGTGGACTCCGATTTGGCCGTCGTCAAGGGAACCCAAGGCAAGTACCTCACCACGGAAGGCCAGCACTATCTCGACGACCTCCACGAACTGCCGTGTTCCTGCCCGGCCTGCCAGCGTCCGTTGGACGAGTTCACGCGCGAACACTGCGTCGAACACAACGTCAACGCGCTCCGAGCCGAGTTGGCCATCGTTCGCGAGCGGATCCGTGCAGGGCGACTCCGGGACTACATCGAGGGGCAGGCCCGCCACGAGCAGTGGCTCACCGCGGCGTTCAGAGAGTTCGACCAGGAGTGGAGCTACATCGAGGAACGCACCCCAGTCATCCGCAATTCGGAACTCGCGGCCGCCACCGAGGACAGCCTGCGCCGCGTCGAGATTCAGCGCTTCGCCGACCGCGTGACGACGCGCTATCGAAACCGGTTCGACCGCCCGCTCGTCCTTCTTCCCTGCTCCGCAAAAAAGCCCTACAGCGAATCCCAGAGCCACGGTCAGTACCACGACGCCATCCAGTTCCGCGCGCATAAGGTGTCGATGACGAGTCCCATCGGCGTCGTTCCGCAGGAACTCGAACTCACCTATCCCGCACAGCACTACGATTCGGTCGTGACCGGTCGCTGGAGCGAGGATGAAAAGGAGTTCGTCGCGGAAGTCCTCCGGCGGTACTTGGAGCGAAACGAGTACCCGAGAGTTATCGCGCACGTTCCCGGGGAAGGCTACCGCGACATCTGTGAGCGCGTCGAGGATGCCCTCGGAATGTCGTTCGAGTACACCGTCGAGGACCACCCGACGACGACCGAATCGCTCGCCAACCTCGCGAGCACCCTGACCGGCGAATCGAAGTACGGTAAGCGCGACCGACAGCACAACACCGTCCGGGCGATGGCCGACTACCAGTTCGGCGACGGCGCGGGCGACGAACTGTTCTCGGAACTCAACATCCAGAGTCGCTACCCGAAACTGCGCGTGCACGACGACGACGGCGAGCAACTCGCCGCGATGGTTCCCCAGTACGGAACCCTCTCGTTCACGCTCAACGGTGCACGCCACTGGGTCGAGAGCGGCGCGCCGGTCAAGCGCGTCGAAATCGACGCCTTTGCCCCCCACGGAAGCGTCCTTGCACCCGGCGTCGTGGACGCGGACGACGACATCCGCCCCGGCGACGAAGTCGTCATCGAAGGCCCGAAGGCGTTCGCCATCGGCCGCGCCGAGATGAGTGGCCCTGAAATGGTCGAATCCACCCGTGGCATCGCCACCGAGGTTCGACACGTCGAAGAAAAGTAGGCTGATTCGCTCAGAATTTATAATTCGTTCGCGAGTTTATAATTCGAGCCGCGACTTTTTAGGCGATAAATAATAAATCCCCTCGGGGTGGTACCCTCTCCTATGGGAGCACCTGCCGACCTCGAGTTCGAAAACGCGATTCAACAACGTATCTACCACCACGTCGAGACCAGCGGGGCGGCCACCATCGGGGAGGTTCGTGACGAGGTCCGAATCGACTCGCCGTCCGGGTCGAAACCGGCCCGCTCGGGTACGACCGAGCCACGGGTTCGAATCCCGGCGGAGGAGTTCCACAACTCCGTCGCCGCGCTCGTGGATTCCGGTCTCCTCGTCCAGAGCGAAGGGGAACTTCACCTCGCGATGGACGACGACGTTGAGGAGTACGACGAAACCGACCTGTCGTACCGAATCCGGCAAGCCCACCAGTCCGACTGGCGGGGCATCGAAACCGCGATTCGTGAGGTCGCCGACGAGGGCGCGTCGATTTCCGCCAAGCGCGTCGCGGCCGACATCGGCGACGAGGGTGCGCTCCTCCGGCGCAACGACCGCCGCTCGCGCATGTTCTACGTCGCTACCGTCACCGGCGGCGAGAACGACGGCGAAGTCGCCGGATGGGTCCACTTGGACGCGCCGGAACTCGACGAACTGCGCCACACCGCCGAATTGACCGTCGGCGTCCGAAGCCCCTACCGTGAACACGGCATCGGCGGCCGACTCCTCGAACGCGCGATGAACTGGGCCACTGAGACGGATTTCACCAAAGTTTACCAGAGCCTCCCCGCCACCAACGAAACCGCCATCGAACTGCTGCAGGACTACGGCTGGGAGACCGAGGCCGTCCGTCCGGACCACTACCTCGTCGGCGACGAGTTCGTGGACGAAGTCATGATGGCTCGAAAACTCTGATTCGAGAAATACGTCTTCGATAAACGTGATAAGCCGTGATCTTCGTGTTTTTCGTCAGTCGTCAGTGACGACGAGATATGTTTGGTGATTTCGTGATTGCAGTTGCTAGGAGGCAGATCCCGAAAGCCCTCGCCCGTCCAAGCGAGTGGCGCGCGCGAGAAACGCGTGCGAGGGATGACTGAGCGAGTAGAACGAGCGAGGGAATCGGCTGGGGAGGCGTGTGGGCGGTTGTGGTGCTGTCGTTTGGGTGTCCCCGTGAGCTTGCGAACGGGTGCTCGTCGGAGCGTGTCTCCGACGGTGGATTGAAAGGGGCCGTCCGCTCGCGCATCGTTTAGTCGCTGTGGAGGCCCTATCCGCGCGGGTTGTGTGGAGAGCACGGATATCTTCCACAGCGACCGCGAGCGGGCGGGGGTTTTCGAGGAAGTCTTCCCAGCAACTGCCCCCGTAAAAGTACCAAAATTTCTCCGACGAAACGAGCGTGGCGGAAGTGTTCGAGGACGTTGGTTTCAGTCCGTCTATCGCGTCAGCAGTTTCCACACTGCGCTGACGATGAGTACGCCGACGAAAAGCAGGAGGAACGGCCACAGAGCGACCGGTTCGACGTACATCAGCGCTGTACCTCGGTCGGCGTGTCCGTAGCTATCCACTCCGCGGTTCGCTCCGGGTGTCGGATTTCCACCCAGCCGTTCGAACAGAACACCGTCTCGTACGTTCCCCCTGTCTTGGTCATCACTGCGGGCTGGTACCCATCCCCCCGTCCGATGAATGGCGTGGAACGTACTTTGTTATCCACGCCGTAGCCCCGATAAGTCGGCCCTGACTACCGGGCCAGCGGGAGGCTATAACTCGTTTCCCGCTCCATGACCGCATCCCACGTGTGCTCACACTCGCAACTTACCTCCTCGAACACGGAGGGGTCCTGGCGCAGGTCGAAGTCCTTGATGGCCTTCTGGACGAGGTCGTCGCACTCGCCGCAGTTGTGTGCGCCACGGTCGCTACCGTGCCCGACGGGATCGGAAACGACGATTGCCGGGGCGTCGGCGGTGTCCTCCAGCACGTCACAGACGCTCCAGAGCCACGGTGGACGGTAGCCGTTCCGGAAGTACAGTTCGTCGACCATCGTGTACCGCTGGACGTTCGTCGGGTTCATCGAGACGGTGTGGGCGTACTCGGCGCACTTCCGGATGGACTCCTTCATATCCTGGACGGCTTCCGGTTCCGAGAGAAACGGCGGCTTCATCAGCAGGTATGCTTTGATACCCGCTCCGACCGATGCGGCGTTCTCGCTGGCCTGGATGAAATCGTCGAAGTCGAAGTACTTGTTCACGCAATCGTGGCGAACGCGGTCGTTCGCCGTCTCCAGCCCGATGGCCACGTCGGTCTCCAGTCCCTCCTCGCGGAAGTCCCGTAGCTTCTCGGGGGTGACGAAGTCCGGCAGGCTCTCCACGACGATCCGGTCGCGGTCGGAAAACGTCTCGGCGATGGCCTTCCGCGTCTCCGCGCCGACTTCGCGCTCGTCCAGGAACGACCCCGAGGTGTAGATTTTGATGAGGCCGCTCTTCTCGTCTGCTCCCTCGCGTTCGTGTTCGAGACAGACGTCGATCTGATCCATCAGCGCGTCGTGGGGGACGCTGCCGCCCTCGACCGATTCGGCGACGTACCCGCACATCGTACAGCCACCGGCGCGTGCCCAGCGACAGCCGCCGGTGTTGAGGATGATGGTCAAACTCTGGTAGACGCCGTCGGGCGTGTTGTCCTCGTCCAACCACACCCGTGTCGGTTCGTGTGGGTCGTAGTGCTTCTCCTTCCGGGCGCGAATATCGCGCATCACGGAGTTGTGGGCGTCCATGCCCTTGCCCCGCTCGTAGCTCTCGGGCGTCGGCGTACTCATTGTCGGAGAAAACGGTTACGAGCGTAAATCGGCTTCGTCTCGTCGGGCGACGCGCCGCGAGCAGGTGAGGGCCAGTGCGCCGACGACCGCTCCGACCGTGTCGGCGAGCGCGTCCCACACCGACGGGTCCCGAGGGACCGGTATCTGTGCAATCTCCATGGCGATACCGAAGACGACGGCCGCCACGACCCCGACCGCGAAGACCACGACCCGTCGATAGTCGGGGCGAGACGCCGAGAGCGCGGCGGCGATGGTGGCGGCGAGCACGGCGTAGCCGCTCGCGTGAAACCACTTGTCCCGGCCGACGACCCCGAGAGGACCGAGTTTCTCCACGCCGACGTCCGGCGACGCGAACACCGAGAAGTAACAGATGACGGTCGCGACGAGAATCACGAGGAGCCATCGGAGGCGGACGGATTCGATTCGGGACCGAGTCATTCGTTCGTCTCATCGTCGGGAGATTTGTAAAGGACGACGGTTCGCCCGCGAGACGAGACCATTCCCCCCGAACGTGGGGCAAATAGCTTCACCGAACCTCGAACCTCGCCGAACTATCGCCATTATTCATCATTATCGGACAGTTAGGTGAGACAACAATAGGGGTTCAACTGACAACGAGTACAACAGTGATTTTAAACTGGAACGAAATGGCTGGAAAATTGACCTACTAGCCGATATTACTGATGAATTATCGGAGCCGCACAAATAACAGGGAAATGTCTTTTTCTGACGATGTGACTCACACATGACCTGTGCCGATCCAATCAATTATGCTAGGCAGAAACAACGCGGGAGAGTCCTTAGAAACCTGATAGCAAATAGGGTGCCGTTCCTTCCATGTCTCGTATGCCGGAAGATACACGACGTACGTTTTTGAAGACGGTCGGCCTCGCCGTCGGGGCCACGGGCATCGCCGGTGCAACCGGAACGAACCTCGGCGTCCTCGCAGACGGAGATACGCCCTCCACGCCCCTCCTCGATGATGAGAGTTGGACCACGTTCCAGTACGATGCCGCGAACACCGGTCACTCACCGGGTAGTGCGCCGTCGGAGTATCCCTTCGTCGAATGGAGCAAGCAAATCGGCGACGGTGGAGACATCATCTCCCCGCCGACCATCGTCGATGGCACGGGATACACCGTCGACACCAACGGGACGCTGACCGCGTTCGATTTGGAGACGAGGGAAACCGACTGGCAGGTATCGCTACAGAACGGTACGCCGCAGAAAGACGGACAGCAGACGCACAATCTCAGTCCCACCATCGTCGGTGACGTGGTACTCGCGTCCGTCCACGGCGTCCTCCACGCCCGCAACATCTCTGACGGGAGCGTGCAGTGGACGAAGGCCTTCGACAACGCGGACACGGAAAACAATTGGATCCTCTCCCCGACGACGGTCACCGACGGAACGGTGTACGTCTCCGCGGACGAGGACGGACTGTACGCCCTCGATTTGGTGGACGGATCCGAGCGATGGTCCGTCGACGCCTCGGGGGAGATGTACGCTCCCGCCGTCGTCGATGGGATGGCCTACTTCGTAGCGGACGACGGAATCCACGCCCTCGATGCCGACGACGGTACCGAACAGTGGCACGTCGAAGAAAATCGCAATCCGCACGCAGCACTGACCGTCGCCGACGGCCGTGTCTACGCGGACAATCGGGAGTACGTCATGGCGTACGACGCGGACGACGGAACGGAACGCTGGTCGTACGATGGCTCCGACTATTTCGGCGGTTCGTCCGCGTACGCGGACGGAACGCTGTTTTGTATCACGGAGTCGGGTAATCCGTTCGCTCTCGACGGTGCGACCGGAACGAGGTTGTGGCACTCGTCGGAAGTCGGTGGTTCGTCGTCGTCGCTCAGCGTCGCCGATGGCATCGTGTACGTCGTTAACGACGGCGTGTTCGCCACGAAAGACGAAATCGGTGCGTTCGGACTCGACGCGAAAACCGGCGACGTGTTGTGGCGATACCAACCGCGTGACGTGAGTCACTACGCGTACCAACCCGCGTCGCCGACCATCGCGGACGGGACGCTCTACGTCGGCGACGACATGGGCTACGTCTACGCGCTCGCGCCCACGGCACCGGACGGCACGAACTGGCGGTTCGAAATCGCGTCCGAGACGACAGAGGAATTCATCCGGAATTCGAACCTTTCGCCCGCCGTCGGCGAGGAAACGGTGTACAGCAGAACCGGCTGGGACGTGGTCGCCATCAACGATGAGAGCGGAACGGAACGATGGCGGTTCGAGGAGGAAATCGAACTCTATCTCGCTCCCGTCTCCGCCAACGGAACCGTTTTCGTCGTCGGCGAGGGCGACAACACCGGCGAGGACTTGCTGTACGCGCTGGACGAACAGGCCGGAACGGTGCAATGGAGACACTCGTTCGATAGTCGGGTTCATCAGATAACCGCCTCCGAGGACGGAACGGTGTACGCGTACTCCGACGAACAACTCTTCGCGCTGGACGCCGACACCGGAAAACAGGAGTGGGTCCTCACCGGCGATGATTGCTCGCCCATTCACTCCCCCCGAACCGACTTCGTCGTAACCGACGACGACATCCTCTATGGGGCGTACAGCCACCTCTACGCGATCGACCGAACCGACGGGACGATTCGCTGGTCGGTGTACCACCGTCTCATGTACACCGGTCTCGCCGTCGAGGACGGAATCGCCTACGTCGGCGTCAACGGCACGAGCGACGACGAACCGAACAACGTGTTGGCGTTCGACGTGGCCGACGGAAGCGAATTGTGGAGTACCCAAGTGACAGACATGCCTATCGACGGAATCGCCGTCGACGGCGATTCCCTGTACGCGACGCTCGGGTTCGGGGAAACACCGCTACTCGTCCAACTGTCGGCCGACGACGGAACCGAACGATGGCGATTCGAGGGCAACGCGGAAGGAGATGGCGTCGTCACCGCACCCGTCGCCGTGGACGACACCGTCTACTTCGCGGCGAACAGGCGGGTGTATGCGTTCGACAGTGACGGGAACCGGACCGAACGCTGGGAGACGACCGGCACGATAGCCGAATCACCCGTCGTCGCGGACGACGCGGTATACGTCCCGAGCGTGGAACAGGTCGGTAGTGGACTCCTCTGCTTCGTCTACTCCTTCGACCGCGACGAATAGCGACGGGCACGCTCCGGACCCGTTTGTTTCTCCTCGTCTTGGCGTGACCGTTCTTCCGTCGCCGACGCGGCCATTCCAACCGACCGGAGCGCACGCGCGCGAGCGAATCGCCGTCCGAAATCGCTGATTCGACGCCTGAGTTTAGCCGAAACATCTCGGAAAATTTTCATCCCGATGTCTCACGATAATTCAGAAAGGATCGCCATTCTCGCGGCGCATGGCAACATATGCCGGATCGAAAGCTTCTAAGTCTGGTTCTCGAACGGGACGATAGGATGTCCGACGAATCCGGAGACTCCCCGAAATTCGAAACGATGGCGGTGACGCACGCGGAACAACCGCCCCATCACGAACGAGCAGGCGACGTGACGATGCCGATTCACCTCGCATCGACGTACGAGGCGGGCGGTATCGACCCGGACGTGGGTCTCGAGGATTTGGATCCCGACGAGAACCAGTATCTCTACTCGCGTCTCGCCAACCCGACTCGCAATGCGCTTGAACACCGACTTGCGGCGCTCGAAGGCGGCGACTACGGGATGGCCTTCGCCTCCGGAACCTCCGCAATCGTCGCCACCATCACGGCGTCGGTTCGGCCCGGCGACCACGTCGTCGCGTTCGACGACCTGTACGGCGGCACCAAGACGATGCTCAAGGAGTTGTTCCGCGAGCGCCTCGACGTGGCCGTGGATTTCGTGGACGCCCGGGACACCGACGCCGTCTCCGACGCCGTCCGCGACGACACCGCCCTCATCTGGATGGAGACGCCGACGAACCCCCTGCTTCGACTCTGTGACATCGAAGCAATCGCCTCCATCGCCGAGTCCGTCGATGCGACCCTCGGCGTGGACAACACCTTCCTCTCGCCGTACTTCCAGCAGCCACTGGAACTCGGCGCCGACGTGGTCGTCCACAGCACGACCAAGTACCTGAACGGCCACAGCGACTCCATCGGCGGTGCCGTCATCACGGACGACGCCGACCTCGCCGACGAAATCGGCTTCCTCCAGCAGGTCGGCATGGGCAACATGCTCGCGCCGTTCGACGCCTTCCTCACCCTCCGCGGGTTGAAAACGCTCCCGCTCCGGATGCGTCAGCACGAGTCCAACGCCGCCGAAATCGCCGCGTACCTCGACGAACACGACGCGGTCTCGACGGTGTACTACCCCGGACTCGAATCCCACCCGCAGTACGAACTCGCCCAGCGTCAGATGGACGGCGGCGGTGGCGTCCTCTCGTTCGAAATCGACGGCGGCCTCGAAACCGTGGAGCGCTTCGTCGCCGAACTGGACGAGTTCCCGTTGGCCGTCAGTCTGGGCGGCGTCGAATCGCTCATCGAGCACCCGGCGAGCATGACTCACGCGCCGCTGACGCCGGAAGAACGCGAGGAAATCGGCATCTCGGATTCGTTGTTGCGCGTGTCCGTCGGCGTGGAACACCCGAAGGACCTCATCGCCGACCTGGAGTCGGCGTTCGAAGCGCTAGAATAGCCTTAGAGGTACCAGAACACCGCCATTCCGACGAGGAACGAAACGGCGGCGAGGGCTAAAATCGCGAGTCGCTGTACTGCGCTCGCGGACTCCGGGTCCGCGACGCGGTTCGGGCCACGGAACTGCATGACGCCGATGGCGACGAGCGGTAGCCCGGCAATCGATCCGAGTATCGCGTACGGCGAAACGAGAGTGGAACCGACGAGAAATGCGAGGGCCGTCGTGACACCGATAATGATGGACCCGATTCCCCGCTTTTGATGCCGTTCCATACCTGAGGCTCCTCGTTCGAATCAGTTAGTCGTTCGGTTGTCTCGGTGACACCCGTTTCGAACCGAGTGCACCGGAGAGGGCACCAACCAGCAGCAGACAGACGACCGTCCCGGCGACGACGGAGGTGTCGCTGTCGGCGACGAGCCATTTGCCGAGTTCCGCGACCAGTCCGTCAGCCCCGACGAACAACGCGGCCCCTCCCGCGAGAATCACGAGCGATATGGCGGCGGTGAGCAGTCCGTGAACCCCACCGCGAACCGAATTACCTCCCACGAACTTCCCCGTGACGTAGCTACCGACCGGAAACGCCAGCGTGCTGGCCAGGGCCGCCGCGCCGAACAGCGTGTCGAACACGCCGACGAGCACGAGGAGCGCGGGAACGAGATGCGCGCCGAGCGTGATGATCAGTCCGACCGCGACTGCCCCGCCGTCGATTCGGGAGGGTGCCGACGGTCGACTCTTCGCCCGGCGAACCCTGGTCAACGGCGGATCGTCGTCGCTCATTCGTCATCGCCCCGTTCGATGGTCGGTACCGTCCATACTATCGAATCGTTCGCTCTCCATCAAAAACGCTTGGCTCCGGAGATTACGCCGATTTCGCGTCCGTCAGTCGCTTGAACTGGTCGTCGGTGAGCGACACCTCGGTCGCGGCGAGGTTCTCGTCCAACTGTTCGACGGTTCGTGCGCCGATGATGGGTGCGGTGACGGCGTCGTGTTCGAGCAACCACGCGAGGCTGACCTTCGCGGGCGTCGTCCCGATTTCGTCAGCCACTTCTTCGACGACGTCCAGCACGTCGAAGTTCTCCTCGGTGAGGTAACTGTCGCGAAACTGCTGGTCGGTCGCACCGCGGGTGCCCGCCGCCGGTTCCTCGTCGCGTTCGTACTTGCCGGTCAGGAAGCCACCGGCCAGCGGCGACCACGGGATGATACCGATGTCGTAATCCTCACACATCGGGATGTAGTTCGGTTCGGTTTCCCGGTTGACGAGGTTGTAGCGGGGCTGTGCGAGGCGGAATGGCTCGTACTCCATCTCGTTAGCCTTGACGACCTTCCACGCGTTGGGTTCGAGCGTCGAGGTGCCGAGATAGTTCACCTTCCCGTCACGGACGAAGCCGTCGAGCGTCCGCATGAACTCGCCTGCGGGCGTTTCGTCGTCCCAACGGTGGATGTAGAGCAGGTCGACGTAGTCGGTGCCGAGGCGGTCCAGAATGAGGTCCATCTGTCGTCGCAGGTGCTTCCGGGAGAGACCGCGGCCGTTCGGGTCGTCCTTCCGGGTCGGCCAGTATATCTTGGACGCGATGATGAAGTCCTCGCGGTCACGGTCGGCGAGCCAATTTCCGATGTATCGCTCGCTCTCCCCGTCGCCGTACATGTCGGCGGTGTCGATGAAGTTCCCGCCCGCGTCGGCGTAGGCGTCGAGCAGTTCGTGAGCACGGTCCTCGTCGATTTCGACCTCGCCTTCGTCGTTTTCGTGACCGAATCGCCACGTTCCGAACGCGATTTCGCTTACTTTCGTTCCGGTGTTCCCCAGCGATACGGTTTCGAGCTCCATATCGCATCGTATTCGTGCATGACGGTTAAATCGAGCGAAGGAAGGCGACTGGCCGAGCAGAACGGCAGGGACCGGAGGGCGACAGCGGGGACTCGAATAGGGCGGACCAGTGGTCTGTTACTTCCGTCCGTACGCGTGTCCGATGAGGAGGGAGATGACGTTACAGCCAAGCAGGCAGAAGAAGACGGTCATCTCTGCGTCAGAGAGACCATTCAGGAGTAAAACGAGATAGCAGAACGGAAAGACGACTGCCGACCAGAAGCCAACGAACTGGATCGGCGTCGTCAGCGAATGCTCGTTGAATCGTGCGTGCAGTGCGGTGAGTTTCCGGCGGCCGACGGCGAGCGACTCACCATCGTTCTTGTAGGTTGTTCCCGACATGGTAGCACACCCGTGCCCGGCTAAATCGTAGACGAGATACCCCTTATAACGGGCAGAGCGTTGGGATGGATTCACACCGTTTACCGTTGATGAACGGACCTGTCTATCTCCCTCTAACTCTCCCAAATCGTCCTATTTGATTTAAAATCGTTTTTGAACCGGTCTGAGAACCCGTGTTTTTCGTGAAGGACGGTATCAGTGGGCGGGTTTGCAACAGGGTTCAGATGAACGCCAGTGGGAGCATCAACAGCACGCCCAGGGTGAGCCCTGAAACCAGTTCGCGGTGTCCATCTCCCGGTAGGCTCTGCCCGACTTCGAGCGCTTCGGGGATGAACTCCGAGAGGACGAGGTAAATCATGGCACCCGCGGCGAATCCGAAGCCCATCGGAAGGAACCCGCGTGCGCTACGCACGAAGTAGAAGGCGATGACCGCACCGATCGGTTGCGGAAGGCTGGAAAAGACCGACCACCAGACCATCCGCCACTTTCCCACGCCCATCGCGTTGAGCGGGATGGAAATGGCGACCCCCTCCGGGATGTTGTGAATCGAGATGGCAGCGGTCATGAAGATGGCGAGCAGGGGAATCACGAATCCGTCGAAGTGGTAGCCGCCTTGGAATCCGAGGTCCGCGAACGAGACGCCGATGGCGACACCTTCCGGAAAACTGTGGACGGTGAGAACGCCGAGGATGAGGACGAGTTTCTTGAAATCCGCCTCTTCGTACTTCTTCGGGTTCACGTCCGCCCCGGAGATGACGTAGTCGCTGACGACGACGAGTGCGACGCCGACCAGTAATCCGATGACGACGCCCTGTACACTGCCACCGTTTGCACTCGATAACCCTTCGGAGATAAGCCCGAAGACGGATGCCGAGACCATGATCCCCGATGCGAGTCCCCAAAGGACGACGTTCCAACGGTCGTTCACTTCCTGGACGAGAAAAAATGGGAGCGCACCAATACCGGTCGCCAGTGCCGTGATCAAGCCCGCGATGAACACCAACGTCAGATTCGCAAAGAGATCCATACTTCGGGTAGGTACTCGATGCGGTTAATAGTTATCATTCTAGTTACCATTTTTTGGTAGGCCTAAACTCTATAGGGCTATTGTGGGAACAACAGTTTAAGAATCGGAAAAATTACTTTCTTCATTCTCTGATATGTCTCGTCAAGCAAAACTCGTCGGAGGCAAAAGACGAGTGATCGACGACGAGAATCGATGGAAAACCGTCGGAAGATATTCGGTGTATCGAAACGAACCGGGAAAATCGAATGGAGAGGATTAGGGTAGATTCAGGGCGTGAATCCGGGGTATTGGAACGGGTTTGGAGTCCCAATGCAGGGGGCACGGGCGGTTCGTGTTCGTCGTCCTCAATCGCTCTTGTAGCCGTGGCCGACGAACATCGCGACGAGGTTGAGCACGAGGAGCGGGCCGAGCACGTCGATGGAGGGGGCGAGGCGACTCCCGTAGAGCAGGGGAAGATATCCGAACGGAAGCGCAACCGCCGACCAGAAGCCGACGAATTGGACCGGCATGAGGAGCTTTTTCACCGCCGTCCCGACGCCGTGCTGGTCGGGGAATTCGAAGTTCGATGCGCGTTCGTTCCGTAGCGTTGGAGGACTGGACATGATTTCTTCGGGATGTATTTCTCTCTATGACTGGAGGGGTCATATAACAGGCCGAGAGTAAACAGAAATTCACGACATTTCACCCGCCCGTGTCGATTTATCGACGTTTCATAACTCCTTCAAAAACGCTTAGACCTTTTATCATTCGATTAGAAACGATATCTCCAATCCGGTTCTGTATGGGGTGATAACTGACATTCTCGACTATCTCAACTGATTCATTCTGTATGAGGATAGATTACATTTCTTCCCGTTTGGTCGTGTACTGATCATTGATCGCTCTCCGTACCGTTCCAAAATCGGATCCCGTTCGGGCGGTAAACGAGGGATGGGGGAAACGTGGTCGATTGGAGGTTCACTTCGGAGACGACGAGTTCCGTTCGTGCCCCGTTATCGAGGAGTCGCCGACCGGCGTCGGCGAACAGGTGGCTCATGATCGATATGAGTCCTCGAACGAGCGACGATTCGAAGGAGTCGTCCGACGAAAAACAGAATCGAAGAAACTCCACCCACTGTTCGCATAATCGTCGTTGTCGGCCGTTTTCACGACGTCTCGCGTGAAAAAAAAAACGAACAAAATCGTCCGTTCTCAGCCGTTGTCAGCAGTTGTCCGTGCCACCGCTGTTCGAACTTGACTCCGAGCCGTTCGACGATGTGCTGATGTCGGAATCATCCGACCCGCTGGAACTGTCACTGGTGGTAGTGGTGGTGTCGTTCGATCCGTCGGAAGTCTCGTCGTCGGTAGTGGTCGTGGTCGACGTTGTTCCGTCGTCGGTAGTGGTTGTCTCGTTACCGTCTGTCGTAGTCGTGGTTGTCCCGTCGTTAGCGTCCGTCGTGGTTTCTTCGCTCGTTGTAGTGGTTTCCTCTTCCGTCGTGGTTTCTTCGCTCGTCGTACTGTCCTCTTCCGTGGTCGATGTCTCGTCGGTCGTCGTCGAGGTGTCGTCGCCACCGCCGGAACCACCGGATCCCCCACCGAACATGTCGTCCTCGCTGTTTGCGACTTCGTTGTCGTTGGAATCGAGGAGTGCAATCACGTCGCTGCGGTTCCGCTTGATGACCCGTTCGTCGAACGGCGGTTGGACGACGACATCGGCGTCGTCGACCGATACCGCACCGGAGGCGATTTTGATTATCCCCCCGGACCCGACCGTCGTCCCACTTGGAATCGTGCCGGTCTGGTCCACGCTGTCGTTTCCGTATTCGAAGTCGACGGTCCACCCGGAGAGATCGACCGATCCACCGCTATCGTTGTAGAAGGTGATGGTATCCTCGGTGGCCGATACGTTCAGCACTTCGAACGCCGGTGTGCCGTCCTGCTGTCCGAACGCCTGTGTTGCACCGCCGCCGATCGCGAGTGTCGCTCCTATCCCAGCAAGAACTGTTCTTCGAGTGGGCTCCATGATACATTCGCACCAACACAGATTATACACTTAACATGATTTGGTCACTGAAGTTCATATCTACGGGAATATAATTTAGGGATGAGTTGACAACTTTAGCGATAACTTCCTAAAATTGAGCTCATTCCATTGAGTCAATAACGGTGCCATCCGGCGATATTGGGGTGGTATAGCGGATGGACATTTCGAATCAGAAACTAGACAATATTCTTCCAGGAATCTATTTTTGGATCGTGATGGGAAATAAAATCACGACAGATCACCGTTATGTGGTTCACCCGAGGGAGTCGCGTTTCGTGTCGAAAGAACCCGATGTACTAGCCGTTCGACACCATTACACGACCTACCACACCGACGGCTACGAAGGATTAGTTTTTCGTAAGAATACGATGCCCGGGGAGGGCTCCGAACCCTCGATCTCCGCATGTCCCAGATTCGAGACCTGGCGGGGTCTCTCGGGCGCATGGGAGGCTTCCAAGGCCTGAGCGCCAAATCTCAGAACCCTATGAGTGCGGCGCTATGTCCAGCTAAGCCACCCGGGCTCAATTACGGGTAGGCAACTGGTACTCTTTAAAGTTCCCATCTCGATTGAGGATGTGAGAGTGTCGATTGCCACCGCGTCGCTCGATTTTGTCCACGCGCGAACCGTCCCAGTTAGTGTTCGAGACGATATGAGTTTTCCCCCTGTCGTGTCTACCCATCGGTTTTAAGACATGGGCATGACCATTCCCATCATGAACGTTCCGGGAATCGTCCAGTCCAGCCTCGGTGACGAACACGTTGCCGCCAAAGTATCTCTCGGAGGGGAAGACACCCTCTACGTGACGCCGACGCGGACGCTCATTTACCGCGCCGACGGCTTGCTCAGCGACGAATCCGTCGAAGAATATCCGCACGACGCGGAGCGAATCACCGTCTCCGAAGGTCGACGGAAGTCCTCCATCACGCTCGACTACGGCATCGACGGCACAGAGCAGTTCAAAATTCCGTCCAAACGTCTCCACGATGCGCTTCATCCCGTCATCGCTGGCGTGCTGAACGGCGCAGGTGTCACCGACTCGAACGAACAAGTCCTCCAGACCTACCAATTCAGTGAATTGACACTCGTCCTCACGAGCGCGCGCGTCGTGAAACACGTCGGCGAGGCTATCTGGGATACGGACTTCGAGCAGTTCCACTTCGCGGACGTGACGCGTCTCGATGTCGAGGAAGGAAACGTCTCCTCGCAGATCATCATCGAAGCAGATGGTCGCCCACAGCGGATCAAAACCCCGACCGACCGGACGCGGGAGGTTCGTGAACGAATCGAGCAGGGACTGCTGTCCTACCACGACGTGGGAAGTTATGCCGAGTTCGAGCAACGCGTGACTCCCGAGGATCCGGAACCGGAACCCGACGAGAACGTCTCGCTCGAAGACGACGACGTGTTCGGCGGCGGCGTCAAACCCCTCGACGCGAACCCACCCGAACTGGACACCGAGGGGCAGATAATCGATACGCCCGGCGACGACCCGCTCGGCGACAGTGAACCGCAGACTACGACCGAATCACAAACTGCGGCTGAACCGCAAACGACGGCTGAATCACGAACCTCCACCGTCGCCGAAGCCGCATCCACCGAGGAAGCGTCCGATCGGACGGAGGCGACGGGGACGACAACGTCGAACACGTCGACTACGACGAGCGCGGTAGCGACCGAACCGGAATCCGAGGAACCCTCGTCGGACGAACCCACCGGATTCGCCGACTCGGGCTTCGAGTCCGCGAGCGAGAATCTGGACGACCCCGTCGAATCCCAACTCGCGGCGTTGACCGAAACGGTCGAACGACAGAACGAACTGCTCGAACGACAGCAGAAAACCATCGAGCAACTCATCGCCGAACTCAGTCGCGGACGGTAGGAACCTTCATCCGATTCCACCCTCGTTCGGTTTCCCTTCCTACCTGATTTCTATTCCCGCCCGGTTACCTTCCGGATGCAGGAGGAGCCGAACGGGCCGAGTTCGCCCGCGTCGAGGCGGATGAAATGGCCCGTCGAGATGCCGGTGCCACAGCGACGGCAGGTAAAATCGCCCTCCTTCGTCACGACTTGGCTCTCGAAGCGGACGAACCCACCGCCACTCGGTCGAATGATTCCGTTTTCTCGGTCGATGACGCCGCGTTTTTCGGCCTCGTCGAGGATCGTTCGCGTCGTCGTCGGGTCGGTCGTGATCGTCTCGATACGGTCCACCGCCTCCGCGACCGACAGTTCCGGTTGTTCTAGCTTGCTCAACAGTTCGACCCCCATCGCCACGGGGTCGGCGTCCGCGTCCATCGTTTATGGCTGTGATACGAAGCGGATTAAGCGTTGCGCGCTCGGGTGGAAAGAATTTAACCACTCCTCCGGCAACGATTGGTCAGATGGAACTTTCGGGGAATCGACGACAAGTAACCGGTATCGCGGTGGTCACGGTGGTCGTCGTCGCTGGCGTCCTTCTCTCGCCAAAATTCCTCATCGAGCAGGTAAAGCACGTCAAGCAGACGCCGATTCTCGCGGGCGGATTGTTTCTCGCCGTCTATCTCGTCCGCCCGATGTTCGCGTGGCCGACGACAGTGGTCGCCGTCGCCGTCGGCTACGTGTACGGGCCGGTCGTCGGATTTCCGGCCGCGCTCTGTGGGACCGTGATGAGTGCGTATCTTCCGTTCGTGGCGGCCCGGTACTTCCGCGTCGATTCGGGCATCTTCGGCCGCCTCGGTGACTCCGGAGAACGGTTTTTCGACACGACGGGAGACCTGCGCGGGATGATCGCCTCGCGTCTGTTTCCCGTCCCCTCCGATGCGGTCTCGGCGGCCGCCGGACTCTCGAACGTCTCCGATGGCTCGTTCCTCCTCGGAACGGCGATCGGCGAAGTGCCGTGGATGGTCGTCGCCGTCCTCGCCGGAAGTTCGCTGGACACGCTCTCGCTCGACGGGATCGAGGACAACTGGATGCTCATCGTCGCCGCCGCGCTCGGGGGGATTCTGTTGTTGGCCGGTCCCGCCTACCGGGCCTACACCGACGATCAGTAGAACGTGTCCGCACAGTCGTAGACGACGCCGTGTTGCGGGCAGACGTACTTGCAATGGCGATGCATCATCGACGCACCGCAAAACGGACAGGGCCGTCCTTTCGGCGTCTCTTCCATATTCGTAACACGAGCCCCGTGAGGTATCACGTTTTCCGTCGGTGGTGTCCGGGACGTGATCCCCACATCTGCACTGCATCTCGAATTTGGAAGTAATTTGGAAGAGAGTGGAAGACAGTGCGAAGGGAGTGGGGTTGGAGTTCGAAAAACGGCTATTTAGCGACGAGAACTCGATTCGGATATGCGATTCAAACACGCACTCGCAGTGGCTCTCGTACTGACCGTCTGTGCCGTTCCGCTCACGGTGAGCGCCGGAACGCCGGTCGATGACGTTTCCCCCGTTCAACTCGCCCAGAGTTCGACGACGACGGAGACGATGCACAACGGGACGATGGACGACGGCATGCACGACAACATGACGACCACGACCGACGAGATGGGTAACGACTCGATGGACGATGGCATGCACAACGGTTCGGATAACATGACCACGACTCACGAGATGGACGACGGGACGATGACGGACGACAACATGACGGACGACGAGATGACCGATACGACCGACGACAACATGAGTGACGACAACATGTCCGACACCACGACGGACGACACGATGAACGACGGGGAGAGCGGCGGTTCGGGCAACTCCCTCCCCGGATTCGGTATCGGTGTCGCGCTGGTCGCACTGGTCGCTGGCGCACTGTACATCGCACGGAACCGATAACCATGACCGACGACCTGCGCGAAACTGATCGAGGCGATCTTCCTGTCGTAGCGGCCGAGGGAGCGATCGCACTCCTCGCCGGAATCGCCGCCGTCGCCGGGTCGTACGCCGCAGTCGGGTTCACCCCGTCGTTCGTCGCCGCGCCGGTCAGCACGTTCGTCGTCGCAACCACGCCGAGCGCGGTCATCACGTGGTCGATACAGACGCTCGGGGACCTCGGCGACCAACTCGGGTTCCTGCTGGCGCTCACCCTGACCGTCCTGCTGTTCGCGGTGACGGCGGCCATCGGGACGCGAGCGGCGGATGCGATTCCCGCCCCCGTCCCTGCGTCCCTCGCGGTCGGCCTGTTCTGTGTTGTGCCTGCACTGGCGTTGACGGGCGCTCTCATCTCCGCGTTGGGGGCCGGAATCGGCGCCGGACTGGTCGTCGCCGCCGCATCGTTCGGCTCGACGGCTACAATCGGATCGGCCGGTTCGACCGGTTCTGGCACCGATTCTATTTCGGCAGCGCGGAGGAGTCTCCTCCAGGCTATCGCCGGGACCATCGCGATCGGTGGCATCGGTGGCGTACTCGGCTCTGGACGTGGCAGCGGTGGCGATACGCCGAAACCGTCCGGGCCGGTGGCCGCGGACGTGGGTTCGTTGCTCGCCGAAGCCGAGGACAAATCGCTCGCCGTCGGCGGACTCGAAGGCTTGGTGAGCGAGGATTTCTATCAGGTGGACATCAACAGCGTGGACCCCGTCGTCTCGGCCTCCGACTGGAACCTTCGGGTGACGGGTGCCGCTGAGGAGGAGTTGTCCTTCAGTCTCTCCGACCTCAAATCGATGGACAAAGAACATCGGTTCATCACGCTCCGCTGTGTCGGCGAGTCGCTGAACGGGAAGAAAATGGACAACGCGCTCTGGACGGGCGTGCCGATTTCGGCGCTATTGGACGGGACGACCGTTTCCGACGAATGCTGTGTCATGTTTCGGGCGGCCGACAACTACTACGAGGAGTTCCCCCTCGCGGCGCTCAAGGATGGCTTTCTGGCCTACGAGATGAACGGCCGACCGCTTCCCCGTAGCCACGGCTATCCGGTTCGCGCGCTGATTCCCGGTCACTGGGGCGAAATCAACGTGAAGTGGATCACCGAGATCCAGGTGTTGGAGCAGAAGGCGGAAGGCTACTGGGAGAAGAACGGCTGGCACGGGACCGGCCCGGTCAACACCGTCGCCAAACTCCACGCCGTCAACCATCTCGATGGTGGCAACGTTCAAGTCGGCGGGCACGCCTACGCCGGGACGCGCGGTATCGAGCGCGTCGAGGTTTCGACCGACGGCGGTTCGTCGTGGACCGACGCCACCCTCTCGGAACCGCTCCCCGGAACGGACGTGTGGCGACAGTGGGAGTACACGTACGAGCCGAGCGGCTCGCACGAAGTGGTGGTTCGCGCGACGGACGGTGAGGGGAACCGTCAGCCGAGGGAACAGGAGAACGCGTTCCCGAACGGGGCATCCGGGTGGGTGTCGAAGCGTATCGAGCCGTAGATATATCTGGCTGCATGACTCCCAACCAAGTGACCGTTCGATGGATAAGGCGCTCTGGTATCTACTCACAGCGACACGCGGCGGTGAAAATCGCGCGCGTATCATTCGCGCCCTCTCGGAGCGCCCACGAAACGCCAACCAACTGGCGTCGGAACTCGGCGTGGAGTACAAAACGATCCGACATCACCTCGACATGCTCGTCGACCACGGCGTCGTGGAACCGGGCGACAACGAGTACGGCAAACTCTACTTTCTCACCGACCGGTTCGAACACCATCGGGACGCATTCGAGGAAATCATGGAGCAGATAGAATGAATTCGATACAACTCGCAAGCGGACTCGCGGTCGTGAACATCCTCCTGCTCGCCGTACTGGTGGGCGTCTGGGTGCGAAGCTACCTGAAGTTCCGTACCGCGCTCGTCCTCGGACTGTTGGCCTTCGCCCTCGTGATGCTCGCCGAAAACGTCGTCGCCCTCTACTACTTCTTCGGCATGCAGATGTTCTACTCCGGAAATCCGGCGGTACAGCAAGCGGTGTTGGTGCTCCGGACGCTCCAGTTCGTCGCCCTCGTGTTCCTGACGTGGGTGACGGTGAAGTAGCGAAATCGAAAAAACGCAACCGAAAAATCGAATTCTATTCTCTCGACCTATCTACGAGCACTCGCTCCAGCCACAGGACTCGCAGGTCTTGCAGCCTTCCGAGAAGTACAGCGAGAGCGACCCGCACTCGGGACACTCCGGACTCTCACCCGCGTCGATGAGCGACTGGGAGGCGTCCTTCTCTTCCGCTTTCGCGGCACCGCCATCGGTTTCGGTGTCGTCGGCCGTCTCTTCGAGCGTCTTCTGTTGCGGGTAGGATGCCTTCTCGATTTCGCCGTCGAGGTAGCGCCGCATGGCGACGCCGATGGCGTCCGGGATGGAGTTGATCTGCTCGCCCTTGTCCCACGCGACCTTCGGGCTACGGATGCCCTGCAGGTCGGAGGCGATCTCGTTCGGATCGACGCCGCTACGCAGCGCGTAGCTGATGACCTTCGCCAGCGCTTCGGTGAAGGAGTTGGTGAACCCGCCGGAGTTGCCGATGGTGGCGAACAACTCGAACGGTTCGCCGTTCTCGTCCTCGTTGATGTTGACGTACATCTTGCCGTAGCCCGTGTCGACGCGCTGGGTTACGCCGTGAAGCACGTCGGGACGCGGTCGTTCCTTGGCGTACGCGCCGCCGGTGACGCCCTCGTCCAGGAGGTCGCCGAGTTCGTTGCCGAGTTTGGCTTGGACCTCCTCGTTCTTGATGAAGCCTTCGACGCCGCCGAAGACGGTCTCGATCTGCTCCACGATGGTCTCGGCCGCCTCCTCCTCGTCGGCGAATTCCGCGTTGTCGGCCCGCGTGGTGAGCACCTGCTTCGAGCGCGTGCCGTCGCGGTACACCGTGACGCCCTTGCCGCCGTGGTCGTAGATATAGCGGTAGACTTCGTCCATGTCCTCCTTGCTGGCGGAGTTCGGGAAGTTACACGTCTTGCTGATGGCCGAGTCCACACCCTTCTGGCAGGCACACTGGACTGCGGCGTGTTGCTTGCCGGTGAGGTCGCCCGTCACGACGAACAGTTCGCCGATGGCGTCCGGAACGGTGTCGAGTCCCTCGACGCCGGAGAACTCGTTGTTCGCCATCTGGTCTTGGGCCTCCTGTTTCACCGCTTCCATGTCGATGTCGTTCGCCTCCAGCGTGCGGAGGAAGTAGTCGTCGAACTCTACGAGCATCTCGTCTCCCTGCACGTCGTCGGAGACGTTCTTGTAGTACGCGACGTTGTAAATCGGTTCACAGCCACCCGTGGTGTTGCCGACCATCGAGGTGGTGCCCGTCGGCGCGATGGTGGTCGTGTTGTGGTTGCGGACCGCGAAGCCGTCCGTCCACTTCTCGGCGTCGAGGCCGGTCTGGCCTTCGAACCATTCGGGGTAGTCGGTCGGGTTCGCGTACTTCGAGTCCGACCAGTCGTTGAACGAGCCGCGTTCCTCCGCGAGTTCGTGGGAGGCCCACTTGGACTCGTGGTTGATGTGGGTCATCAACTGCTTGGCGATTTCGTTGCCCTCCTCGGAGCCGTAGCGGACGCCGAGTTGGATGTACAACTGGGCGAGACCCATGACGCCGAGACCGATCTTGCGCATGTCCCGAACCTTCTGCTCGATCTTTTCGACCGGGAAGTCGGACATCGTGACGACGTTTTCGAGGAATCGCGTCCCGTACTCGATGCGGTAGTCGAACTCGTCCCAGTCGATACCTTCGCGGAGGAAGGCATCGACGGCTTCCGAGAGCGACCCGTAGTCCTCGCCGTTGTTCTCGTACCAGACGCGCCAGTCCGGCGCATCGAGGTCGGCCAGCGTCGAGAGGTTGATATGGCCGAGGTTACAGGCTTCGTACTCTTCGAGCGGTTGTTCGCCGCACGGGTTCGTGGCGAGAATCCGGTGGTCCGGGTGTTTCTCGACGTCGAAGGAGTGTTCCTTGTTCACCCGTTCGAGGTAGATGATTCCGGGTTCGCCGTTCTCCCACGCACCGTCCACGATGCGGTCCCAGAGGACCTTCGCCGGAATCGAGAGCACTTCGCCCGGCGTGACGTAGTCGCCGAGGCCGAACATGTCGTACATCTCTTCCGTGTGTTCGGTGGCGACGTGGGGTTCTTCCGTCCGCGGGTTGGTGAAGACGAACTCCTCGTCGTTGTACAACGCGTCCATGAAGTCGTCCGTGACGCCGACGGAGATGTTGAAATTAGAGAGATGACCTTCGGCGGCGTTGCGGAGGTGCTTCGGCACGCGGCCGTCCTCGTCGATGAGTTCGCGGGCCTCTTCGAGCGCTTCCTTGAACGACGTGTGCGTGTAGTCGTCGGGGTCGTTCAGGCGGAGCGTGTTGGCGAGGCTCACGTCCTTGTTCTTCGCGTGGATGAACTGGATGACGTCGGGGTGGGAGACGCGCATGACGCCCATCTGTGCGCCGCGCCGGGCACCGCCCTGCGCGATGGTTTCGCACATCTGATCGTACGTGCGCATGAACGTGATCGGACCGGACGCGATGCCGCCGGTCGAACCGACGGCGTCACCGTACGGTCGAAGTTTCCAGAAGGCATACCCCATCCCGCCACCGGACTGGAACACCTCGGCGGCTTCCTTCGCAGTCTGGTGGATGTCCGTGATGTCGTCGCCCGGGGAGTCCACGAAACACGCCGAGAGCTGTTGGAGTTCGTCGCCCGCGTTCATCAGCGTCGGGGAGTTCGGGACGAACGAGAGCTGTCCCATCAGGTCCTCGAACTCGTCCCGGGCCGACTCCACGTGGTCGCGGATGTCCTCGGGAAGTTCGGGAACGACCGTGTCGTAGGCGAACTTGTTGACGTTGTAGATAGACAGCGTCGTCTCTTCGTCGTCTTCCGTCGTGGTTCCCTTCCCGAACACTTCCGCGGCGAGTTCGTCGCGGCGCGGGTGACCGGGCTTCAACTGCTCGGGCGTGACGGTGAGTTCGACGCCCTGCTTTTCGGACTCGTAGACGGCCTCCGCGAGCGCGATGTTCTTCGCCACGCGCGGGAACAGGTCGTCCTGTGATTCGACGAGGTTGCCGTCCGCGTCCTTGCGGAGATAGCGCGCCGGAAGGATGTTTTGATAGGCGTTTCCGGTCATCCGGTCCTCTAGCGTCTCTCCCCTCGTCCGCTTGACAGGAAGCGTGACCTCGTCGGCGTTCGCCTCGTGCGCGTCGCTCATGTACGCGCCACCACCGTTCGTTCAGTACTCTGCACGTCGATTCTCACTTGGTTTCTCACGTAGACCCGTTTCATTCGTGACGAAGAATCCATTTCTCCCAACCCCAATTAAGCTTACTTTCTTTATGTCAACTGTAGTTGAATAGTGATGCCTCTGCGATTTTTCTTCTTGCTATCTCTGAGTAACACGCCGAGCAATATAAGAGTGTTCAGACCGGAGCGAAAGTGACCGGAATGACGATATTTCCCATGGTAACGAGTCATTACCGTGCTTCCGTCTGTCAAGTCTCAACCGATTGAAAACCGACACCATCGATACGTTTACCAACTGGTAGGGTGTCATTTCGCACATGTTCCCCCTCGCCATCGAGCCCGTCGGTATCGTCGTCGCCATCGTCGCCGTCATCCTCCTCATCGCCGCCATCCGATTCGCGATCAGCATCCTCTTTCGCGTCGGTATCGTCGTCGTCCTCGTCGCCGCCGCGCTCTACGCGGCGGGCGTGCTGACGTTCTGATTTTACGCTAGTCGATCCTCCCGGGTGAGGAAGTTCCCGATCAGTTCCCGACCACGCGCCGTGAGAACGCTTTCCGGGTGGAACTGCACGCATTCGATGGGATATTCCCGATGGCGGATTCCCATCACGAGTTCCGTGTCCTCGTGGGTCGTCGTCGCGCTCACTTCGAAACAATCCGGGACGCCGGTCGTCACGAGCGAGTGATATCGTCCGGCCTGAAAGTCCTGCTCGATTCCCTCGAAAACTCCCTTCCCGTCGTGTTCGACGGGGAACGCCTTGCCGTGGATCGGTTCCGGCGCACGACCGATTTCGCCGCCGTATTCGTAAATCGCCGCCTCCAACCCGAGACAGACGCCGAGGGTCGGGATTTCCGGCGACAACTCCCGAAGGACGTCCGCCGTGACCCCAACGTCCCGCTCGTTTTTCGGGTGGCCGGGACCGGGACTGATGACGATGACGTCGGGGTCGAAGTCGCGGATGTCCGCGAGCGACGCCGTGTTCTTCACGACCGTCGTTTCGAACTCCGCTTCGTTCGCTCGAAGCGCGTCCTCGGCGTACTCCACGAGGTTGTACGTGAACGAGTCGTAGTTGTCCACGAACAGCAGGCGCGTCATTTGGAGGCCTCCATTTCGACGGCTTCCGTTCCCGGTTCCAGTCGATCCAGCGCGGCCAACACGCCGCCCATCTTCTGTTCGGTCTCCTCGTACTCGGACGCCGGGTCGCTGTCGGCGACGATTCCCGCGCCCGCTTGCACCGTGATTTCGTCGGTGGTTCCGTGCGAGATGGTCGCCGTCCGGATGGCGATGGCGAAGTCAGCGTCGTCGGTCCACGAGATGTACCCGACCCCGCCGCCGTAGACGCCGCGGGTCGTCCGTTCGAGGTCGTCGATGATCTCCATCGCGCGGATTTTCGGCGCGCCGGTCAGCGTCCCCGCCGGGAACGACGCCCGCACCGCGTCGAAGGCGTCGCGGTTTTCGGCGAGCGCTCCCGTGACGGTGCTCTCGATGTGCTGAACGTGGCTGTACTTGATGACGTTCATGAACTCCTCGACGCGCACGCTGCCGGATTCCGCGACCCGTCGAACGTCGTTTCGCGCCAGGTCCACGAGCATGGCGTGTTCCGAACGCTCCTTCTCGTCGGCGAGGAGTTCGCCCGCGAGCCTGCGGTCCTCCATCGGGCTGTTGCCGCGCGAGCACGTCCCCGCGATGGGGTTCGAGACGATTTCCTCGTCCTGCACCGAAACCAGCGTTTCCGGGCTCGCACCGACGATGCTCAGGTCGTCGTAGCCGAGGAGGTACATGTACGGCGAGGGGTTCACGTCCCGGAGCGCCGCGTACAGCGCCCGCGGGTCGATATCCGCCTCCACGGTTCGTTTGCGCGAGATGACGCCTTGGTAGATGTCGCCCGCCGTGACGTGTTCGTTGGCCCGCTCCACCGCGGCCTCGTACTCGTCCTGCGGCCCTGCCGTCCCGCTTTTCGGACGGTAGTCGCCGAACGACGGTGCGGTCGCTGATTCGAGTTTCTCGGTGACGCGGTCACGTTCCGCCACCAACTCGTCGTACCGTTCGTCGACGTCGTCGTCCGGAGAAACGAGCGGCGTGAACACGAGCGACAGCGTCCCCTCGACGTGGTCGAAGACGAGCGTCTTCGTGCTCAGGACGAACTGCGCGTCGGGTAGCTCCGTGTCGGGGCGTTCGATGCCCTGCTCGTCCAACCAGAGGTCGTAGACGGCGTTGTACGCGAGGAATCCGACCAGTCCACCACAGAACCCTTCGCCGTCCGGAAACCCGCGACGCGGGACGTCAGGGAGCGCTGTCCGAAGCCTGTCGAGCACGTCGTCGTCCTCGGAGCCGTCGGCGTTCAGTTCACGATTCCACTTCTCGCGTAGCACCTGCACGTCGGTCTCGTCCGGAGTGACGGACACCACCGCCGCGGGGTCGTAGCCGACGAAGGAGTAGCGTGCTCGGCTGTGGTGGCCGGTGTCGGCCTCGTGTGTGCCCGCGTCGAACGCGCCGTACGGGTCGCTGGAGGCGACTTTGTCGGCGCTTTCGAGGAGGTAATCGTACTCCCCACCACCGAGTGTCGAGTACGCCGTGAGCGGGTCGATGGACGCGTCGAGGTCGAGTTCCGCCGAGACGTAGACGACCGCACCGTCGTTGGCGTCCCCGTCGTCGCTTTCGTTACAGTCGATACTCCCCGCCAACTCGCTGAACTTCCCTCGATTCATTGATGAGCGATTGCCTGTCGACCACGTTTCGCGTTTCTGACGAACGATTCGACGGCGTCGTGGTCCTTTTCCCCGCCGCTCGATTCGACGCCGCTGGCGACGTCCACGGCGAACGGTTCGACCGTCTCCACCGCGTCCGCGACGTTCTCGGGCGTTAGTCCCCCCGCGAGCAGGACCGGGGAGGAGAGTGAGTCCGATAGCTCCCGTGCCCGGTCCCAGTCGTGTGTTTCACCGGTGCCGCCGACCTTACCCGCGTCGAGCAGCAGGCCGTCGGCCACGGTGTCGTATCGCTCGGGCCGGTCGGTGTCGGGAGCGATGACGGGAATCACGTTCGCGTCGATGTTCGACGAGAGGTACGCGAGGTCGCCGACGCTGGTGTCGTGGACCTGTACGATGTCGGGTTCCACGAGTTGAGCGAGTTCGACGGTTCGCTCGATTCGTTCGGGCATCGTTACCAACACCGTCGAGACGAACGGCGGTATTTCGTGGGCCAGTTCGACGGCCCGGTCCGGGCTGATTTCGCGCGGCGAATCGACCGGGACGTCCACCAGCAAGCCGATCGCATCGGCTCCGGCGCCGATGGCGGCCGCGAGGTCGTCCTCGTTCGTCAGGCCGCAAATCTTTACGCGAGTCATGCCGACAACGCCCCCGTCATCGCCGCCAGTTTCTCGCCCGCGCTTCCCGAATCGATGGCCTGTCGTGCCTGTTCCACGCCGTCTTCGAGCGAGTCGGCCCGTCCGGAGACGTAGATCGCGGCCCCGGCGTTCGCCAGTATGATATCGCGCTTCGCGCCGCCCACGGTCCCCTCCACGATGCCGCGGAGGTCGCGGGCGTTCTCGGTCGGCGTGCCACCGGCGACGGCGGACACGTCGTGCTGTTCCACGCCGAGGTCGGTGGGCGAGAGCGTGTACTCCTCGATGCTTCCGTTCTCGACTTCGGCGACCGTCGTCTCGTCGTGGATCGCGATTTCGTCCATGCCGGAACCGTGAACGACGAGCGCGTGATCCACGTCCATGTGCGAGAGCGCACGGGCGAGGACGGGAACGAGGTCGGGGTCGTAGACGCCGACGACCTGCGCGTCCGCTCCAGCGGGGTTCGTCAGCGGCCCGAGGACGTTGAACACGGTTCGCATGCCGAGTTCCTTGCGTGGCCCGATGACGGCCTTCATCGCCGGGTGGAACACCGGCGCGAGCATGAACCCGATCCCCTGCTCTTCGATGGCCTGCTCGACGGCGGGCGGTTCGGAGTCGATGACGACACCGACTTCGTCGAGTACGTCGGCGCTGCCGGAGGAGGAGGAAACGGAGTAGTTGCCGTGTTTCGCCACCGGAACCCCCGCACCGCTGGCGACGATGGCGGACGTCGTCGAGACGTTGATGGTGTTGTAGTCGTCGCCCCCCGTTCCGCAGGTGTCAACGAGCGGCGTCCGGTCGGGGGAAATCGTCCGGGCCGCTCCGCGCATTCCCTGCGCGAAGCCAGCGATTTCGGCCTCGGTCTCGCCCTTGGCGCGCAACCCGGTGAGCAACGCACCGATCTGGGCCTCCGTGGCCCCGTCGAAGACGGCCGTAGCCGCCTCCCGTGCTTGGGTGAGTGTCAAATCCTGACCGTCCGTAACGAGTTCGATGTAATCCTGCATAGTGAACACCAATGAACTTCTTTGGGTTACAATGAACACATACGTACATCAACTTAAAGCTGTCGTGCGGTACGTTCACGAATAAAACCGTGACAGGGCGGCGCGTTTCGAAAGGTTCAATTACCCTTGCGGGTAACTGATGAATGCGTTCAGACAGAGGCCGACTGGGTTTGTGGTCTAGTTGGTTATGACACCTCCTTGACATGGAGGAGGCCGGCAGTTCAAATCTGCCCAAACCCATACTTTTCCGCGCTACTAACCGACGAGCGAAGCGAGTCGCGGTAGCGCGGAAAATACTCGTTTGGCAGATTTGAATCAGGGAGTGGAGCGCAGCGAAACGACCGTGGTTCAAATCTGGCCAACCCGCTCAAATTTTCTCAGGAGACTGCTTCCGGTGGATGCCGTTCCGTTCATCGGGAGTTGAAAACGATGCAAAGAGAGTACGCAAGAACAGAAGAACACTGATGCATCACCGACCGAAATGTAGCTTATGAGAAACGTGCACCACTTCTACCATCGTCTCGACGAGTGGACGCGAAATCTATCGCGTGGTGGATACGCTGCCCTCATTGGGGCCGTATCCACTTTGTCTTACCTACTCGTTAGCATACTGTTCGGTGAACTTGAAACCCTCAAGGCCGTCACGATGGGAGTCACGCTGACTATCCTATTTTACGCGTCCAATCCCAATCAAAAGAGGTGACGTTTCTCGACCTTCGACGGCGATGGATCAGGGTCGGATGGAGAGAGTTCAGCCGAACCACAAAACGTCCGAAGAGTAAATATATAGTTTCGTTCGATCACGATCCAGTATGGACGAATCCCCCCACCAGACCCAACTCGACCGAATCGAGCGACGACAAAAGTACATCCTCGCGTTGCTCATCGGTGGGTACCTCATCTGGTTCGCGACGATAATCGACGTCGTGATTGCGGCGTTCCTCTACTTCGTGCTGGGAGTCACCGCCTTTGTGCTGATCACGATCCACAGACACAACCGAGACACGGCGGAGCAGTAGCCACTCGACTCCATCCGCTCGAACAGACGGAAACGAGCACTCGACACGAGTTCGACGCGGCGGGACGATGGTCGTAGAGGGGGGCCACCGCAGCAATCGAACCCAGTATCGCCTTCGTGCTGATCGGTTCGACACACGCTGAACGCGTTTCCGGGGACGATTGCCGAGCGGTACGCTTTTCTTTCGGAAAATCGGTCGGGACATACTCCGATAGCCCGAAGCGGGCAGGTATGTGTTCCAAGCGCCTGCCCGTTACAGCGACGCCCTGTTGGTTCGTCCGGCGTATCTCGTCTTGCGGAGTTACTTCTATCGGACGGAGGGGACGGTCAAAGTCGCGTTTCCGCGACTTCACGGGTGAAAAACGGGTGACGGAATAATCGCTTCCGGCGAAAACGAATCGTGCCGGGGAGGGCGATGCCGTACGGGAGTTCCGGACGGATCGGAACGCTCACACTGACCACGAACAGGCGGTTTCTGATGATCGTGGATGGATACTATTCGAGTACTATCAGCACATCGGTACAGTCAACGTCTCGGATCGTTCGGTTAGGAAACCCGTAGAATGAGCGGATTTCGAGTAGCCACTTCGTCCGAACGAGATAGCGGACTACAATATGTCTGTTAATAACAGTTTACTGGTTTTTCCTCGTCGATCGGTCCGTGCTTCGTGCAACCGCTCACAACCGAGAAATCAGAAAATCGGCTCACGGAGGGTCTACCGTCCGGTAACGGTCGATTCGAGAGATGGGTGAGAAGAACCCCCCATTCTGAGCCATCACATCGGTGAACCACACCCCCGTGGCTCCGGATATCGATGGTCTGAAAGCCGAATCCGAATTACTCGTCGGAGACTTCGGGTGCCTGTTCGCCGGTTGACGGTGCGTTCCGTGCGTCGTAGGTGTGTGCTATGGCGACGATGGTGAACGCGACGACGACGAACAGTGCGAGTCCGATATCAGTGACTCCCGCGAGCGGCGGGACCTGGAGCCACGCCGCGGTAAGCAGTGCGAATCCGGCGGCCGCGATTCCGAGATATCGCTTGCACCACGAGATGTCGTCTCTGGTATTCGTTTCGAGATATGGGTCGAGTTGTTCCGCCGCAGTGGAGAGCTCGACGATACCCCTGTTTTGGTTGTAATCTACGATTCCTGCGTCGTCCAATTTCGGGAGGTGGGACTGGTAGAGTGCGGTGTAGACCCGTTTTCGCTCCGCCGCCGAGATCGCGCCGACCGTGGTGTCGTTCTCCCACGCGGCGACCTGTTCCGCAAGGTCGCTCAACTGCACGGTTTCGTCGGCCTGTTTCAGATAGTGGAGCGCGTACCGTCGCCGTTGGTTTTTCAGCACGTCAAAAACCATATCGCGGGAGAGCGGTGTTGCTCGTTCCTCGTGCGAGCGATTCGAGTCGAGGATATCCGAGACCTGCTCGGCGACAGTCGAGTCCGATTCACTTGGTTGGTTGTCCGTGTTGTTGTCTCCTGTGCCTGAGGAGTCACCGATTGTGCTCATTACTACGCCACCCCTTGCTCGTAACCCAGCATGGATTCGAACATTGCCGGGTTTGTTCTTTGTTATTCACCATTTACCAGCCGTAAACGAGTGGTTACCAAAAACTTCAGATAAATTGTACCCCGTCGCCGTCTGGCGGTAATGACCCGTTACACGGACTTTTTCACCCCGTTTCACCGCCGGAGCAGGTTCTCGTGTATTCCGAGGACGAGGGCCGGGACGACGACGATGAAGATGTGTTCTTCGAGCGGAATGCCGAGTAGTTCGACCCCTGTACGGAGTGGAATCGCGAACACACCGATCGTCAGGGTGTACCAATCCCACACGAACCCGATGGGATAAATCACGAGGAGGGTTTTCGCGGCACGCGGGAGCGCCTCCGCTCGAACGAGCAGCCACAACGCGACCGATCCGAACAGAATTTCACTGACCAGATAGGTGTAGGGACCGAACACCGCGCCGATGTCGGGAAACACGTCGGAAACCTAGGTTTCCAACCGGGAAAAACCCCGCTAACATGCCTTCTCCGCGACAAAGTTCAAGACCGATGGACGCGTCATTCAAAACGCCGATGGATATCTCTGACATTGCGACCACAGATTACTTCGAAATCGAAGCGGAAGAGCGACTAGGGAAGGCCCGCTCGATATTCGAAGAGGAGAACCCAAAGGGAATCGTGGTCACCGAAGCCGGCAAGTACAGCGGTGTCATCACGCAAAAGCAACTCCTGCAGTCACATATTGAGGACCAAACCAAAGTAGCGACACTCACGAAACCGGCACCGAAAGTGAACCGAGACGACGACGTGCGCGACGTCGCCCGCGCCCTCGTCGAAGGCGGGTCGAAGGTCGCACCTGTCTTCGAGGATGGCACGCTCTGGGGAATCATCGACGAGGACATCATACTCGAAGGCGTCCTCGAAAACTTGGACGCCCTGACGGTCCAGCAGATTTACACCGAAAACCCCGTCACGATCCCGGAGGATGCCACGCTCGGACGCGTCATCAATCTCATGCGCGAGCACAGCATCTCCCGCCTCCCCGTCGTGAACGAGAACGGCTTCCTGACGGGTATGGTCACGACCCACGACATCGTGGACTTCGTCACCCGTAACATGGACAAGCCCACGCGCGGCGAGCGGATGGGGGACAGCGACCGTATGCTCGACCTTCCCGTGTACGACGTGATGAACAGCCCCGTCGTGACGATTTCGCTCGGCGATTCCGTGCAGACGGCAGTCGAACGCATGTTCGAGAAGAACTACGCGGGACTCGTCGTCACGTCCGAGGAGGACGACCGCGTCGTCGGTGGCGTCCTCACGAAGACCGACGTGCTCCGTGCGCTCACTTACACGGAGGAGGATCACATGGACGTGCAGATCACGAACATCGACCTCCTCGACACCATCACCCGGCAGGCCATCCGAGAGAGCGTCGAGGGGATCACCGACAAGTACCAGGACATGCAGGTGCGCCACGCGCACGTGAGGTTCCACGAGCACAAGGAGAAACTCCGCGGCACGCCGCTCGTTCAGTGTAAGATTCGCCTCCGCACCAACCGCGGTCAGGTCGCCGGGTCCGGCGAGGGCTACGGGGCCGAACAGGCGTTCAACGTCGCCCGAGACACCTTGGAGCGTAACGTCCTCGAACTCAAAGGCGTCCAGAGCGACCGCGAGTACGAAGGGCAGTTGCTCCGGAAACTCAACGAACTGTAGACGGCCGACGAAAACCCGACGCGGCCGCGAACCACGATTCTCCCGTTTTTCGACTGCTCCGGAATTACCCTCGATCGGAGCGATTC
The DNA here is from genome assembly GCF_024136975.1 of Haladaptatus sp. AB643. Taxonomy (NCBI): domain Archaea; kingdom Methanobacteriati; phylum Methanobacteriota; class Halobacteria; order Halobacteriales; family Haladaptataceae; genus Haladaptatus; species Haladaptatus sp. AB643. Next base: position 786,257 of record NZ_JAMYJW010000001.1, read on the forward strand.
TCAAACGCTCTCTTGTGGCCCTTCGAGTCCGGAATCCGTGATTCGGAATTGGGTTCGCCCCCCGGCCGGTTTCGACCGATGCTTTTCGAGCGTCGCCCGGCGGTTGCCGCCGCGGAAGCGGTCCACTCGAAGCACGATACCCGTCCAGTGTTCGAGCGTGTGCCCGCCGAGCGGGCGCGTTCCGTCGGAATCCGGGTCGGTGTACACCTGATTCGTCAGCAACACCGCGATGTCGTGTTTGCGTGCGAGCGAGAGGAGATGTGTCACTTGGCGGGCGACCCCTCGGAGTGCCTCGCCACCCTCCCGGTCGTCGCCGCGTTCGAGGCGGTAGAACCCGGTCGCGCTGTCGAGGACGACGAGGTCGGCGCGCTCGGCGAACTCCGAGACGTCCTTGACGGCCTCTTCTTGCTCCCCGAAATCGAGCGCTTCCTTGATGACGATTCGGGACGCGACTTCGTCCACGTCGTCCGCCCGTGCGCCCGCGATCTGCTCGAACCGGTCGATGGACAGTCCTTCGGTATCGATGTAGATCACGGTGCCGCCGTTCCGCGCGGTCTCCACCGCGGCCCCCAGCGCGACGTTCGTCTTCCCGGCGGCGGGCGGGCCGTACACCTGCGTGACGGTTCCGCGCTCCAATCCGCCTCCGAGCAAGTCGTCCACCGGCGGGCACCCTGTCGTCAGTTTCTCGGCGTCAGTCACACTCCGGCCTTGGCGCTTCTCACGCAAAAGGTTCCGGTTTTCACGCTATTGACGTCGAAATCATCCTCCGTTCAGTTCCTCGAATTCATCTCACGGTCGAACTCTGATGTATCCAACATATGCCATCTTCTGGCGAAGCAGGACGCCTCCGAAACGATTTTCAAGACCGCTCGCAGAAACTCAGTATGCCGACTGACCCCGAGACAGACTACGACCCCGAGATGGGGAAGAAGTTCATTTTCGTCACAGGGGGCGTCATGTCCGGACTTGGCAAAGGCATTACCGCCGCGAGCACTGGGCGACTGCTCGCAAACGCCGGGTTCGACGTGACTGCCGTGAAGATCGACCCGTATCTCAACGTGGACGCGGGGACGATGAATCCCTATCAGCATGGAGAAGTGTACGTACTGAAGGACGGTGGCGAGGTAGACCTCGATTTGGGCAACTACGAGCGTTTCCTCGACATCGACATGACCTTCGACCACAACATCACGACCGGGAAGGCCTACCAGTACGTCATCGAGAAGGAGCGCGCCGGTGACTACCTCGGTAAGACCGTCCAGATCATTCCGCACATCACGGACGAGATCAAGCGCCGGATTCGTGAGGCCGCCGAAGGCCACGACGTGTGTCTCGTCGAAGTCGGTGGCACCGTGGGCGACATCGAGAGCATGCCGTTCCTCGAAGCGCTCCGCCAATTCGCCACGGAACAGGACGAGGAGGATTTCCTGTTGACCCACGTCACGCTCGTTCCGCACTCGAAGAACGGCGAGCAGAAGACGAAGCCGACCCAGCACAGCGTGAAAGAACTGCGTTCCATCGGTCTGCAACCCGACGTACTCGTCGGGCGCTGTAGCGACGGTCTGCAACCCGAGACGAAGGAGAAGATCGCGCTGTTCTGCGACGTCCCGACCGACGCCGTGTTTTCGAACCCGGACGTGGAGGACATCTACCACGTTCCGCTCGTCGTGGAGGAAGAGGGGCTGGACGACTACGTCATGGGGCAACTCGACCTGACCGACGAGGCGATGCCGAGCGACGAACGGAGCACCGCCTGGCGCGAACTCGTCACGCAGGAAACCGAGGGCGAAGTCGATATCGCTCTCGTCGGGAAGTACGCGCTCGAAGACGCCTACATGTCCATCCACGAGGCGCTCAAACACGCCGGACTGGAGAAGAACGTCGACGTGAACGTCCTCTGGGTCGATTCCGACGAGATGGACGACGACCACGAGGAGCGACTCAAGCAGGCCGACGGCATCGTCGTCCCCGGCGGGTTCGGCAGCCGTGGGACGGAAGGTAAGATCGAAGCCATCCGCTACGCCCGCGAACACGACATCCCGTTCCTCGGCCTCTGTCTGGGCTTCCAGATGGCCGTCGTGGAGTACGCCCGGAACGTCCTCGGTCTGACCGACGCGAACTCCGCCGAACTCGATGCTGACACGCCACACCCCGTCATCGACATCCTGCCCGAACAGTACGAAATCGAGGACATGGGCGGCACGATGCGGCTGGGTGCACACGAAACAGAGATCGAGACCGGAACGCTCGCGGAGCGGGTGTACGGCGGCACGAGCTGCACGGAGCGCCACCGCCACCGCTACGAGGTGAATCCCGAGTACTTCGAGGACTTCGAAGGCGAGGACCTCGTGTTCTCCGGTCGCGCCGGAAACCGGATGGAAATCCTCGAACTGGAGGACCACCCGTACTTCTTCGGGACGCAGTTCCACCCCGAGTTCCGTTCCCGACCGGACCGCGCCAGCCCACCGTTCGTCAGCCTGCTGGACGCCGTGCTTGACGAGGCGGAGAAACGAGAGGAGGTCGAAGCTTAATGGTAGACACTGGAAAATTCATCGAGGAAGCGGTTGCGGAGATTCGAGAAACTGTCGGCGATTCACACGCCATCATCGCGCTGTCTGGCGGCGTGGATTCGTCCGTCGCCGCCGGACTGGCGTACAAGGCCATCGGCGACCAACTCACGCCGGTGTACGTCGATACCGGCCTGATGCGCAAGGGCGAGACGGACCAGATACGAAAGACGTTCTCGTACATGAGTTCGCTGGAAGTCGTGGAAGCCGAGGAGCGCTTCTTCGACGCGCTCTCGGGCGTCATCGACCCCGAAGAAAAGCGGGAGGTCATCGGCGAGCAGTTCATCCGCGAGTTCGAGCGCGAAGCGCGCGTCACGGACGCGGACTACCTCGTGCAGGGGACGATCTACCCCGACCGGATCGAGAGCGAGGGCGGCATCAAGTCCCACCACAACGTCGGCGGACTGCCGGACGTGGTGGACTTCGACGGCATCGTCGAACCCGTCCGCGACCTCTACAAGGACGAGGTACGCGAGGTCGCTCGCGCACTCGGCATGGAGGAAATCATCGCCGAGCGCATGCCGTTCCCCGGCCCCGGACTCGCCGTCCGCGTCGTCGGCGAAGTCACGCCCGAGAAGGCCCAAGTCGCCCGCGAGGCGTGTCACGTCGTCGAGGAGGAACTGGAGGAGTACGACCCGTGGCAAGCGTTCGCCGCGGTCGTCGGCAAGGCTACCGGCGTCAAAGGCGACAACCGCGTCCACGGCTGGATCGTGGCGGTCCGCTCGGTCGAATCGCGCGACGGCATGACCGCCCGGGCACAGGAACTCGACTGGGAGACCCTCCAGCGGATCCAGTCGCGTATCACGGGCCAGAATGAAAACGTCGCCCGCGTCGTTTACGACGTGACACATAAGCCCCCGGCGACCATCGAATACGAGTGATGCGTGCAGTCATCGCAGGTTCCGACGAAGACGGACTCGGTCGCGCCCTCGAATCCGAGGGCGTCGAACTGACGACCATCGGCGGCGTCGCCTCCCGCCCCGCGCTGGAGGACGCCGCCATCACCGACGCCGACCTGTTCGTCCTCATGGACGTCGGGCAGGCCACCTCAATCGCGGTCGCAAAGGACCTGAACCCCGAGGTTCGCGTCGTCGTCTACGACGAGAACTCCATCCCGGAGTTCGCCCGTAGTCAGGCCGACCTCATCCTCGACCCGGACCTGCTGGGCGTGGAGACGGTCGCGGAAGAACTGGCGGTCTGATCGGTCGGAGAACTATCGACGGACTCGGCCGCGATGGGTAGAACTAACGACGGCCGAAACAACCTTTTTTCATGTCCTACGAAGTCCGCGACGAGTTGCCGACGGTCGACGAGTTCGTCGCCCTCCGCGACGCCGCCGGAATGTCCGCCCGGAGCAGGGACGCCGTCGAGCAGGGGCTCCCGAACACGATTTTCGGCGTGATAACCGTGGACGAAACGGGTGAAACGGTCGGGATGGCCCGCATCCTCGGCGACGGCGGGATGGTGTACCAAATCGGCGACATGGCCGTCCACCCCGACCACCAACGGCAGGGGCTTGGGTCCCGGATGATGGAACGGTTGATGGAGTACCTGGAGGAGAACGCGCCGGAAAGAGCCTACGTCAACCTCATGGCCGACGTGGAGGGCTTTTACGAGCGGTTCGGCTTCGAGTACACTGCGCCCGCCTCGCGTGGGATGTACCGTCGGATGTGAATCGAGGATACTGTTACCGTTACTCCGAACGCAATCCCGTCGTTACGCGTTCCGAGAAGTGGTTGGTTCTATTGTGATTTCAGCAACTGAGTTGCGTGAAAACCGTACCACGTCGTCCCGAGGCGGTCGCGGTGCGGGGCGGTCCTCATGCGGTTCGGCTACTGAAATCGAAGAAAAAGAACGATTCCCTCGAGCGGTCGTGGTGTTCGCGGCTCGGAAGTCGTTGTCGTAGTGGAACCAAAATCGGAATTCTTTCATCGTGAACGGGTTCGTCCGAGGTATTTTTCAGCTCACAGCCCCACCCCAATCATGTGCGAGAGTTCCCGTTCGAACTGAAACTATGCACGCACCTCGAAGCGACGACGGAGCGGATCATCGCCCGGCAGATCGGTGCCGGTGTCCACGCGCCGTCGAATCGGGTTATCGACGTGCTGTGCGTCGAACCCGGCCCGGAGTTCGCGGCGCGGACGGAACTCACGAGCGAGCGGATTCCCGCCGCCGCTATCGAGAGCGACGTGGGTGTCGGCGAGGCGTGCTATTGGCGGAACGCGTTCGACACGTCGCCGGAATACGCCCGCGAGATGGTCGAGCGGGCGGTCGAAATCGGCTTTTTCGAGCGCGATCGACGGGGCGGCCGGGAGTACGTCCGACAGGTGGCGCGGTATCCCGACTGGTTCGGGCGGTTGATCGGCATCGAGAACAAACCCGACCTCGCCGCGCCCGGCGACCTCGAAACCCAACTCCGGAAGGACGTGAGTCTGGGACTGGTGGACGAGGTGATCCTTGCGACCGAGAGTTACGTCACCGGCGCGCATCTGAATAGAATTCCGGAGGCGGTGGGCGTCTGGCGGTTCGACGCCGAAGCGGCGAGGGTGGAGGTGATTCGAGAGCCGACACCTCTCGACAGCGAAGGAGCGGGAACCGAACTGATCGATACGCACGTCGGGCGAACCGACGTTCGCGTGGCGAGCGCCGCGGCGAAGGCAAAACGCCGAAGGCGGATGGCGGAGCGGGCGTACGGTAAGGGGTGGCGGAGTTACGACTTGCCAGGGTGTGCGGCGGTCGAATCGCACTCGGGCGGGGTTCCGTACTGTGGCTGGAAGGATCGGGTGGTCAATCCGGCGAATTGCGGGCCGGAGTGTCCGGGTTACGACCCCGCCAACCCGCCAACGGTCGATTGGGAGGCGGAGCGAGACGATCGGACACCGTGGGTCGCGGACCCGACAGGACGAACGCGTCGGCAGTCCGGACTCGACAGATTCGGATAGCTTAGGTGTGAAAACAAGGTGTCGAGTGACGGACGTGAAGTGTGAACATACAAGAACCGGGATCAAGAATGGGGTTGTATGCAGACGCTCTCCCGGCGGCAGTCGTTGGCCGTCGGCGCGATACTCTTGTGTTGTCTCTCCCTGTTCACCCCGACGTTGGTTGCCCAATCGGACGACCAGGGAAGCGTTGCTTCCAATCCCTGTACGGGTACCATCACGCAGTCCGTGAACGGGACGACGGTCGTCGCGGTACAGGGCTATTCGTGGGTCGACGGCGGGCAGAAACGCGACGCGAAACTCGTCGCCATCGGCCCGAACGGAACGGTGAAGTGGGTCCATCACACCGGCGACCACGGTATGGTCTGGGGGTATGACGTGGACCCGATGCCGAACGGTAACCTGTTCGTCACGGGGACGAAGAACGGCAAAACGGTCGTGTACGAGTTCAACCCGCGAACCCAGAAGCACGTCTGGAGTCAGACCCTCGACATCGAGGACACCCACGACGTCGACCTCATCAACAACGGCACGCAACTGCTGGTCGCCAACCTGCGCAACTACAAGGACGGGGCAAAGCGCAACGACGACAGCGTCTTCGTCTACGATTTAAAGAAGGACAAGGTCGTTTGGCGCTGGTACTTCCGGGACCACTACCCCAAGGACACGGCCAAGACCGGCTACCACAACTACACCCACGACTGGACGCACGTCAACAACGTGCAGAAGATCGGCGAGGGCGAGTATCTCGTCTCGCCGCGCAACTTCGACCAAGCCATCGTCATCAACCGTTCCACGAATAAGATCGACATGAAACTCGGGGAACCCGGGAACACCAGCATCCTCAACAAACAACACAACCCCGATTACTTGGAGAGCGAGGACGGCAAACCGACGATGCTCGTCGCCGACTCCGACAACAACCGCATGGTCGAATACCAGAAGGAGGGCGACAACTGGAACCGAACGTGGTCGCTCGGGAAGGGCGACGACCTCTCGTGGCCCCGCGACGCCGACCGCCTGCCGAACGGGGACACCCTCCTCGGCGACTCGAAGCACGAGCGCGTGATGCAAGTGTCGCCGAACGGCACCGTCAAGTGGGAGTTCTACACGCCGTGGCTCGTCTACGACGTGGAGCGTATCGGAACGGGTGACGAATCGAACGGTCCGACAATCGCCGATCAGAACGCGACCGGCAGCTACCAACTCAAAGGTGCCGCCGACAACTACGACCCGCAGTCGATGAAGCAGTGTAACGCCTATCTCAACTCCATCCACGGTTGGGCCGATGGCCAGAAGCCGAACAACACGACGACCGCATCGAACGATTCCGGGGGCGTACAGGACAGCGACGGGGATAACGGCGGCAACGCGAACCTCAGTTCCGGGACGACGGCCGATTCGGACACGTCGATGCCCGGATTCGGCGTCGCCGTGGGCATCGCCGGACTGCTCGTCACCGCCGCGTTGTTGATCCGGAAAGAGGAATAGAGTTCAGATTCGGTACTGCTCGCCGTCCATCGCTAGCGGCTCTTCGAACGCCTCTTCTTCGGGATAGAAGTGCGAGACGTGCACCAGTCGCGTCTCTTCCGCGCCGAGTTCGTCCGCCATCGAGAGCGCTCCTTCTCGCGTCATGTGTTTGTAGCCGAACGTGCGCGGAACGCCGTCGTCGGTATGGTGGCGGCCTCCCGCCGGGTGGTACTCACAGAGCGACGCCGGAACGATGGCGTCGGCCAGAAACAGGTCGGCGTTCGAGAGGGCCTCGCGGGACGCCTGTGGAATCGCATACCCCGTATCGCCGGTGAGCGCGAGTTTGGACCCGTCCCCCTCCACGACGACACCGTAACAGAGCAGCGGCGGGTGTTCGACGGGGACGAACGTCACGTCGAACCCGCACGCCGAGAACGACGAGAGCGGTTCGTGGTCGTGAACCGTGATTTGTTGGAGGTAGTCGAACTTGTCCCGAATCGTCTCCGCGACGCTCTCGCCGGTCTCCGGGTCCGTCTCGTTCGTCGCGTGGACGGGCAGGGCGTCGAACAGTCGGTAGGCGTTCCCCAACCCGTCGAGGTGGTCGAAGTGGATGTGCGTGACCAGCAGTTCGTCCGGAAGCGGCACGTCGTGGGTAAGAAACTGCGAGCGAAAGTCGGGACTCGCGTCGATGAGCAGGCACTCGTCGGTCTCCTCGTTGCGGACGTGAACCGAAAAACGCGAGCGTTCGACGTCGCGTTCGCGGGCCGCCAGACAGGTGTCACAGTCACAGCCAGCCGTCGGCGTCCCCGTCGTGTCGCCGGTGCCGAGGAGGGTGACTTCCATCGGTCAGTGGTCGTGTGAGTGACCGCTGATGTCCCCGCCCGCGACGAGCGCGTCGTGGTCGCCGTCGATCATGTCCATGTCCTTCAGGTGGTCACGCTCCTCGAAGTCCTGAATCGCGTAGTGGAGGTCTTCCTGCGTGAGTTCCGTGCGCTCCTCGGTCAACGCCTCCAGTACGGCCTCGCGGAGGACGAGTCGCAGGTCGCTTCCCGTCAGCCCTTCGGTCAACTCCGCGATTTCCTCGGGGTTGAAATCCGAGATTTTCATCCGTCGGGTGATGACCCGGAGGATGTCCGCCCGCATTCCCTCGTCGGGTTTCGGGAAGTTCAGGATGTCGTCGAACCGCCGCCACGCCGCCGCGTCGAGTTGGTCGGGGTGGTTCGTCGCGCCGATGAGCAACACGTCGTCCTCGATGAGCGAGATGTTGTCGATGCTCTTCAGGAGGGTGTTGACGGCGCGCTTGATCGCCGCGTGCTCGTCGCTTCGCCGCGTTTTGGCGACGAAGTCGAACTCGTCCATGAAGAGGATACACGGCGAGAGCCGTTTCGCCACCTCGAACACCTTCTCGACGTTCTTCGCCGTCTCGCCGAGATACTGGCTGGTTATCATCGACAGTTTGACCTCCACGAACGGCAGGTCCAAGTCGTATCCCAACGCCCGTGCCGTCGAGGTTTTCGCCGTCCCCGGCGGCCCGACGAACAGGAGTTTCCCGATTTCTCGAAGCCCGATTTGGGCGAGATACTCGCGGTGTTCGATGGCCTTCACGATTTTGTGAATCTCGGCCTCCTGGTCCGCCGTGAGCACGAGGTCGTCCAGCGTCAGTTCGACTTCCTCGGGTGCGTAGACGTCCACGAGGTCGAGCATGCTTTCGCCGTCCTCGTCTTCGTCCTCGTCGAAGTGCTCTTCGAGGAGGCTGTCTATCCACGCCCGGTCGGACTGCACGGGACGGTTCGCCTCGCGCACCTCGTCGTAGGTAACGTCCACGCCATCCCGGTCTTCGAGGGCGTAGGCGAGCGCCGGATTGCGCTCGACTCGCTCCTCGTCGCGGTCAACGAGCCACTCTTCGGCCATCTCCTGTTGAGTGAGTTCGAGCCCGCCCGAGAAGGTATCCCGGTCGGTAAACATCAGTTCGGAAATCGCTTCCCACGGTTGATCGAGACCGGTCGCTTCGCGCGCCGTCTCGATGGTCGTCCGAAGCGGCCGCTCTATCGTTCCATCGTGCCAGAACACCTGCCGAATCGCCGGTGGCAGGTCGTTTTCGTCCAGATCTCTATTCTCGCTGTAGATCCGCGCAGTGAGCAAGAATTCGATTACGTCCAGCGCCCCACTGTTCATTCTCCCGTGGGTAATCACGGCAGAATCTTAAGGGCGTCGGAGACGTCCCGCTCGCCACGCGTTTCGTGAGCCGAAAGTAAAGGGTCGACTTACACACTCGCGCGGTGGCGTTACGACGACAGAGAGCTGTTCTGCACGTAGATGACCGTCGTGCTGATGTGACAGCCACTGTTGTAACTGAACCGTTGGAACTCATAGCGCGTGTACCCGGACATGTAGCCCTCGATGTCCTCCGCGGTGCTGTCCTCGCTGGAACAGGTCGAGACGTTGGCCGGTGCGATGACGATGGGCGGTTTGTCCCCCCGCAAGTTGCTGGCGTTCTGTGTGCTGGCCATCTGCGCGTCGGCGGATTCGAGGTACCAGTTGAGCGGGAGACGGGCGAACCACCCTTCGCCGCCTTCACCGCTCTCGACGGGATACACGTCGTCCGCAGCCTCGTTCGACGAGTAGAACTTACTCCCGTAGAACAGCACGTCCGTTCCCTCGTTTTCGCGTGAGATGCGTTCGAGGGTATGAAGGAGCGGCTTCGAGTGTGTCGAAGAGGACTGTGCGTACTGGACGAACTGGTTATCGGGGTCCTGTGGATGCTGGTAGGTCGTGCTGTATGCCGTCGTTCCGGCGGAAGCGACGACGAGCAACAGCAGGACGGCGGCGGCCGCGAGGCTCACGTCGTCGTGGTCCTCGTACGCTTCCCATCCCCAGCGGAAGACCAGCGCGAGGCCGACGGCCGCCGGGAACGCGAGCGGGATGATGGCGTGAACGGCGGCCCATCCGGCCTTGATGTCCATCACGAGCGGGTAGCCGAGGATGCTGGCGACGCCCCAGTAGAAGCCGAACGCGACGACGTCACGGGGGCGGTCACCCGAATAGCGGTCGAGGACGAACCCCACGACCGCGAGAATACAGAGCGCCAACGCGCCGACTTTCAGCGTCGTGAGGAGGTGTTCGAGGTAGGGGAGATAGGCGTGGTCGGCGTGTCCCTGCCACCCGATGAAGTTGTTTCCGACCGTCACCGTCGCGGCGACGAGCACCTTCGGAATCATTTCCGGGTGCGAAAGGGACTTCCAGAGGCCGGGACCTGGCTGGCTCTGCGAACGCGGCGCGTAGAAGTAGATGAAGATGATCAGGAACTCGATGACGGCGGCGAGGCCGACCCCGAGCGCCTTGAGAACCGAGTTCATGACCGACCGGTCCCCTTCCATCAGTCGAACCGCGCCGATTCGATAGCGCCGCGGAACGGCCGCCCCGATTCCCTCGTTGCCGACGCGCTTGAGCATGAGTCGGTGGTCGTACAGCAGGACGCCCGCGCCGACCCAGCAGGCCACGTACAGCAGGGCGTTTTCCTTCATCGTGAAGCCGAGCGCGAAACAGGCCACGGCCGCGAAGAAGTACGACAGGCGGTGGGTGTCGAAGTAGCGGACGAGGAAGCCGAGCGCGAACACCATCGCGACCCCGAGGATCACGTCGTTCCGCATGAACCGCGAGTAGTAGAGCAGAACGGGGTTCGCAGCGAAGAGGAAGGCGAGTGCGACCGTTTCGGAGGGCCTGAGTCGCTCCCGGAAGAGGAGCGCGGCGAGCGGGAGCAGTCCACCCAGGAGAGCGACGACGAACCGCATGGTGAAGTCGTTCGCACCGAACAGCGAGAACACGATGGAGTTCACTTGCATCAGGAACGGGCCGTGGATGATGTGTCGATAGTACCAGACGCCGTTCTGCGAGTACGTGTAAATCCAGTACGCAACCCTCGCTTCGTCCTGATGGGCGACACGCGCGCCGAGGCTCACGAGGCGGAGGGCAAGCCCGACGACGGTGATGAGGACGACGAGAGGGACCGGCTCGGTGAGTCGCTGGAGGAGGCTCGATTCGTCGCTCGACGTGAGCGGGCGAGTACGTTTCTGGGCGGTGTCGGAACCTTGCATCGTCTGAAGTTACCGACGATATGGTATGGGTCCGGACAAATAGTTTCTGAAGCCCCATCGGTTGTCAATAAACTTTCAAACTGTTCTTCATTTACTTCGCGTTCTACCCCCACTTAAGGACGTAGAGCGAGAATCATCAATCATGGATAGCGATACCACACCAGTCATCGTGAAGGCGATTCGAACGCCACAGGGCAAGGAAGGTGGCGTCTTCGCCGACGTTCGAAGCGAAGACCTCTCGATCCCGCTCGTCAACACGATCCTCTCCGAGACAGGGTTGACCGGAGACGACATCGACGACCTCATGTGGGGCGTCGCCCAGCAACGCGGCGAACAGGACAACAACGTCGCCCGCGTCATCGCGCTCCTCTCGGACCTCGGCGAGGGCGTCCCGGCGACGAGCATCAACCGATGGTGTGCGTCCTCCATGCAGGCGCTCATCAGCGCGAGCGACGCGATTCGGGCGGGCCAGCGCCAAGCCATCATCGCCGGGGGCGTCGAGAACATGTCCCGCGTGCCCATGAGCGGCGGGTACGAGGGGCGGGGCATCCACCCGGAGATGGCCGAGAAGTACAACCTCCCCACACTTCAAATGGGGATGACCGGCGAGAAAGTCGCCGAGGTGTACGAGGTGTCCCGCGAGGAACAGGACGAGTACGCGCTCCGAAGCCAGCAGCGTGCCGCCGAAGCGACCGACTCCGGCCGCTTCGACGACGAAATCGTCCCCATCGAAACAGAGGACGGACTGGTCGAGGAAGACGAAGGAATCCGACGCGGCACCAGCATGGAAGCCCTGCAGGGCCTCCCGAGCGTGTTCAAGGCAGACGGCACCGTGACGCCGGGCAACGCCTCCCAGATTTCCGACGGCGCTTCCGCCCTTCTCGTCACCAGCAAGGCGTTCGCGGACGAACACGACCTCGAAATCATGGCCACCGTCGGCGACAACAACGTCGCGGGCGTGGACCCAACCGTGATGGGAATCGGCCCCGTTCCGGCCACGAAGGGCCTGCTGGAGCGCACCGGCGAGAGCATCGACGAGTTCGACCTCGTGGAACTGAACGAGGCCTTCGCCAGTCAGACGCTGTACAGCCAGCGCGAACTCGGCGTTCCGGACGACAAGTTCAACGTCAACGGCGGCGCAATCGCCATCGGCCACCCGCTCGGTGCTTCCGGCGCGCGCCTCCCCGTGACGCTCGTCCACGAGATGAAAAAGCGCGACGCGAAGAAGGGACTCGCCACGCTCTGTGTCGGCTTCGGACAGGGTGCGGCAATCACGCTGAAGCGCGAGTAATCGACGCGAATCCCCGATTCGCGGGCGACGCGTGACCGTCGAGGTGGGACACCTCGGAGGGAACGAGGAAGTCCTTTTGATCGAGCTTTTACAGGGAACGAGGGAGCGGAGCGACCTCGTGACCGTCGTAAAAGGTCGTCGTGGTAGGGTGCGGCGATAACGCTGAAGCGCGAGTGAACTCACCGTCCGCTGAATTTTTCACTCTTCTTTCACTGGTTCCGGGACAGAATAATTACGGAGCAGGTCGAGTTGCGGAATGTGTCTCGAAGCCGCCCCTCCACGGCCACGCTCGTGTGGCTCGTCCCGCCCCTCCTCGCCAGCCTCATCGTTTTCGCGGCGTACCTGCTGACCCATCCGTACCCCGCCGAGGGCGGCGGACTGTATCTCGCGATGGCCGACGCGATTCGCGCTCACGGCTACCGCCTCCCGGCACGGGTCCCGCACTACACGCCGAACGGAATTCCGTTCGGCTACCCGCCGCTGGCCTTCTACCTCGTCGCGTTCATCCGCGACGGGTTCGGCGTCGGCCCGCTGACGCTGACCCGTTTCCTGCCCGGTCTCGTCACCGTCCTGACCGTCGTTCCGGTCTACTTCCTCGGCCGCGAGGTGTTCGTCGGGACCGCGGATCGAAACCGGCGCGCAGGACTCGCGGCGCTCGTCGTCGCCGTCAGCCCTGCCGTGTTCAAGTGGCACCTCTCGGCTGGTGGCATCGTCCGAGCCCCGGCGTTCCTGTTCACCGTGACGGGGCTGTACGTCGGGATTCGCCTGTTCCGTGAGAAGCGACTCGTGTGGGCGGTTGCGGGAGCGGTCCTGTTCGGCCTGACCTGTCTCACGCATCCCTCCTATCCCGTGTTCTTCGCCACGAGCTATCTCGCCTTCTTCCTCGTCTTCGACCGCTCGCTCGCCGGACTCGCTCGTGGGCGCTCGTCGCGGCCGGTGGCCTGCTCCTCGCCCTGCCGTGGTGGTGGGGGGTCGTCTCGGTCCACGGCGTCGGCCTCTTCACCCGAACCGCTGGCTCGCGCCTCGGCATCGGGCAGGGGTTGTTCTGGTTCCCGTCGAAGTTTCTCTACGGCCGCCGTACACGATTCCTGCCCGTCTGGCACGTCCTCACGCTCGTCGGCGTCGTCTCGCTCACATTACGAAAGCGCTACTTCCTCCCGTTCTGGTTCGCCGCGACGGTGGTGATGTTCCCGAAGCCGCGGTTTCTCATGCTCATCGGCGCGTTCGTCGTTTCCGCGCTCGTGTTCGACTGGCTATCGACCGTCGCGGCGTCGCGGTCGGAAACCGACCGCGGCCGTCTCTCGGCCGATGGCGGGCGATTGGCACGCGTTTCGCTCGTGCTCCTTCTGTTGCTCTCTGCCTACGGCGTGGCGACGGGCGGGCTATACGCCAGCAACTACGGGTCCATTCCGGCGCGTCCGCTGGATCGATTGCAACAGGACCCCATGCCGTCGTACATCGACGGGGACGACATGACGGCGATGGAGTGGGTGCGGGAACGGACGCCCGCCGACGCGACGGTGCTCGTCGCCGGGGACGCGGCCGAGTGGTTCCCGGTGTTCGCGGAGCGAACCGTCGTCGCCTCTCCGTGGGGGGCCGAGTGGCTCCCGCCCGACCGGCGCGAACGCCAGATCGCCCTCTATCGTGAGAGTTCGACCTGCGCGTCGGCGAGGTGTCTCCGGAAACTGCTCTCCCGGGACGACGTATCGCCCGATTACGTCTACCTCACGCGGGAAGGATCACGGAGTTGGATCGCCCGTGAGACGCTGACGACGGCACAGTGGCGAGGGATGTTGGGGAGGCTAAACGGATCGGCCGGGACGAGCGTCGTCTTTCGAAATCGGGACGTCGCGGTCGTGAAAGTCGAATCGTCTCGGGGATAGTGGCCTCGACGGTGACGACTTCGGGGTCGGTTTTCCCGTCACCCGACCACGCATGCTCCGTGCCGTCCGCCTTGTGACCGATGTCGAATTCGGGGAGGGCTTGTTTCTCCGACGAAGAGTTGTAAACAGACGAATATCTTTTTGCGCTCAGCTACCCAAGGTGTATCGTGTACAGGGCAGGGCGGGGGACTGGCAACGTTCGACGATGAGTATCGAACCATCGACGGGACCGGAGCCGATTTCGCGCGACACCGCGTTCGAAATCCTCACGAACCCACGGCGTCGGTACGCCCTCTCTTACCTCCGGTCGAAATCGGAGCAGGTCTCCATCGGCGAACTCGCCGAGGCAGTCGCCGCATGGGAACAGGATACCAGCGTCGAACTCGTCTCCTCGAAGGAACGAAAATCCGTCTACACGTCGTTGTACCAGACACACCTGCCGAAGATGGCGGATGCGGGCATCATCGTCTACGACAGACAGCGCGGGCAGGTACAACTCAGCGACACCGCGACCGAACTCGACAAGTTCGTCCACCCGCCGTCGAGGAACCGAAACTGGAGTCGATACTACCTCGCACTCGCCGTTCTCGGGGGATTCACCATCCTCTGCAATTTCTTCGGAATGTATCCGTTCACCCTCGTGAACGTCCTCGTCTACGTCGGCTTGCTTCTCGGCGCGTTCACCGTCCTCTCGGCCGTCAACCTCGAATTCGCTCGACGACGGAGTTAGGACTGACACATGGAGATGGTCTCCCTGACGGACTCCTTCCGCCCGAGGAACGTGACGTGGTCCCCTTTCTGGAGCGTGAACCCCTTGTTCGGGACCTGCGTTTCGCCGTCCCGTCCGACGAGCGCGATGAGGACCCCGTTCGGCAGTTCGGCGTCCAACTCGTCGATGGTTCTGCCGACCAGACTTTCGGCGGTGATTTCGATCTCCTGCACGTCGCCGCTCCGTCCGAGTTCCGTCATCCAGTTCGAGAGCGCCGGGCGTTCGATGACGTTGTCGATGGCCCACGCGGTGGCGAGCGACGAGGAAATCGTTCGAACCCCGAGGTCCTCGAAGGCGTCCACGTTGTCCGGGTTGTTCGCCCGGGCGATGATGGTTTCCACGTCGAACTTCGACTCGGCGAGTTGTGCGACCAGCAGGTTCACGTCTCGTCGCCGGTGGCGGCGACGACGATTTTCGCGTTTCCTGCCCCGGACGAGCGGAGCACTTCGGTGTCCGTGCCGTCGCCGTCGTGGACGGTATATCCCTCCTCGCGGGCGGTTTGCACTATCGTTTCGTCCTGCTCTATCAGCACGACGTTCTCTCCACGGTCTTCGAGGCGTGCGGCGAGCGACCGGCCCACCTTTCCGCCTCCGATGATGAGTACGCGCATTGGAATTACGTTCAGATATTCAGCGATAAATCGGGCGAATCCGCCTTCGAGCACGACGGTCACGACGATGACTAGGAAGACGGTACCGATGAGTACCGTCGCCGCATGCTCCGCGTTCGGAATCACGTCGGCCGAGTTACGGATGCGGAAGGCGAACAGGGTCGCGACGGACGCCGGGATGATGCCGCGCGGGCCGACGAAACTCATAAACAGCTTCTCGTCCCGCGTGAACCGCCCACCCGATGTCGAAATGAAGACGATGAGCGGCCGGATGACGAACATCACGACGAACACGACGATGGCCCCTCCGATTCCGAGCGCGAAGAGGTCTTTCGGCTTGAGCAGGGCCGCCAGCGTGATGAACACGAACGAGAGGACGACCAGCGTGATGTCCCCTTTGAACTCCTCGATCTTCTCCTCGTAGGGGAGGTCCGCGTTGCCGAGAAGGATACCGGCCGTCGCAACCGCCGCGATGCCGGACTCCCTGGCGACGATATCGGCGGCGGCGTAGGCGGTCAACGCGCCGACCAGCACCAACAACCGGGAGTTCTGTGGTGCGTTCCCCGGCGAGAGGTCGAGATGCCGGAGGATGTACCAGATTATCCCGGCGACGAGGATTCCGACGAGCATGCCGGTTCCGAGGCGGCGAACGAACGACGCGAAAAACTCGCCGACGTGGAACGCGCTCGATCCGGTGAGAACCAACACCTCGAACATCACGACGGCGAGGATCGCGGCCGTCACGTCGTTGGCGATTCCTTCGGTTTCGAGCGCGGCCGCGACCCTGTCCCTGACCGGGACGACCGACAGGATCGGCGTGATGACCGTCGGACCGGTCGCGACGAGCAACGATCCGATGAGTAACGAGAGGTCCCACGGTTGATCGAGCGCGAACCGGATGACCGTCGCCGTCCCCAACAACGAGATGAGCGCGCCGATGGTGACGAGGCGAATCTGCGCCGACGGTGCCTCCCGTAGCTTGTTCACCTTCAGATGGAACGCACCTTCGAAGACGATGATGGCCACGCTCAGTCCCACGATGGACGAGAGCGCGTCACCGAACGCCGACGGGTTCAGCAGGTGCAGTCCGACCGGTCCGAAGATGATCCCTGCCCCGATGAGAAACAACACGCTCGGCACTTGAAACCGATCCGCGAGCACCTGTGAGATGACACCGAGTCCGATGATGGCGGTGACTATGTACAGCAACTGCGCACTCGCGGCCTCGGCACTCACTGCTGGCCCTCCATGTACCGGGTAGGAGAGGGTGGACAGTTATAAAATCAGTGGAAAAAACGCGCGACTGCACGGGGTGCCCCGCGACTATTGGTGGATGTTTGTTGCGATCTTCGGAATAAAACACACCGTTTGTCAAAAACACGCCCGGCGGAGAAACGGCATTGGTGTTCGGTTTAGGGCGAACTGATATGAATCTAGCTGGAAACTGATTTGTCGCCGGCAATCGATAGCCGTGAACGGGGTCTCATGGGGAACGGACATTCGACGCGGCGAGCGGTGCTCGGGTTCGGTAGTGTAGCGGCCGGTATCGGCATCGTTGGAGGGTTCGGACAACGACCCGAGAGCGACGCCGATTGCACGTCCGGCGACGGCGGAACGACCGACGAGACGAACGCGCCGGTGGACGTTCGGGGGGCCATCTACTTCCCGTCGCGGGCGTTCAACACGTTCCAGATGTGGAACGGCTACGACTCGGACGTCATCGAGCGTGACCTCTGTTATGCGAGTCGTATCAACCTCAACGCGTTACGGGTGTGGTTGAGTTTCGAGGCGTGGCAACGGGAACCGACGCGGTTCGGACTTCGACTGGAGCATTTCCTGACGACGGCGGCGGACCACGGGTTGCGGGTGCTGTTGGGCATCTTCGAGGGTATCGGGGCGAATCCGAGTCACCACACCTTGACGAACAGGGATCCAGTCACCGCCCGTCCGGTGTTCTCGCCGTCGCGAAAGATCATGGAGCAGTCGAAACGGTGGCACCTTCCACGGGAGTTCATCCGGTGGTTCATGGACCGCTACCGCGACGATTCTCGCCTGTTGGCCATCGAACTCATCAACGAACCGTGTTGGCGGCCGTGGAAGCTACAGTTCGCAGAGGGGATGTTTCGGACGCTGTGGAACCAACGCGGACGGGTGCCGCTATCGGTCGGTTCGACGAACATCGAGAACAACGAGCAGTATCGAGAGTGGGGGAGCGAGGTGTTTCAGTGTCACAGCAACTTCGGGCACACGAAGAAGAACTATCGGAACCTGTTGAAGCGAATCAACGCGGCCGAGCGTCGGTTCGGCCGCCCCATGTGGCTGTCCGAGTGGCAGTGTCTCAAGCCGCCGCGTAGGGGACAGGGAACACACCCACCGAACTACTCGTCGCTCGCGCCGTTGATTCGGCGGGCAGGCGTGGGGAACTTCTTCTGGTCGCTGATGGTCAAACCGGCCTATCAGGTGTACCGCAGGAGACAGGGGTTGTTGAGCGGAATCTTCCACGAGGACGGCGCGGTCTGGAGTCTGGACGACGCGCGTGCCATCAAGGCCATGTCCGGCGACCCGTCGTTTTCGGGGGAAGAACGACAGGAGTGGCCGGAGTGGGCGAAACCGGTCGAGAGGTCGCTGACCGACTAGATATCACGGATCGCTCGCTCGGCGGCGTCGAGCGCTTTCTCGCGGTCGAATTCCGCGACGATGGACTTCAGTTCTTCGGGCGAGGCGTCCGCGAGTTCGCGGGCGTGTTTCGTCATGTTCGGAACCGCGCGGATGATGTTGTCGATGACCGGAACTGCAGCGGTTCGTGGCGACCGCGAGAGCGGGTTGAGGTCGATGACGATTTCGGTTTTACCCATCTCCGCGAGCGCTTCGGCCCGGTCGCCGTCCTCCAGCGGAACGAGAACGACGTCCGCGTCGTAGATGCCGTCCGCGTCCACCTTCCCGCGTTCGTGTTCCAAGCCCGGAATCCGGGCGTCGGCAGTGAGTCCCTTGACGTTCTCCGCGCCGTGTGCGCGCAAGTGGTCGGCGATGGCCCGCATGCGCTCTTCGGTTCGGCCGAACAGGTTGACTTCGATGTCCGCACCGGTGGCCTCGGCGAGTTCGACGGTTTCCCTTGGAACGAGCGCCGCCACGTTGCCGTTCACGGAGAGCACGGCGTGGTCGGCGAGGAGCAACTGCGCCGCCGCCGCACGCTCCGCGTCGTCGGCGCTCGGGAGCGTCGCTTCGCCCAGCAGGTAATCGAACGCCTCGCCGCGCCCTTCGGCGATGAGGCCCTGCTTGCTCGTGACTCCCTTCTCGACGCCGTCCTCGATGCGGTGTCGCGTGAGAAGCGATTGCTGTCGCGGATGGTCCTCCGGAATCTCTACCTCGTGGCTCATGGTCGATATCGGAAACGGAGGGTCAAAACAGCCGTGATTTACCCGTTCGATGGGTGGTTCGCCCTCACTCGATGAGTGTCGCGCCCGCGTGGTGGGTCCGGCACGCGTTCGCTTCGTAGCCCGCATCCGTGAGTCCCGAATCGAGCGCGAACACCGTCTTTCCGAGCATCGCCATCGACGCCTGTCCCCCTTCGTCGTGAACGTCCTCGATGACGTCCCGAACCTCTTCGGTGAGCAGTTCCGCCCGCTCGGCGAACTCGTTGGACTGTTCCAT
This sequence comes from Haladaptatus sp. AB643, assembly GCF_024136975.1. Lineage (NCBI taxonomy): Archaea > Methanobacteriati > Methanobacteriota > Halobacteria > Halobacteriales > Haladaptataceae > Haladaptatus > Haladaptatus sp. AB643. The sequence continues at coordinate 805,531 of NZ_JAMYJW010000001.1, forward strand.
AAACGTCTCCATCGTCGGTTCGTTCACCAACGCGACGAGCGCCTCCACGCCAGCCTCCGAAAGCCGGGTCGTGCTCCCCGAGAGGACTTCCGCCGTCGAGAGTTCGCCCAGCGAGAGATACTCGATGTTGGCCCGCGTCGGGACCCCATCGAGGCGATTGTGCGCCGGTGCACCCGGTTCGAGGCGGATGGGAATGCCGCCGCGGGCCTGTGCAACCACGTCACCGAGTCCGGTCCCGGCCTCGACTTCCGCCCGGTGTGCGATAGTGACGAGTTCGTTCTCCGAGCGGCCGCCGCCGAACACGTCGTTCGCGGCGAACGCCGTTCCGAGTGCGAGCGCACCCGAGATGCCGAATCCGGCCCCCAGTGGGAGCGTCGTCTCTGCCGAAATACGGGCCGTCAGGTCGAGGTCGTCCAACACTCGACGCCCCGATTCGACGGCGGCGAACTCGCCGTTCAGGTCTATACTCGTCTCCGTTGCCGGTTCAACGGTCACGGTGACGCCTTCCGAAAGTGTCAGCCCCGCCCCGCGAGACCCCGCCCGCTCGGGGTCGTCGTCCTCGTGGATGCTGAAGAACCCCGTGATATGGCCGGGAACGAACGCGCGACCAACCTCGTCGCTCATACCTCCCGGTTTCGGCCGACGGCGTATAACGGTTAAAATTCGTCCGCGTCGTCTCCCCCCGTCTCACTCCCGTTCGGTCCGTCTAGAAGTCGTCCACGGCGCGGGCCGCCAGTCGCGCCACGCGCAGGGGTTCTGGACGCCCTCCTTCGGGTGTGAACGCGCGCACGACTTCCGTGGCTTCGTCGGCATCCATTCCGACGTGGCGGACGAACACCGTTTCCCCGTCCACGGCGATTTCGCGGCGGGGTGGCTGTTTTCGATAGGTCTCCCGGCGTCGGTCGAGTTCGTCGCCCGAGAACTCCGACTCCAGCGATTCTAGCAGGCCGTCGCTCTCCTCGAAGGTGACGTCGATGACGGGGCGGTCGACGGCGTCGTGGAGGCGGTGCATGTCCAACACGTTGTACCACGCGAGGGCGATTCCGCCGACCATGACGTAGCGCACGTCCTCGCGGTCGAGACGCTCCACGAGGTCGATGATCGAGTCCGTGAGGTCGGTACCACCAACAGTACAGGTTCCAAAAACAAAGCCATCGGTCACCCGACTTGCGCGGGTAACGACGCCAGCGAGCGTGCTGGTGTCGCGGCGATAGGACTCCGCGACACCCAGCGCCCGGACACCGGATTTCACGCTACTCTTCGTCGTCGTCTTTCATCTCGTTGAGCCGGTTCAACAGCTCGTCGTTCGACGCACCGAACTCGAAGTCGACGCTTCCCTCGTGGTTGTGTTCAGACGTTTCGACACCGCTGTCGTCGTCTAAGTCCGCGCTATACTCCTGGTTCTCTTGTTCAGATTCGTCGTAGCTCCCGAAGCCCATGCGTTGTATGGTTGGAGCTTCGAACACTAAAAACGCTCGGCGTCCGTCAGAATTTTGGTAGATGGGGGAAAACAGCCCCCCATGCAAGTCGTTAACGTCACTGCCGACGCCGAGACGTTCACCTGCAACGCCTATCTCGCGCTCGGCGACCGCCCGGTCCTCGTGGATGCCGGGACGATGGACGGCGTCGTGGACGTGCTCCACGACTACACGGACACGCTCGATGCGGTCGTCCTCACACATCAACACGGCGATCACGTCGGGGAACTCGACGCCGTACTGGACGAGTTCGACGCGGAACTCGCGTCCTACGGGCCACACCCCCGCCGCGATCACGCAATCGTGGACGGTGACACCGTCGAAATCGGTGACGAGGAGTTCGAAGCCATTCACACGCCCGGTCACGCCGACGACCACCTCGCCTTCGTGAGCGATTCGACCATCTTCAGCGGCGACGTCGTCGTCCACGACGACGGTGCCTTCGACTACGGCAGTTTCGGGCGCACAGACATGGCGGGCCAATCCCGCGAGGAACTCATCGAGAGCATCCGCGAAATCCTCGACCGGATGCCGGATTCCGTCGAGCACATGTACGCCGGGCACGGCGAGGAGTTCCACGGTGATGTACGCGATGTCATCGAAACGGCGCTGGAGCGTGCCGAGAAGCGGGAGCCGAAGTACCCGGAATAACTTCGGGGACGTCCCGTTTCATTGCTGTGTGCTATCACGTTTCACGAGACCTTTTCTCGCAGGTACTCCAGTGTTCGAAGTATGCCCGGACCTACATTTCTACGTGGCGACCGGATCGAACTCAGAACGATAGAGGAGGACGATTTGGACTTCCTGCAGGGGACGATGAACGAGCCGACCGTCCGCCGATACCTCGGTAGCCGCTCGCCCATCAACGGCGAGCAGGAACGGGAGTGGTTCGAGGAGCGCGCCTCGGACACCGACGGGGACCACGTCGACCTGCTCATCTGTCGCGGCGAGGAAGCCATGGGTTCCATCAGCCTCTACTCGAAGGACTCGGCCGGCGTGAACGCCGAAATCGGTATCTCCCTCGCGGAGGAGTTCTGGGGCAACGGCTACGGAACCGAGGCGGCCCGGCTCATCACCGACTTCGGGTTCCGCGAACGCCGTCACCACCGAGTTATGGCTCGGGTGTTCGAGGGCAACGTCGGTTCCGCTCGTATCTGGGAAAAGCTCTGCTTCCGCCACGAGGCGACCCACGTCGAATCCGCGTTCCTCGACGGCGAGTACGTGAACGTCGACTTCTTCGCCGTCCTCGAAGACGAGTGGTTCGGACGGGACGAGTAGCGATTCGTCTCCCCGTTTCGCTTCCAGCGAAAAACCGCGAATCCGATTATGCGCTACGCGCTTCCTTGCTCTTCGGGCGGAGCTTGTTGTAGCCGCATTTGCGGCATTTGTCCGCCTTCTGTGGGTTGCGTGCGTTACAGCGCATGCAAATCATCTTGTCGAGCGTTCGTTTCTCTGCTGCGTCGAAACTGGCCATACCGTGCGTTTTCGTCCCCGCGCGTTTAAACGTTATTGAGTTGTCCCGTCGTTCCCGTTCGCGCCCTCGTCCGTTCTACTCCTTCCCAGCGTCCAGATATTCCTGCTGTACGGCCACCACTTCCGTCGAATCCTCACAGTCGGCGTATCTACGGAGCGGTTCCTCGTTCAGTTCGAGAAACGTCTCGCCCCATCTGAACTTCGAGAGGATTCGCTCGGCCTGCGCACGCTCGCCGAGGATACAGAGCCCCGCGGCGAACGCCTCCACGGTGTTCAACCGGAACGGCTTCCCGTAGTTGACGGGGTTCGCGGCGACGAGAAACGGCAGTGCACGGTGCACTCCTGGCATCTCGAACAGCGCCCGCTCGGCGCTCTCCCACGAGCAGTCGAGGGCGACGAGCGTGTCCGTTTCGGCGCGGTCAGCGGGCGAGAGCGCCTGCTCCGCGTGCGGATTGAGGACGATGCCGTACGGCGTCGCCCGCGCGCTTCGGTGGAGTTCCGTGAGGTCGAACCGGGCGAGCTTCCGGGCCGTACACTTCTTCGGGTCGTCGTCACCCTCGTACCGGACGTGGAGGTTCACTGCCGAACGCTTGGCGTGGCTCGGTAAAAAGTGGCGCGAAGAAAGCCCCGCCGGGGTGTGACAGGCGGAGCGGGGCCGTATGGAAACAGTATCCTCTTGTCGTACCAGACCGGATTTCACCGGCGACTGAACCAGTGTACACGTACCGTAAAGGCATTTATATGACCCCTATTGTCCCGTCGTGTTTCTTCCGTCGTCTCCGGAGACAAACGTAGTTTCCGCCGAGGGGCTAAAGAGGGTCCTCCGCGTCTCCCCGCGTATGGACTCCGAAGTGGTCGTTCGCGCCTACTACGACGCCATCGACGCACACGACTACGAGACGTTCGCCGGACTGTTCGCGCCGGACGTGGTGCATTACCGCCCCGACCGCACCATCGAAGGAAGGGACACGCTCGTCTCGTTCATGCGCGACGACCGACCGAACAAGGAGACGAGCCACGAACTCTCCCACATCGCCGAAAACGGCGGAACGACCGTCGCCGAGGGCCGGTTGCTCGACGCCGATGGTGACGTGATGTTCGCCTTCGAAGACGACTTTTCGATCACTGACGGCCAAATCACCGAAATCCGCACCCGAACTCGTTAATTCTCCATCTCCTCCGTGAAATATTCCGGAGCGACATGGAAACTGTAATTCCGCGATAGCTGTTTACATATCAACCCGGTCTTATTCGACATTTGCTATCCTGTTGCATACCGGATGGCATCATCACAAACGACGGACCGAGGCACGCGGAATAGACTCATGGGGACGATAGCGTTACTGGCTATCGTGCTGCTGATCGCGGCGGCGGTCGGGCAGTATCGGCTGTTTTCGTATCTTGCCGCGCTGTTCATCGTGGCGAACTTCGGCGCGGCCGCCATCGAGCGAAACGACGGCGAACTCGACCTCGCGCCGTACACCGGGTTGGTAGCCGGATTGGGCGTGGTTTTCGTCGTCGGGTTCACGGTGATCTGGTCGCAGTGGAACCCGGACGTGACCGAGTACACCTACGTTCTGGGACTCCCGGTTTCGACGCTGGCGTACTTCGTCTTCCTCTGGTTGCTTCCGATCCTCGGCGCGCTCTACTACGCGCTCGTCTTCCCGGAAATCGGGAACGACGACGCGGTAGACGACATCCTGGACGAGGCGCGACGGGTTCAACGACGGGAGCGATTCCCGTTGTCGGTCGCCAGCCCCGATCCCGATGGCGGTGTGGGTAACGCCGAGGGGACGCCGTCGGAGAACTCGGCGTCCGGAACCTCACAGAGCGCGGCCCAGGAGTCGCCGCAGGCCGAAGGAGGGAACCGACGATGACTCCCCTTCCGATCCCACTACAGGAGATTCCGGTCACCGACAGTCCGTATGTCCTCCTGTTCGGCGGGGTCTATCTGCTGATCGTGCTGGGAATCGGCGTTTGGGGGTACCTCCGAACGGAGAGCACCGAGGACTTCCTCATCACCGGAAAGAGCATCGGGACGTGGGTGCTCGCGTTGACGGCCTTCTCGGTCATTCAGTCCGGGTTCGGGTTCGTCGGCGGCCCCGAACTCGTCTACTCGTTCGGGACGACGGCGCTGTGGATATTCTTCACGGCCCCGCTCGGGTTCATCATCACGTGGGTACTCCTCGCCAAGCGAATGCGCCTGTTGGCGGACATCCGCGACGTGTTGACGCTCGCGGACGGGATGTACGTCAGATACGAGAGCGCGTGGGTTCGCGGGCTGACCGCCGTCGCCGTCATCGTCGGCGTGATGGCGTATCTGGCGACGAACCTCGCCGCGCTCCAGTACGTCATGCGCGCCATCTTCGGCCTGTCGGTGATGTGGGGACTGCTCATCGGCGCGTTCATCCTCCTGCTCTACAGCATGCTCGGGGGCATGATCGCGGGCGTCTGGACCGACTTCGTGCAGGCGATCACGATGATCTTCGGATCGGTGTTCGTCTTCGCCTACGCGCTGTCGTTCGGCGGGGGGATGAGTTCGATTTCGCACAACCTCGCCACCGCCGACCCGGCGTTCATCTCGCCGTTCGGCGCGATGGGCGCACCGACCGCGACCATCTTCACGGCGCTCGGGTGGTGGATCCTGTTCTCGGTCGGCGCGGCCGGACAGCCACACCTGGTCACCAAGTTCTACATGAGCCGTAACCTCAAGATCCTGCGCTGGGGTGCGCCAATCGCGGCGGCGACGTACGCGATTTCGAGCCTTCTCGCGTTCTCGACCGGACTGTCGATGCGCGCGATGGTCGAAGCCGGTTCGACCGCCGCCCCGAAGAGCGCCTCCATCGTCGGCCCCGTCTTCGTCCTCAACCACACGCCCGGTGCGGTGGCCGGACTGATCCTGGCGGCGCTGCTCGCGGCCATCATGAGCACGAGCGACTCGTTCCTCAACATCGGCGCGGCGGCGGTCTCCCGCGACATCCCGCGAGCGCTCGGCCGACCCATCGACGACGACAAGACGGAGCTTCGGGTGACGCAGGCCGCGCTGGCCGGTCTCACCGTCGCATCGACGCTCATCGTCTTCTACTCGCAGACGCTGGTCGGGATTCTCGGCACCATCGGCTGGGGGTTCTTCGCGGCGGCGTTCTTCGCCATCGCGGCCCTCGGCCTGAACTGGAAGGGCGCGACGAAGGAGGGCGCAATCGCCGCCATCCTCGGTGGGTTGGCAGTCAACCTGTTCTACAGCGCCGTGCCGCACATCGCCGATACCGCAGGGCTCTCGGGCGTCAGCGATTTCATCGGGAGCCTCTACCCGTTCACCGAATCGTTCCCGGTCGGAACGGTGGCGCTGTTGGTCGCCATCGCGCTGTTCGTCGGCGTCTCGCTGATAACGCAGGACAGACGGACCGTCCCGGAGGATATCGCCGTCCTGCTGGAGGGATAGAATGAGCATGACCGAGACACGAGACGGCGAGGACGAAACGCGTATCGCCCACCTCTCAGGGTGGTTCCGTCGGCGACCCACGTCGATGGAGTACTGGGAACTCCTCGTCACGGAGGAGCGTCTCGTCTGGTGCTTTGTCGGCGAGTCGTTCAAATCGATGCTGTTGCGGGCGGACACCGGCGAACGCGGTCGCAGCGAAATCGAGGATGCGACGCCGGACCGGGCGCTGTCGCTCGACGAGCGGAACTTCGCCGTTCCGCTCGACTCGCTGGAATCGGTTCGGCTCCGAGACGGCACCCTGTTTCGGCGAGCGAAGTTGGTAGTGACGTGGAAAGAGAACGACGAGGCCGACTCGTATGAACTGTACGCGACGAAGACGGCCGATTCGCAGGTTGACGACGTCGAAGCGCTCGCGGACGACCCGCGACTCTCGCACGTCGATGTCGGCGTCGAGACGACGGACGGGTTGTTCTGATTTCGGTCGTGTTTCTGTTTTTTCCGGTTACTTGCCGATCAGCGCGTCCTCGGAATCGACCTCGGGGAGGACGTCGACGATGCGCTCGAGGAGTTTCCCCTCGGCACGCCGCAGGTTGTTCGAGGTCGCCGTCTTCGAGATATCGAACTCGTCGGCCAACATGCCGAGCGTCGCACGCCGTGGGGTCTGAAAGTATCCCCCTTCGACGGCTTTCGTGAGCGTTTCGCGCTCCGTCTCGGAGAGTTCCCGACAGCCGTCGATGACGTTTTTCGCCGCGCCGAGGTGCTGGATCACGTCGAGGTACTCCTCGAACGACGTGGCGTTTCGACTCTCGACGCGGACGTCGTTCCCGTCCTCCAACTCCGAGAGGGCGTTGTCCGTGTTGTCGGCGGTGTCGAACCCGACGCTCCACAGTTCGCTCCCGTCGCGGATCTGAAACGGTCCGGTGATGTAGCCGTCGTGTTCGCGAATCGTCCGCATCGCGTTCGTCTGGCCGATGAACGACTTGATGACCGCCGTGTCACCCCGCCGCGAGAGCAGTTCGAACTCCAGCATCCGGTCGTGTTCCTGGAGCGCGCCGAGGCCGTTCGTCAGCGCCCCCCGGTCGTCCCCCTGCACGAGAATCCTCGTCTCCAACTTCTGCTTGGCGGTGTTGAAGTCCCAGTGCATGGTGTGAAACGAGACGTCCGTCTCGTCCGTGACGTCGATGTACGGACAGTCGTACTGCACCATGTCCATCGTTACCGAAATCATAATCCAACTCATCGTTCATTATGGAAATAGATGGCGGAACCCATCTTTTTTAAGTAATTCTACAACGAGAATGTAATCTCGGGAAGGTCTCCTCTATTTGTCGAGTTTTCCGCGCAGGACTTTCGCCGCCGTGAGTATCGGGTCCCAGACGGGACCGAACGGCGGTGCGTACGCCAAGTCGAGGTACTCGACCTCTTCGACGGTCAGTTCGGCGTGGAGCGCGGTCGCCACTGTATTGATTCGCTGTGCGACCCCTTCGTGACCGACCATGCTCGCGCCGAGGAGGCGTCCGGAGTCGCGGTCGGCGGTCAACCGAACCGTTATCGGCGACCCGCCGGGGTAGTAGTGCGCCCGCGATTCCTGCTCGATGACCTGCGAAACTGGGTCGTATCCGGCGGCTTCGGCTATCTCGTGGTCGATGATACCCGTCCGGGCGACTTCGAGGTCGAACGCCTTCACGACCGCCGTCCCGACGATGTCCCCGACGGGCGTCGGTTCTCCAGTCACCGTTTGCCCGATTGCCCGTCCCGCCCGGTTCGCGGTCAACGCGAGCGGTACGTAGTCCGGCGACCCCGTCACGGCGTTGCGCGCTTCGGCGCAGTCACCCGCCGCGAAGACGTGGTCGTCGTTCGTCCGTCCGTACTCGTCGGTCGCGATGGCACCCGTCTCGCCGGATTCGATCCCGTTCTCCTCCGCGAGTTCGGCGTTCGGTGCGATGCCGGTCGCCACCAGTACCACGTCCACCGGAACCCGTTCACCGCCCGCTTCGATTCCGGTGACACGACCGTCCTCGCCGACGATGCGTTCGACCGTCGTGTCGAGGGAGAGGGAGACGCCGTTCGATTCGAGGTGGTCTTCGACTTCCTCGGCGACGTCCGCCCCGAAGGGGGCGAGCACGTGCGGTAACATCTCGAAGACGGAGACGTCCAGGCCGCGGGCGTCGAACGCTTCGGCCATCTCCAAGCCGATGTAGCCGCCACCGATGATGCCGACGGCGTCGGGCGACGTCGCGGCGAGGTACTCGTGTACCTGTGCGCCGTACCCTTCGCGGAACTCGTCGCCCGGTACCCCCGCCGCTGGCGCGAGGGCGCGCTTGACGGTCGCCGCCGACTCCATGCCATGGAGCGTGAACACGCCGTCAAACTCCGCGCCGTCGATCGGTGGGACGACCGCCCGCGCCCCGGTCGCGACGAGGAGGTCGTCGTACGACTGTTCGATTCGCTCACCGTCGTGGACGGCCGTGACCGTCATCCTGCTCCGGTCGATATCGACGACCTCGTGGTTCTGCCGCAGATCGATGCCGCGTTCCGCGACCGCCTCCGGAGTGAGCGTGACGAGGTCGTCCAACGACTCGATGTCGTCTTTCACGTAGTACGGAAGCCCACAGGCACCGTAAGAAACCCACTCGCCCTTCTCGAAGACGACGACTTCGAGGTCGGGGTCGTCCCGCTTTGCCTTGCTCGCGGCGCTCATTCCCGCAGCGTCACCACCGACGACGACGAACGTTTTCCCCATACGGGACACTTGGACGGTGATGGCTAAAACAGTATTGCACGAACAAAACAATATGGTGCCGAACGGGTCGAACGGCTCAGTCCCGCTCGCCCGATCCGAGGGCACTCTCGCCGACGGGGTCGTGACCCTCGATGACTTCCGTGCCGCCCATGTACGGGCGGAGCGCTTCGGGCACCGTGACGGTGCCGTCGTCGTTCTGGTAGTATTCGAGGATGGCGACCATCACGCGCGGGAGCGCGAGGCCCGAGGCGTTCAGCGTGTGGAGGTATTCGGCCGATTCGTGGCGCTCTGGGCGGTAGCGAAGCCCCGCGCGCCGCGATTGGAAGTCCTCGAAGTTCGACGCCGTCGAGACTTCGAGCCAGCGGCCGCCCGCTTCCGGCCCGTCTTCCATGTCGTCGCCGGGTGCCCACACTTCGAGGTCGATCTGTTTGGTCGCCTTGAAGCCGAGGTCGCCCGTACAGAGTTCGAGAACCCGATACGGTAGTTCGAGGCGTCGCAGGACCTCTTCGGCCTCGTCCAGGAGCGCATCGAGGCGATCGTAGCTCGTTTCGGGTTCCACGAAGTTGACCATCTCGACCTTGTTGAACTGGTGGACGCGCACGATGCCGCGGGTCTCGGTTCCGTGCTCACCGGCTTCGCGCCGGAAGTTCGGCGTGTACGCCTGATGTTTCAGCGGCAGGTCGTCGCGCAGGAGGATGTCCCCGGCGTACATGTTCGTCACCGGAACCTCGGCGGTCGGGCAGAGCCAAAGGTCCTCGCCCTCGATCTTGTACGCGTCCTCGGCGAACTTCGGCAGTTGGCCCGTCCCGGTCATTGAGTCGCTGTTGATAGGGATCGGCGGGAAGATATCCACGTACTCCTGTTCGCGGTGGACGTCCAGCATGAACTGCATGATGGCGTGTTCGAGCCGCGCGCCGTCGCCCTTCAGGAAGTAAAAGCCGCTTCCGGTCGTCTTGGCCGCCCGCTCCTCGTCGATGATGTCCAGTTCCTCGCCGAGGTCGTAGTGTGGCACCACGTCGGCGGGCAACTCGCGCAGGTTCTCGAACCCTTCCCGGCGGACCTCCACGTTGTCGTCCTCGTCGGCCCCGATGGGGACGCTTTCGTGCGGAACGTTCGGGATTTCGAGGCTTCGTTCTTCGAGTTCCTCCTCCAGTTCGCTCGCGCGTTCCTCTATCTCCTCCAACTCCGCCTTCAGCGCGCCCGAGCGCTCGATGGCTTCCTGTGCTTCCTCCTCCTTGCCTTCCTGCTTGAGTTCGCCGATGCTACGGCTGACCTCGTTTCGCTCGTGGCGGAGGTCGTCGCCCCGCGATTTGAGTTCGCGCCACTCGGCGTCCAACTCCAGAAATCCGTCCAGATCAACGTCGTCACCTCGGTGTTCGAGACCCTCCCGTACTTCGTCCGGGTGTTCCCGAATGTACTTCCTGTCGAGCATTCCTGTCTCGGGTTTCAACACCCCTGCAAAAAACCGTGTCGCTATCGAGGGATACTGTGACACTGTCGGCGACGGGAGGGATTGGGTCGTTTCAATCCGTTGGCTCGAAAGGTAGAGCGAGTAACGACTACGCTATTTCCGCGAGACCACCCACAAGATCACGCCGAGTCCGACGAGCAGCAGTGCGTACGAACCGGCGGCGATTGCGGCGTCGGTCGTCGTCGCATACCCGTCCATCTGAAAGGTGATAACCTTCCGAACGAGCGCGATGAGTCCGGCGTACACGGTCGCCCGGACGACGCCGACTTCGCCCTCCGACTCGACGTAGGCGATGACCGTCCGATAGATCTCGGCGACGATGAACAACAGGAGGATCACGTCGATGAGTTCGAGCAGCGTTCGCGGATCGGTCGCACGTCCGGCACGGAGAAACGAGAAGGCGAGAAACCCGAAATCCAGGAGACCGACGACGAACAAGCCGACGAGCAGATAGGCGGCGACGAGTTCCGCGATGCGCATCACCGACTCCGAGTAGGCGACGGCCCCATCGATGTCCATGTGGTCCGTGCGGTTGCCACCACCGTAGAATTTCCGCCGAAACATCACTTCGTGGCGTAACCCTCCGGAGTATCGCCGACCCACGACGATCGTTCAGTCACACGATCGTTTTTACTGCCGCTCCGCGTAGTATCGCACATGAACGACCCCGACATCACGCCCGCCGTCACCGCCGCCGCGGACGACATCTCCGAGATGGAGATCCGCGGGGCGGCGACCATTGCGGACGCGGCAGCGGCCGCCATCGGCGAGCAGGCGCAGGCCAGCGAGGCCGACACGCCGGACGCGTTTCGAGCGGAAATCCGGGCCGCCGCGCGACAACTCCACGAAACCCGACCGACCGCGGTGAGCCTTCCGAACGCGCTGCGCTACGTGCTGCACGGAATGGAAGGGGATACCGTCGAGGAACTGCGCGCGAACATCATGGCGACCGTCGAGGAGTTCCGATTGGATCTCGACCAAGCGCAGGATAATCTCGGTCAGATCGGCGCGAACCGCCTCCGCGACGGCGATACCATCATGACCCACTGCCACTCGACGGACGCGCTCTCCTGCGTTCGAAAGGCGTTGGACGACGGCAAGGAAATCAGCGCCATCGTCAAGGAGACCCGACCACGGAAACAAGGTCACATCACCGCCCGCCAACTCCGGGACTGGGACGTCCCGGTCACGCTCATCGTGGACAACGCGGCCCGCCGGTATTTGGACGACACCGACCACGTCCTCGTCGGCGCGGACTCCATCGCCGCCGACGGGAGCGTCATCAACAAGATCGGTACCTCTGGGTTGGCCGTGAACGCCCGCGAACGGGGCGTTCCGATCATGGTCGCGGCTCAAACCCTGAAGCTTCATCCGGGGACGATGACGGGCCACACCGTGGAAATCGAGATGCGCGACGAACGCGAGATTCTCCCCGACGTCGAGCGCGACGACGTGGGCAACGTCCGCGTCGAAAACCCCGCGTTCGACGTGACGCCGCCGCGCTACGTGGACGCCATCGTGACCGAACGAGGACAGTTCCCGCCCGAGAGCATCGTGACGCTGATGCGGGAGATGTTCGGGGACCAACAGAAGGGCGAACCGTGGGACGAACGATAGCGGTGCCCAAGTCGTTAAGCCAGTAGAAACGAGATACGGGACAGTATCATGGCGGTCGTTGCCGAACTCACCCTGAAACCGTTCGACTTCCCGCTGGGAAAGCTCCTCACCGCTGGCACGCGGACCCACATCGAATTCGAGCGAATCGTCCCCGTCGGACCGCGTGTCGTCCCGGTTTTCTGGGCGTGGGGGGACGATTTACCCGATTTCGAGGAGCGAGTGCGTGCCGGGTCGTACGTCAACGACCTCACGGAACTAGACCGCGTCGACGACCGCGTCCTCTATCTCATGGACTGGGAGATTCCCGACGAAGCGTTCCTCGAAGGACTTCAGGAAACGAACGGCATCATCAGGTCCGCGGAGGGATACGACGGCGAGGATTGGTCGTTCGAACTGCTCTTTCCCTCGTATGATGATCTGTCCGAGTTCCACAACTACAGTCTGGAAAACGACGTCGAGTACACCCTCGGACGGATCTATACCCTTCGGGAGGCGGGGAAGAACCAGCTTTCCTTGTCGCTCACCGAGAGCCAGCGGGAAGCGTTGCTCCTCGCGCTACAACGCGGCTATTTCTCCACGCCGAGTCGTGTAACGCTCGATGAGTTGGCGGCGGAACTGGATATCAGCCAGCAGGCGCTCTCCGAGCGCATTCGACGCGGAAACGAATCGCTCCTCGAACAGACGCTTCTCGATTCCGGGAACGACGACAAACGTGACTGACCTGTCATCTCCGACCTCACTTATAAATGCCCAGTTCGAACAACCTTATTTTTGAATTTGGTGCGTCCAGTATCCCTCGAACGGATCCGAAATGAAGGAAACCAGTTCCCGTCGACGTTCCCCGCTTTCCGTGAGCGACATCCTGGAGGTCATGGCCGACTCTCATCGCCGCAGGCTCCTCGATCATTTGTCGTCCACGTCCGAGAACCGGTGTTCGGTCTCGGAACTCGCCGACGCGATCCGGTCGGAAGCTGACGGGACCGTACAGTCAAAAGAGCGGGTACGGCAACGATTGATTCACGTTCATCTTCCGAAACTGAGCGAACTCGGACTCATCGAACACGACGAGGGGTCCAACGAGGTGCGATACGTCGAGTCCACGCCAGCGGAAACAGTTCTCGACCAGATACAGTCCGACTCCGACGGCGATTCCGTCGACGGCGGTTCTCCCGACGACGATTCCATCGATGCGGATACTTCCGGCGACGGTTCCGTCGATGGGAATTCGTAGCGGTTGCGCTCGATACCCGTCGTTAGCCGCTGTCGACGTACGAAACACGATTTAACGAATCGTCGATGTGAAAGTGGCACAGACCGCAAACCTTTCCCCACCTCCGTTCGCGTGTCGGAGTATGGTACTGCCGGACGGGTTCGCACTCCCCCCATTGCTGTATCTTCTTCCGCTTCTGCTGGCGGTCGGTGTCGTTCTCTGGTTGCTCTGGGAGGCAGAGCCGACTATCGGGGAACGAACCGTCGTATCGCTCGCGCCGTGGATGGTCGTCGGCGCGGGATTCAATGCGTTGCATCAACTCCCGAACTCCCCGGTTCCCGACGTCATCGATCCACTGTTCGGGACGCCGTCCGTCTATCTCACGACGTTCGTACTGGTGGGAATCGTTTGGCTACTCGCGATCCATCAGCTTCGAACTCCCGTCCCGCGTGCGCTCGCGGGCGTCGGTTTGGTGGGCGTCGCACTCGTCCTGGTCGTCGCGCTGTGGTTCGGCATCGAACACGACAGCCTTCGGCTGTTCTGGCCGTTCGTGGCGCTCGTCTCGCGGTCATCCTGACGGGAATGCTCTGGGCCGCGACGCAGTTCTTCTATCCGGACGTCGCCATCATCACGGGTGCGGTCGGCGTCCTCACGCTGTTCGCACACGCCTTGGACGGCGTCTCGACGGCCGTCGGCATCGACGTTCTCGGGTTCGGGGAGCAGACCCCGCTCTCGCGGGCCATCCTCGAAATCGCCCATTCGATTCCCGCCGGGGATTCGCTCGGCGTCGGCTGGCTGTTCGTCCTCGTTAAACTCGCCATCGCCGAGTTCGTCGTCCTGCTGTTCGCGGATTACGTCGCCAGCGAACCGACCGAGGGCTATCTCCTGCTCGGCGTCGTCGCTGCCGTCGGACTCGGGCCGGGTGCACACAACCTCATCCTGTTCGCCATCACGGGCTAAGTCGTCGGGATTTTTTACTCCTGCCGAGGAACGTGAACGGTATGCCGTCCACGAACCGCGCCGGGGGAGTTCGCGTCGTAACTGCGGGACACATCAACTGGGATGTGACGCTCAGAGTGGACGCCTTACCCGAACCCGACGGAGAAGCGCGCATCTCCTCACAACAGCGCTCCGGCGGCGGGAGCGCCGCGAACGTCGCCGTCGCGCTTTCCCGTATGGACGTTTCGACCGGCCTCGTCGGGAGCGTCGGTTCGGACGACAACGGTCTGCTGGTGCAGCGCGAACTCACGAGCGCGGGCGTCGATTGTACGCACGTCCTCGAAGTAGCGGGCATCGAGACCACGACGAAGTACCTGATCGTGGACGAAAGTGGCGAGGTGATGGTGCTCGGCAACGAGGGTGCGAACGAAACCATCGCACCGGACGACATCGAACCCGGATACGTCCGTGCGGCCGACCATCTCCACCTGACCAGCCAACGGCCCGATACGGCGGCTGAACTGGCTCGAATCGCGACGGAAGCCGGGGTGACCGTCAGCTTCGACCCCGGCCGTCGCCTCGCCGAACGGGACTTTTCACGGGCGCTCGCCTACTCGGACATCGTCTTTCTGAACGACCGAGAGGCAGCGACGATTCTCGACCGTGATCTGGAGCACCCTTCCTCGGAACTTCACGGACGGGTCGTCGTCATCAAACACGGTCGGAACGGCGCGCGGGTCGACACGACCAAAGGCGTCTACACCCACCCCGGATTCGGCGTCGAATCGGTGGACTCGACCGGCGCGGGCGACGCGTTCGCGGCGGGATTCATCACCACGTTGCTCGATTCGGCCGACTACGAACGGGCGCTGGAGTTCGCCAACGCCTGTGGCGCGCTCACGTCGATGGCCGCCGGGGCGCGAACGTCCCCGACGCGGGCCGACGTCGAGGCGTTCTTCGACGAGCGGTTTTAAATCTCGTTCGGGCCGCCAGCACTCTGTACCTGCCACCCGCCGCGAATTCCACAGGCTTCCCGCACCTCGTAGACGATTTCGGTTTCCGGTCCCATCCGCTCGCCGCCTTCCACGGACTCGACGCGGAGCGGGACGTCGAGCGTATCGCCACAACAGCCCACGTCGAGGAACTCCTCCCACACGTCGCCCGCTTGGACGTGATCCTTCGTCTTCCGAAGGTACGCGAGGAAATGCCTCGTCCCGACCTGGAACCGCCCCCAGTTGCTCAGATCCTCGGGATACGAGACGACGACTCGGGTCGCCGATTCGTTCGTCTGCTGTGCGTTTTCTGTCGCCATAGTGATGTAGAGGAGCGCGAGACAATTATGCCTTCGTACGACTTTTTCCCCTTTACACTCCCGTTTCGCATGACTGTTTTGGCCGTAGTAATTAAGAAAGCTTATTCAGGGCCGTCCCGGACCCATCCGTTATGGTAGAGTTTCAAGTACCGGAGGTCGATTACACCCGGTACTCGAATCGGCAATTAGCGGGGGTTCCCCTCGCCATTCTCATGCTGGCGTTGCTTGTCCTCGCCGGTTGGTACATGGCAACCGGCGCACCAGTGACGCCCGGCATCGATTTTACAGGCGGAACGGAAATGAGAATTCAGACGACCGCGTCCCAACATCATATCGAGACGTCGTTCGATTCTCAGGTCGCGTCGGTGACGCCGTCGGCATCGCAAAACAACGTGTACATCGTCACGTTCCAAAGTACTGATACGAATTCGTTGACGAATCAGGCACAGAGTAACGGGTACGAGATACTCTCGAAGCAGAGTACGTCCGCGAACTTCGGGGCAGGTGCCCAGCAACTCGCGCTGTACGGTATCGTCGCGGCGTTCGTGGGGATGAGCGTTATCGTCTTCCTGATGTTCCGCTCGTTCGTCCCCTCCATCGCCGTCGTCATCTCCGCGTTCGGCGACATCGTGATTCCGCTCGCGTTGATGGACGTGTTCGGCATCAAGCTTTCACTGGGTACCGTCGCCGCGCTCCTGATGCTCATCGGTTACAGCGTGGACTCGGACATCCTGCTCAACAACCACGTTCTCCGGCGTTCGGGTGACTTCTACGAGAGCACCTACCGCGCGATGCGAACCGGTGTGACGATGACGGTCACCTCGCTCGCCGCGATGGCCGTGATGACCCTCGTGTCCGCCTTCTTCCAGATTGGGCTTCTCACGTCCATCGGTGTCATCCTCGTGATGGGACTGGCGACCGACCTCATGAACACCTACATGCTCAACTTGAGCCTCCTTCGCTGGTACAAATACGAAGGGGTGGCGCGATGAGCATCCGCGACCATTGGCGTACCGGGTTGCTCCTCATCCTCCTGCTCGGGAGCGCGTTCGCGCTCTTCGTCCCGCAGGGTGGGAACAGTAACAGCCTTTCCGCAAACGCCACCTCTTCCGGTCCGACCAACCTGAAGTACGGACTCGAACTGGCGGGCGGGACGCGAATCCGCGCGCCGGTCAACGGCGTCACCGCCGAACAGGTACACATCGCCAACGGAACGTCCCAAACCGACCTCCAGAAGAGCATCGCCAACAACATCAAGGGCGTCGGCCAGGCGGACGTGAAGTTCCGGGCCACGCAGTCTGCGACCGTCGGTACCGTCGAAGTGTACTCGAAGAACGTCAAACCGGCACAGCTGACATCCGCGCTCGACGGCGCGAACATCAAGCATGGCACCGTTCGACAGGGTGTGACCGCACAGACGCGCTCGGAGATCGTCAAGGTGTTGAGCGACAAGATTTCGAAGGCCGGACTCGCCGGTGGCCGCGTCCAACAGGTCACGGCCGCGAACGGTGACCACTACATCCAGATCGAGATGCCGAACGCGAACGAGTCGGAGATGCGGGACTTGGTCACTCACCGCGGTCAAGTGTCCATCGTCGCCCACTATCCGACGGACAACGGTTCCGCGAACACGACGGTGATCACCAAACAGAACATCACCAACGTCGGGCCTGCACAACAGAGCCAGCGGGACCAAACGTGGGGCGTCAGCGTCTCGCTCACCGACGGCGGTGCGAAGTACTTCTCCAAGGTGATGAAGGATCGCGGATTCACCAGTTCGGAGGGAGTCGGGACCTGTAACTATCCAGCAAAATCCCCGGACGAGGCGGGATACTGTCTCTACACGGAAACTGACGGGAAAATAGTGTCCGGGGTGAGTATGGGTAATCTCGCAAACTCCATCAACAGCGGCGACTTCCAAAACAACCCGACGTTCACGATCACGACCGGTCACAACGCCTCCGAGGCGCGTAAGATCCAGATCAACCTGCAGGCCGGTGCACTTCCCGCCTCGCTCGACACGCAGGCGGGTTCGACGACCTACCTCGCGCCGAGTCTGGCGAGTCAGTTCAAACTCTACTCGCTCCTCGCGGGTATCGCGGCGGTGCTCGCCGTCAGCGGCGTCGTCTTCATCCGCTACGGGAAGAAGGAAGTCGCCTTGCCGATGATCCTGACCGCCCTCTCTGAGGTGTTCATCCTGCTCGGCTTCGCCGCGGCGATCAGTTTGCCGCTCGACCTCTCGCACATCGCGGGATTCATCGCGGTCATCGGGACCGGGGTGGACGACCTCATCATCATCGCCGACGAGGTGATGAGCGAAGGAAAAGTCAGTTCCTCGCGCGTCTTCCAGTCGCGCTTCCGCAAGGCGTTCTGGGTCATCGGGGCCGCCGCCGCGACGACCATCATCGCCATGAGTCCGCTGGCAGTCCTCTCGCTCGGCGACCTGCAAGGGTTCGCCCTCATCACCATCCTCGGCGTCCTCATCGGCGTGCTGGTGACGCGACCGGCGTACGGTGACATCCTGCGCTACCTGCTGACGGACAGATAACCCGACCGAAACGCGACTTTTTTCGGCCTCATCGGATTCAGTATTCATCACCTACGGCCACCGTAGGCACCGTCTACTCCCGAAACGATGCTTTCCTTATAACCGCCACAGCGTCGAACCGGGGACGATGTTGGAATACCTCCAGCACGGCAGACGACGGGTCGCCGTGGAGATGGAGCGGCTGCGTCTGCGGCCGGACGCTCACCCACGAGACACGGCGCAGGCGGTACGGTCGCTTCCTCCCGAACCGGCGGTTCTGTTTCTCTGCCTCGGAAACATCTGTCGCAGTCCGCTCGCCGAGCGGTATCTTCGGGAGCGACTGCAAACGACGGAGTTCGACTGCTCGACCGTTCGCTCGGCCGGATTCATCGAAAAGGAAGGCCGGTCGAGTCCCGACGCGGCGGTCGCCGCCGCAGGAGAACTCGGTGTCGATTTGTCCGATCACCGTTCGCAGTGCGTGGACGAGATCATGTTGCGCGAGAGCGACCTCGTCCTGCTCATGGACGCGTGGAACTACTGGTATCTCAAACGTGACTACCCCGACGCACTCGAAAAAGCCTACTTCGTGCGGTCGTTCGACACCTCCCCGGTGTTCGAAATCGAGGACCCGTACGACGCCGACCGGGCCACGTTCCGGCGGGTGTATGGCGAAGTCACGGGCGCGGTGGATGCGTTTCTGGCAACCGTCGAAGACGGGGAAAGCGAGGTAGGCGAAAACGACGTGGTGAATGGGAAAGTCACGAAGGAGGGAACGCGGGCGGAGGACCGGAGCGCATGAGCGTCGTCGTCCCGGCCATCGCGGCGGGAAGCAGCCTCGCGTGTATCCGTTCGCTCGGTCGGAAGGGAATCCCCGTCATCGCGGCTTCCGAATCCCCCGACTCGCCCGCGTTCGCGTCGAAGTACGTCGACGAACGCGCGTCCCTTCCCGCACCGACCGACGACATCGAGGGCTATCGGGACGGGTTGCTATCGCTCGCGGAACGGCCCGACGTGGAGACCATCGTTCCGCTCCGGGAACCCGAGAGCTACGTCCTCTCGAAATACCGGGAGCGATTCGCGGAGCACGTCGCCACGCCGTGGCCCGACTTCGAGACGATGGACTCCGCCCGCGACAGGAACCAGTTGTTTCAGCGGGCAGAGGAGGTCGGGATTCCGATTCCGGAGACGAAGCTCCTCACGGAGTGGGACGACTGGCGCGACGATACGGTCGTGAAATCCCGGTACACCGTGCTCGTCCGCGACAACCGAACGCAGTATCCGGGCGTGCGGTTCATCTCCGGCGATCCGGACGAACTCGATACCCCCGACGAGGACCGCCTGATCGCCGAGATGGGCCACGTCCCAATCGTCCAGGAGTGCATCCCCGACGGGACGGAGTACGGCTTTTTCGCCCTCTTCGACCACGGCGAACCGGTCGTCACCTTCCAGCACCAGCGAATCCGGAGCTACACCTACTCCGGCGGTGCGAGCGTCTTTCGGCGGGCCGTGTCGATACCCACGCTTCACGAGCAGGGCGTTCGGCTCCTGTCGGCGCTCGACTGGCACGGCCCCGCGATGGTCGAGTTCCGCCACGACCCGCGCGACGGCGGGTTCAAGCTACTCGAAGTGAACCCGCGCTTCTGGGGTTCGTTGCAACTCGCGGTCCACGCGGGCGTGGACTTCCCGTATCGCTACTATCAACTCGCGAACGCGGTTCGAAAACCGGATTACGGCTACACGGTCGGCACGGGGAGCCACATCCTTCGGGGTGAACTCGTCTACCTCGTCAGCCTGCTTCGTGACGATTACGACCACGTCGAACGCCCGTCGGTTCCCAGCGCCGTCGCTCGCGTCCTGTTCTCGCTGGCCACGGACCCGAACTTCGATTACTTCTCCCGGGACGATCCGGGACCGTTCCGCCGCGACCTGACGAACCTCGTCGGAGAGTATGCGCCCTCGAAAACCGCACCGCTCAAACGAGCCATATCCACGCTGGTCGGCAAATGACCGTCGAAAATCAGAACTGGTCGAGTCCCGACTGTTCTCGGGCGGCCAGTACGTCCTTGCTCGTCCGCCACGAGGCGCGGGCACAGCCAGGCAGTTCACCGTTGGCTTCGACGTACTCGCGCAGGAATTCTCGGGTGTTGGGATCGCTCGGGTAGCCGCTGCCGACCGCGCCGTGTTTCTCGGCGAGTCGCGCGACGTGCGCGTCCCGCTCGACCTTGGCGACGATGCTCGCCGCGCCGACGATGGCGTGGGTCTCGTCCGCCCCGTGCTCCGCCTCGATTTCGACCGCACCCTCGATTCCTCCCCGTTCCTCGACGCCCGCCGCAACCCGCCGGGCGAATCGCGCTTCGCTGGTGTCACAGGCGTCCACGATTCCCCGCGAGCAGTTTCCGTTTTCGTCGGCGGCGACCCGCGAAATCGCCTCGACGTGTGCCGCGACGGTCAGCGTGTTCATGTCGCTCTCGGGGTCGTCGATCCGCTCCGTCGTGATTTCGGCGACGCCGACCGAGATGGATTCGTCCGCGCGAATCGCCGCCGCGAGCGCCTCCCGGCGCTCCGGCGAGAGGTTCTTCGAGTCGTCCATGCCGTCGGGGAGGGCCGCGGGGTCGTCAACCGCGACTGCCGCGGCGAACATCGACCCCAACACCGGCCCGCGCCCCGCTTCGTCTACACCGAACACGACCGGACGATGGGAGTGGGACACCATGGTCGTTTCTGATTTACCGACGGCGATAGACCTCGAAAGCTTTCGGCTGTTCGCTACGAGACGGATTTGGACCTTCTCTGTGGTTGCAAGTCTCGAATTACGACAAGACATCGCTATTTCCTCTCGGACTACAACGACCGAGCCGCATGAATTACCGCACCGTCAACACCCTCCCCAGCCGATTCCCTCGCGCGAGGGATGAGTGACGCCGCGACTGAAAAGGAGCGGCGGAGGGAGTCGGTTGGGGAGGTGTGTGGGCAGTTGCGGTGGTAGTTGGGTGGATGAAAGGGGCCGTCCGGTCGCGCTTGTTTAGTCGTCTGTGTAGGCTCTATCCGCGCTCTCCGCAACAGTCGCGCGGATATCCTGTACAGCGACCGCGAACGGACGGGGGCTGTCGAGGTCGTCTTCTCGGGAACTGCAATCGCTAAGCCATCAAACACCTCTTTGCGTAGCGGGCGGGGGATTCGGTGACTGTCCCTCGGCAACTGAAATCACAGAAGGGTCAAAATGAGGACTATCAGACCAGGGATAACAGAAAGTCCACTTCCAAGCACCTTCTCAAACCGAAATCAGTCGGATTCGCTGGACCGGAATACGCCCCCACTGTCGCTTGCCCGCTATTTACTCTTTCAGATAATCGTCGTGACCGAATATCTCGTCCTCGCCCTCGACGGCGACGACGTCCAGCGCCGTGACTTCCGCGCCGACACCCAGTAGTCCGGCCAAACTCGGCTCAGTGCGCCCTTCGTCGCCGCTGATGAGTTCCTTGATGTAGAGGCCTCCCTCGCCGTGGATTTCGACTTCGCCGTGACGCTCGTCGTCCATGTGTCCCACGATACTGTAGACTTCGCGGACACGCGTGAGGTTGGCCCGGCGGTGGTCCACTCGGTTCGGGGTGAACTGATCGACCGTCGCGCCGTCCAGTTCCTCGATGGCGGCCGCGAGGTCCTCCTCCGTGACGGCCTCGTCGAACTCCACCTGCGCGCGGTAGGTCTTGCTCGCATCCAAGCCCTTCACGCGCTCGACCATGTCGTGCGTGGCGAGGGTGAGACTGTCAACCTCCGCCTTTCCGTCCGCGAACTCGTTGATCTCCGTTTCGAGTTCGTCGGTGTCGGGGCGACGCCGTTGCGGTTTCTTGACCTCGATGGCGAACGGGCGTCCCGTCCCGAGCATCAAGGCGTCCACGTCCTCGCGGCCCGCACCGTGGAAGATGGCCTCCTTGCCGTCCATGGCTTCCAGCACGGGCGGCGTCGTCAGTTGCTCGACGCTCTCGTCGTAGAGGAAACCGCTGCCGCCGCAGTAGTCACAGGATTCCTCGCCGCCGCCTTCGGCGAGTTGCTTGCCCGACCCGCCGCACTCGCGGCAGGGCCATTTCGTCTGGGGGATGTCCCGTTCCAGCTTTCGATAGCGGCCGAAGACGAAGGCGGGGTTCACCTGCACGTCCACGTCGCCGCGTTCGAGGTTGAGGAGCGCCAACACGTCCGGGCGGTCGAAATCGACTTCCGTGTCGGTGAGTCGTCCGACGCGCTTGCCGACCTCGCGGTTGAATTCGGATTTGAACAGTTCACCGGTGTCCTCGGGCAGATCCGCTAGTTCGCGGAGCAGGATTTCGTTCTCCTCCACGAGCGGCGGTGCCCGCGTTCCGACCTGATACGTCTCGAATTCGACGTCAGCGAGGGCCTCCGCGACCTGTTCCGCGTACGCATCGAACTCGTCGATGAGTCCTTCACAGACCCAACACTCTTCGTCGGGTTCCTCGAAATCCTCGTCGTCCTCCAGTGCGACCGCAACCCGGAGGGAGTGGCCACGATCGGTGTTCGTCAGCCCGAAACTTCGGTCGGCGAACTGGCGACCGAGACAGGCATCACACACCGGATCCTCCGCGATGACCCGCCGCGCCGCCGAAAGTACGTCCATATCTCATCCGTGGGAGTCACGCGGTAAACCGGTTTCCGATTGCGTCGAAAAAAGAAAGGGGAAATCAGTCGCGAGTGAGCGTTATCGAGTCGGTATCCGTGAGGCCGTCGTCGTCGGTGACCCGGACCCTGATGGTCCGCTGATCGCAGAAGTCCGTGTGGATCGTGACGTTCTGGCCGGTGGTCTCGTACGCTCCGTCGCCGTCGAGATCCCACTCGTAGCTGACGATTTCGTCGGTATCGGCCGTCGATGCGTTCGCGTGGAGCGTCACGGTGCGGTTCCCGTGGAACGTTCGGTTTGCCGCGTTCTTCGGCGACGTCTCGATGGTGACGCTCGGGGCGTCCATCTCGTCCTCCGCGACTTGATGGTCGAGCGACGGCCTGTGGTCGCTCGATTCGAGGACGTGCAGTTCGCTCTCCTCCGATAGCACGCCGAGCCACTCGTGCACGGTCACGTAGAGCTTTCCGTCGGCAACGACAGGTGCGTACGGGACGAGGGGGCTCGCCTCGCTAACCGAGTAGTTCCATCGTTCCTGGCCGGTGCTCGCATCGATGGAGTAGATGGCGGGCGACGCCGGTCTGTCGCTGTGTCTGGTGAAATGGCGTCCGCCGACGTACACCGAGTCGTTGGCGGCCGTCGGTGCCGACAGATGGTCCGCCGCCGTGTCGTACCTCCACTGCTCGTCTCCGGTTGCGGCGTCGAGGGCGTACACACTCCCGTGATCGTCGCCACGGGTGCTGACGTACACCGTACCGTCTTTGACCGCCGGTTCGGATATCTCGTCCCTCTCGTTGCTATCGGCGCGTGCCACCGAGTGGGTCCAGACGACGCTTCCGTCGTCGGTCGAGAGCGCGTAAACGGGTTGTGTGTCACCGTCGGTTTCGGCGGTGAGGTAGATGCGGTCGCTCGTCACGGCGCTGTCGAAGTCCCCGGTCGCATAGGGATTCGACACGTTCCACTTCAGCGCTCCGCTCGACGCGTCCATCGCCGACATCGTCGTACTGTTCTGTGCGTACGCAGTCCCGTTCACGACGCCGATTATTTGCTGGCCGTAAGCGGACCAGCGCTCGTCACCCGTCTCCGCGTCGTAGGCCGTGTTTGCGACGTAGACGACGCCGTCGGCGACTATCGGACTCGCTTGGGCGGAGTTGTTGACGCGCCACTGCACTTCGCCGGTGTCCGCGTCGAGGGCGTACAGACCACCGTTGTGGTCGTAATCATCGGCGTGCGTGCCGCGCGTTTGGACGTACACGGTCCCGTTGGCGACGGCGGGCGCGCCGGTCGCCGCACCGACCGTCGTGCTCTTCCAGCGTTGGTCGCCGGTTTCCGCGTCGTACGCGACGACGTATCCCTCGGCGGGCAGTTCGGCGTTGGTCGTCATCGATACGTACGCCGTTCCGTTCACGACGGCCGCCCCCGAGTCGGCACGCGCACCGAACTGTGTGCTCCAGTCCTCGGTCGCGTACGGGGCCGGACCCGTATCGTTCGTCGCACCGGTTCGTCCCGAATCGGCGCGGTCGGACGCCCAACCGTCGTCCGCAGATGTCGGCGACTGCGGTGCCGTCGCCGCGACGAACGATATCGACGAGACGACGACGAGGAGGGCGAGTACTAATCCGACTCGTGCCCGATTTCGTTTCATCGCTCACTTCCGTTGTTAGCTACTGTCATGGTTTCCTTTGGATCTGTGAACGTCAATCTCGAATCACTCGACTGACGTACCATCAGATACCGAAACATGTCTCCTTACTATATGGTCATTAACCGAAATAATAACGGATGAGTTTCGTTTCGGAGTGGAATTAACTGTCTGTTATCGGAACTGGATTCGGTAGCTGGTAGTCGTTCGATTACGACGAGCAGTCCCCGGGACATCGCGTCCACGACTTCGAGCGTCACCGCCGTCTTCCCCCTGCTCCTCGAAAATGAATAAAATATGTGACGATGGTGTCCCATGGGAACCCGTCCCGCGGAAGATTTATTCCTTGCCCGTTTAGAATGCAACGTCGTGTCGGCAGTATTGTACGTTGTGCATATGGGGAACCGAAGGGGCTATATGCATGCTAACGCAGTGTGACGATATGCCTTCCGAGCCGCCGTTTATCTCTGTTATCATTCCGGTCTACAACGACCCGAGGGGCATTCGCATGACGCTCGATGCCGTCATCGACCAGACGTATCCAAAAGCGGCGTACGAAGTGTTGGCCGTGGACAACGGCTCCACGGACGACACGCGGGATGTCATCAGGAGTTACGAAGAGCAGTATCCCGATCTCGTACAGCTGCTTGTCGAAGACGAGGTGCAGGGTCCCGCCGCGGCCCGTAACACGGGAGTCGCCGAGTCCGAGGGGTCCCTCCTCGCGTTCATCGACGCCGACATGACCGTCGAGGAAACGTGGCTCGAACACGCCATCGCGTCGATGGAATCCAACGATTGGGACTACATGGGTTGTAACGTCGAAATCTACGTCGAAGACGGAAAGGACACCCTCACCGCGAAGTACAACCAGATCTTCGGTTTTCCTATCCAGAAGTATATCGAGGAACAGCAGTTCTCGGGAACGGGCTGTCTATTTACCCGACGTGAAGTGTTCGACGAAGTCGGCAACTTGACGAGCGTCTGTTCTCCGGCGAGGACCAGGAGTTCGGCAACCGGGTGTACGACGCCGGATTCGGTCAGCACTACCAGCCCGCGATCACGATGTATCACCCCGCTCGCTCGTCGCTCACGTCGCTCCTGAAAAAGCACTTCCGACTGGGTCGTGGCCGAGCACAGATGCAACGCTACCACCCGAGCCGCGTCAAGAAGCCGAGCGTTCTCAACCCGCGAAACTATCTCCCCCCACATCCGATTCGATTCTACAAGAGCGTGACAGAGGTGGCGACGCTGACGTGGACCGAAGTGATTCTCCTGTTTTTCATCGCCTATATGAAGCGGCTCACCTCGACTGCGGGCTGGGCCTACGAACACTTCGGCGAGGGCGACTGATCGCGCCCGCGTTCAGAAGCGACTTACACCCCCCGAGACGACTATCCGTATGCGACAGTTCATCGTTCTCGGTCACGACGCCCCGACGACGCCCGACTTCTCGCTGGACGACTTGGCGGGCGCAGCAGGGCGACTCGACGCCCTCTGTCGGTGTGTCAACAGCGCGTTTTTCCTCTCGCACGACTTTCGAAGCGACGTTCGATGCTTCCTCGTCCTCCAGGACGAACTGACGATTCGCTTCGAGGGGAGCGAACTCCGCCGACTCAACCCCGACGAGCGAAGCACGGCGGCGCTCGTCCGCAAAGCGCTGGAGGCGAAGGGGGAAGCCATCGGTCACATGGAAGCCGAGAGCACGCCCGGCGTGTTCATCTCGAAGCGCGACTTCGGAACCATCCTCTCCGAGGCGAGTCGGAATTCCACCGTCGTCGAACTCCACGAAGAGGGAACGCCCGTCGTCGACCTCGAACCGCCGGAGAACCCGCTGTTCGTGCTCTCTGATCACGGCGACTTCACGGACGAGGAGGCGGAACTGCTGGCCGACGAGTCCGACGAACGGGTTCGACTCGGTCCGGAACTCCTCCACGGGGACCACGCGATGACGGTCGCACACAACTATCTCGACACGCGGGGGTACACGGAGTACTGACCATGCGGGTCAGCGTTATCGGCGGCGGAACCGTCACCGAGACGGAAGCGGAACTGGCGGTGGAAGTCGGCCGATTGCTCGCCGAGCGGGACCACACCGTCGTCTGTGGCGGTCTCGGCGGCGTCATGGAGGCCGTCTGTCGCGGCGCACAGGTTGCGGGTGGACGGACGGTCGGAATCCTGCCGGGGACCGACCGCGACGCGGCGAATCCGTACGTCGACGTGGCCATCGCGACCGGACTGGGTCACGGACGGAACTCTCTCGTGGTGATGAACGGCGATGCGGTCATCGCCATCGACGGCGGGTCGGGGACGCTCTCCGAACTCGGTTTCGCGGGCGTGTTCGACCGGCCGACCGCCGGGTTGACGACCCACGACGCGCCGAACGTTCACCCGGTCGACACCCCCACGGAGGCCGTCGAATACGTCGAGGAAGAAGCGGCGGAGATATCCTGACTTCGGAAGCGTTAAAGGTACCCCTCGCCATCTTCAGAATGCGGGCCGGTGGGGTAGCCTGGTATCCTTCGGCCTTCGGGTGGCCGTAACCGCGATTCGAATTCGCGCCGGCCCATTTCTACCCCTCATTCTACGTTGTTGAGCGGTGCATTTCGGCTTGTTGCGAGGTGCGAATTTGAGCAGACGAGGCACGCGCAACGAAGTGAGCATGTCTCGGCGAGTTCGAATTCGCGCCGGCCCACTACCTTTCCCGCATTCTCAAAACGACGAGCGGAGCATTTTGCATGCGCTTACACACGATTTCCGCCGAACCGTGTTCTACCGTTTCGACGCTCGAATACACACGAACGTCGGTCGCTTCAGCCGCTTTTCGTACGATTCCGGCTTTCTCCCCTCGAACGTCGCCGTCGGAGTGGGTTCGACCAGTTCGTCCAGTTGGAAGCCGGTTTCGAGGAGAGGATTGATGATTTCCGAAAACGGTCGGTGATAGAACGGGACGTCGACGTCTCCACCATTACTCGTCCACGTCATTCGCTCCCGTTCGGTTTCGAAGTAGTTCACGCCCTCGTACGCGAGGTAGTCATCGAGCGGATGATGGGCCGAAAACGCGAGGAACCCTCCCGGTCGGAGGAGGCGGGAAAACTCCGCGAACGGTCGCCGCCAGTCCTCCACATAATGGAGGGAAAGACCGCTGACGACGCCGTCGAACGCGTCGTCGTCCGCGACGTCGAGCGGCCGTTCCATGTCCGCTCGGAGAACGGTCGCCCGGTCACCGATGCGCTCTCTCGCCCCGTCGACCATCTTCTCACTCGTATCGAAAGCGACGACGTCCGCTCCGTGGTCGAGCAACCACTCCGAGTATCGACCGTAGCCGCACCCCGCATCGAGGATCCGTTTTCCGTCCACCTCCGGAACGAGGTCTACCATCGCGGGAAATTCCAAATCCGAACAGTAGGGGTCGTCTTCGTGCTCCCTGTACGCTTCCGCCAGTTCATCGTAGGCGTCCTCCGCGATGGGTCTGTCGTCGGGTGACATGGACACGATTGTCTGTCGGTTCCTACGGTAACAGTTCCGATTCATATCCATTCGTGCTCACACGTCGTCGAGTGACGCCGACGAGCGGAGCGGTTCGAATCACCGAGTCACCACCGTTATCCCCCTCCCATTCCTAGCTCCATCAACATGACCGAGGGAGTCGATTTCGACGTCGCAAGTGCAGAGGAGATCGCGGGACAGCGGGACGAAGTCGTTGCCGCGGTCACGGACCACGCGGGCACGGTCGCGCGCGAACTCGCGTTGCTTCAGGGAGGGGACTACGGCCAAGAGACGTTCAAGACGAACGCCGGGAAGTGGACGCTGAAGTACGAAGCGGGTACGGTTCAGTACCTTCGGTTCAAAGGGAAAGCGGGCGGCGAAACCTACGTCGTCTCGTCCCAGCAACCGCCGGACCCGGACGAACTCGCCACGGCGATGCGGGACTACGACGCGTTCGTCCGGGCGTACAACGAATTCGTTCGATCGAAGGAAGGCGTGCTGGACGACGTGGAAACCGACTTTCCCGCAGTCGAATCGACCGACACGATCGTCTCCGAACGGGACCGCGTCGTCGGACGGATTCGGGAAGTTACGGACGTGATGGCCGGTGAACTCCACCGCTACGATGGGGTAGACTACGGGACGTTCACGGCCCGCGTCAACGGCAAGCGCTGGGAGTTGAAACGCGAGGAGAGCAGGGCGTCGTACCTCCGCGTGGGCGGTCAGGGCGGCACGTATCTCGTCTCGCAGTACGAACCGCCCTCCGCGCCGGACGTGCGTGAACTGGCCGACGACTTCCGTGATTTCGTCGCGGAGTTCAACGAGTACGTGGACGAGTTGGAAGCCGACCTCGGGCACGTCACCCTCTAACCCGTTTTACACCGCTTCCCCAAGGGACAAAGTCGTCCGCGACGACTCTCCGGCATGGATTCCGAAACCGTTGCGATCGTCACCGCCGCCGGGCGGGGTATCGGCGAAGCGTGCGCTCGAAGGCTCGCGGACGATGGCTACACGCCAGTCCTCCTCTCGAAATCCGGTGCGGCGGTCGATGTGGCCGAGGACCTCGGCGGCGTCGGATTCGAGGGCTCGGTGACCGATCCGGACGACCTCGATGCACTGGTAACGGCCGCAACGGAGCGCTACGGTCGTATCGACGCGCTCGTGAACAACACGGGCCATCCGGCGACCGGCGACCTCCTCGACATCTCGGACGAGGAGTGGCACGACGGGGTGGACCTCGTCCTCCTGAACGCGGTTCGAACCGCGCGGCTCGTCACGCCGGTCATGCGCGAGGAGGGCGGCGGTGCGATCGTGAACATCTCGACCTTTTCGGCGTTCGAACCGAGCACCGAGTTTCCGGTCTCCTCGGTGCTCCGCGCCGCGCTCGGGAGTTTCACGAAGCTCTACGCGGACCGCTTTGCCAGCGACGACATCCGCATGAACGCCGTGCTTCCGGGCTTCGTGGACAGCTACGAGGTTGACGACGAGACGCGAGCGAAAATTCCGATGGGACGACCCGCGAAGACCGAAGAGATCGCGGATACCGTCGCGTATCTGGTCTCTCCAGCGGCGAGCTACGTGACCGGGCAGAACGTCCGCGTCGATGGCGGACTGACGGGATCGGTATGAAGGAACGGCAGGTGAAAGCGGCCGTCGTGACGGAGCAATCCGACGGATTCCACATCGAGGAACTCTCCATCGACGAACCGAGAGCGGGCGAGGTACTGGTTCGAATCGTCGCGACCGGCGTCTGTCCTGCGGACATCGCCGTCCGCGACGGTGGGTTCGGAACGTCGATCCCAGCGGTTCCCGGGCACGAAGGCGCAGGGGTGGTCGAAGCAGTCGGTGACGACGTGACGAGCATCACGCCCGGCGATCACGTGGTGTTGAGCTACGATACCGACGGGACCTGTCGAAACTGTGCGGAAGGTAACCCGGCCTACTGTTCGGCGTTCGCCCGGTACAACTTCGATGGCGTTCGCGGCTCGGACGGGTCCTCCCCGCTCCGCCGGAATGGGGAAAACGTCGGGTTGTTCTTCGGCCAGTCCTCGTTCTCGACTCACTCGATCGCCAACGAGCGCCAGATCGTTCGGGTTCCGGACGACGTTCCGCTCGAACTGCTCGGTCCCCTCGGGTGCGGCATCCAGACCGGATGTGGCGCAGTGATGAACTCGCTCGACCCGAACGCGGGCACGTCGATCGCTATCTTCGGCGTCGGTGCTGTCGGCCTGAGCGCCGTGATGGGCGCGGTCGTGTCCGGTTGTACGACCGTCGTCGCCGTGGACTTGCTCGAAGAGCGACTCGAACTGGCCAACCGTCTCGGCGCGACCCACACTATCGACGCCGGGAGCACGGACGATCTCTCCGGAGAAATCCGATCGATCACCGACGGCGGCGTCGATAACACCTTGGACACGACCTCCGTTCCGTCGGTCGTTCGGGCCGCCGTGGACGCGACGCGCGTTCCGGGGACCTGTGGACTCCTCGGTGGCGCGCCGACCGAACCGGACCCGAACCTCGATATGGGTCGAATTTTGAGCGGTCGAGCGATTCGCGGCATCTCGCAGGGCGATTCGATTCCACAGGTATTCATCCCCCGACTCATCGATCTCTACCGCCAAGGTCGGTTTCCGCTCGACGAACTCGTGGAATTCTACGACTTCGAGGACGTCAACCGGGCAGCCGAGGATTTGGAGGCGGGGCGGACGATCAAACCAGTACTCCGAATCGGTGAGGTCTGATCGAGCGTTCGGGTCGTGACGAATCCCCGCGTGGAGTCCTTCCGCGACGACTCACTCGGTGTCGTTCCCGCCGCTCGTTCCGCCTCCGCTCGCCGTTCCGCTGCCACCTGCCGTTCCGCTGCCACCTGCCGTTCCGCTGCCACCTACCGTTCCGCCTCCGGTGTCCGGCGCGTCAGGCGAGTCGCTCGGCGTGCTCTCCGCCGGCGTACTCGACTCCCGTGACGTACTGGTCTCCCCGCCGGTCTCCCGCTGTCGGGTTGTCGTCGGGTTGGCAGTTTCCCGTCGTGTCGTCCCTCGTTTCGTTTGGGTCTTTGTTTCGGTCGTCGTCTCCGTTGTCGCCGTTTCCGTCTCGGTTGTCGTCGCCTCCTGCTTGAGCTTTCGATCACACGCCTTCGTATTCGGGTTTCGCTTCGAAATCGTCGCCTTCCCGTTCCCCGACTCGTAGGCGGTGATGTTCACGACGACGAATCCCGACTCGCCGACGTCACCGACGTTCGAACGGTCGATCCGCGTTCGACCGCTCACCGGTCCGATTTCGCTGTACGACGTGGCGATCCCCGACGAGTCGTACCACGAACTGTTGATGGTCACTCGCTCGAACTTCCCAGTCACCACCGCCTTCTCACAGCCGAGGAACTCGATACGTGCCGACTGCTTCCCCGACTTCTCGTTCGATTCCCGTTTACCCTTCCCACCCGATTCGTTGCCGGTCCGCGACCGGTGTCCCTTCGCCTTCCGACACCACGGCCCGGCGTACGGATTGTCCGCCGTGAACTTCGCGGGTTGCCCCGGGTACTCCAACTTTCGCGTGTCGAGGCTCACCGAGTCGATGGCGAACGGATACGGGTCGTGTGCCGCCGCCGGATGAAGGATGGTCGTTCCACTGATCGGCCCCGGAAACAACACGTTCGTCCCGAGACCCGTCTCGTCCCAGAAACTCGTGTTCATTTCGACGCCCCGGAAGGACCCTTTCACTCGCGCAGTGTTGCAGTCGAGAAACTCTATGGGCGTGTTCGCGGCGGGTGCATCGCCGAGTTCGTCCGGACGGACCCGACGACCGTTGAGATAGATTTTGACCTCGTTCTGCCGCTTGGCCGACAGCGAAACCCGAAATCGAGTGATTCGTCCGGTAAATCGATAGGCGTCCCCGCCTCCGGCTATCGCGCCGCTGGCGTGTTGCCCCCGGTTCGAAATACGGTCTTCCCCGTCGATGGTGACGAATCGGTCGGCGATGGGCGCGCCATCGCCGCTTCCACTCTTCCGGAGACGACCGCTCACCGAGAATTCGTATTCGATGACCGCTTTCGGACTTCCGCCGAAAATGACTAGGTGATTGATGGTATTCCCCCTCGTCGCATTCGTTCCCTCCGCTTTCGTCGGTCGCGTCGTATCGACCATTCCCGACACCCCGACCACACTGGCCGACGCTGCAAGTACCCCTCGTCGGCTGATCCGCTTCGTGTTCATGAATCCCGGATGGAATCCGACGCCATCACGAATAAAGCACGGTAACCGTTCTGTCGGTAGTTCGGCGGCAACGGTAGCCTACCGGCCCGACGGTCGACTGTCGAACGCTATCGTTCGCTTCGACGGCGTTCGGAAGACCGGTGTGTCTTTGTTCCCGCCCGAGACAGACTGCATATGGCATCCGACAAGGACCCGCTCGCGTGGGAGACGGTCGATTCAGACGTTGCCTACCACTGTCCGGGGTTCGACGTTCGAAACGAGAACGTCCGCCTGCCGGACGGCACCGAGACGGACTTCGATTACATCACGGAACCCGAAAGCGTGGTCGTCCTCCCGTTCACCGAGGACGGCGACGTGGTGATCATCGAGGAGTGGCGACAGGCCGTGTCGCGGGTCTCCCGCGGACTCCCAGTCGGCGGCGTCGAACCCGACGACGACGACCTTGCGGCCGCCGCCCGACGCGAACTGATCGAGGAAACCGGCTACGAAACCGACCGCGTCAGTCACCTCACGACCGTCGAACCCGCAAACGGCTACGCCGACAGCGTCCACCACTACTTCGTCGCCTACGACTGCACCCCGACCGGCGAACAGGACCTCGACCACAACGAGAGTATTCGGTCCGCCACGACGACCATGGACGAACTGCGGGAGGAAATCGCGGAGGACGGCGTGTACGACGGGCGGACCGTACTCGGCGTGCTCTACTACGACAGTTTCAGCGAGTAGACGCGTTTACGACTGAACGACTGGTCTACGTAGCGCTCGACTCCCCGAACACTACGAATTGCTGACGGTTCCTGATTATCACGCGCGGTACTGACGGACGAATTTATTACGGATGATTCATAACACATCTCGTACTAAACAATGACGACACTATCTCCACCGGCCATCAGGTCCCAAATGTGCCGGGATCTTGTGTTTCGACACAAGTTCACAAAATCATGCGGAGGGTTTGTCACTTGATGGCGACTCGAAGCGCCGCGTCACTGGTGGTCGTCGCCGTCCTCCTCTGTACGCTCGCCGTTGGACCGTTTTCGTCGGGTATCGCGGACGGACAGAGCGCCACTTTCGTCAACAACTCACCCACTAACGACCGTGGTGACGTGATTCCGATCACCGTCCACACGGATCACGGAGGAACCGTGAACATCGGATCAACGGCTAACGGCTTCTGGGTGCAGGTGAACGTCACGAGCGGGACGACGACGCTCGACCTCAACACGTACCGAGCGGCCGACCCGAACCGCACCGTGACGGTCGGTAAGGGGGGAATCAAGGGAACGCCGAACGTGCGGATTCCATCGGAAAAGGGACCGCTGCAATCCGGCGTGTACGACATGAACGTCACGGTCGATGGCGTCACGCAGGACATGGGTTCGTTCACGGTGAAAAAGCACACGTTGGGGGCGGCACGCACTGGGGTCCTTCCCGAAAAGACGGACGTGTCGGAGTTCGAAACGGCGGACGACCTGCGCGCGTCGGTCTCCCGGACCGAGAACGGGACGGTTGCGAAGGACGATCAACTCGTCCTCGCCGTCAACGTCTCCGGCATGTCCGGGTTCCTCGACAAGTCCATGCTCGACGGGAGCGGCGAGGACGTTCGGGTTCACTTCCGTGAGACGAACGCGAAGCGAAACACCGTCGCGAACGAGTTCGACGGTGACGAGGCGAAACGGCTGTTGATAGACGACGAAAACGACGTTCTGTATCTGATGCTCGGCACCGACGCACACGGAATCGAGGCCGGTGACAGCTACGAGGCCACGTTCGAGATCGGGGAAGACAACCCCTTGGTCGCCCACACGGAGACGGCGAGCACGAACTTCACCGTCGAAAAACGCCGCGTCTCGCTCGACCACTCGGGCGACGTGTTGGTGGTGGACGGCAAGACGAAAGTCGGCGGGACGACGAATCTCGCGCCGGGAACGACGATAAACATCTCCGCCCACGACAAGGGTTCCGGGGCGTTCTTCTGGCCGAAGACGGCGACGGTCACGGAAGACCGAACGTTCGGAGCGACGTTCGATTTCAGCGGGTTGGAATCGGGACGGACGTTCACGGTCGAACTCCGCGATCAGGAACAAACCCTCCCGGGTGTCGTCGCGTCCAGTTCGGAGAAGTCGACCACGACGACTACGACTACGACGACCGCCACCGCCACGACCATCACGACCACTACCAGCACGACGACGACCACGATTACCACGACGAATACATCCACGGCTACGACGACTACGACGACCACGGAAACCGTCCCACCGGTTACGACCCAGCAGTCAATCACTGCCCAGTCGGTGTCGAAGGACGGTCTGCCGGGATTCGGAATCCCGGTTGCGCTCGTGGCACTCGCGGCGGCGGCCGTTCTCGTCGTTCGCCGGGCACAGGGGTGAATATGTACGATAGTTTTTATACTATGATTGACCATATCAGCACAAACCAGGTGTCCCTCCCCAGACCATGATACGACAGATACCACAGTCCGCGTTTCCCGATTTCGTCGCGACTCTCTGGCGGAAACAGGGGTGGACGACGACGGTGAAAGAGAAGTCCGAAAAGACGTTCGTCGCCCTCCAGCGGGAGGGCGCGGAAGGACTCATCTGGGCCACGCCGCGAACGGGGGACGGCGTCAGCGGGCAGGAACTCCAGCAGTTCGTCAAGATCTGCCAGCAGTACGGCGTCAACGAGGGTGCCGTCGTCACTCCGGGAACGTTCACCGAGGACGCGGAGAAAATCGGCTCGCAGGCGGGCATCCAGTTGGTCGATGGCGAGAAACTACGGACCATCGTCGAAGCGCGCGAACTCCACGACCTCGTCGAGCAGTTCGCCGACGGCGACGCGACTGGGGCGGACGAATCGGGTGACACGGATGGAATCGGCCCACTCCCGATTTCGCTTCCCGACTCCCTCCCGATTCCGGACGCGTTTTCTCGAAAGATGGTCGCTGGCGTCGTCGTCGCGGTCCTCGCTATCGCGCTCGCCGCCGTCGTCGCCCCGACGATTCTCGGTACTGGCGGTCACGTCGCGACCGACGACGGGTGGAACGTCTCCGCGGACTCGACGGCGACCCCGAACGCGGCGAACCCGCTCGAAGTCCGCTGGAACGCGAAACGCGTCCCGAAGGTGAACCCGAAGACAGGGGACGACGGCGTGTACAAAGCGAGGGACGGGAAACGGTTCCTTCTCGTTTCGATGAACGTCACGAACGACGGCGACGATACCGTCGGCCTGCAATCGCAGAATTTCGCCGTTCGCTCGAACGGGTCGCTGCTGGGCGCACAGACGCTCACGAACACGACCGGCCACTCCGGCGTACTCGAATCGGGTGACTCCACGACCGTGTGGTACGTCTTTTCCATCGACGAGGACGTGCCAAGCGCGACGATCGTCACGAGCGGTCGGATGCGTCGCAGTAACGTCCCCGTCCGGTTCGTGCGCGACAAATCCGTCGAAGCGAACGTCTAAATACAACTCCCGAGCCGTCCGTACCGATTCGGTGTAAACCGACCCCTAACGCGGGCAACCCTTTTGACCTATCATCCCTAATTCGCCTCCATGAGCGCCGACCGCGCCGCCTTACAGCGCGCTCTCGACCGGGGAGAGCAGGAAGGTGGCAGCGTGGAGTTCAAGGAACGACTCACGAGGGAGATCCACCTCGCCCACGGGCGAATGGAAAGTCTCGCTGCACAACTACGCCACCGTGTCCTCTCCGGGGACGGCGAAGCGACGTACGTCGTCGGCGTCACCGACGACGGCGGGCTAGCGGGCATCAAACCGGACGTGTTCTCCGAAACGATGGACGTGCTCTCCTTGCTCGCCGAGGAAGCGGGGGCACACATCGAGGACGTCCAGACGTGGGGTATCGACGCCGACGAGACCAGCATCCGCGCTTCGACGCGAAACGGGAGCGGCGGACTGGTCGGCGTCGCCACCATCCGCGAAGGTGCCGTCCTCGACATCGACAGCGAACACATCGTCGTTGGCACGGCGGGCCACGTGGACCACGGGAAGAGCACGCTCGTCGGGAGTCTCGTCACCGGTCAAGCCGACGACGGCGAGGGCGAGACGCGCGGTTACCTCGACGTCCAACCGCACGAGGTACAGCGCGGCCTCAGTGCGGACCTCTCCTATGCAGTGTACGGCTTCGACGATGACGACGGGCCGGTTCGCATGGACAATCCGCATCGGAAAACCGACCGCGCTCGCGTGGTCGAGGAGAGCGACCGTCTCGTCTCCTTCGTGGACACCGTCGGCCACGAACCGTGGCTTCGGACCACGATTCGCGGCCTCGTCGGCCAGAAACTCGACTACGGCCTGTTGACCGTCGCGGCCGACGACGGCCCGACGAAGACGACACGCGAGCACCTCGGTATCCTGCTGGCGACCGAACTTCCGACCATCGTCGCCATCACGAAGATCGACGCCGTGAGCGAGGAGCGAGCGACGGAGGTCGAGGCCGAAGTCGAACAACTCCTCCGCGAAGTGGGGAAGGTACCGCTCCGCGTCGAACGCCACGGCATCGACGTCGCCATCGAGGAGGTAAACGAGAACGTCGTCCCGATCCTGATGACCAGCGCGGTCACGATGGAAGGACTCGACGCGCTCGATACGATGTTCGAGCGACTGCCGAAGACGACGGCCGACAGCGGCGAGTTCAAGATGTACATCGACCGCAGTTACAGCGTGACCGGCGTCGGTGCGGTCGCCAGCGGTACCATCAACTCCGGATCGGTCGAGGCGGGTGACGAACTCCTCCTCGGTCCCATGGCCGACGGGAACTTCCGAACCGTCGAAGTCCGCTCCATCGAGATGCACTATCACCGCGTGGACGAGGCCAAGGCGGGCCGGATCGTCGGTATCGCACTGAAAGGGGTCAGAGAGCCCGAAATCGAACGCGGAATGGTGTTGCTCCCGGCGAACGCCGACCTGAAACCCGTCCGGGAGTTCGAGGCCGAGGTGATGGTGCTCAACCACCCCACCCGCATCGGCACCGGATACGAACCCGTCGTCCATCTCGAAACCATCAGCGAAACCGCCGTCTTCGAACCTGAGGGTGGCCATCTCCTCCCGGGCGATAAAGGGATAACGACGGTTCGATTCAAGTTCCGTCCGTACCTCGTGGAGGAAGGCCAGCGCTTCGTCTTCCGCGAGGGGCAGAGCAAGGGCGTCGGGACCGTGACCGACGTGCATCCGGTCGAATAGCGGTACTTCGTTTTGCTACGGTTCCAGCCACGGTCGTTCTTTGAGCGGATGCAGCGTCTCGAACGCGAAGTCCGGGGTCGGGTCGGGCGTCTCGTCCGGGTCGGCCGGAACCCACACCGCGCCGAGTCCCGCGGCTTTCGCGCCGGGAACGTCGGTGTCGAGCGAGTTACCGACGTGCAGGGCGCGTTCGGGCGTGGCATCGAGTTCGGAGAG
The DNA here is from genome assembly GCF_024136975.1 of Haladaptatus sp. AB643. NCBI lineage: Archaea > Methanobacteriati > Methanobacteriota > Halobacteria > Halobacteriales > Haladaptataceae > Haladaptatus > Haladaptatus sp. AB643. Next base: position 843,124 of record NZ_JAMYJW010000001.1, read on the forward strand.
CGCACGTTCGAACGGTTCGGGGTTCGGTTTCGCCGGTGCGTCGTGGCCCGCGAACACGACGGTGTCCACGTACCGTTCGACGCCGAGCGCGGCCATCTTCGCCCGTTGCATCTCCGGCGCGCCGTTCGTGACGATTCCCAGCGCGTGCTCTCCTGAAAGCGCTTCGAGCGTTTCGGACGCGCCGGGGAGAAATCGGACTCGGGAGTGGTCTCGAATCTCGGCGAACGCGGCCGCAACCGCACGTCCGGTATCCTCGTCGTAGCCGTTCTCCCGTGCAATCGCCGCGAAGCAGTTCTCTCGTTGGTCGTCCACGCTTACCCCCGATTCGAGGAACTCGTCGTAACGGGCGTGATACGCCGGAATGTCGAAAAACGAATCGACACCGACGCGGTCGAACGACGCCGCGAGGACGTCCCACGAGCGCTGTTCGTACTCCAGCAGGGTGTCGTCCAAGTCGAAGAGGAGGGTATCGATCGTCATTCCCGATACGTACGCGACGAGTGAATAAAAGCGACCATGTCGGGCCGCTCGTGAATCCGCGTGAACGGGGCTACGAAACCCGTCTTTCCGCTCGTTGTGGGTGTGAGAGGGCCATCGACACCTGCTCGCCGCTCACCACTTCGGGGATGATGACCTCGTCCGCTCCGGCCTGCCGGGCGAGCGATTCGTACGTCGCATCACCCGCGCGGACGATGAGTTTCGCTCCCGGTGCGAGTTGGGTGGTGGCGATGATGATCTGGATGTTGACGTTCGAGTCGTCTATCGCGCCGATGACCGTCTCCGCCCGCGACACACCGGCGTCGGCCAGAACCTGCTCGTGCCGTGCATCGCCTTCGACGGCGAGAAAGCCGTCGTCTATCGCTTTCCGATGCCCCGTCTCCTTCGTCTCGATGACGACCACATCGCGTCCCGACTCGTCGAGTTGGGCCGCGATGGTCTTTCCGAACGTTCCGTAGCCACAGATGACGACGTGGTTTTCGAGGTTTTCGATTTCGTGCTGAATTTGCATGTGTCGTAGTTCTTCGTGTATTTGTCCGCCGAACGCCGCCGAAACGAACGTTTCACCGATCCAGAGTCCGACGACGACCAGACCGGTGAATATCACGATGGCGTACGCCTTGACCAGCGTCGCGGGGCCCTCGTGCGTTTGGAAGTGGAGTTCGATGCTCGTCGGGTCGATGAGCCAGAACAACGCGTCCACGACCCCGACGCCGTGAACCGTGCTGAACCCGACGACCCCCGCCACGACGAGGAACACGAACGCCGCGACCGGCCGTAACAGTCGGCGGACGAGGGTCCTCCGAATGAACGCACCGAGGGGGAGGGGGACTGAAGTCATCGGACTCGTCGGTTGTGAATTTCCTCATGGTCGAGTTCTCCTCGCAATTTGTGCTTGATTGATTCATTAGTCACAGATTGTTTGGCCACTTGGAAACCTATAACGCTGTTTATACCCGGAATTGTATTTTATAACGGCAATTAAACTGTATAATGACGCGACTACGCTCGAACGTAGCCGCCGTTCGTTCGCTCCGCGAGTCCCAACAGCACCGCCCAATCGAGCACGTTGCCGACGCGCTCTCGCGCCACCGCTTCGACTCTCGAATCCCCATCCCGTCCCCGCGATGGAACCGTCTCGCTGAACGCCTCGAAAACGGCGTCCGCTTCGAGCGGATCTTCGTCGAACAGGATACCCAGCACGGTCGAAGCGCCGTAGACGCGGGCTTGGAACGATTCGGCCAGTTCGTTCCGTTCCGGTTCGCGGCGACGACGAACGAACGTCCCATCTTCGGTCTCCTCGGCCAGTTCCAGCGCCCGCAGGAACGTGAGCCACGTTCCTGCGGCGTCCCGGTTTTCGACCCCTACCCGTCGCATCACTCGCGCACAGCAGTCGTCCGTCACGTCGGGCACCAGCGGGAGGGCACGCTGGACGTCCCGAACGAAGTCGAGGTTCTCGGGCGCTTCGGGGACGGGCTTGAACTTCACAGGTCGAAGCTACGTTTCAGGAGGTCCTCGTTCGTCTCCCCGAGGACGTGCGTCGGCCCGTCCACGACGTTCACCGTCACCTGCGACGGGGCGAAGACGCTCTCCGGAATCTCCTCGAAGTCCCAGTCGGCGTCATCGAAGAACGTCTCGAACGGCGTGCCGTACTCGTCGCTCGCGGTCGACGGCAGTTCGTCGAACCGGTCGAACTCCTCCTCCACGGTGAGGTGGACTTTCCCGCCGTAGGCCAGCGCGTCGTTCGTGCGCCCGATGGCCGTCGCCTCGTCGTGGCTGATCGGCGCAACCGGGGCGGAGCCCATCGCGGAGCGAATCGCAAGCGGATCGTAGCCGAGTTCCGTCAGGCGGAAGACGGCGAGTTCGGCGGCCCGCGACGCCACCGAGACGCTTCCAACCATGCTCCCGGTTGCGAACGTCGGGAGGTAGACGGAGTTGGCGTCCACCTCGGCGAGGTCGGCGACGTGTTCCGCGACTTCCTCGGTCGGCGGCGTGTCGGATTCGACGGCGAGGACGGCGAAGTCGAACGCGTCCGTGTAGCCGACGCGGCGGTACTCGTCCTCCTCCGCGACCAGCGCGCGTGCGGGGCCGCTCCCGAGTCCTTCGAACCCGTCCACGGCGAGTTCCCACCCGGCCTTCTGCGAGCAGAGTAGGGCGATTGCGGGATGGTCCGTCGAGAGTTCGACGGTTGGTATCGGCACGCCCGCCACGTCGCCCATCCGGCTCTGTATCGTCGCCAATCCGGCCGTCTGGAGTTCGGCGAGCAGAAGCCCGGCCTCCATTCCACCGGCGGTTTCGACCCCGAAATCGAGCACGGTGGCCTCGTTGTCCAGTTCGTACGCGGCGACGTTCAACTCGTCCGCGAAGTCGATGGCCTCGTCCACGAGTTCGAGCGCCATCCGATTGAGACTCTCCATACCTCCGGGTTGGTGGTCATCCGGTAAACAATTCCGGATTCGGACGTTGCGGAGACGTGTTGGCATGATGAGTTCGACCGTTCGACCATTCCAACGACTCATGCGTGTCGCTAGCGTACATCACTCACATGTCCGAAACAGGCATCGACGAGACGTTCGCGGAGGAGATCGCAGTGACCTGTCGGACGGGGATCGGGGACACGCTGCGGAGCGTGATCCACTTCACGCCGAGCTCGTCCGAACTGCTGTATCTTCGGAGCGACCTGTACGGCGGGGACCGTGAGATGGCCATGGAACGTACATCCGTTTTGGTGGCGAACGAACGGCTTGGATTCAGCACACACGAGACGTACCAGCGGCTCGAAGAGGAGGGATCCGCACCGGATATCGGCGAGTACGAGCTAACGATCCGCGCGTTCTCGGACGGATTCGTCAGTCGCGTCATCGTGGGCGACCACGGCATCCTGCTGACGAGCGACAACCTCCCAATTGCGGATTTCGAGGACGTGGCGGTGTCGCTCCGCACGGAACTGACTGAGCGCGTCGAGGAGAGTGATTGAAACGGCTGAAATGACCACAAATTTGCATACTTCCGTGGTTGCCAACGGCAACCTTTACACCGCTGTGCCCACATCGTGGCGGTATGAGTGACACCGTACTGCTGGTGGGTGGTGGCGGCCGAGAACACGCGATCGCCCGATCGCTGGCCGAGAGCGACGCAAGCCTCTACGCCTGTGCAGGCAACCGGAATCCGGGAATCGCCCGGTTGGCCGACGGTTTCGAGACGCTGGACACGACGAACACGACGGCTGTCGTCTCCTACGCGGAGGAAGTCGACGCGACGCTCGCCGTGGTCGGACCCGAGGGACCGCTGGCCGCAGGGGTTTCGGACGCGCTGGACGACGCCGGAATCTACGCCTTCGGTCCGCACGCCGACGAGGCACGAATCGAGACGGACAAGGCGTTCCAGCGGCGGTTCATGGAGGAGCGCGATATTCCGGGCTGTCCGGACTTCGAGACCTTCGACGACATGGAGGCGGCCTGCGAGTTCATCGACGAGTACGACGGCGACCTCGCGGTGAAACCCGCCGGACTGACGGGCGGCAAGGGTGTGAAAGTCATCGGCGACCAAGTGACCGAGGAGGAAGCGAAGGAGTATCTGCGGGACAGCGACTACGAGCGCGTGGTGCTCGAAGAGCGACTCGTCGGCGAGGAGTTCACGGTGCAGGCGCTCGTGGCGAACGGCCAACTGCGCGTGACGCCCGCGATTCAGGACCACAAGCGCGCCTACGAGGGTGACGAAGGGCCGAACACGGGCGGCATGGGCAGTTACAGCGATGCCGGTCTCGAACTCCCGTTCATGTCCGAGGAGGACTACCACGAGGCCGTCGACGTGCTGAAGGAAACCGTCGCGGCCTTGGACGACTACCGCGGCGTGCTCTACGGTCAGTTCATGCTCACTGCCGACGGCGTGAAGGTCATCGAGTTCAACGCCCGGTTCGGCGACCCCGAGGCGATGAACACCCTGCCCGTCCTCGCGACGGACTTCCTCGACGTGCTCGTCGCCGCACGCGACGACGAGGATCTGCCCACACTCACCTTCGAGTCGAAGGCGACCGTCTGCAAGTATGCGGTTCCTGACGGCTATCCGACCGACCCTGAAGCCGGTGCGAAAGTCAAGATCAGCGAGGAGAACGCGGGCGACGCCATCCTCTTCTACGCCAGCGTGGACGAACGCGACGACGGGATTTACACCACGACGTCCCGCTCGTTCGCCGTCGTCGGTCTCGGAGAGTCCATCGAAGAAGCCGAGGAAATCGCCGAGGAGGCGCTTTCCGTCGCTGGCGAAGAGGGTCTCCACATGCGACACGACATCGGGACGGCCGACCTCGTCCAGCGCCGGATCGACCACGTACAGGAACTCCGTAACTGAACGGTACGCACCGGCTACCGGTTCGTCAGTCGGCCTATAATCAAGTCCGTTCATCCTGATGAAAACGGTATGGAACGGCAACTCACGTGTGACGAGATCTTTGATGTCCTCGGAAATAGCCAGCGCCGACACGTCCTCTCCGCGCTGTTGGAGTACGACGAGGCGACGACCGTCTCGGAACTCGCAGAGATGGCGGGGTCGGAAAACGGCGGCAATCCCGAACGGATCGAAATCGGCTTGGTCCACTCCCATCTCCCGCGTCTCGAAGGGATGGGTATCGTGGAGTACAACCCCGAAACCGGCATGGTCGAACCGACCACCGCCGTCACCGACCTCGAACCGTTTTTCGAACTGGTCGAGAGTTGGTAGCGCGCGAAACGAGAGACCAGCGGAGAGGTAGGTTCAAGCTATTTCGGACGAAAGCGGCGGGCGTGAGCGACGATACGACCCGGCGCCACGAGCGAATCACGCGCCACGAAACCCCCGGTGGCCTGAACTCCTTGCAGTACTGGGCGGACGCCCGGAGTCCACTTCGGGTTGCGATACAGTACATCGTCATCTGGCTCGTGCGTGTCAACCCGAGCCTACGACTGAAAAACTGGCTCCTACGCGGAATCGGCGTCACGATCGGCCGTGGCGTGTCGTGGGGGTTGGAATCGACGCCCGACGTGTTCTGGCCGGACCTCATCACCGTCGAGGACCACGCCATCATCGGCTACGACGCGACCATCCTCTGTCACGAGTTTTTGCAGGACGAGTATCGAACCGGCGAAGTCGTCATCGGCGAGCGCGCCATGATCGGCGCGAACGCGACCATCCTCCCCGGCGTCGAAATAGGCGACAACGCACGGGTCGCCGCCAACTCGCTCGTGACGCGGGACGTCCCCCCGGGAGCCACCGTCGCTGGCGTCCCCGCGACCGAGATGTCGAGCGACGACTCCGACTGACGCGGTACTTACAACTCGACGATTTCGACGTTCTCCGCCGCTTCCTTCGCCAGTTCGTACAACCCGTCAGGCTCCGCGTTGTCCACGATTTCGTGGGTCGCGTTGGTCTCGGGGTAATCGGGCGCGAGACGGTTACAGCCCGCCGGAATCGTGGATTCGGTGAAGGTGTCGATGCGGCGGGCGCGGGCGACGATGTCGCTCTTGTCCATCGTCAGGAGCGGACGGTGGACGGGCATGCTGGTCGAGGTGCTCACGACGCCCAGGTTTCGGGCCGTCTGGCTGGACTTCTGCCCGATGGCTTCGCCGGTGACGATGCCGTGGGCGGACTCCTCGTTGGCGATGTGCTCGGCCACGCGGTACATGAACCGCCGGAAGACGAGCATGCGGGCGGGACCGACCTCCTCGCCGAGGAGGTTCATGGCTTCGCCTGCGGGAACCTTCCGGACGCGCATGTCCTGGTTGGGGGCGTATCTGGCGAGCTTTCGGACGGTTTCGATGGCCCGGGCTTGGTGGTCGATGCCGCCGTAGTCCCCCAAATCGAGGTAGATGGGGACGATGGGACTGCCGCGCTTCATCACTTCCCACGTCGCCACGGGGGAATCGATGCCGCCGCTGACGAGCGAGACGAGTTTCGTCTGGGTGCCGAGCGGGAGGCCGCCGGGGCCGTCGCGCTTTTCCAGGAAGACGAAGGCGTCCGAGTCGCGCACTTCGACGAAGAACGTGATGTCGGGATCATCCAGATCGACTTCCGGGTCCTCCACGGCGTTCCAGACCGCCGTACCGCCCTCTCGTTCGAGTTCCGTGCTGGTGAACGGGTGGTCCTTGGTGGCCCGTCGGGCGCGGACAGCGAAGGTGCCGCCGTCGTACTGCTCGCGTGCCGCGTTGGCCAGCGTCTCCTCGATGACCTCCTGTTCCGGCGAGACGACCACGGCGGGGCTGGCGGACTGTACACCAAAGGTGTCCGCTGCGGCGGTCGTCGCCTCCTCGACGTTAGCTTCGGTCGTGTGGACCAGTAGGCGCGACCAGCGTCGCTCGACTTCGGCGTCGATATCCCTCGTTTCGAGTATCGCGGCGATGTTGTCCCGAAGCCGCTTTTCCATCTCGGTCTGCACTTTCCCACTCTTCACGCCCACGTCACCGTGCCGGACGAGGACGGTGTCGGCTCCCGACGGATGCATAGCCGGGCATAACAGTGGGCCGGATAAACGACTGTCGAAGGCGTATGGGGCGTCGATGTCGCCGGACACGGCCGCTGTTCCCCTTTTCACACACGTTCGCTGGCGTCGAGATACGAATCGAGTAACGCTGGGAAGTCCCTGCCACGAAGGTATCGCAGGCCGAAATCCTCGGCCCAATTGACGATGCCCGTGTCCTCGGTGACGACGCCCGCATCGAGTTCTCGGGCGAGGATGAGCAGGTCGAAATCCTCGCGGGAGTCCAGGACGCCACGACGGAGGGTCGAGCGGTACTGGCTACGCAGGTCGGAGATGACGGACCCGACGTTGGTGTGACCGTCCTCGGACGCCTCGCGGACGGCGTTTTCGGAGACGCGTAGCCCTTTGTCCACGCGCCCGCTCATCTCGTCGATGAACCGGTAGACGAGTTCGGCGGGGATCATCACCTCGAAGCGGGCGGGATTCTTCTTGATGACCCACGTTTCGAGCTTCGAGACGGTCGTTTCGGACACGTCGCGCTCTTCGAGGATGCTGGTGAGTTCGTCGTGGACGGACGGCGGCATGTAACAGGAGATGTTGAGCACGAGTTTCGCGGTGGCGATGGAGTCGAGGAGACGGTCGAGTCCGTCTTCCAACCCCTCGTCTTCGTCGCGGATTTCCTCCGAGAGGAAGAGTGACGTATCGAGGACGAACCGCTGTTTCAGCGGATGTTCCGGCATGAATGGCGATACGCGTGAGAGGGCAAAAACACTTCCATGTTATTTGTTCACGTATATCATGGCAGAACTTCTGAACAAGGTTCATAACGATAGATGACCAAGGTACAAATGTCGCTGGGACCACGGGAACACACCGGATGGCCCACGTCGATAAGACGTAGACGCGGAGCAAACACCAAGTCGTCGGTCAAACGACAACGAGGTCAACGCTCCGACGGAAAACCGAAGCGATGCAAAAATCGTCCGGAAGGACGGTCGTGAAGACCAAGTAACGGACGGCGTGAAAACGGCGTTCGTGAAACTGACGAGAGTCAGCCACGGTCGTATGCGTCGTGGAAAACGTTTCCCATCCGGGTTCTAATCGTGGTTCCTGCGCGTTTCTCGTACTTATAACCTCCCGAGCCAGCGCGCCATTTCCAAACGGTTTATACCGGAGGGAGCGCAATTCCGCGATATGGCGAAAGAGCAAAAGGAAGTCCGCGAACTCAAGGAAGGCAACTACCTGATGATGGACGATGCGGCGTGTGTTATCAAGTCCTACAGCACCGCAAAACCCGGTAAACACGGAAGCGCGAAGGCCCGTATCGAGGGCAAAGGCGTCTTCGACGACAAGAAACGAAGCATGAGCCAGCCAGTCGACGCGAAGATCTGGGTCCCGATCATCAACCGCAAACAGGGACAGGTCGTCAACGTCGAGAGCGAAACCGTCGCACAGGTCATGGACCTCGACACCTACGAGACCATCACCATCAAGACGCCCGAGGGAATGGGACTGTCGCCCGACGACACCATCGAATACCTCGAGATGGACGAACAACGCAAGATCGAACGCTAAATGTTTCCCGGCGCGTCTACTGACCGCGGACGAGCGGACTTCGTGGTGGTGGGTGCGCCGCTCGACGTATCCACCTCATTTCAGCCCGGTACACGGTTCGGTCCCGACGAAATCCGAAAGTACGCCCGAACCTTCGACGATTACGACCATCGAACCGGGCAGTTCTTTTCCGAACTCAACGTTCACGACCACGGCGACGTGTACGCGTGGGACGATGCAGAGGAGTATCTGGAGTACCTCGAAGGCGTCGTCACCGACGTCGTCTGGGACGACGCGTGCCCGTTGCTTCTCGGTGGCGAACACACCATCACGGGGGCGGGTGTCAGCGCCACCGAGCCAAACGTGTTCGTCTGCCTCGACGCCCACCTCGACTTGCGTGAGGAGTACGACGGCAATCCCCTCAGTCACGCGACCGTCACTCGCCGCGTCCTCGACACCGTCGACGAGGCCGTGATCATCGGCGCTCGAACCGGTAGCGAGGACGAATGGGAGCGCGCTACGAAATCGGACGTGACCGTCGTCCCGCCCGAGGAGGCGGCCGACTGGAAACCGGATTTCGACGAGGACGATAGCACGTACCTCAGCGTGGACATCGACGGTGCCGACCCCGCGTTCGCACCCGGCACCGGTACGATGGAACCGTTCGGTCTGTCCTCACGGGAGATGCGCGACGTCGTCCGCGCCGTCGCGGAAACGACGGACGTCGTCGGTTTCGACGTCGTCGAGGTCAACGACCGGGACGACGGCCAGGCCGCGACGCTCGGCGGAAAATTATTGCGGGAGTTCGTGTTTTCGGCGGCGAAGTGCGGCAACTAACGGACCTTTCTTTTCCCAAAAAGCGAGACTGAGGCGCAGTTAGAGCGCTCGCCGTACTTTGCGCATGATACGTCGTCGGAATCGTCGTGGGATTCGTCGCCACGTAGCCATGACCTTCCGGAACTTGCTCATATTCGTTCACCTCGGTATCGCTTCCCCCGATATAGGGGAAATGAACATCGCTCCCCCGCTGGCTTAACCGTGATGGCAGGTGAAACGGAAGGTCCGGACGACGAAACGAAACTGGAATCGGGACGTGCAAGCCGGGGCTTACAAACCGACGCCGACACGATACCCGTGCATGAACCTCGCCGAACTCACCGAACGGTACGACGACCGACTCCGAACCGATGACTTCGCCGACATCGACGCCAGCGCGAACGGGTTGCAAGTCGGGCCGAACGACCCCGAAGAAGTAGACGTCGAACGCGTCGCGTTCGCCGTCGATGCCGCCGAGCAGACCATCGAGGAAGCGGTGGAGCGGGACGCCGACGCGCTGGTCGTCCACCACGGACTCTCGTGGGGCGGCATCGAGCGCGTGACCGACCGCGACTACCGACGAATCGCGCCGCTCATCGAGAACGACGTGGCGCTGTACGTCTCCCATCTGCCGCTCGATTCGCATCCCGAACTCGGCAACGCGGCAGGGGTTGCGGATCTGTTGGGACTCGAATCGCGCGAACCCTTCGGACGAACGGGACCGGAGCACATCGGCCAGCAGGGACACGGCGACCTCACGCGGGCGGAAATCGGCGACGTCCTCTCGTCCGAACTCGACACGGGCGGGCGGGACGTCCAGCAGTTCGACTTCGGCCCCGAGGAGATCGACCACGTCGCCATCGTCACCGGAAGCGGCGTGGACTGGTTGGACGAGGCCGTCGAGGTCGGCGCGGACGCGCTCATTACCGGGGAGGGGAAGCAAAAGGTCTACCACGAAGCGCGTGAAGCGGGGCTGAACGTCTTCCTCGCGGGACACTACGCGACGGAAACGTTCGGCGTGAAGTCGCTCGAATCGCTCGCCGAGGAATGGGGGCTGACGACGACCTTCATCGATGCGCCGACCGGTCTGTGAGGACTATCCTTCGACTCGGTACTCGTCGACCGCCGCTCTGATTTCCTCCGCCTTCACTCGACCGTGGGCGAGGAACGGGGCGATCACCGAAATTTGGTATCGTAGCTTCGTGTTCGCCCCCGTCACTTCGTCCGTCTCCGACAGGATGGCGAGGAGCATCCCGCTCGCGTTTCGGTACTCTATCGAGTCGTCGACCGTCTTCGAGCGAAGACCCTCTACGGACTTCATGATGTGCTCGTGTGCGTCCTCCTTCTCTATTTCGAGGTAGGCCGTCGCGAAGGTCATCTCCGAGCTAGTGGGTTAGGTACCGATGGATATAGTTCGGCCGGGCGACGCGGCAACCTCGTCTCCAATGGTCGTCCGGTGTCGTTCGACGGCACTTCGAGGTAAAACCGAGGTTTATCTGCCTTCGCGGGATACCCACATCGTATGACGGTCTACGAAACCGACGTTCCCGGCGTCGGGAAGAAGTACGAGGTGGACACCGCCGATGGAACTCGGCTGGTAATCCTCCTGCACCACGACGGGAGACGTGAGATATATCTTCGCCCCGACGACGACGCGGACAGCGAACGGCTGTTTTCGCTCACCGGGAAACAGGCCCGTCAGGTCGGATCGATCCTCGAAGGGGCCTACTTCCAACCCGTCGAATTGGAGGACGTAACCGTACCGCTCGGTGACGCAATCATCGAATGGGTCGACGTGCCAGCGGATTCCGACGTGGTCGGGAAAACGCTTCAGTCGCTGGGATTGCGTAATCGAACCGGCGTCTCCATTATCGCGATTCAACGGGGGAAAGAGACGGTCCCGAACCCCGGTCCGGAGGAGACGATTCGATCGGACGACATCCTGGTTACGATCGGAACGCGGGAGGAACAGGCCTCCCTCGCTGGCCTCGTCGCTGCCGATCAGCCGATGGAACCCGACGACAACACGGGGTACTGATGGCCGATGTACTGCTCGTCGAAGTGGGTATCGCGCTGACGGCGATTGCCGTCGCGGGCGCAGTAGCCAATCGGATCAGTCTCTCCGTGATTCCGGCGTACATCGTCGTCGGCATCCTCATCGGACCACACGAACCGACCTCTATCGGGGGAATCTCCCTCCAACTCGTCCAGAATCGGGAAGTCATCGACCTGCTCTCGGAACTCGGTATCGTCTTCCTCCTGTTTTTCCTGGGATTGGAGTTCAGCATCGACCAGTTGCTCGGTGCACGAACTGAAATCGGGAAGATCGGTCTCGTGGATTTCGCCGTCAACTTCGGTCTCGGACTGGCGCTCGGCGTCCTGTTCGGTTGGTCGCCCCTCGAAACGCTGTTCCTCGCGGGTATCATCTACATCTCGTCGAGCGCCGTCATCACGAAATCGTTGCTCGAAAACGGCTGGATCGCGAACCCGGAAAGCGGTCCAATTTTGGGGACTCTCGTCTTCGAGGACATCCTGATCGCGATCTATCTCGCGGTTCTGTCCGCAGTCGCCTTCGGCGGCGGGAGTATCACGAGCGCCATCGTTTCCATCGGAACTGCGTTCGGTTTTCTCGCCGTACTGACGGCCGTCGCGTGGTATGGGACGGGGGTCGTCGAACGACTATTCTCGACCGAGTCGGACGAACAGTTCCTCTTGCGGATACTCGGGGTGACGGTGCTCATCGCGGGCTTCGCCCTCGTGAGCGGCGTCAGCGAAGCCGTCGCCGCGTTCTTCGTCGGAACGGCGTTCAGCCAGACGGGACACGTGGAACGAATCGAGCGAGTCGTCTCTCCCGCACGCGACCTCTTCGCCGCGGTGTTCTTCCTGTCCATCGGGTTGACGACGGACGTCACGCTCCTCCGGGATGTCCTCGGACTGTTGCTGGCCGCCATCGCACTTTCAGTCCTCGGCAAGATTCTCAGCGGTGTGGTTTCGGGGCGAACCTACGGACTCTCGCCGACGCGTTCGCTTCGAGTTGGCTTGGGGATGGTTCCGAGAGGGGAGTTTTCTCTGATTATCGCAACGCTCGCGGGCGGTGTCGGCGGTGTCGCGTTCCAGTCCGTGCTTCCCGCGTTCACCGTCGGCTACGTGCTGTTCATGAGCATCATCGGAACCGTGCTGATTCAGCATGCGGACCGGGTCACCGGGGCACTGGTTCCGCTCGTCGCCCGTCTCTCGAAAGGTGCCGATACGTGAGACGGCCGTTCGCTGCTTGCGGTCAGGCGGCCCGTTTTGCCGTGAGCGCCGCGAGCACGCTACCCCCGATGAGGGTCGGAACCCAGTAGATCAGTCCGCGGAAGATGACGACCGCCGCGACGACGATCGCCGACTCGACGCTCGTCGCCGAGGCGAGGAGCGCGACGAGAACCGTTTCGATTCCCCCTGCACCACCGGGGAGCGGAGTCACGCCAGCGATGGCGCTAATGGGAATCGCGAACAGCACGACGGAGAAGGAGATGCTGGTACCGATCGCGTAAAACGCCAGCCACAACGCACCCGCCTGAAACAGCCACCCGGCACCGGAAAACCCGAGCGCGATGGCGAGTCGTGTCGGACTCGCGGCGACCTGTTCGATAGTGCCGACGAAGTGTGCGATTCGGCTCCGAATCGACTCCTGACTGGGTGCCGAAAAGCGGGGGATGTAACCCGCGACGCGGTCGAGGAGGCCAGCAGTCCAGGCCGACACGCGTCGTTCAGCGGTTGCCCGGGAAGTCCACAGATAGTACCCCCCGCCGACGAGAACGACTCCGATCCCGCCGAGGAGGACGGCCGCGAACTTCAGACGCGACGAGAGCGTCAGTACGATGGCGTAGTAGCTGATCCCGACCGTTGCGAACACGAACGAGGGGACGAAGTTGAGGGTATCGACGCTGGCGATCGCCGCCAACCCGGTTTCGTATCTGGTCCCGGACGTCCGTGAGATGAGGTAGGCCGTGATCGGCTCACCGCCCGCTTGGCCGAACGGCGTCACGTTGTTCGAGAACGTCGCGCCCGAGAACAGGAAGAACGACCACGGGACGGACACCGAAACGTCCAACGTTCGGAGCACGGTTCGGAGCGATTGACTCCACGCGAACAACCAGCCAATCGTCGTCAACAACACCAGTCCGAGAACCGTTCGCCGTGCCTGTTCGAGCGCCGCGAGAACGGGGTCGATGTCGACGAACCAGAACAAGAGCGCGAAGACAGGAACGGTCAGAAGAAATCCGAAGAGGATTCTCCGCACGAGTGAACGATCCATACCTGCTGGGATGCAGGGGTCCAATATGACCCTTGTGGCATCCGATTGTCGATGACGGCGACGACCCCGAGGCGGGGTGCCCGAATCACTCGCCGGACATTGGTGGTTGGTAACACCCTTCATTGACGCGGCGACTTATCTGTAACTACACATTCGGTCACCTACAACTACGTCCCGTGTCGTCTGCAACTACTGTCTCATTCGCCTACAACTACCTCGGTGATGCTACTGATTTTTCGAGATGTATCGTACGATTTCGTCCAAAGAGGAGGTATTAAAAGGGGGGAGTGCGAGGAAACGGACGTGTCCTGCGGGTTTCAACGGCCCATGAGGACCGCCGGAACTATCGAGGTCACGTTCCGGTCTCGCCGGACACGGGCCGTCGCCGACCGGCCCCGATAGCCGAACTTCGGTTACGGCTAATCGAAGCGCCGCTGGTGCCCGACCTCGCACCACGCGCGCCCTCGTGGCAGTCGGCAACACCGTTTCTAACCGGCAAATCGAATCGCCTGTAGCCGCCAGAGCGGCGTATGAGCGACGACCACGACAGCGACGACCACGACAGCGACGACGGAGAGGGTGAAACCTCCGGAGCGATGGTCGCCGCCGCACGGAAACGGATCGAGTAGTGCAATCGAAAATCAGTAGCGGGTGAACGTCCCGGACCCGACTTCGATCCTCACGAGCGTGTTCTCCGGGTAAGCGTCCGTATCGGCACCGTACCGCGGGTTGATCCGTTCGGCGGCTTTCATCACTTCCTCCTCGTCCTCGACAACGGTGGCCGTCCCCTGCATCGTGACCTTCCACTCGGCATCCCCGGCGGTGTCCTTCTGAATCGAGAGTGCGACGCGCGGGTTTCTTCGGATGTTCGCTAGCTTGCGCCCGCTCGTGAGGATCGAAACGATCCCGTCCTCGTAGTGGTACCAGACGGGTGCGACGTGCGGTCGGTCGTCCGAACACGTCGCGAGGTGGGCCATCACGGACACCTCCGAGAGGAGCGTCTCGGCTTCGTCGGGGAGTACGTCTGCCATGGTTGAAAGGGAGGACGGGAGAAGAAAATAACTTCCTGCCGAACTGCTCCGGACGATTTCGCACCGCAATCCCCGATCACAGTGGCTCATCGGCTCAGTAGCTCATCGGCTACACGATGTCGTCCTACACGGGGTCGTCCGGGTCGTGGCGCGCTCGCATGCGCTCCGCCTCGTTCGCGTACCGATCACGTGTTTCAGCGTCGGTGACGGGCGTCAGCCGCTCCGATTCGACCGTGATGGCAGCCGTCACCTCCGGCCCCGGTCCTGACCTGAAGCGGTTGAACGCCCACTCCTTCTGCAGGTATCGAGACTCGTCCGGCGTCGCGTAGACGGTCACCAAGATGTGCGGCGAGTCCGCCGAGAACGTCCGTTCGACCATCCAGACCTGCTCGGCCCGCTGTTCCGACTCGGCGTGTTCCGATCCGGATTCGTCTGCGTGCATGGTCGAAGGTTCGTCTCCCGCGGTCTTGTACACCGATCGTAGTTCCCGTCGCCTGAGAACAGATCGTTCGACGGAAACGCTCTTTTCCCCGGTGTCCCTATCGGCGGATGGCCGATGACGAGAACGGCGTTCCGAACCGGCGTGGCGGCCGGTGATGACGAACCCTATGAGTGCCGAGGCCGAACGAGTATCGACCGTTCATTTCTCTCGTTCCTCACGCGTTTTACCCTCTGGTGATTCGGGATGGTCCGCTCCATTTTCGTCCCCCGGTATCTGCCGTGGCAGGAACGTCGATGCGACGAGTAGGAGTAACACGAACAGGACGAGGAGGAGCAGCGCCGCCCGTTGAGCGTCGAACATCGCGGCCTCGAAAATGCCGCGGAGTAATCGTCGTTGCGGAGGGGTGAGTTGACTCAGGACGTGTTGCTGTGTGGCTTTGGTCGCCGTCTCCGCCGCATCTTCGAGCGCGATCACCAATTCGTACCGCTGCTTCATCGAGAGCGTCACGTCGCGTGCTCGCAGGACGCCGTCGACGACGCTGCCGTAGAACCGTCCGAGAAGAAACGAGCCGACAACTGCCGTCCCCAGCGAAAATCCTATCGAACTGCTCACGTTCAGGACTCCGGACGCCTCGGCGGAGTCCGCGTCGGGGACGGCCGACATCGTCATGTTGGTGATCTGTGCCAGTATGAGTCCGACTCCCGCTCCATACAGCGCCACCGGAATAACCATCCTGCCGATCGTCTGACCGGGACCCGTCTGCTCGTACAACAGCACCAGTCCGAGGCCCATGGACACGATGCCGACCTGGATGAGCGTCTTCGGCGAGACGAACTTACGCCACCCGGGCGTAACCGTCGCGAAGAGGATCGACGCGAGGGAATACGGTAGCAATGCTATCCCGGTCTCGAAGGCGGTGTATCCGAGTACTGCCTGGAGATAGACCGGGAAGATGAACATGAAGCCAGCCGAGATTATCGACCGGATATTGTACGTGACGACTCCGGACAAAAAGGAACGGTTCGTCAGCACGTGCAGCGGAACGAGCGGGGATTTCCCGGCACGTTCCATTCGGCGTTCGTACTGAACGAACGCGGCGAACGAGAGAAATCCGACCCCGAGAAACCAAATCGTCGGTGACGTGCCGAACGGGTTGAATTGCACGTCGCCGACGAAAAACGGTCGCCTCACGAGTAACCACCCGTACTTCCCGCTGAGGAGGAATCCGGTGACGAGCGTCGTCGCACCGACGATGGACAGCGCTGTCCCGCCTTTATCGAGCGAACTGGGCGTTTCCGACAGTGGATTCGAACTCACGTACCGGACGAAGAAGAGAATAACCCCCATTCCGATGAGTTGGAGGGTAAACCCCCACCGCCAACTCGCGTACGTAGTCAGGGCACCACCGATGATCGGTCCAAGGGTCGATGCAACGCCGTTCACGCCAGCCAACAACCCGAACGCCTTCGCCCGGTCATCGTCTTCGTAACTAACGGTCAAGACGGTGAACGTCAGTGGAAGTAACACCGCGGCCGCGGCCCCCTCGATGAGCGACCAACCGATATAGAGGACCGTAGTATTCCAGCTAATCGCCGCCACCAGCGTCCCACCGGTATAGACGATCAGTGCGACTGCCATTACACGCCTGCTACTGTGCCGAGACGGCAGCGTTCCGGCCGGGAGAATCAGCGCAGCGATCACCAGCGAATAGAGTGAAACCGCCCCTTGAATCGCGGTGACCGAGGTATCGAACTCGTTCACCATCGTCGGAATCGCCACGTTCATCAGGGATGCATTGATGACCACGATGAACGTCGTCAGACTCACGGCGATCGCTGGCCCCCAGTATCGTACGACCGTTTTTACCTTCGTAGAGCGATGAGAACTCCCGCTGGAAGTGGACTCATCCGCGACCATACAACGGCCTACCACTTTGAGCTTGAAATAGCATGGACCCGGTGAGTCGTCGAGAGTCAAAGAGTGCCGAGGCCGCCGCTCCACTTCGAGAGCTGTGTGTGGTACCGTTTAACACTCTGGGGGCTGTACGGTGAGCGATGCGAACCATCGCGGTCGAAGAGCACTTCGTCGCAAGCGGTTTCGCCGAGAAGGGGGCGGGCAGCGACCCCGGAGAGGGGGACACATCGGAGACGTCGCTGACGAGCCGACTCGGGAATCTCGGCGAGGAGCGCTTGACGGCGATGGACGACGGGGGTATCGACGTGCAAGTCATCTCGGAAACGCAGTTGCACGGCGTGGAGTTGACGACCGAGGAGTGGACCACGCTCGCCGAGGCGGCCAACGACGAACTCGCCGACGCGGTTGCCGCCCATCCCGACCGATTCGCCGGGTTCGCCACGTTGCCGATGGCAACTCCCGAGAAAGCGGCCGACGAACTCGAACGGACCGTCGCGGAGCACGGGTTCGTCGGCGCGATGATCAACGGGACGACCGATGGCCAGTTCCTCGACCATTCGAGGTACATGCCGGTGCTCGAACGGGCCGCGGAACTCGACGTGCCGCTCTACATCCATCCCGGATTTCCTCCGGATGCGGTCGAAGAGGCGTACTACGAGGGGTTCGGAT
Organism: Haladaptatus sp. AB643; assembly: GCF_024136975.1. Lineage (NCBI taxonomy): Archaea > Methanobacteriati > Methanobacteriota > Halobacteria > Halobacteriales > Haladaptataceae > Haladaptatus > Haladaptatus sp. AB643. The sequence goes on from NZ_JAMYJW010000001.1 coordinate 860,799, forward strand.
CGGAAATCGACTTCTCACTCGCCACCACGAGTTGGGGGTGGCACGCCGAGGCGGGACTCCACGCGTTGCGGTTGATCGCGTCGGGCGTGTTCGACCGCCTGCCCGACTTGAAAATCGTCCTCGGCCACATGGGCGAGATGATTCCGTTCATGCTCGACCGCATCGACGAGTGGCTCAGCCCGCTGACCACCGAACTGGAACACGACGTCCCGCACTACTTCCGCGAACACTTCTGGCTCACCACGAGCGGGATGTTCAGCCGAATACCGTTCAGGGCGGCGCTTGCGGCCGTCGGTGCCGACAACGTCATGTTCGCCGTGGACTACCCGTACAGCTCCAACGAGCAGGGTTGCCGGTTCATCGAGAACGTGGACGTTCCACGCTCGGACCTCGAAAAGATCACACACCGCAACGCGGAACGGCTTTTCGGGCTGTCAGAGGACTGAGACGCGACCGATTTTCGTGGTCATCCGACCGCAAACCCGTATTCGTCCGTCAGTAGACCGGGCCGACTATCCGTTCGTGGTCGTCTCGTTCGCCACCGTCCCGTTCGGGGCCGCAGAGCCGTTGGGTGGAGTCGACCCGTTGGGCGGGGCCGACCCGTTCGGTGGAGCGGAACCGTTGGGTGCAGTGCGCCCTCCCTGCGAACCGGACGCCGAGTCGTCCTCGTTCACTTCCTCGTCCTTGTACAGCGCGACGTTGAGCGTTCCGGAGTATCCCGAATCGGTCTTTGTGACGTCGAGCAGGAGTTGTGAAGCGCTTCCCTGCTGGAAGATGTTGTCGTCGGCGTTGCGCGTGTCGCGCTCGTCGCGTTCCGAGTACGGCTCTTTCGTGTACACCGTGTCGGTGAGGTCGTCGTCGAAGAACAACTGCGACGTGAACTCGTAGGCGTCGGTCGCGTCCTCCGACGAACGAATCTTGAAGTGGATGTGAACCGCCCGACCCGGATACCAACCGGGGTAGATGGTCGTGAACGATGCTCCGCCGTTCTCGTCCGTGCTCTGAATCCCGCGAAGGAAGTCCTTGCCCACGGTTCCCTGCGCTTGGACGTCGGAGTACACTCCGTCGACGTTTGCGTGCCAGACGTCGACGATGGCGTTCTCGAGCGGTTCACAGGTGTCGTCCGACAGGTCGTGCACCGTGAAGTCGAGGTCGAGGCGGATTCCCTCCTGCTGGTTGCCAGTCCCGGTGTCCGACCGGATGTCGGAGCGACGGAGGTTCTCGTCGACGTAGTACGGTCCCTCGGTGAGTTCCGTCATGGCGACGCACGCTGTCGTTCCGTCGCCCGTCGTGACGGTGGTGCTCGTCATGGTACCCGTCGCCGGGTAGTCCGAATCCGTCGTCGACATCGGGGTAGCGGTCACCGTCCCGGACGAACTGTTCGTTTCTGTACTCCCACTCGAATCGCTCGACGTCGAACAGCCAGCGAGAAACGCCAGCGCGGGGGCACCGCCGAGTGCGATGGCCTGTCTACGAGTGAGTAACCGACCGACCGGTTCATCGTCGTTGTCCATATTTCGACGTTGTCGGATTCGTATAAGGGAATTTGCCGAAATCACGCGAAAACGACCCGGAAGTCAGGCACAAATTCGTCCCATAACGGGGACGCCATGGGATGGAACGGCGTCCGCGACCTGCTAGTCGATTCGTCCTGTCAATCCGCAACGAATCATCCCTCCCTGCTACGAGACATCACAACCGGTACACACGACGTACTCCACTTGCCTCCAGAAACCGAGATAGCCGGTGCTATTCTTTTACCATCGGGTCTTTATTGCATCGTATGGGCAGTCGCGAATCGCCACGAGCACCATCCGATTTTCGTGATCGGGTGCAGTTTTATCTCGTCGATCACCGAACGCCGCTCGGGAAGGCGATCGACGTCTGGTTACTGGTATTGAACCTGCTGTTCGTCGGCGTCTTCGTCGCACAAACCTACTCCCTTTCGGCGATGGCGGAGGCGTGGCTGTGGCGACTGGAGGTCGGCATCGCGTTCGTGTTCGTGGTCGAATACGTGCTCAGGCTGTACGGCGCTCGGAACCGCCTCGCGGAGTTCACGAACCCGTACACGATGGTCGATCTGCTGTCGGTGCTCCCGACGCTGGCAGTGTTGTTCCTGCCCGCCTCGGTCGTCATCGTCAACATCGGGTTCCTCCGGGCCATTCGCGTCGTCCGGGTGCTTCGGTTCTACCGATTTACGGAGGACGACGAGTTCTTCTTCGGCACCGTGTCGGTCGGCACCCTTCGAACCATGAAACTCCTGTTGACGGTGCTGGTCATCTTCTTCGTCTCCGCGGGCCTGTTCTTCAGCGTCGAGTACCGGACGAACCCCGCCGTGAACAACTTCGGTGACGCGTTCTACTATACGGTCGTAACCCTCACAACCGTCGGGTTCGGCGACATCATTCCGACCACCTGGATGGGCCGATGGGTGACGGTAGCCGGGGTGCTCACTGCTATCATCCTCGTCCCGTGGCAGGCGGGAAAGATCGTTCGGGAATGGACACACAGGGGAAAAGTCAACGTCACGTGCCCCCAGTGCGGTCTCTCCTACCACGACCGGGACGCGTCTCACTGTAAAGCGTGCGGTCACGTCATCTATCAGAAGTACGATTCGCGGCAGTAGTGGGACCGAGAAACCGCATCCGGTACCGATCATCCGACCACCGCTCTCCGCCGACCCTTCCCCCTCGACCCATTCCGACGATTCACCAACCAATCCGACCAATCCAACCAACTCAATCAATCCGACCAACCCTTAACCTCCCACCACGAGACGGGGTACCCAATGCCCAACGCAACCGTCTGTTTGTGCTTCGACTTCGACGCAGTTTCGGGATGGATTCACGGCCATGGTGCGACCAATAGCCCGGTGAAACTCTCGCGTGGGCGCTACGGCGCTGCGGTCGCCGCGCCGCGTATCCTCGACCTGCTGGACCGACTGGACGTGCCCGCGACGTGGTTCACGCCGGGGCACACCATCGAGAGCTTTCCCGAAATCTGCGGCGAGGTACACGACCGCGGCCACGACATCCAGCATCACGGCTGGCATCACACGCCGCCCGCGAAGTTCGCGGACAGGGAGGGCGAGCGCGCCGACTTCGAGCGCAGCATCGAAACGATTCGGGACCTGACGGGCGAGAAACCGACCGGATATCGATCACCGTCGTGGGACTTCTCGGCGCACACGCTCGATATCCTGCAGGAGTTGGATTTCGAGTGGGACTCCAGCCTGATGGGTCACGACTTCGAACCGTATCGGGTGCGCGAACTGCCGATTGCCGACCCCGAAGAACCGTATGTGGCGGGTGAGGAGACGGACTTGCTGGAGTTCCCGGTGTCGTGGCACCGGGACGACTGGCCCTCGTTGCAGTTCACGCCCGGACGAAGCGGCAGGCCGCGGGCCGACGAGGAAGCCGTTTTCGACGGCTGGTACGAGCAGTTCGATTGGATGTACGAGAACGTCGAGGACGGCGTGTTCACGCTGACGATGCATCCGCAGGTGACGGGTCAACCACCCCGACTCCGCTATCTGGAGGCGTTCGTGGAGTCCGTGCGCGCGAAGCAGGACGTGGAGTTTGCGCTGCTGAACGATGTGGCTCGTAGAATCTTATAAGGAGAATGACTATTCTATGTTAATATCTTATTTTCTATATCTACTTCGGATATTCGGATGAGAAAGCATCCAAAGAGATTTGTATCGGTACTGACTCTAGCGCACGAATGAATCGATAATATCGATTTTAATAACTGTAGACAACCGTCTCCCCATCCAATAACTATGTCACGAAATCACGGCCGTATTCGTGCGGCCCTTCTGGTAGTAATCGCGCTGATGGTCGTCGTCAGAATCACGCCACCATCGGTGAGCGGTGCAAACAATATCGGCATCGGCATCAATGGGGAGGACGAGACGATGATTGCGCCGGGGGATTCGTACGTCCTGCGAGCCGACTCCCCGGGTTTGTCCACGTACGCCGTCGGTCTTCGAAACGAGGACCTCCTCTCCGTCTCGGGCGCGAGTCTGTCGGGTCCGTCCGGAACCGTCGGGGATTCCGTCACGGTCTCCGCAACCATCACGAACCGAGGTAACTGGATGGCGGACGAGACTGTCGCGGTGACGGCCAACGGGACGAACGTCGCGACTCGAACGATCACCGTCCCCGTCGGGGAAACGAAGACGATATCGTTCGGTATCACGCTCGATCACCCCGGGACCTACGACGTCGCGGTCGATGGAACGTCGGCCGGAACCCTCGTCCTCTCGGGCGCTACCGAAACGACGGAAACGAGTGGGGACGTCACCACGACCGAGTCATCGACCGCTTCGACTTCGTCTCGGACGACGGAGACGGTCGGGACGACCCACACGACGACGCTCCGCGACTCGTCGAAAACGAACCGGGACCGTCGTCCCAAAAGCTGGTCGTTCGTCGCTGTTGGTGCTCTCGTCCTCGCCGCACTCCTCGTGATCCGCCGACGGTGATCACGGGGCGGCGATTTCGTGAAACGACTGAATATGGTAACTGAGGATATTACGGAAGTCCCCGCTCATTGTGTTGAATCGGAATCAATGGCCTGAATAATCTCCTGCCTGTGGCCAGATGGCCACAATAGAGTTCCTAAAACGAATATGTATCTAAAAAACACTCGTTTTAGAGAACGAATGCAGAACCCTTAACCGTGTACCCCAATTGTGTATAGTTGTAATGGCAAACGGTAAAGTTGATTTCTTCAACGACACAGGCGGCTACGGTTTCATAGAGACGGACGACGCGGACGAGGACGTTTTCTTCCACATGGAAGACGTTGGCGGCGAGGACCTTACGGAAGGTACCGAGATCGAGTTCGACATCGAACAGGCCCCCAAGGGCCCGCGAGCGAAGAACGTCGTTCGCCAGTAAATAACGATTTTACACTGTCGCCACGTGGCGACAAGGTATACATCGATTTTTTTAGCGCAGTAGTATCCGAGAGCGACAGTTAGAACAGTCGCCAAAGTACCGACCGAAGCCGGTAGCCGAGCGACCCAGCTTGATAGCCGCGCCAACCGCTCATTCCCCCTGCGAGCGTACTGACTTCGTATCCCTCCTCGTCGAGAATACCGGTTGCCCGTTTTGCGACTACGCCCATCTTGCAGACCGTGACGATGGGGCTGTCTTGTGGAATCTTATCAAGACGGCTGCGGAGTGCGTCCTCGTCTCCCCCGCGTAAATCGTCGTACACTGGGATGTTACGACTTCCGTCGATATGATCCGACTGAAACGCTTTTCTCGGTCGAATATCGAGAACGTACGGCGCGTCATCGGCGTCGAGTCTGTCGTCCAGTTCGTCGGGTCTAATCTTGCTCATTATCCCCACAAATGTACCGAAGCGTTAAAGCCGTGACGTCATCGGGCGACGGTAGCGACTGTCGAACGTGTCGGTCGGTCACGTTTCAAATCGCACCGCTCGGTGCGAGCGGAGACCGCTGGAAAAATCTACACGTACTCGGAATCGGCGATTAGAAGTCCGTTTCAGTTCACCGAAGGGATCACTGGATGTGGCCTTCGCGGCGGAGTTGGTCCGCGTCCTGGCTGGTGTATCGCCATTCGATGTTGGCCTTCTCGTCCTGCCAGTCCCACGGTTCGATGAGGACGACGTCGCCCTCTTCGATCCAGGTTCGGTATTTCATTCGACCGGGAATCCGGCCCATTCGCTCTTTTCCGTCGTTACATCGGAGCTGTACGTGGTTGCCACCGTTGTGTTGGGTGACGACCGCGAACATCTCGTCCTCGTTTGGCATTCGGAGGTTCCGACGCCCACTTTCTTCACTCACAGGTGGAATAAGTAGCGGACACGGTTAAGTGGTAGGTGTCTTTCGATACCGTTTGACATGCAAACTGGATACTGAATCGGGGTGACCCCTCACCAAAAAGAGGATTATTTACTCGCATCCGAAAACACAATTCCGCCGAAATCGGCGTTATGAGGCCACTAAGGCGGCCGTACACCATACATAATTATACGTTCGTAGGTGGGCCGTACAACCACGATGTCAGACACTGGGCAGTCAGTCCAATCCCTGAAGTCGAAACTCCCGAATCCAATAACGGCGGACAACGTTCGCTACAACCCGTCGTTTTCGGAACTTCGTGAGTTTTCGCGGGAGTTGGAGACGACGGCCGAATTCGGTTCCGCGTCGTACGTCAGCCGCGAGCGATCGCGCAACTCGGACAAGACGAGAAATGCCGTTGACGAAGGATTCGACGCGGACGACTACGCACACATCGAGGACGCGGTCGAGTTCGCCAGAGAACACGAGATGCTCTGCGTGGACCGCTTGATGGGCCGCCACACTGACCACACCTACCGGTGCAGACTCTACGTTCCGAAGAAGTACGGCCGTATCGCCCTCGCGTGGGCGAACCTCTTCGAACCGGTCGAGGGGGAGGGTGAACCGGATTTCGTCACGATACAGGTTCCCGACTGGGACGAAATCGCCATTCGAGTCCTTCCCGAGGAGGGAATGACCGTCGCTCTCGGAAGTGACTACACCGGCGAGGCGAAGAAGTCCTTCCTCCGATTGTTCATGTTCCACGCAAAACGGAAGGGTGGCCTCGGACTGCACGCCGGAAGCAAGCGAGTGACGCTTCGAGACGAAACCGGCGACCTGCGCGATGTGGGGCAGGTGTTTCTCGGTCTCTCCGCGACCGGCAAGTCCACGCTGACCGCCCACGGTCTCTGGCTCGACGACCCCGAATCGGCGACGATGCTCCAGGACGACGTCTGTGCGTTGCTTCCCGACGGAAGCGTCGCGGGCAGCGAAGGTAACGGTCTGTACGTCAAGACCATCGGCTTGGACGCCGACGAACAACCCGCGATGTACGACGCCGTCACGCACGAATCCGCGGTCCTCGAAAACGTGGACGTGGACGACGACGGAACCGTCGATTTCGACAGCGACTACCACACCTCGAACGGTCGAGCCATCATCCGCCGCGACCAACTCTCGTCGTCGAGCGAGGACATCGACCTGGAGCGGGTCGACCAACTGTTCTTCATCACCCGCAACCCGACGATGCCGCCGGTCGCGAAACTGTCGCCGGAGGAGGCGGCGGTGGCGTTCATGCTCGGCGAGTCCATCGAGACCAGCGCGGGCGACCCATCGAAAGCCGGTGAGTCCATCCGCGTCGTGGGCACCAACCCGTTCATCATCGGATCGAGGGGCGAGGAGGGCAACCGGTTCCGCTCGCTCATCGATGACCTCGGCGTCGAAACCTACATCCTCAACACCGGACACCTCGGCGGCAAGGACATCGGCGTCACGGAGTCTGTGACGTTGCTCCGCGAGATTGCACGTGGGACGGTCGAGTGGACGGACGACGACGCGAGCGGACTCACCGTGCCGAGTTCGGTCCCCGGTATCGACATCGACGAGTTTTCGGTCGCCGACAACGTCGACGACCACGATTCGGAGTTGTCACGGCTCCGTACCGAGCGACAGGTCCACCTCGACACGTTCGAGGATCTGGATGAGGACATCAGGGACGCGGTTTACTGAGCCGAAAGCGACTGGAACCGATCCCGGTCGGTCGTCGCTTCGTGCGTGATTTCAGTTCAGCGTCTCGACTTCCTTCGTCAGGTCAGTCGGTTCGTCCACCGGTCCGTTGACGAACAGACCGTGACCGATGATGGCGACCGCGACGAGCGCCGCACCGATGACCGCCGCCGTCAACGAAACCGAAGTGAGGTAGCCGACACCCACACCGAGGAACATGCTGACGGCTATTCCGCCCAGTACGAGGTCGTAGTACTGCCACGTGTAGGCCATACGACGGATTTCTATCCGTAGACCCGAATAGCTAGGGGCCGAAATTCGTCGGTCGGGGACGAGCCGTCATCGTCCGCATCGTCCGATTATCTCGAAAACAGAAGGAAAGAATGGCTTCGAATCGACCGTTGCCACCGTTCGCCGCGTCGATCACGCGCTGCTGTTCGGTTTGCCGTCGTCCGGAGTTCCACCCAAAACCACGTCCTGCTCGGCGAGCGTCGGGAACGCACCCGATGCGTACTCGTCCGCCCACGGGTTCTCCGGATACTTGTCGTCGGGAGTGTCGTTGGGGTCGCGGAAGCGTTCTTCGGGGTTGTGCCGGGACTGTTCGGCGTAGAAATCGAAGTTGACCCGGATGCTGTCGCCCTGTATCTCGTTGCCGACGTCCTCGGGGAGCTCCCACCGAACCGTGACGTACTGGCACGTGCCGTTCTGGAACGGATCGATCGGCTCGCCGTCGGGATACGCACCGCCGACCACGTCGGGGGAGTCGCCGTCACGGACGCCGTCGAGCAGCACGGGGACGGACCCGTACTGCGGCGTCGTCGTTTGTGTCCCCTTGAGGTCGAGTGGCTTCTGGATATATCGGTCGTTCCAGAGGTTGCCCGACTCCGGACCGTCGCCTACCGTCGCGTTCTTGTTCTGGTCGTAGAACGTACGGAACTCCAGGTTTTCGTCCATCTCGCCGTAGCCGTTGGTATCCGCCCCTTCGGCTTCTTTTTCGGGGTCGTTTTGTCCGTTTTCTTGGGAGTGGCTGAGCCGACCGCGGAACCACACCCACGCCGGGTTGTCCACGTTCTCGATCGTGAACCGAATCCATCCCTGATCGCCGGGCTTGATGTCCTTGAACTCGATGCCGAGCTCCGTGTTGTCGGTATCCTGTGCCGGAACGACTTTGGGATCGACGTCGTTCCCGTAGTGATCGACTTCCCAGCCAATCTTCAAGTCGAGGTCGCCAGCAGTGAACGTCGCGTTGGTTCCTTCCTTGTCGTTCAGGAACGCCATCGTGCCTGCGCCGCCGAGCGCTGCCGCGACACCCATGCCGCCGATACCGAGAAGTACGTTACGCCGATTGAGGGAGAGTTTTTTATCTGACATTAGTTGTCTCCGTTCTTCGACACCCATCGTCGGTAGCTTCCGACGGTTTCGAGTCGAAGACGCAACCGACCCGATGACCTATCACCGTGTATATATATACTCGATAGTGGATTCATAGAGAACGTATATCCATCCCATAAACGGTCTCTAGCGGGTTTGCAAGCTATTCGAGGCGGTTGGAGTGGCACCCATAGAGACCGTATAGTGGGTCACAAGGGTCTGTTGACGCTCATATTCGTTCGCGGTAACGTCGGAAGACAGCGTCTCGGAGCCATTGGTTATGACAAATAAACAACTAATTTATTATGGAAATATATCTATCAAGTTCATAAATATAACACTACAGTTCCAGCTATCTACCCGGACAAAACGATGATAACGACGAGGCGGGGGGCAGTGATGAAAGATAACGGCAGGGTCGACGTATGAGCACGACGACCCCCGTCCCGACTCAACCCGAACAGGCAACACAACAAAATCGAGAACCCAAGACACTCACACAGGAGACCGCGTTCAAGATTCTCAGCTGTCAGCGGCGACGGAACGTGGTCCACTATCTCCTCCAGCAGGGCGAATCCGTCTCGCTCCACGAACTCTCGAAGCAACTCGCGGCGTGGGAAAACGAGATCGTGCCCGAGGAGGTCACGTACGAACAGCGAATGCGCGTCTACACGGCGCTTCGACAGGCACATTTGCCGAAAATGGACGACGCCCACGTCGTCCATTTCGACGCGAACGGTGGGACGATACGGCTCACCGACGATGCGACGAAATTGGAGGTCTATTTGGACATCGTCCCCCACGACGGAATCCCGTGGAGCGGTTACTATCTCGGACTCGGCGGCGTCTCGGTAGGACTGATCACGCTCGCGTGGATCGGATTCTTCCCGTTCGACCGACTACCGGGCCTCGCGTGGGGATTCGTGATTTCGCTCCTGTTCCTCGCGTCCGCCGTGGCGCACAAGCGACACGACGAACGGCACCGCCTCGGTAAGGAGGGCCGCCCACCGCTATGATGGCCGTCGCCGCCGCTCGAAAGCCACGGCGAATCGCACGCCTCGGCGGGGTGGTGCTCCTCGTCGCTGGCATCCTTCTGCTGGCGGTCGTCGTGTTTCCGCAACTCGTCGGCGCGAGCGGGAGCTACGTCGTGCTCTCGGGAAGCATGCACCCGACGATACACGCCGGGGACGTCGTCGTCTCGAAGCACGTCGAACCGAGTGCGATCGAGGAAGGCGACATCCTCGTCTTCCATCGCGAGTCGGCTTCGAATTCCGACCGCACGACACACCGCGTCGTCGACGTCGTCCACCGCGACGACGGACTGTACTTTAGAACGAAGGGAGACGCGAACGAGAATCCGGACGTCGGACTCGTCTCGGCCGACGACGTGATCGGCCGCGTCTGGTTCCACATCCCGTACATCGGGCATCTCCTGCTGTTCGCACGGACGCGCGCAGGGTTGCTCTCGTTGGTCGTCCTCCCCTGTCTGCTGATCGTGATCTCGGAAGCGTACTCGCTCGTCGGTGCGACGCGGGCCAAAAGCGAAGACGAGGATGAAACGGACGGTGACAAGGATGAAACGGACGGTGACGATGCAAGATGATACACGGACCCAATCCCAAAGCGACCGTGCTCGTAATCGCGGCGCTCTGCCTGCTAAGCACGACCAATACCCAAGTCACACACAGCCTGTACGCTGATTCCGAGGTGATGAGTTCGAACTTCGTCGGCGGAAACGTCACGACTACCGCCGTCGAGAACGCGACGAATCACACCACGACGAACGCGAACGGAACGGCCGTCGAACCGACGACCGTTTCCCCCACTACCACCGGGACGACAGGGACGACGCCACCACCGAGTACCGCGACGACAACCTCGTCGGCGGGGACAACGACCTCCTCGTTGGCAGGGACGACGACGAACGAAACGACGGAGACCGATCCGATCACGACACGAAAAGCGGGGACCGAAAACGGTGGCTAACCGGGATAGCGTCACCGTGATCGGCGGCAGGCCGAGCTAGTATCGTTTTAGGGTTCGGCGGTACGTATCCGAACCGATGGACGACCTCGTTGCTCGGATCACCGCCGTTACCGACGAACCGCCGACGGAGCTTCGCGAACTCGACGGGGGCGAAATCGGCGCGGTATACCGCGCCGATTTCGCTTCCGGTGCGCCGCTCGTCGCCAAGACGAGCGACGCGTCGCTGACGGTCGAAGCGACCATGCTTCATCACCTCGCTGACCACGGCCTCCCCGTCCCCGACGTGTATCACGTCGAGGACGACCTGCTGTTGCTCGAATTCATCGACGGCGACTCGACCATCATGCCCGACGTGGAGCGGGAGATGGCCGACCACCTCGCCGCCCTGCACGACACCGCCGCGCCCGTCTACGGGTTCGACTGCGACACGCTCACGGGGTCGCTCTCACAGCCGAATCCGTGGACGGAATCGTGGGTCGAATTCTACGGCGAACACCGTCTCAGGCACGCGGCGGAAGTCGCGCGGGAAACCGGTGAACTGCCGGAGTCGATGGTCGAACGGGTCGATGAACTGATCGCTGACCTCGATTCGCTCATCGTCGAACCCGATGCGCCGTCGCTGATCCACGGCGACGTGTGGACGACGAACGTGCTCGAATCGGACGGCGAGTTGCGTGCGTTCCTCGATCCGGCGGCCTACTACGCCCACTCGGAGATCGAACTCGCGTACATGGACTGGACGAACTCCGTCGGACCTGCATTCTTCGAGCGCTACGACGAACGTCGCGGAATCGACGCGGGATTCGAGTCGCGCCGGGACGTGTACGTCGTCTATCCACTCCTCTCGCACGTCTTTCACTTCGGGGAGCGGTATCTGTCGAAACTCGACCGGACGCTGTCGCGGGTGGGCTACTGAAGCTAGTCCAAAATCTCGAAAATCTCGGGCAAGCCCTCGATTTCGTACGTCGGTTCGACGGAGAGTTCGTACTCCGTCCTGTGCGGGCGGCGGATGAACGCCGAATCCAGTCCGGCGTTGTCGGCGGCGACGACATCGCTCTCGCTGTCGCCGACGAAGAGGGCGGTTTCGGCTCCGATGTCGGCCAGCGCGCGGTCGAGGAAGTGCGGGTTCGGCTTCTTCCGGCGGATTCCCTCGACAGTCGGCGGCCTGCCGTAGTAGGTCTCGAAGTGGCGTTCGAGTTCGAAGTAATCGAGCATGAACTCGACGGTAGCCTGCTGGTTCGAACTGACGAGGCCGAGCGGTCGCTCGAACGAGGAGAGGGCGTCGATGTCGTTGTAGGTCGTCGTCCGTCCGGCCTCGATTTCGCGCAGTTGAATCTCCGAGGCGGCGCTGTCGCGCGTCTCCCAGAACGAATTCGGATCGAAACCGTACGCCTCACACACCTCCCGAAAGCCGTCGGGGGTGGCGCTGTGCGTTACAGCGGCAAGGTGGTCCTCCGCCGGGTCTACGTCGAACTCCTCGAAGGCCGAGCGCGCCGCTTCCTGGAGCAACTCGCGTTTCGGCGGTTTCACGAGGACGCCGTCGTTGTCGAACAACACCGCATCGTACATGATTCGGTCTCGTGAGCGGAGGGGGGTAGGCGTTCCCATTTCCGACGGCCAAAGCCGGTTTGCACGTCGATACCGAAGTAGGTTCGATGGACCCGAATTCGGACTTTTCGGACGAACAGGCGGGAAAACGCGTCGTCGCGGACGACGGCACCGAAGTCGGCGTCGTGAAGGAGGTTCGTGACGGGACGCTGTACGTCGAAGTCGGGGGCAACCCGAACCCGGACACGATCGACGAACTCGGCTGGGGCGGGGTCGTCAACCAGTCGGTGCACGAACTCAAGCGGCAGTTCATCGGGACGATCACCGACGAGACGGTTCGCCTGTCCGTGTGAATACGCGGCCGCGATGGCAAAGGTCGCCGCTTTCTGCGACGGTCGTTCGAGCTCCATTTCGACCAGTTCGGCGCTTTCGGCGCTCATACGGCGTGATTCACCGAAACACCACGTCATCGCTCTCGGTGACCGTTTCCCGATTTCTCCCACCTAACTACGTGGAGTGACAAAGGGGGGTAATGAATACGGATTCGAGACCCTCGGAGGCTACTCGCTGATGTCCGGGGAATCGACGGTTCACCCCGGAGAGTTCGTTCGAAACCTGCGTCAGTTCCGTTATCGGGAACTGATGATGGCGGTCGCAACCGTCGCCGTCATCGTCGGCGCAATCGGTCTCTTTCCCGGGACGGCGAACGTCACGCAAGGGTTGAAGACGAACGCGACGACGACTGACCTCGTCCTGTTCGTCGCGCTCATCATACTGGCGGCGATGCTGAAGGGTATGGTCGGGTTCGGCTTCGCGCTCATCGCCACGCCGCTCGCGGCGTCGGTCATGAACGTCGATATCGCCGTCATTGTCCTCGCCGTCCCGCCGTGGATGATCAACGTCTTTCAGGTGGGCGAGACGAACACCGGCCTCGGCTACGTCCGCCGTGAGTGGTCGCTCATCGCCCTCGCGTTGGTCGGTACCGTGGCTGGCGTGTTCTTCTTCTCGGCGTTCAAGACCAGCGCGGTGGTGGTGTTCCTCATCGGCCTCGTCCTGTTCGGGTACGTCCTCTTCCAACTCGGGAAGGGGTTCGTCTCCATCGAAGGGACGCACAATCCCGTCGCACTCGGCGTCGTCGGCCTGCTGGAGGGCTTTCTCCTCGGCGCGGCCAACCTCGGTCCGCTGCTCCCGACGTACCTCCACACGTTCGAGCGGGACAAGGAGCGGTACGTCGGCGGCCTCTCGATGGTGCTCGGTCTGGTGTTCACGGTGAAAATCCTCCAGATGCTGGTGACGGGCGTGATGACGACGTACTACCTCTGGTTGGGTTCGACCTTCGCAGTCGTCACCCTCGTCGGCCTGTTCGCCGGGACATATCTCCGACGCGTCGAAATCGACGAGCGGAAGTTCAACTGGTTGGTCGTCGCCATCCTGCTGGTCATCTCGTTGAAAATCTTCTCGAAGACGGTTCCGGCGCTGTTCTTCTGAGAATTACTGTACCGTGGCGACGTTCCATCCGTCGTCCGTTATTCGCTCTTCGGCGACCGTTTCGCCGTCGCCCAGGACGCGGAACAGGAATCCTTCGCCGTTCCGCTCCGTCGCGAGTCGAATCGTCGCCACGTCGGCGTCGAATTCAGTTTGCCGCTCGTCTGGGACCCAATCGTCACGGATGGCTGTCACGCCGAAATCGCCGTACGAAACCGTGGTCGATTCCTCGATGATTCCGTCGGCGCGGACCTCTGCGACGATTCCTTCGTTGCTCTCGTTCTCCCGAATCACGAGCGTGTACGTCGTGAGTGACATGGGGGAGCGTTTGCCACCGCCGACCATTCGCGGCGTGGTTGCAAATGCTGGCCTTTTTACTCGACCCGTTCGAGAACGACTCCATCCGTGAACCCGCCCCGGTCGTCGGCTTTTTCGGCTCGAATCCGTTCCAACTCGTCACGCGTGAGTCCGTCGGAGTCCGCCAGCGCATAGACGACTTCGAGCACGTCGGCCAGTTCCGCCGGTTCGCCGGATTCCTGGAACTCCGTTACCTCCTCGTCCAACTTCTCCGCGAGTCGTCGCTCATACTCGCCTTCATCCGCAATGTGTGTTACCGGGCGTTCGTCGTTTTCCTCGATGATCTCGGGGATCCGGTCGCGTACCAGTTTGTCGTACGTTTGGGTCATGGGAATGAAAGGGAAACTGATGGTAAAAGAACACCGGCGGGACTGCCCCTGTCGTGTGATGGATCGTGAGACATGCTGGTAACTGCTCCGAGTTTCGACCTCACCGGACCTTATTATCGGGTGACAAAATCGCTCATTCGAGCGTTAAGCGTCCTCGTCCGTCGGCGAAACGATGCGAAACTGAAGCGAGAAGGTCGCGCCGTCGTCGTTTTCGGCCCAGACATCCCCTCCGTACTTCTCCATCAGACGGTCCACGAAAAAGAGGTCCAACCCCTGTCCGTGGTGGAGCGGGCTGACCTCCTCTCGCCCGAAGATGAGGTCGTGTTCGTCGTCGGCGATTCCGGGCCCGTTGTCCTCGACCTCCACCGTGAGCGTCGATTCGCCGCGGTGAAACCGAACGAAGACTCGCGGAACACGGGAGTCGTTGTGTTCGACCGCGTTCGAGAGGATGGCCTCAAGCGCGATTCCGATGGCATCGTCGGCCGCGACGAAGGTCGGTTCGTCTCCGAGGTCGCTCGTGAACTCCGCACCGGGATAGGCATTCCGAGCGGCCCTGAGTTCGTTACGAATCACCTCGTCGATGCGGATGGGAGAAAGTGTCGGGTCGGTCCGCTCCGAGAGCAGTTCGTCCAGATCGCGAGCGGTCTCGGCGTATTTGATGATGGAGTGCATCCGGCGGTGTGCGGTCGAAAGTGACTGCTGTAACTCCTCGTCGTCCACGATTTCCGCGACGATTTCGATGTGACCGAGGACGACGTTCGCGTCGTTTCGAAGGTTGTGACGGAGGACGCGGTTCAGGATTCGAAGGCTCCGTTCGTACTGCCGCCGTTCGGTCAGGTCGGAGAAGAACCCGGCATACCCGTGTAGCTCGCCATCGACGTGGATGGGGGTACACGACCCTTGTCCGTAAATCAGCCGACCGTCCTTCGTCGTGGTTTCGAATCCACCTACCCACGAATCGTCGTTCGAAAGCGACGCCGTCATCTCCTCGTACACGGATCGTTGGCCGAACAGAATCTCCGGTTTTTCACCGACGAGTTCGACCCTGTCGTAGCCGGTAAAATCGACACACGCTTCGTTCACGTCCCGGATGACGAAACTCGAATCGGTAATGATGGCGGGGTTTTTCGTCTCCCGAAACGCCTTTTTGTAAATACTCGGGTCGGTGCCGTTCATGTCTCCATCCACAATCCTTATCCAGAGAATATATCGTTATCGAGACCAAAAGATCGTTCCTCACAATCGATAGAAAATGTGGCAAAAGGGTTTTTATTATCGATCAGTGATGATATAGTACTAGATGCCCCGTCAACGGCTCGTAGATAAACTGTCAAATCCTCCAGATCACGTGACACAGATAGTGGAAGCGACGCTTCCCGATTCGGTCGCCGAACTGGCGAATTCGTACGACGTGACGGTCGGTAACCGTGACAGATTTCTGTGGCAATGGATCTATACTCTTTTTCCTTCGTTTACGCTCTCCTGTGTTCCAGACGAGCATGCGGAAACGGCTCGGACACAGAAGACGATTCTGACGATGTTCGTCACCCTGTTGGACGACCTCGCCGAAATGGGTCACGACCGGGAAACGTTCGAAGAGGCGTGTCAAATCCCGTATCGCCGTGAATCCGTGAACCCCGACCGAGACGGGGTAGATTCGGAGCAACTTCGGTTCATCCAACAGGTGTGGGACGCTTTCGAGGACGGTATCACGGCGGCCCCCATGCACGACGAGCACCGGGACATATTCGACTGTGACCTTCGGCAGACGCTCACCGCCATCGACTACTCGCGCGTCCTCAACGACAACGTCGAACTCGCCAACATGGAGGGAATCGAGCATTATGACCCACACAACATGCTCATGTTTCCGTACGCGAACGTGGACCTGATGTACTCGCCGTCGTTCGATACAGCCGACCTCGGGTCGCTCAGGTCGGTCATCTGGAACCTCCAACGGATGGCACGAATCGGCAACTGGACAACGACGTGGGAGCGGGAACTCCGCGAAGGGGACTACACGGCAGGGCCGATCGTGTACGCCCTGCAAGAGAAAATCATCTCGCCGTCGGACTTGGACCCGGCCGACGAGGACGCCATCGAATGGGTGACGAAACGGATCGAGGAAAACGACGTCGAGGACCGGTTTCTCACCGATTGGGACGAACGATACGCGGAAGTCACGGAACGAGACGAACAGGCCGATAGCGTCGATTTGGGGTCGTTCGCGGAGGGGATGAAGACGGTGCTGAGCTATCAAATCGCCGCACGCGGTCGGAAGTGAGCTACGTTTTGCGCCCCGTCACCGATTCGATTCGCAGTTCGTACAGTTCGGGTTCCACGTCACTGAGCGATTCGTCGAACACCCGGAGAGGGACGAATCGCTCGTTTATCTCGGCCTCGCTGAGCGTGTCGGACGCGGGAGCGAGACTGCCTTGCACGAGGATGCTCCACGACTCCTCACCCGTCTTTTCGTACACGACGAAACTGGCAGTATCGGTGGATTCCACGAACGACACCTTCTCGCTCCCCTCCTCGACGCCGAAGCGAAGCAGGATTTTCTCACCATCGTAGTGGAACGAGACCGGGAGCGAGTAGGCATCACCATCGCGAGCGAGCGACAGGACGCCGGTGTCCGTCGATTTCAATTTCCGTTCGAGTTCCGTTTCGTCCATGCCGAACGTGTAGACGTACTCCAAATGTTCCATACCGGCACTACGGAGGCCATCGGCATAACTCGGCCGACTGAACCGTGTGGATTCGAGTGGCTTTTCCCGCATCGCACCGGAGTCGAAAGCATGGAGGAAGACCGGTCCTTTCGCGTGCTCGCCACCCGCTCGGACGGAAGCCTGCGGTTGCTCGACCGGGAGACGTACGAACCGGTCGTCACCGCCCCCGACGGCCACGGAGGGACCGTAGACGGCGTTCACCCCGGCTACCGTATCGAAGCCGACCTCGACTGGTCGAGCGCCGAACCGACGGTTCGGTCGCTCTCGGTACGCCGGAAGACGCTGTACTCCTTCGCCGACGGTATCGACCCCGTTTTCGAGGTCGCACAGCAAGCGTGGACGGAGGCCCGGATGGGGGGCGAGTCGATGAACAGCACCGTGACGCGAAACACCGACAACGAGGTCAACGGCGTGCTCTACGTGTTCGCCGAGGACGACGGGGGACGCGTCTTCGAGTCGTTCCGCGACGGCACCCGCCCGCTGGAACCGTTGATAGACCGGGTGAACGAGGGGGAGGGCGACGACCCGCGGGACGTGTTCGTGCTCCGTCCCGCCGAGGGAGCCTACGTCATCGTCACCATCGCGCTCCGGAAGGGCGGTCAGTTCGCGGAAACGCTTCGGGAGACGTACGACTGTCCGGCACCGTCCGGAGAGTAGGTTTCGAACTCACTGGACCGTCGCTCCTCTTTACACCCCCTATAGCGTTCTATCGAGATAGTCGACGACGATACTGTAGGCGTGAATTTTCTGGTCAGTGTCCGTCGAACCGTGCCCTTGTTCGCCCAGTTCCTCGTACTCGAACTCCTCGCCGTCCGCCCACCCACGCGCTACGAGAGCATCACGATACAGTCGCGCCTGCGAGACGGGACACCGCGGGTCGTTGACGCCGTGAATCATGAGAATGGGGGATTCCGCCGATTCGACGTGGGTCAGCGGCGAGCGCTCGCGGTACAGTTCCTCGTTCTCGTCCGGTGTCCCGAGTTGCTGTTCCAGGATGTGCTGGTAGTGCGGCATGGAGTCCTCGTACAACCTTCGAAGGTCGGTCATGCCGACGTTCGCCATCGCAGCGGCCCAGAGGTCGGGGTACCCTACGTGCTGGCTGTAGGCGCTGTAGCCACCGTAGGAGCCGCCGAACACCGCGACGCGGTCCTCGTCTATCCAGTCCCGTTCCATCAGCCAGCGGCCGCCGTTGGCGATGTCCTCCTGTTCGCCGCCGCCCCAATCGCCGCGGATGGCGTACTTGAACGCCCGACCTCTCCCCGTCGAACCGCGATAGTTCGGCTGGAAGACGGAGTACCCCCGCGCGACCAGAAACTGGGTGAGTTCGTTGAACGACCGAGTGTACTGTGCGTGCGGCCCGCCGTGTACCAACACGACCGCCGGTTGCCCGGTCGCCCCGGGATCAGCGCCGGGCCGTTGTCGGGCGTCGTACAGCAGTCCGCCGATGGTCCAGCCACCGGACTCGTAGGTGACGTACTCCGCATCGACGAACGCCGACGGGTCGATGTCCCCGTATTCGGCGTCGAGGACGACCTCGTGCTCGTCGGTTCCGAGGTCGTAGGCGAGGAGTCGCTGTCGTTCGTTCGGTGTCATTTGTGTGAGGACGACGCGGCCGTCCCCGAGGAACGGCCGGTCGGCTCCTTGGACGACGGTCGTGTTGCCTTCGGGGAGATTCAGCTCCCGCCCGGTTCCGGTTTCCAGGTCGTAGACGACCGGAACCGTTGCCGCCCTGCGAGTTCGAAGGACGAGCGCTCGGCGACCGTCCGGAGTGAACGTTGCGGGGTATTCGACGTGTTCGCCGTATCCGAGCCACTCGACGGAATTCCGTTCGAGGTCGTAGATTCCGGCGCGAGGTTTGTCCTCCGCGTTGTCCTCGATCAGCAAGCGCGTGCCGTCCGGTCCCCAGTCGGAAACTGACGTTTCCGACCCGGTTTCGCCGACGTCGAGGCGTCGCGGGTCGCTCCCGTTCGAGGCGGCGACGTACACGTCCATATTGTCGAGGTCGTCGGTTTCGTTGGTCACGTAGGCGATTCGGTCCCCCTCGGGAGCGTACATCGCGTTCCACGTCGGTTGGTCGTAGTCCGTGAGCTGGTCGGCTTCTCCGGTTTCGATGTCGGCGCGGTACAGGTTCATCTGCTCGCCCTCGTCGCTCGCGTACAGGAGGTATCGACCGTCCGGGGAAACGTCGCAAATCACGGCCTGGCCGTCGGTTTCCACGATCGTTTCGCGGTCGCCGTCCGTCGTCAACGCGTGGATATCGTTCTGTTCGTCGCCGCCGTCGTCACGGTGGAAGAATATCCGTTCACCGTCAGCGTCCCAGCAAACGTGCCAGCGGGCGCTCTTCGGGACGTTTCCGTCGCTTACCTGTTCGAGTTCGCCGGATTCGACGTCGAGGATACACAGTTCGTTTCGGCCGCTTCCGTCGTAGTAACACGCGACGCGTTCGCCGTCGCGTGACACCATCGGATGGTAGAACTCCGGGAGGGACGCGAGCGCTTCGAGCGGGACCGCCGAGTCGGAGGAATCGTGCGTCGGATCGGACATACCTGTCTTCGATGCGTATCCGACGGTAATAATGTTGTTCGTCTATCAACTACTCAGTCGAGTGGTTGGGCGTCCTCGGTAACCCCTTCGACCGCTTCGTCGTCCTGTTGGAGTCCCTTGTGGAGATAGTAGAACGCGCCGAGCGTCCCGATGATGCCGACGATACCGCCGATGTAGAAGGCGTCCTGAATCCGAAACGCGTCCGTGATGGCTCCGAACCCGACCGGGCCGAACACCTGTCCGGCCGAGAGGGAGGCGGTGAACGCGCCCGTCACGAGACCCATCCCGTGGACGCGGCCGCGTTCGGTGCGGATGGCGACGGCGGAGGTTCGGGAGACGGCGCTGAACGCGCCCATGCAGATCATGAGGCCGATTAACAGGGGAAGCGTGGTGGCGAACGGTACGGCGAGCATGGTGAACGCACTCAACAAACCGCCGGTGACGATGAAGTGAACGCGATACTCCGCGTAATCGTCGGATAGCCGACCGAGCGGAATTTGGAGAACACCACCGACCGCCATATACACCGAGAGGACGACGCCGACCATCGTCGATGACAGCCCGAAGGCCGCCGAGGTTGCGAGGACGGGGAAAAAGGAGTTGAAGCCCCAGCGGTAGAATCCTCGAGCGACGATATACGTCATGATACCGCGGAGTTCGAAGTCGGCCCAGACGGCACGGGCGGCCTCCCACGGGTTCGGAGCCCCCGCGGTATCGCGCACGTCGTCGGGGAGTTCGGGAACGAGAACGACGACGAGGAAGAACGAGACGACGGTCAGCGCCGCCATCACGTAAAACGGCGTCGTGATTCCGGTGAGGGTGAACCACGGCGTGTGAATCGCGTGGTCGGCGAAATAGCCGCCGACGGTCGGCCCGATGGCGATACCGCCGAACAGCGAGACGTAGAACAGGTTCGTGATGGAGCCTTCGCTTCCTTCCGGCGTGATGTCGCCGACGTACGACTGTGCGATTGGCGTCACGAGGACCGACGAGAACCCTTGACAGAACCGCACGACCCCGAGCATGAGCGGCGACGAAACCATCGAGTACGCGATGGAGAGGACGGCGAACAGACCGAGACCCGTGAGAAGCAGGTTCTTCCGTCCGTAGGAGTCGGAAACCCGACCGGTAAACGGCGCGAGAACGCCCCGAGAGATGGCGAATCCGGAAAAGATGAGTCCGACGATGACGCCGGACGCGCCGAGGTCCTGTGCGTACGTCGGGAGAATCGGTTCGAGGATGCTGAAGCCGAGCATCGAGACGCCGGTTGCGATGAATAGGCCGACGAACGCACCCTTGTGCTCGCCGAGTTCGTCAAGCATGTCTCTCACGCCCCGTGGCGTGGCTACTCGTGTTCGAGAGACGGTTCATACACGACTTACTGATCAGTTAGTAAAAACGGTTACGAACGAGGTAGTCCGTGATGTTATTGTCCGAAAAAAGAACCGTAGCGCGCGAAAAAAGCGGTCAAATCGACTATATGGATGGTCAGTCGTCGCTCGAAGCCGTCGAGTCGTCCGAGGACATCGCGCCGTCCATCGGCTCCGCGCCGCCCTCGCCCATCGAGACGTGGGCCTCTTCGCTGAGTTCCGCGTTGGGGAGCGTGAGCGAGACGATGAACGCGAGGATGAGTACACCCATTCCGGCGAGGAACACGGTGTCGATGCTGTTCGCCATCGCCGTCACCACCACGTGCTGAATCTGGTCCGGGAGCTTTTCGATGGCCTCCGGGCCGATGCTCGCGGCGTCGGACGTGAGTTGACCGGAACCGGCCTGTCCGGCGAAGGCGTCGGAGAGGCGGTTGGTGAGTTGGTTGTTCAACAGCGCACCGAGGACGGCGACGCCGATACCGCTCCCGAGGCTCCGACTGAACGTGACGGAGGTGGTCGCGACACCGAGGTCCTCTCGGTCGACGGCGTTCTGAACCGCCACGGTGAGGACGGGCATGACGAATCCGAGTCCCATCCCGGTGATGATCATGAAGATGGTCGATTCCGTCGAGGTGGTCGATGGTCCCATCGTGTGGAGGAACCAGTAGCCGACCGACCCGACGAGGGTTCCGACGACGGCGAAGACCTTGTAGCGGCCGAACCGGGTCATCAACTGTCCCGTCGCACCGCTCGTGACGAGCATCCCGCCGACGAGGGGGAACAGGAGCAGGCCGGAGTTGGTCGCGCTCGCGCCGAGGACGTCCTGCAGGAAGACGGGGAGGTAGATGGTCGCCCCGAACATCCCGATACCGAGACAGAAGCTCAGCGTCATGACGCCCACGACGGTGTGCCTGTCGAGCAGGTGAACCGGGAAGACCGGTTCGTCGACCCGCAGTTCCTGCAGGACGAACAGGACGCCGAAGACGATGGTCGAAGCGATCAGCCCGAGGATTTGGACGGAATCCCAGGCGTACTCGCTACCGCCCCACGTCGTGGCGAGCATGAGCGAACCGACCGCGACGACGAGGAGCGCCGCCCCGAGGTAGTCGATATCGTGGTCGGCGTCCGGCGTCGGGAGGTCGAGTTTGAAGTGCGTGATGAGGATCGCCGCGAGTCCGATGGGGACGTTGATGTAGAAGATCCAACGCCAACTGTAGTGGTCGGTGAGGTACCCGCCGAGGAGCGGTCCGCCGACGGTCGCGCCACCGAAGATGAGCATCATGTAGCTCATGTACTTCCCACGTTCGCGGGGCGAGAAGATGTCGCCGAGGATGGTCGTCGCCATGGCGATGAGACCACCCGCGCCGATACCTTGCAGCGCGCGGAAGGCCGCGAGTTGCGTCATCGGGCCGACGACGTCGTTGACGGCGGCGAACTCCCCGGCGAGTCCGGAGAGGATCGAGCCGATCAGGAAGATGGAGATGGACGTCTCGAAGATGAGCGAGCGTCCATAAATGTCGCTCAGCTTCCCGTACAGCGGCGTCGTCACCGTGACCGTCACGAGGTAGGCAGTGACGATCCACGACATCTTGCTCGCGTCGCCGAGGTCGCCGACGATGCGCGGGAGCGCGGTCGAAACGATGGACTGGTCGATGGAGCCCAGCAACATCCCCAGCATGAGTCCACCCAGGATGATGGCCCGTTCACGACCGAGTCCGTTACTCGATTCTGTACTCATACGTTGATCCTCCGTTCGAGCGGTGGATCACTGCGTAAATATTGAATGAACATTCAGTCACCTATGGCTTACTGAACAGTTAGTCAGTGATAAATGTTTCGAGAGAAGAATTGCCACTCAGGACTCCATTTCGGGTGCGAGAACGCTTCCCTCCCCCAATTTCTCACGATTAGTGATTTTGTTTTGGCGGTCTCCATCCGCTTTCAGCACGGTAGCGAGTCGTCGCGAGGAGACGACACGACTACACTGATTGCACGGTGCACACCGCTTGCATAGTACTCACAGGTTCCTCTATCTCCGTTCATCCCTACTTCGGTTCGATGACAGTCCAAACGCGGTCGTCAACTACGCCAGCAGCGAGGGTGCCGCGAACGATGTGGTTCGTCGTTATTTCGTGGGCCGAGGGAAAGTTCGAGTCGTATCGGGAGGATTCGGTATCGCTCTCGGCGGCGGATTTTCCGGCCGATGGCTCCGATTAACCCGCCATCCTGGAGCATGGAGGGGGGAGAGATGACTGAACGTTCATTCAATTTTTATACCCGGAGTCCGTAGCTAGCGTATGCACCGATTCGATGCGAAAGCCATCGCGTTCGGTGGTCGGTCCCCGGAACGCGAAACGTTCGACCCGCCTCGGCCAACGCGGAAAACGATAGACGAGGGTTTCAGCCGGTAATGACGGCGAAACCATCTTTTCTTGAGGATCCGACCGACACTCGTGGTGCCATCATGCGGGCGACGTATTTGGCCCTCTGCAAGCACGGTTACGCCGACCTCACGATTCAGCGCATCGCCGACGAGTTTCCGAAGAGCAAGTCCCTCCTCTATCATCACTACGACGGAAAGGACGACCTCCTGCTGGATTTCCTAGGATTCATGCTCGAACAGCAAAAGGAGCGAATTCCGGCGAAGCAGTCCTCGGGCAGTCCGCGGGACCATCTGAACGCCATCTTCGACCGCATTTTCGTCACACCGATTCCCGACGACTACCGGGATTTCTCGCGCGCGATGGTCGAACTCCGCGCGCAGGCCGCCCACGACGAGAAGTATCGGAACCACTTCACGCGCAGCGACGAGTTCTTCCGCGGACTCCTCACGCGCGTCATCCAGTCAGGTATCGACGAGGGAACCTTCCACGACGTGGATGCCGAGGAAGTCGCGGAGTTTCTCCTTCTGATCGTCACGGGGGCGATGACCAAACGCGTCACGACGAACAACGATGCCATCGAAACGGCTCGTAACGAACTCGACGCTTACGTCCGCCTTCGCCTCCTCGTTGACGAGAACTGAACCGACACCGGACTCAGTGAACGATGGTGACGGGAACCGGTGACCGCCGCGTCACGGACTCCGCGACGCTGCCGAGGAAAATCCTGTCGAGACCGGTTCGTCCGTGGCTCCCCATGACGATACCGTCGATATCGTTCTCGCTGTCTCCCGCGTATTCCACGATGGTGTGTGCCGGTCGCCCCATCAGTTTGACCGTCTCCGTCGTGACATCCAGTTCGTCCGCCAGTTCGGTCATCTTTTCGAGGAGTTCCTCCGTGGCTTCCTGTTCGGCCTTCTCCACGTCGTCCGCGTAGAGCATGTCCCCGAACTCGTCCGAGGAGATCCACGATCGAGGATCGAGAACGTGCAGGAGGACGATGGTCGCCTCCGGATACACGTCGGCGGCGTGTTCGAGAGCAGTTTCTGACTGTGGTGCAGCGTCTATGGGGACCAGAATTCGCCGAGACATAGGTCGTCTATCGACAGCGACCAGTACAGTTGTTTCGGTGGAAACGACGAACGCGAGGAAAAGTATCCCGTTCAGTCGGCCGGTGACGGGGTGTTGGCTCCCTCGACCTCGCTCGTCTTCCACGTCCCACGGCGGAACCAGAGGAACGCGAGGATGGCCGCAGCGACGTTCGAGAACGCTATCGCGTACCAGACACCCGTGGGACCCATCCCCCGTATCTCCAGTAGATAGTACGCCACAGGGAGACGGAACACCCACAGCGAGAGGATGGTGAACACCATCGCGGTGGTCGTATCCCCGGCCCCACGGAACGCCGAGGTGACGACCCGGAAGACGCCGAGGAACAGGAACGTCGGACCGATGATGCGGAGATACTGTGCGCCGATGTGGATGACGGTTTGACGGCTGAAGTTCTCGCTGCTGCCGACGAAGATACCGATGAGGGGTTCCGCGAAGTGCCACGCGACGACGCTCACGACGACGAGGACGACCGCCAGCGTGGCGGACGCGTAGTACACCGCCCGCTCCGAACGCTCCGGTTTGTCCGCACCGAGGTTCTGGCCCACCATCGTCGTCGTCCCCTGTGCGAGCCCGATGCTGGGGAGGAAGACGAGCGAGTTCAGCCGATTACCGATACCGTAGGCCGCGACCGCCGGGTCCCCGGCCATGGCGACGATGGCGGTCAGGAACGTGATACCGAGCGCCCGCATCGACATATCGACGCTCGCCGGGACGCCGATGCGAACGATCTTCTTCACCGTCTCCGGTTCCGGAACGATATCGTCGAACGAGAGGTGAATCCCGACGCGGCCGCTGAACAGGATGGTGAGGCCGACGACGGCGGCGATTCCGCGCGACAGGACGGTCGCTATCGCCGCCCCTTGAACGCCGAACCCGGCGAAGCCCGTGGCGTCGAACAGCGTCGTCTGGAGGCCACCGAGTCCGAGCGCCTGCAACAGCAGGTTGTCGGTGAACCCGTAGACGAAGAACGGGTCGAGGACGATGTTGAGCGTGACGCCGAACGCCATGAGATACATCGGCGTCCGCGTGTCGCCCCAGCCACGCAGGAGCGCCTGAAACATGAAGAAACCGAACATGAAGAACACGCCGAGGAAAGTCGTCCGCGTGAACTCCACGGTCCACCGATATATCTGCGTTCCCGGCGTCGTCCCGATGAGCGAGACGAGGGTCGGTGCGGCGAGATACCCGATGACCGCGAACACCAACGACGCGAGCAACGTGAACGAGATGGTCTGTCCCGCGACGTGGTCCACGCGCTCGTGGTTGCCCGCCCCCTTGTTCTGTGAGACTAACGCGGTTCCGGCGATGGAAAAGCCGGTTCCGAGGCTGATGAGCAGGAAGATTATCGGGAACGCGTAGGAAACCGCGCTCACCGCGCCGGGACCGATCTGGCCGACCCAGAACGTGTCCGCGAGGTTGTACACGACCTGCATCAACTGGCTGGCGACGATGGGTGCCGACAGGATGAGGAGCGGTTTGTACAAGTCGCCGTCGGTCAGGTCCAGATCCCTATTTCCGGCGCTCATTCGTCGCCTCCGGCGCAAATATCGTCGACGAACTCGTCGATGACTTCACGCCCCACTTCGTTCGGGTCGTTGGATCCGAGGACGACTCCTCGGCCCCGGACCCCGTCGAGAAATATCAGGAGTCGTTCGGCCGCCCGTTCCGGATCGATGTCCTCCTCGAACTCGCCGCGCTCGATACCCTGAGCGATGATATCGGCGAACAGTTCCCGCAGTCGGTCGTTGTTCTCCTGGAACTGGTCGCGGAACGCGTCGTTGTAGGGCGCTTGCATCCCCATCTCCAGCATGGCGATGTCGAAGTCGCTCTCCGAGTCGGGGTCGGGAAACAGCGCATCGATGCTGAAAAGCAGCGCGTCCGTCGCGGTGTCGTAGTCGTCCGTCGAAATTTTCGCGTCGAACTTCTCGTGGAGGTGGTCCAGAAACGAGAGGAGCAACTCCTCCTTACAGTTATAGTGGTAGTGGAGAAGCGACTTGCTCTTGCCGAACTCGTCGCTGAT
Source organism: Haladaptatus sp. AB643 (assembly GCF_024136975.1). NCBI lineage: Archaea > Methanobacteriati > Methanobacteriota > Halobacteria > Halobacteriales > Haladaptataceae > Haladaptatus > Haladaptatus sp. AB643. Next base: position 887,572 of record NZ_JAMYJW010000001.1, read on the forward strand.
ACGCTTCATCGTGAGGTTCGCATAGCCGTGTTTGCAGAGCGCCCGATGTGTGGCGGCCATGATGGCCTCGTGTGTTTCGGGCGGCGGCCCGTTCGACTGCTGTGTTCCCATCTCTAACTGAATAGTTAGTCAGGAGAGTTAATAGTTGTGTTGTTTATCAGGAGAAAAACAGGGACGAAACGGAGGGATGCCAATTCACGTGTCATACTGGTCAATACACGCTGTTCGCATCGAGACCACAAGCGTTTTGCCGCGATAACTAGTTGTTTAGTTAATGGCAGCGCCTTCCGACGGTGACGAGCGTTCCGACGCCGAACAGGCGATAATGCAGGCGACCTATCGGGCACTCTGTGAACACGGCTATGCGAACCTCACGATACACTCCATCGCGGAGGAGTATGGCAAATCGACGGCCGCGATTCACTATCACTACGACACGAAAGACGACCTCCTCGCGGCGTTTTTGAGCTATCTGTTGGACAAGTTCATCGACCGGGTTCACGAGGTGGAGACGACCGCCCCGCGGGAACGACTCGACTCCCTTCTGGATCGACTGCTGACCGACCGCGAAGGCTACCCCGAATTCCTGACCGCGATGCTGGAGATGCGTGCGCAGGCGCCGTACAACGACGCCGTGCGCGAACAGTTCCAGCGCAACGACGAGTACACACGATATCTGCTCAAGACCGTCATCGCCGACGGGACGGACGCGGGCGTGTTCGCCGCCGAGGACCCGGCACACGCGGCGGAGGCGCTGATGCTCATCGTGGACGGCGCGCGAAACCGGTACGTCTCTCTGGACGAGAAGAACGCGCTCGAAGAAGCGCGTGAGACGGCCAGGGAGTACGTCGAACACGTTTTGATGGACGAGTAGGAACCCGCCGCTGCCGCTCGATTCCCGGAACTATCGCGGCTCGTTTCTCTCCATCGCATCCCGGAGCGCATTCGCGAGGCTCGCCTCTTCGAGCGGCCCGTCGTACCGCGCGCCGTCGATGAAGAACGTCGGCGTACCGTTGACGCCGCCGTGGATTCCGCCCTTGAAATCGTGCAGAATCCGCTGTTCGAACCGATCCTCGTCGAACACGTCGCGTTCGAACTGTGTCGTATCCAGTTCCAACTCCTCGGCATACCGCCGAAGGTCGTCGTCTTCGAGCGCGTCCTGATGCTCGTAGAGGTGGTCGTGCATCTCCCAGAACTTTCCCTGCACACCGGCCGCCTCGGCCGCCTCTGCGGCGTGGAGGGCGTGTGGATGGGCCTGTTTCAACGGGAAGTTTCGAAAGACGAACCGGAGGTCGTCGCCCATCTCCTCCCGGATCGACTTGACGATCGGATACGCCCGGCCACAGTGGGGGCACTCGTAATCCCCGTATTCGACCAACGTGACGGGTGCATCCGGGTTCCCTCGTAAATGATCGGTTTCATCGATCGGACCGGCGAGCGTGTTGTCCGGGGAAATCGGCGTCCGATCGCTCATCTCGCGTCCCCGTTTTCGAACGCATTGAGCGCCTGTAGTATCCCGCTCGCGCCGGGGTTCACACCGACGGGGGAGACGAACGTCCATTGGATCACCCCCTCGTCGTCGATGACGAAGAGCGCCCGCTCGCTCGTTCCGTCTTCCGGTCGATACACGCCGTACGTTTTCGCCACCTTTCCCTTCGGCTCGAAGTCGGCGAGCAACGGGAAGTGGAGATTGTGGTCGTCGGAGAACGAATCGTGGCTCCAGACGCCATCGACCGAGATTCCCAGTAGCTGTGCATCGTATCGTCCGAACTCGTCGAGTATCTCGTTGTAGAGCGACATCTGGTCGCCACAGACTGGACTCCAATCCGCGGGATAAAACGCGAGAATGACGGGTTTTCCTCGAAATTCGCGCAACGAAAGCGTTTGGTCCGGCGTCGAATAGAGCGTGAAGTCGGGTGCATCCGTGCCGCATTCGAGCGCGTCCGCCGGGTAGCTCGTTTCCCCCGAGTCGTTCGCCCCACAGACGGAGAACTTCTGATCGTATGGTGATTGTTTCATGTCCCGTTCCCCCCTCTCTGGAGAGTCAAGGCTTTACGTAGTATATCTGTTGCGGGTGGTACGAGCATCGAGAAGTGGAACTCTGTCAGCCATAGAACGGGGAGCCGACTCGGCTCACTCCTCACTCGTGGCGGAGCGCGTCGATGGGGTCGATTCTGGCGGCGTTCCACGCAGGGTACAGACCGGAGACCAGTCCGACGCCGATACCGACGCCGATGGCGACGACGAACCACTTCGGCGCGAACGCGAGGTCGAAGCCGATGGCCTGTGCGGCGGCGTATCCGCCCGCGATGCCGACGACGGTGCCGACGAGCGAACCGATGACGCCGAGGATGACCGCCTCGACGAGGAACAGTTGGATGATGTCGCGTTTCTGCCCGCCGATGGCCTTCATGATGCCGATTTCTCGGGTGCGTTCGGTCACGCTCACCAGCATGATGTTGGCGATTCCGATGGCCCCGACGATGAGCGAGATGACGGCGATGCCGGTGATGAAACTCGTGAACGTTCCGATGACCTCCTGGATCTGATCGACGAGTTGTTGGTTCGTCTGGAGGGACACCTCGTAGGACGCGGGTTTGAGTTCGCTGGCGTCGGAGTCGTTCGCCAGATACGACTTGACCGCCGGTTGGACGCTATCGACGTGGTCGTAATCGACCGCCCGTACCGTCACCTGCGGGTAGGCGCGTTGCTGCTCGCCGGTCGCCGGACTCTTCACCGTGGTTCCGTAGAACGGGTCCGTGGGGACGTAGACCTGTGGCTGTGACGTGCCGAACACGCTCGCACTGGACGAGGCGTTCAGGATGCCGACGACGGTGACGTTTTGCGGGCCGTCGCCGAACTGGAGCGTGAGGGTGTCACCGGTCGAGACGTTCGTCGAGAACAGGCTCGCCGCCGGTTTGTTCAGCACGACTTGTTCCTTCCCGGCGGTAAACGCGTGTCCCGACTCGAACGAGTCCGCGGCGAACGAATCCGCCGTCGTCGCCGTCACGCTCTCCCACCCGATCGTTTGGCCGTCGTAGCCGAGCGAGGACACCTGCACGTTCCCCTGTGGGACCACGGAACCGACGTTATCGAGCCCTCGTAACTGCTCGATGTCGTGTTCGGTGAACACGGGTAGCGACGCACTCTGACTTTGCGGGCCGCCGGGGCCGTCGTTCGTACTCGCTGGGCCGACGCTCGCGACGATGGACGGGTTCGAACCGGCCGAAACTTGGCCGACGACGGCGGCTTGGAGGCTCGCCCCGAGGGTGACGAACGTGATGACCGACCCGACGCCGATGATGATGCCGAGCGTCGTCAACACCGACCGGAGTTTGTGGTCGCGGATGGACCGCCAACTCATCGCGAAACTCTGGCCGATGTTCATGGACCCACCTCCATTCGGCGTGGGGAGTCCACCGTCTCGATACGTTCGATTTCGCCGTCCAGCAGGTGGACGATGCGTTGGGCGTGCTCGGCGACGGTGCGCTCGTGGGTGACCAGGAAGATGGTGTTCCCCTCGTCGTGCAACTCCTCGAACAGGGCGAGAATCCGGCCTTCCGTCTCACTATCGAGGTTACCGGTCGGCTCGTCGGCGAGGATGATGGCCGGGTCGTTCGCCAGCGCGCGGGCGATGGCCACGCGCTGGCGTTGGCCGCCCGACAGCTCGTTGGGTCGATGGTCGAGTCGTTCCCCCAATCCGACGCGTTCCAGCAGTTCGCTGGCTCGTTCGTTTCGTTTTTTCTTTCGCTCCCCTTGGAAGACCATCGGAAGCGCGACGTTCTCCTTCGCGGTGAGTTTCGGCATGAGGTTGAACGTCTGGAAGACGAAACCGATCTCGTCGCCCCGAAGCGTCGTTCGCTTCGTATCCGAAAGCGTCGTGATTTCGGTTCCGTTCACCGTGATCGATCCCTCCGTCGGCATGTCGAGACAACCGACGGCGTTCATCAGTGTACTCTTCCCCGACCCGCTCGGCCCCATGACGGCGATGTACGACCCCCGTTCGATGGTGAGGTCGATACCGTCGAGCGCGTGGACGGGTTCGCCGCGATGGTAGGTCTTGCGCACGTCCGTCAGCGTTACTGCCGAGGTGGACGTCGTTCGTTCGGTTGCGTTTGGCATATGGTTGGTAGCGTGTTCGGTGTTCGACGTTCGAACGGTTCGTTTTGTGGGTGTGAACGACCGGCGAGTCCCCCACACCGTACTGACCGAACATTCATTCAGCAAGGGATAAACCTTCCCCGAGACGTGATACCAAACGGACGGCATCCCCCCTACACCAACCGGTGATGGGCGCGGGATTGACATTCACGGGGGTTGACGAATGACCATGGGGGTTTGTGATATTTGCGAACAGCGCAAGTCGAACGGGACGCATCTCGTCGGGCGAACCGGCGAGTTGTGGGTGTGTCGTGGGTGTATGATGCGGGCCGTGACCGGGAAGAAGGAGGAACTGTCGTTCGTGAACCCGTGAGACGAGTTTTATGTTCCTCGTCGTCCTCGTAACGAACAATGACGAAGACACGGGCACGTGAGCTGTCGCGGCTTCGATACGCGAAGAACGATGTCGATTTCGAAAGCGAGGGGACGCGGTGTGCCGGATGGCTCTACACGCCGGAAGGCGTCTCGAACCCGCCCGTCGTCGTGATGGCGGGTGGCTTCGGCGCGGAACGGATCTTCGGTCTCCCGGAGATCGCAAAGGAGTTCGTCGCCCGCGAGTACGCCGTGTTCCTCTTCGACTACCGGAACTTCGGCGACAGCGACGGCGAACCGCGTAATCTCGTAAACGCCAGCCGTCACGTCGAGGACTGGAAAGCGGCGATCGACCACGTTCGCGGACTGAACGCCATCGACCGTCGAAAGATCGCGCTCTGGGGAACGTCCTACAGCGGCGGACACGTCATCGAGGCGGCGGCCGACGACCACCGAATCGCCGCCGTCGTCGCACAGGTACCGTTCGTCGACGGACGGGCCGTCGCCCGCGCGTCCGGTATCAAAAAATCGCTGAGAGGGACCGTCGCAGGGGTGCGTGACCTCGTCAGAAAGTACACCTTCAGGAGTCCGCACACGGTTCCGATCGCCGGGTACCCTGACGAGTTCGCCGTCCTGAACACGCCGGGTGCGATGGAAGGGATGGAAACCATCGTTCCCGACCCGCCGGTGTGGGAGAACGAGGTACCGGCGCGTGCCTTCCTCGAAATCCCGTTCTACCGCCCGATTTCGGTCGTGGAGGACGTCCCGTGTCCGATGCTCCTGATCGCCGGACGCGACGACGACATCGTCCCAGTGTCGTCGGTACAGTCGGCCGCAGAAGCGGCCGACGCGACGTACCTCGAACTGCCGATCGGACACTTCGACGTGTACGACGACGCGCTCGATACGGTCGTCGGCTACGAGGCGGCGTTCCTCGACCGGAACGTACGCGTGTAATCTGCTCTGAATTTACTCCTTCTACGATATTATAGTTACATTTATTGCCGTGTAATTTAATACCTGAACTGATGTCGGTGAAAATAAACGGCAACGAGACAGCAGCCGCCCTTGCGCTCGATGAGGTCTTCGACGTACTGGTCTCGCCTCGTCGAAGAGCGGTGCTGTACGAACTGTACGGTCGGTCGGACCCGATCGCGCTCTCCGACCTCGCTATCGCGGTCACCAGGAGTGAGCTAAACGGAATCGACACCGAAGGGATCACAGCGGACGAGACGGTAACAACGGATCGCCAAGTAGTTCTCGCCTTGGATCACGTCCACCTTCCGAAGTTACAGCAGGCGGGACTCGTCGAGTACGACCGGACGGAGCGAACCGTTCAGTTGAACCGGATTCCGGGGCAGTTCGAGCGCTATCTTCTGTTCGCGGCCGAGGACGAACAGCGAACGAGTACCATCGACGCGACCGTTCAGCCGAACTGATTGCCGAGAAACCACGACCCCCCGGTGAAGACGACGCCGAACACGAACAGCAGTGCGTTCGCTCGCGTATTGCTTGCGAGTACGATATCGAAGGTGAACTTCCTGTCCGAGACCGGCCAGAACGGACGGATTCCCATCGGTGTGATGACGTCCGCGAGGAGATGGGCGACGATTGCGAGCGCCCCGACCAAACCGCCGAATTCCGCACCGCTCGTTCCCGCGAGTAAACCGCCGACGAATCCGGTGAGCAGTCCGACGAACGCCGCGAAGACGATGGAGTGGGTCGGACCGCGGTGCCGAACCCGGTCCGTCCGCGTGTCGAGGTCGGGGAGCATCGTCAACGCGAGGACGACGCCAGCGCCGAGAAACGCCGTCGAGGTGAACCCCGACGCAACGAGCGCACCGCCGACTGGAGCGTAGAGGGCGAGTGCCACGCCACAGTGGCCCGGCTGATACATGCTTCTCAGTTACACTGCACGCGGATAACTGCAACGCGACCGCTGGGAGGTGACGACTCGCGGGTACGGGGGGACGACGGAAACCGATTTCACACAGCCATCCGTCCGCTTCCGCATGGACGAATCGACGGCGGTCGTCACCGGCGGGACACGAGGAATCGGCCGACAGGTCGCGGGCGCGTTGGCGAACGATGGTGCGACCGTCGCCCTCTGCGGACGCGACGCGGAGGAAGTCGAGGCGAGCGTCGCAGCCATCGAGGACGAGGGTGGGGAGGCGGTGGGTCTCCGCGCCGACGTACGTGACGAGTTCGACGTGGAGCGGCTGATGGAAACCGCCGCGAGAAACGGCACCGACGGTATCGACGTGGTCGTCGCCAACGCCGGAGTGTATCACGGGACGCCCGGAGAAACGCCGCTGACGATGGAATCCTACGCCGCCTTCGACGACACCCTCCGGACGAACTGCCGTGGGGTGTACGCGGCGATTCGGGAATCGCTCCCCCACCTGAACGACGATGCTCGGATACTCGTCCCGACCGGCAGTATCGGGCACGAAACGCACGCGGGCTACGGTTCCTACGCCGTGTCGAAGGCCGCCGTCGAGGGGTTGGTTCGCGGGTTCTCCGCGGAACTCGACGTTCCCGTCGTCGGCATCGACCCCGGCGTCGTCGGAACCGAGATGATGGGCGGGAAGGGACGTGACCCGGAGGACGTGGCCGAGTTGTTCGTCTGGGCCGCGACGGACGCGAACGCCGAGGACGTGGATGGCGAAATCATCGGACTGAAGGAGTGGCGGAAGGCAACGCGGGAGTGAGTTCGTCGGTCAGTCGGACCGATTCGGGTGGTCGGTCGAAGCGAGCCAAGTGGTCAGTCGAGTCGGGTCGGCGTATGAACGTGAAACTCCGTCTTCGGACAGTACCGAACCCGTGGCTCGGTCTCGGGTTCGGGAAGGGTGTTCGCTTCGAACAGGGAATCAGCGCGCACGTCGGCCGCCGCTCGCTGGAGGGTCCACGGGTCGTGTTCGACGCGGGCGGTCATTCCGGCCTGCGGAACGAACAGTCGATAGCGCTCGGTCAGAAAGTAATCGAGCGTCCCGGAGTCGGGAGTGGTCGCGGGTTCTTCGGGGCGATAGGTCGCCTCGAATTCGACCGGAAGCGTGTCGGGGTGAACACGCCGACCCAGCACTCGATTTTCCGTTCCCGTCTCGCTGGCGATGTCGGCGTAGTAGTACGGGAGATGGTAGAGCATTCGGGCCACGCGGGCCGCGATTCGACTGCCGGTATCGAGGCTCAGAAAGTAGACGCCCGGCGCGTTCCCCAGGCGGACGTACGTGCGAAAGTTGATCTGGGGGAACGTCATCCCCACGACGCTGGGCGTTCCGGGTATTCGCGCGTTCTCGATGGTCGATGCGAGGACGCTGACCCACGCCTGGCCATCGTAGGTGTCGAGCGCCAACGAATCCGGAACCGCGCTGTCGAGTGCGGCCGACTCGACCGGCCAGTGGACGAACAGACAGTCACGCCACGTGAACCGGAGTGCGCGAACGGTCACGGTTCCACCGACTTCGGCATCATGCTTCCTTTCCCGGTTCCGCCCCGCAATAGTTTTGCGGCGGGCGACCGACGGGTTTAACAACTCCACGAACAGTTTTAATAACAATGTCAGGACTTTCCCGTCTGGGTCTCGCCGGGTTCGTCGCCTTCGTCGTTCTCTCTGGGGTCGGAATCGTGGCTCATCTCTCGAAGGTACTCGTCATCGCGTGGGTCGCGTTCGCCGCCATGGCGGGCGGTGCCGCCCTCGGTGGCCGTGTGAACGACTCCATGCACGCGAAGCAACTCGTCTGGGCGTTCGGGTTGGCGAGCGGCGCGATGATCACCAGCGCCGCCGTGTTTCTCGTCCCGAGCGCGATTTCCCATCAGGCCGAGTTCGGCGGCTTCGGTATTGCCTTCGGCATTCTCGCCGGGTTCAGCGCCCACACCATCGGTCACCGGGCGACGCACCTCGAAACCGCACTCGACCACACGTCGATCGAACTGACCGCCCACTCGCTCGCCGCGGGAGCCATCGTCGGACTCGTTTACGGCAACATGCCCGGCCTCGGTCTGCTCCTCGGGCTCACCATCGTTTCGCACAAGGGTCCCGCCGGATACGTCGCGGCCCACCGTCTTCGGGAGAGTGGCAAATCCGTCTCCGTCCTCCTCCTCCCCGCCGCCGGAATCGGTATTGCCGCCATCAGCTCTGCGCTGCTCCACCTCCCCTCGGACCCCGCGATAAACGGCTTCGTCTTCGGGTTCGCTGCCGGGGTCTTCCTCCACGTCGCCATGGACTTCCTCCCACGCTGTGAACTCGGCGGCGAGGTGTACGAAGTCGCACAGTTGAGCGACAACGCACACCACCTCCTCGACGAACTCCGTATGCACGCGGTGGCGAGCACCCTCCTCGGCGGTGCCGTCGTGTTCGGCCTGTGGGTGGTCATCAGTCGCCCGATGTGACCGTCGGCGTACCATCATACGAAACCGACCACGCAACGACTATTGGTTCGCTTGAGGAATCCACGTGTATGCCGACGTTGATGGACACCTACATCGAAAACCGCGAACGCGTGCAACCGAACCACGCCAACAACTACGAGACCGCCCACGGGGGAATCGTGATGAAGTGGATGGACGAAATCGGGGCGATGTCGGCGATGCGCCTCGCGGGCGAGACGTGCGTCACCGCCAACGTGGATCAGATGGACTTCCAGCGACCGATTCCCGTCGGGGATACCACGGTCATCCGGTCGTACGTCTACGACACTGGACGGACGAGCGTGAAGGTGAAACTCCGCGCCTTCCGCGAGGAACCCCGGACGGGCGAGCGCGAACAGACGACCGAGTCGTACTTCGTCTTCGTCGCGGTGGACGACGAGGGACGGCCCACGGAGGTGCCGGACATTCAGGTGGAAACCGAACGCGGCGAGGAACTCCGTGAAGCCGCCCTCGCCGGTGAAAAATAACAGTCAGAGTTCCCGCGCCGAATCCGGATTCTCGACGTCCCAGAGATATTCGGGCAAAAAGGCGTCGAGGTGGTCGATGACTTTGCGCTCTCCGACGTTCATCCCCTCGCAGTGATCCCACGCCGATTCCCGGATATCGACGTACATCTCCCCATCCTCCGTGTGAATCGAGACGGGGTAGACGAAACAGCGCGCGGGTTTCCACCCGTCTTCGGCCTGCAACTCACAGAGACCGTCCCCGCGGAGGAAGTGACAGGCACAGCCGTCTTCGCCCGTTTCGTCGTGGTCCTTCGCCTCGCGGCGGACGAAATCCTCACCACGAAAACTCGTCGTCGCGTCGTTCAAATCGGCGTGCTCGCCCAACTCGAAGTACTCGCGGTCGTACAGCATCACGCCGTGATGACAGCACCACGTACAGCTATCGACGCATTCGAACGTGAGGTCGGGGTCGAACTCCACGACTGCCTCGCGGCCCGGATGCACTTCGACGCGAACCGGAGTGTCTTCGCTCACGTTCGCGGTTCTGCCGTGCGCGGGGAAAGGTCGTCCGATTCCGGTCGGTCGTCCGGACCGCCCGTCAAATAATCCCGAAAATGAACAACTTTCTACCGCAGAGCCGAATACAGCGCGTATACCTTTAGCTTTCCGCCGACTCTCCGCCTCCGAGAACGGTAATAATTTAAATACGTTTGCCTCAATTCCAGCCATGAACTCAGCGGGCGACGTATTCGGGAACTCCGCTCTCGGGAAGCGAGTGGACATGGACGAACAGCTTTCGGAGATGGGTCTCGACATGGCGGAAATCGAGCGACGCAAGTCGTTTCTCGACTTCGATAGTGCGGACGCTCGACGACTAGCGGCCCTCCGTCCCGTATTCGAGGACCATCGCGCGGAGATCGCCGACCGATTCTACGCGAACCTACAGTTGGACGAGGAAACGGACGAGATTCTCAAGAATTCCACGCGCACCATCGACTCGCTCAAGCGGACGCAAGGGGAGTATCTCGTCACGCTCGCCGACGGGTCCTACGGAACCGAGTACGTCCGCAACCGCGCGCGGATCGGAAAGCTCCACGACATGCTGGGGATGCCGTTGAACCACTACATCGGACAGTACGGCGTCTACTACGACCTGATCTCGTCCATCGTGGAAGAACGACTGCAGGACGAGATCGAAGCGATGGTCCGTGACGAGTTTTCGTCCGCGATGACCGACGGCGGGCAACTCGCCGCGTCCACGAACGCCGAGGACCTCCTCGGCGGAGTCCGGGACGCGGTACGCGAGAGCTTCGAGGAGATGCTGTCCGTGCTTCGCGTGCTCAACCTCGACATGCAGATCACGGCGGACACCTACGTCCACTCGCACAGTCGGCAGATGAAGCGGGAAATCGAGCGGTCGCGCAACCTGCGTGAATCGACCGAGGAACACGTTCTCGATGCACACGAGTCGGCGGGGGACGTCGCGGCGAGTTCCGCCGAAATCAGCGGATTGACCGAGGAGCAATCGAACAACATGGACCGAATCGCCAGCGAGGTGTCCACCCAGAGCGCGACCGTCGAGGAAATCGCGGCCAGCGCGAGCGAAGTGGGGCGACAGAGCCGCGAATCCCAGACGCTCGCCGAGGAGGGAAAGCAACTCGGGCAACGGGCTATCGGCGCGACCGAATCGACGGAGGACGCCCGTGAGAGTATGGTCGAGGACGCTGAGGAACTCCAGAACGCGGTGGGCGAAATCAGCGATGCCGTCGAGATGATAAACGACGTGGCGGACCAGACGAACTTGCTGGCGCTGAACGCCTCGATCGAAGCCGCGCGGGCAGGCGAGGCCGGCGACGGGTTCGCCGTCGTCGCCGAGGAGGTCAAATCGCTCGCAGAGGAGTCGAAGGAGCGTGCCGCCGAAATCGAGTCGATGGGTGACCGCATCCAGTCCCGGACCGAGAGCACGCTCGACAGCCTCGGCGAGAGCGAAGCCTCGATCAGCGAGACGGTCACCGCCGTCCAACGAACCAGCGAAAAACTCGAACGTATCGTCGAATCGGCCACCGAAACGGCCGTCGGGATGGAGCAAATCACCTCTGCGACGGACGAACAGGCCGCGAGTACACAGGAGGTCGCCACCATGATAGACGAGGCGGCCGAACGGTCCGCACGGATATCGAAGAAGGTGTCGTCGATAGCGGAGACGAACGAAAAGCAGGCGGCGACGATCGAGGAACTGGACGGCATCGTCGCTCACCTCGGCGAAGCTGAGAGCGATATCGACCGAATCTGAGCGATAGACGGCCGTTATCCCGTATTTTTCATCCCCGCCGCGACACCGGTCACCGTGAGACGGAGGGTTCGCCGTTCGGTCTCGGTCAGGTGCGACTGCCGGAGCAGTCGCACCTGTAGGAGGTTGAGCGGATCGACGTAGGGGTTCCGGCGGGAGAGGCTCTCCTGTAGCCACTCCCGAGAGAGAAGGTCATCGCGTCCCGTGATCTCTAACACGAGTTCGACCGAGCGTTCGTACTCGGCTTGGAGTTCGGGGAAGAACTGCTCGCGCAGTTGCTTCGGTGCGAGGTCGGCGTACTCAGCCGTGATTTCGAGGTCGGTTCGGGCGAGCGCCATCGCCGCGTTGTCCACCGTCGTCCGGAAGAACGGCCAGTTCTCGTACATCTCCCGGAGGGTGTCGATGTCGCCGTAGGCGTCCAACCCCTGGGCGAGGGAATACCATCCCGGCAGGATGCAGCGGGCTTGCGTCCACGAGAACACCCACGGAATCGCACGGAGGTCCTCGACGGTTCGTTCGCCCGAGCGCGACGCGGGCCGCGACCCGAGGTTCAAGTCCTCGATGACGGTTATCGGCGTCGTCTTCTCGAAGTACGAGACGAAGCCGTCGGATTCGAGCAGGTCGCGGTAGGCGTCGCGGGCGGCGTCCGCCGCGACATCCATCGCTTCGGCCCACTCGTCCGGAATCGTCTCCTCTCCCTCTTCGAGGGAGGCGTACCGCGCCCGAATCTGGGCGTCCAGCATCTGCTCGACGTTTCGCTCCGCGATGATGGGATTGGCGTACTTCTCGGCGATGGCCTCGCCCTGTTCGGTGAACTTGACTTGCCCCGAGACGGTCTCGCGGGGAAGCGCCAATAGCGCTTCGTTCATCGGACCGCCGCCGCGGGAAATCGACCCTCCACGTCCGTGGAACAGGCGGAGGGTGACGTCGTACTCGTCGGTTATCTCCGCGAGTCGCTTCTGGTTCTGGTAGAGGCTCCAGTTGGCCGCCAAAAAGCCGTTCTCCTTGTTCGAATCGGAGTAGCCGAGCATGATTTCCTGTGAACCGCCGCGGGCTTCGAGTGCGGCGGCGTAGGCCTCGTTTTCGAACAGGGTTCCGATGATGCGTCGCGCGCCTGACAGCGCGTACTCGGTTTCGAGCAGGGGAACCACGTCGAGTCCGGAGTAGCCGGGTAGGTCGACGATTCCGGCCTGGTCGGCGAGGAACAGCACTTCGAGGACGTGGCTGGCCTCGTCGGTCATGCTGATGCAGTACGTGTTGATGGTCTCCTGCCCGTACTCGCGCTGCCAATCGGCGGTCTCGGAGAACAGCGTGAGCACTCGGGTCGCCGTCTCCGAAAGTCCCTCGGTGTCGAGGTCGATTATCGGTTCGTCCTGGAGGATGGCGTCGGTCAACAGTTCGACCCGTTCGTCCTCGGTCATCGAATCGTAGTCGAACCCTTCGCGTGCCAGTGCCTCCGCGATGGCCGTGGTGTGGTTCTGCCGGTGGTCGCGCAAGTCGAGGGCGGCGAGCGAGAAGCCGAACGTCTCGACGCGTCGTCGAAGCGGGTCCACTTCCGTCTCGACGACGCTCTCCGCGCCGTCGGTGCGGAGGCTGTCGGCGATGGTGTCCACGTCCGCGAGCAGTTCGTCGGCGTTTTCGTACCCGCCGGGACGAACGTCGCCGACGCGGTCGATTCGCTCGCGCATCAGCGCGAGTTTCTGTCGGTACGGTTCGTCCGGGTAGCGTTCGGTCGCCCGCTCCGCAATCGTGGGCAACTGCTCGCGGTCGGCGTCGAGCGAGGAATCGAACAGGGAACTCGTCTCGACGCGGTCGCCGTCCTGACTCAGCACTCCGGAGAGGCGTTTGAGTTCGTCGCGGTAGTGTTCCAGCACGACTTCGCGCTGTCGGGCCAGCGTGTCGGCCGTGACTTCCGGCGTGACGTACGGGTTACCGTCCCGGTCGCTCCCGGCCCACGACCGGAAGGCGAACAGTTCCGGCACGTCCACGTCGAACTCCTCGCCGATGGTGCGGTCGAGTTCGTCGTACACGTCGCCCACGATGTCGAAGAGGACGTTCTCCAGATACCAGAGGATGTTCCGCGCCTCGTCGGCCACCTCCGGACGGCGTTTTCGAACCTGTCGCGTCTCCCAGAGGCCAGTGACCTCGCTCTCCAATTGGCGCTCCAGTTTGTCCTGTTCCTGATCGGTCAACATGCGCTCGTCCAGTTCAGAGAGCAGCGCTTCGACGGAGCGCAGTTTCGCCTTCACCGTCTTCCGGCGCGCTTCGGTCGGGTGCGCGGTGAACGTCGGCACGACGTTGACGTCGTCCAGTACCCGCTGGACGGTCTGCGAGTCGGCTTCGTCCTCCGCGAGGGTTTCCGCGGTCGCGCGAAGCCCATCTTCGAGCGTTCCGTCCTGCGTCCCCTCGCGGATGGCCCGCACGCGTTCGCGCTCCTCGGCGAGGTTGATGAGTTCGAAGTAGGTGGCGAACGCCCGCGCGACGTTGCCCGCGAGTTCGGGCGAGAGGTCGTCGAGTTCGTCGCGGAGCGCCTCACGCGACTCCGAATCTCCGGCGCGGTAGTCGATCGCTTCGGTTCGGGCGGTTTCCACGGCCTCGAACGCCTCGCGGGAACCGAGGCGTGAGAGTACGTCTCCCAGCAGTGCGGCGAGTTCACGGACGTCCTGTCGTACGTCCCGGGTATGTAATCTCATACCATAGCGGTGGTGGGCACCCAACGTAAAACGTCGGTCTCAGGGTAATATCTGCGAGAAATTTGAAATGAAAGTTAGTTGTATTCCCGCCAGCGGTAGCCGCATTCCTTGCATTTGAAGAAGCGCGTCGGTGCCTCGTCGGCGGACGCGGTCTGTTTGATGGTGTACCACGCGACGTCGTGACCGCACTTGTCACAGTGTACGTCCTTGGCGGTCGGTTTCCCCTCGAAGTCCGCACCCTCCTCGGTTTCGATGACGTCGGAGTCGTCCTGTGCTTCCGTCGAGACGAACTCGGCGGCGCGTTCCTCGTCCTTCTCCATCGTCGCCTGACAGTCCTCGTTCGAGCAGACCATCTTCGACCCCATCGTCCGCATCATGGAGCCACAGTCGTCGCAGAATTGCATATCACATCTTGGGTGTCGAGCCTGAAAAGCGCCACGTACGAACACGGCGGCGAGAAAATCGAGTGGTCTTCATGCGGCTCGGTAGTTGTAATCTCAGAAATCACAACATCCTCTCGTAGCGAGTGAAGACGCCGCCAAAGTCGTAGAAACTAGCGATACCTACTCCGTCGCCTCGAAATCGTCGTCTGCGACCATCGGACAATCAGCGACCCGAAGGTGGTCCATATCGCCCATCGAGAGGATGTCGGTCCCCTCGTGGGTACAGCGCAAGGTCGGCGGGTCGGCGACGTGCGGACACCCCTGACAGGTCGTCTTTGGGACGACGCGAACGTCTCGGTCGTCCTCCTCGACTCGAGGCGCGGTGACGACCAGTTCGCCGCTGTCCTCGCCCAGCAGGTCGGCCCAGACCTCGGCGGCGTCAACCTCGCCAACGTCCATCTCCACGAACGTCTCGTCGGCCGAACCCGTTTCAGAGCGCCGTTTGCGACGCTCCTCGATCTCCGCCGCGAGGTTCCCGAGCGGTTCGTTTCGGCCGGAACCGGTATCCTGACCCTCGTCCGAACCGCTCCCATTCATTCCTCGGTCACCTCGGTCAGGAACTCCTCGACGTCCGAGTCGATGTCGGTGTCGGCGTCGAAGTCATCGCCCCCGAACACGTCGCCTTCCAGGGCGGGCGGACGGCCGACGACCAACCAGTTCGCGCCGAAAAAGCCCTCCTTGGGTTCGACGTCCTCGAACGTCGCGCCGCAGTGCGGACAGGACGGTTCGGTCAACAGCGCGATGGTGACGCTCCCCTCGCAGTCGCCGCACTTCGCGCTCGTCACCCCGTGGCGGTTGGCCGTCCGGGCGAGTTCCGCCGTCGCCGCCTGCGTCGCGCTCCGCGCCGCGAGGGTGCGCGTCTGATCGCGGATGGAGACGAGTGCGCGCGCGAGAACGTCCAGGCGCTCGTCCAACTCGTCGGTCGTGTCCGTGAGATATTCGAGCACCTCCTCGTAGTTCTCGAACCCGGAATCCAACCGTTCGCGGTTGTCCGCGACGCGCTCGGAAAGTGCGTCGAGTTCGTCCACGAGTTCGTCGATGGCGACGTCGCTGCCGTCCTCTGCATTCACTGCCTTCCGGAGTTCGAACAGTTCGGTCCGGAAGCCGTCCAATTCGTTCCGAAGGTCGTCGTGTTCGTGGTCAGCGGGTGCCTTTCCGTCGGTTTCGCGCTTTATCTGTACGACGCGTTCGCGGACGTCGGTCAGTTTCTCCATGAACTCGTCGTGGAGTTCGTCGAGTCGCTCGTCGGAAACGTCCTCCTCGTGGAGGGTACGGTGTGTCGTAAACAGTTCGGAGCGGAGGCGTTGGCGGGAACAACCGAGTTCGTCGGCCGTCTCGTCTAGCCACTGGGAAATCGGTTCGGGCAGTTCGACCGCCGGTACGTGACCCACGTCTTCGCTCTCCATTCGGATGAATGACTACTTCTCACAGAACTGACTTAACGTTTCGCCTCGTAGTGATCGAGACGCTCCAGAAAGTGAATGAAATTTGATTGAATAGGATCGGGTTACCTGATCTTCCGGACGTTGCTGATGTCGAACCCGTCGCTCTGTGTCTCGGTTTCGAAACGGACGATGTTCTCCTCTTCGATGCGCGAGAGGACGCCACGGAACTCCCGGACGAACATCGTCCGCGCTCGTTCGTTACCGCCGCGTTCCCACTCGAAACAGATGGTGCCGTCGGTTGCGTTCATCAAAGCACCCATCTGTCTGTCCGTCAGGCTTTCCTGTGCGACGTGGATGAGGATCAGGCCGTCCCACGCCTGTGATGCCTTCTTCATCCCCTTGACGAGCATGACCATCTGATTCCAGTTCACTTGATCGTCGGGGAGCGAACAGAGGTCGGTCAGCGAGTCGATGACGACGAGGTTGCCGGGCGCGTTTTCGGTGAGGTACTCCCCGAGCGCTTCGAGGACGTCGCGCCGGTCGTGGCTGTTGCCGAGGTCGGTGATGGTACGGCGCTTTTCGACGTACCAATCGTGAGGGATGGGACTCAGTTGGAAATATTCGGACGAGAGATCCTCGAACGACATGGCTTCCAACGCCGGGGAGATCAGCGTCTCGTCGAGTGTGTGAGTCACTTCGTCGTATATCTCGGACGCGTTGGCGGTAAACGAGACGTAGTGAATCTCGTCGGGAAGCGCGGCGCGGGGATCGACCGACCCGTAATGGAGACCGAACTGGTCCGTATCCGCATGACCGAGGGCGTTTATCGTCGCGCTGGTGTACGCGAACTCGCGCGCGCCAGCACCGGCGTCACCAGCCAGCAATACGACGCTTCCCGGCGGGGACCCCCCACCGATGAGCGAGTCGAACTGAGAGACACCGAACGGGATTCGATCCATGCACTCCCCTCTCATTCCTGACGTTTACCGTTTACGCTCGTCCCCGTCCACGTCCGCACCTCGGTTCCGCGGCGATACGACCAGGACGTCGCCACCGATGGCCGTCGAATCGAGGGCGGTCCGGGCCGCGTCAACCGCCTCGTCGGCCAGTTGTCGCGTCGTCACGCCGTACACGGCAGGTCCCCACGACGACTGACCCGCGCCGAAAACGGCGGGTGACGTTTCCATCTCCGTTACGAGTTCGCCGACGGGTGGTCGGTACACTCCACCCTGCTCGTCGGCGTACCACGCCCCGTTTCGGCGGCCGATCTCGGCGACCGAACACCCGAACCGCTCCGGATCGTCCTCCGCGATCGACGGAAGGGTTCGCCTGACCAGTATCGACGCGATGTCGTCCGCGATGGTCGGATCCGCCCGCTCGACGGCCGAGCGCATGCTCGAGTCCTCATCGTCGCCGCTCCGACCGGGTTCGGCGTCGGGAAGGGCGAGGACGAACCGCCAATCGGCGGGAACGTCGTGGCGCGCGAGGACCGGTGGAACCGACCAGTCACCACGGGGCGGTCGGTCAGTCGTGAACCGCTCGGTCGGATGCCCCGCGTCCACGACGAACCCACCGCGTTCGAACGTCGAAACACCGATACCGCTCCTTCCGGCCCTGTCGAGCGCGGGAGCATGCTCGCGGACGGATGGCTCGCGTCCATGTGCGCGTGCGATAGCGGCGAATACGGCTAACGCGAGTTGTGTCCCGCTCCCGAGTCCGACGTGTCTCGGGAGCGTGTGAAGAACACGAACGTCCGCACCGGAAACGCCGAGCAGATCGACGGTTCGACGTGCGTACTCTCGAGCACATCGGTCGTCGCAGTACACCTCGTCGGCCGGGGTTGCCTCGACGACAACGGTCGGCGATTCGAGCGCGACTCCCAGCCCACCGTACAGTCGCTCGTGAGCGAGCGAGAGGTTCTGAAAGCCGAAATGGAGTCGGCCGCCGACCGTTACCCGTGTCATACCTACCCGTCAGTGGATGGAAAAATGGCGATTTCGACAGTGGCAAATTACCGTGCTATCCCGTCGCGGAGAGGCCGGAAACTACCCCATATGGTCGAGAACGTACTCCGCGGCCCGTGTCGCGCCGTTCTCGTATTCGGGGGACTCGGGCGGATGGCGCACCGCCCGCACGACGTGCGGGATCGAATGTTCGACCTGGAAACCCCGAAGCCCCGTGCGTTCGATGACCCGCGAGACGCCGTGTTGTTCGTCGGTGAACGGGTGAATGATACACGGCGTCCCGGCCACGGCGGCCTCCATTACGGTCGAGTAGCCGGAACAGACGACGACGTTCGCCGCTTGAATCCACGGGAGAAGCGATGGCACCGATTCCCAGTCGTCGTCGCCGACGAGCGTTACGTCGTTACCTTCCGCTTCCAACGCACGCGTGAGTTCCTTGAAGTTCGTCGTGTAGGTACTCGGAACGAGGAGCACGTCCACGTTCTCGGGTGGCTCTTCCCCGTTCGGTTCGAGCGCGATAGGAGGGATATGGACGACTCCCGCCGGGTCGCCGCGGTCCGGTGGCCACACCGAGGGGTAGAGGAACGCATGGGAGATCGAGATTTGATAGCGGTTGAGAATCCACGTGAACACCTCTTCGACGGCGGCGTCGTAGTAGGAGGCGGCGTTGTGAGTGAGAACGTACAGCGGCGTGTCGGTGCAGTGGGCCGCCATCGCGGCGAACATGTCGTCGGTGACGAGTGCGGCCGGGTCTTCGCGGCGAAGCCATCGAACGAAGTCGAAGACGCGGCGTGCACTGTTCGGAACGCTTCGGGTCAACACGTTGAATATCGACCCACCCTGATAATCACCGATGTAGTCGACCGTTGCGGGCCGATACACCTCGTAACCGTTGTGCTCGATGAACTGCGACCCCGGACCACCACCCGCGAGGACGACATCCGTTTCCGGCCCTTCCAATGCCTGTGCCACCGCCAGCATCCGGGTCGCGTGTCCCGCGCCTTCCGGATAATGTGCGACAGCAACGGTCCGGCTCATGGGAAACTGTCTACCCTGCCGTGGGAAGTAAATTTGGATTTTCAGTTTGAACGGAAAAAGGAGTCGGACGGGGTCGATTACGAGAATTTCGGTCGCGTCGCGCTGGAACTCGAATGGAATCGAACGAATTCCGACGCCGTAGCTCTCGTCACGGGAAAAGAACGAACGGCGAGTACACTCGCCGCTCACGAGAATGTCCGTCGTAAAATCATGGGACCACGGAAAGGCGAGCAAAGCTCGCCTTTCCTGCTCCCATCAAAGAGTGGGACCGCCAAGAGTCGAACACCGTCGTTCCGCTTCGCTCCACGACGAGCTTCGGACTCACTTCGTTCGTCCGACATCGCGCGTTGCGCGATGCGACGCTCGGCGGTCGACTGATTTTCCTCCTCACGTACGTTCGTCGTAAAATCATGGGACCGCCGAGAGTCGAACTCGGGTCCTACGGACCCCATCCGCAGAGGATACCACTACCCCACGGTCCCGCTACATTCCTGAAATGGTGGGTTGCCCTGTTAAGCCCTTCGTTTCACTCCCGAGACCGCGGGACGACGAGGTCGCCGTCGTCCCGGACCGCCAAACTGGTGACAGGGTCGTTCTCGTAGGCCGCGACGCCGTGATAGCGCCCGACGACGTAGCCGTCGTGGTCGGTTTTCACCGTCGCCTTCGACTCGCCGTGGGGTGTCACGATGTCGGCTATCACGTCGCTCTCCTCGAACGCGTCCCCCGGTTCGACGCGATGGCGGACGATTCCCGCCGTGTCGGTGTGCGGATGGACGGCGCGCTTGACCGGGAAATCGACCGGTGTGTCGAGTCCCGTCGGTTCGGGGTCGCCGGGGAGCATGTCGAGTTCGCGCATGACGTTCAGAAGCCCGACGACACCCTTCTCGCGGGTGTCCTCCTCCACGACCTCGAAGCCGCCGAGTTCGACCGTGAACGACGGAATTCCGGCGTTGTTCAGCGCCGCACCCGCCGTCGAACGCTGGAGGTCCTGCTCGACGTACTCCTCGGCGGCGTACTCGTTGATGACCGGGAAGTCGTACGCGTCCACGAGGCGTTCGAGTTCGTCGGCCAGTTCGTGGGCTTCGTCTTCGGTCCGTTCGGTTCCAAATAAGACTCTGTCCCGAATCACGAACGGAATCGATCCGACCTGCGCGGTGTGAAGGTCCACGAGCGCGTCCGCCGACTCGGCGAAGGCTTCGAAAATGCGCTCGTCGATGAGTTCCTGCACGCGCGGCGGGCGCGACCCGTCCGCATCCGGGTCGGGGAAGTAGCGGTTCGGGTCGTCGCCGTGGTAGTACGAAGTGCGGGTTGTTTGGCGAAGTCCTGCGGGATTCAAGTTAGGGAGACAGACGACGGTGCCGCGAACCTTCGATTCCAATCCCTCCTTCATCACGTCCTGTGCGGTGGCGAGGGCGGTCACCTCGTTGCCGTGAATCGACGCCGTGATCCAGAGCGTCGGGCCGTCTTCCTCACCCTCCGCGATGAGCACGGGGAGCCGTTCGGGCGTTCCCGTGGGGAGGTCGGTGACGTCCAACCACCCGGTGACGAGTTCGCCGGGTTTCGATTCCGCGGTGCCGACTTGCATACCGGGTGGTGACTCGCACGCGACAAAAAGACGCCCCAACCGGCAGGGGAAGCGAGAATTCCGGAAATCGCTACACCAACACGCGCTCCAGTTCCACGACCGTCCCCTCCTCCGCATCCGCATCGCCGACCATGTGACCGAGACAGACGGCCGCGCCGTTCGGCGTGTAGCAGGCGACGAGTTGGCCTTCGTCCGCTTCTTCGGCGTCGATGACGCCCGGCGCGTACACCTGTGCACCCTGTGCGACCTGCTCGGCCGCGTTGGGGGCGATGGTCACGCTTGGCAGGTGGGTCAGCGCGTCCTCGGCGGGGCGGACGACCTCACGTAGCCAGTCGTCCTCGCCCTCCTCCCGCCAGCGCGCCAGCGCGTCCGAGAGGTCGTGGAGCGTCACGAGGTCGGTGTCGTCGAACGGGCCGGTGGCGGTTCGACGGAGGTGACCCATGTGTGCGCCCGTCCCGAGCGCGAGGCCGATGTCGTGACAGAGTTTTCTGATATAGGTCCCGCTCTCGCAGCGAATTCGGAGAAGCGCCTGTCGGTCCTGCACTTCCAGGGTGTCCAACTCGTAGATTTCGCGCACGCGGAGTCGTCGCGAGACGGCGCTCTTTCGCGGCGGTTTCTGATACAGCGGTGCCTCGAACTCCGAGACGATGGCTTCGAGGTCGGCTGGCGCGGTGTCGTGCAGTTCGAGGACGGAGACGTACTCCTTCGAACCCTCCAGAAAGACCTGCGAGAGGCGGGTCGCATCGCCGGTCAGCGTCGGCAGACACCCCGTGACCTTCGGGTCGAGCGTGCCCGAGTGTGCGGCTTGCTCGACGGCACAGAGGTCCCGCACCCACGCCGCGACCTGGTGGGCCGACGGGCCGGGCGGTTTGTCGAGATTGACGACGCCGAATTCGAGGAGTTCGCGTGGCGAACGTTCGGTTGGTGGGCCGCGAAGCGTCATCAGAAATCGTACGAGATGCCTTCGGTGGGGTACTTTCCTTCGTCGGACTCTACCTCGTAGTTCTCGATGGCGGTCGTGAGCATGGCGAGAACGTCGTCGGGGTTCCAACGGGCGGTGTTGATGCTTAGGTCGTAGATAGTGAGGTCGTTGATGTCGATACCGTAATATTCCTCGTAGCGCTGTGCCTCGCTGCCCGCACGGGCGCGGGTTTCGGTCGCCGCCTGCTTCACGGACTTGTCCTCGCGGTCGGAGATACGGGCCGCACGAACGTCGAGCGGTGCGTTGAGCCAGATTCTGAAATCGGCGTAGTCCCCGGCGAGCCATCCGGCGAGTCGGGATTCGAGGACGAGGTCGTCCTCCTGCGTGGCGATTTCCCGCAGTCGTCGATCCAAATCGCGGTCGATTTCCTCGTCCTCCTCGGCCAGTTTGTTGAATTCGAGCGGCGTCAGATCGCGTTCCGCGGCGAGTTCGCGGAAGATGTCGCCGCCGCTGACGTGGTCCAGATCGAACGCGTTTGCGAGTCCCTCCGCAGTCGTGCTCTTCCCACTCCCCGGTGGGCCTGAGACGGTCAATAACATATGTGCCCTCGCACGGGCACCAAGAAAGAGGTTTTGAACTTAGGTCGGCGTCGTCTGGATGTTCAGCGCCTTCCGGATGAGTTGCGTGAACGCCATCGAGCAAAGGAAGTACCAGACGATCCACGCCATCATCGGGCCGATGACTGGCCCTTTCCACTTCGTGAGGCCGATCATCGGGAGGATGATATGATCCGGCGTTACGGGCGTCGGATTGCCGCCGATGCGCCAGTACATCCAGAGGAACGCCGGGATGGTGATGAACATCGACCAGACCATCGGGCGGAACTGCTCCTTGAACATCCCCGTCTGGTCGCCCATGGCTTCCATCTGCTCCTGGCGGATGGCTTCCATCTCCTGCTCGTTGCCGCGTTCCTTCGCTTCCTTCTGACGCTCCTGGATGTCCTTCATGCGCTCCTGATACATGCTCATCTTCTCCATGTCCATCAGGTTGTCCTGCAGGAGCGTGGTGTACAGTCCCGTCAGCATGGAGACGATCATGATGACGATGTAGAACGGGAGCGCGTGATCTATCGGGCCGAGGACGACGTTGACGACGCTCCCGACGGCGGCTTTGATGGTGTTGTTGGAGTAACCCAAGAACAACCCGATGCTCGCCACCGCCGCGAGTTTGTCCCACATCGACCATGAGGTCGATTCCATGTCGTCCAAGTCACTCGACGAAGAGGAAGTAGTCGTCGTCGCCGCCGTTCCGGAATCATCGAGCGCGTCGGCGACTTCGTCGGGGTCCGACAGTTCGAATCCGTGAATTCCATCCTCGAGAATCCCCTTCTCTATCAAGCGACCCCACTGACCGCTCGTGAGGTCGTCGTTTACGTCCTGCCATTGGACTTCGTCCGACCCCTCGTCGGTCCGCTCGTAGATGACCGAGAGGGCGTCGGCCATCGCCGGGTCCTCGGCGATGAGCGTTTCTACCTTCTTCGCTGTCCGTGCCATTACAGCACGATTAGAATTCGGCGTTAATCAACCTTCGCCATCGACACGGGCGTTACGGCAACCGACGGGAACGTCGGGAAGACGAGATACCGAAACGGTACGTAGACAAGCGGCGTTCGGACACCGACTCGATACGCTCCCCGAAACGGAATCAACGAAGCCACACGAAAAAGAACGCTCGTTTGAATACCGCTGAACGCGTCTCTACGCTTCTTCTTCTATCGTTTCACGGATATCGTCCCACACCTCGTCGGGCGTCTGCTCTCCGTCGATGCGGATGAGTTCGCCGGACTCGTCGAAGTGGTCGATGACGGGTTCCGTGTTCTCGTGGTAGACGCGGAGGCGTTCCCGAACCGTTTCCTCGGTGTCGTCGTCACGCTGGACGAGTCGTTCCTTGACCGCTTCGTCCTCTGCGGGGTTGTATTCGACGTGGTAGATGTCGCCCGTTTCGGGGTCGAGACGACGGCCGGTCAGTCGGCCGACGAGTTCGTCCTCGCTCACGTCGAGGTACAGGACGATGTCGAGGTCGGTGATGTCGGCCAGATACTCCGCCTGCGAGAGGTTTCGCGGGTAGCCGTCGAGGACGTAGCCGTCTGCCTCGGACAGCGCGGCGTTCACGATTTCGTTCACGACCGGGTCGGGAACGAGTTCGCCCTCGTCCATGAAACTCGCGGGCGTTCCGTGTTCGGTCTCCATGTGCTTGTTCGCCCGAAGCGCGTCGCCGGTCGTGACGTGTTCTACGTCGAATTCGTCGGCGATTCGCGCACTCTGTGTCCCTTTCCCAGCACCGGGCGCACCCAAAATCAGGATGTTCGGGTTCATGCAATCACCTGCGATGTCCTCGCATAAAGGCTTACGGAAAGGGAGCAGGGCACCCGGTTTTTGTCGGCACGGGACGAACCTTTCAGTATGACTCGATTCAGCGCGGACACACCGACGGAACGCCGGAAACTCGTCGTGGACGCCATCACCGCACACCGCGAGCGTACGAGCGCGTTCTGCACGCTCCAAGCCGACGTGGAAAGCGAAGCGCGGGAGGAAGACGATTCCGAGGAGGAACTGGAGTTACCGCCGTGGATCCAGTTCGGCGACCGCACGCTCAACCTGGACTGTACCGAGGAAGAACTGGAGCGACTCAAGGACCTGCTCCGGGAGTTCCCGGCCTTCAAAATCGAGCAGTTGGAGAGTCCGGAGGACGCCGATGGAACGAACGTCCGTATCAGCGCGAAGGCCGACGCCAACCGTATCGCGCAGTTCGTCGAACGCGCGTTCCGCGAGGTGTATGGCTGTTCGGAGTCGGTGACGCTGTGGGCCGTCGAAGTGTGAAATTCGTCGCGGAGATCAGACGGTCGCGGTCCCGGAAAAGCCCTCCAAGGCGTCGTCCGACACTCCTTCGCGTGAGAACACGGTAACGACGTCGTCGGGGCGGATTCGGGTGTCCCCCCGCGGCGTCAGCATCGAATCGTCGCGTTCGATGGCGATGACGAGGATGTCGTCGCCGATGAGTCCCTCGGCACCGGCCTCCTTGAGCGTCTTGTCGGCGATGGGTGAGTCCTCGCTGATGGCCAATTCCGCGACGTCGGCTTCCCCGGAGAGGCTGACGAAGTCGGTCATCGAGATGTGGCTCCCCTCCTTGTCGGGGCCGAACGGGTGGTACGGCTGGAACCGCTCGTTCTGGATGAGGTCTTCGCCCTCGATTTCCAGCCCGCGGTTCGACAGTTCGCGGGCGATACGCGAGAGGTCGCTGGTGTCCTTCCCGACTGCTTTGACCTGGATGTTCCCGCGACCGGTCATGAGTTCCCGGACGTTGACCACGCCGGGTATTTCGAGGATTCGTTGCGCGAGCGTCTCGCGGTTCGGGACCGGCGCGGTACACGTGAACTGGTTCGTCAGTCGTCCATCGACGCGTTCGAAATCGACGTTCGCGTGGAACCCCGTGAGGATACCGTGGTCTTCGAGTTGTTGAATCCGGTTGCGTATCGTCCCCGACGAGACGTTGACTTCGCTCGCAATCTGCGGGGCGGAGGTGTCACGCGCGTTCCGCATCAGATAGTAAATTATCCGCCGGTCGATTTCGTCGAGCCGATATCCCATACGGAACAGTAGTCCCAAGGACGTTAAACCGTTTTTCGCCTGCGGCCGGGATTCGTCGGCGAATCGCGTTCGAGATGCCGGGTAATCTGGGCCTACCGGGGTAACAGTTACAATCCTCGATGTTGACGACTGATTAACACGTCGTTCGGCCTCATCCGGCCGGACGGTCTCAACGAATGTCCCTCGATACGAGCCTCCGCAAACCCACAGATCGGTGCGATTCGCTGCTTTCCGTACTTGACGGTGCCGAATCCTTGTCCGTCGTGTGTCACAACAATCCCGACCCGGATAGCATCAGCAGCGCGCTCGCACTGGCCGCAATCGCGGAGTCGGCGAGCGTCGCCGACGTGGACCTGTACTACAGCGGGAAGATAACGCACCAGCAAAATCGGGCGATGGTCAACCTGTTGGACGTGGACCTGTGCCCCTTCTCCGAGGAGTGTCTCGATTCGACGGATCTCATGGGGTTCGTCGATCACGCCGTCCCCGGTCAGAACAACCGCGTGCCCGACGGCTACGTCCCCGACATCGTCATCGACCACCATCCGAACGAGTCGGTCGAGGGGGTCCACGTGGACCACCGGGAGGAAATCGGCGCGACGGCGTCAATCCTGACCGAGTACCTGGTCGAACTCGATATGGAACTCGACGCCCGACTGGCGACCGCGCTGTTGTTCGGCATTCGACGCGAGACGCTCGAATTCACGCGCGATGCCACGGAAGCGGAGTACACGAACGCCCGGTATCTCCATCCGCACGCGGACGTGGACCTGCTCCGCCGCCTCTCGGATTCGTTGTTCACCCACGAAACCCTCGACTCCATCGCCGATGCGATTCAGAATCGCGTCGTCAAAGGGTCGCATCTCGTCTCACACGCCGGACGGACGACCGAACGGGATACGCTCCCCCAGGCGGCGGACTACTTACTCAACCTTGAGGGGGTTTCCACCACGCTCGTTTTCGGCATCATCGACGAGATGATCCACCTGAGCGCACGGACGCGAAACCCCCGCGTTCATGCGGGCAACCTCATGACCGAGGCGTTCGGCGATATCGGAAGCGTCGGCGGTCATCGAGCGATGGCGGGCGGCGCGATTCCGCTCGGCCTGTTCGGCGCGCTCGACGACCGCGACGATGCACTCGTGGAACTCGTGAGCGAGGTGCTCACCGAGCGGTTCTTCGAACAGGTCGTCGGGACGCCGTAAAACCGAAAGGGGGGCGTCAGCGCAGCAAACGCGAGAGCCAAGAGGTGATACCGAGGTGGCGCTTCGCCATGATGATGGTGCTCTTCGAGCGCCAACCGACCTGCTCCGGCAGCGCGCCGAAGACGAACTGTTGGAGCAGTCCTTCCCGCGTCGCGCCGATGATGGTCAGGTCGTGCTGGCCGGTTCGTTCGACGATGGTGTCGACGACGTCGTTGCCGGTGAGCAGTTCGGTCGTGACGGTCGTCCCCTCGTCGAACGACGCCTTCGCGTCTTCGAGAATCTCCTCCGCGTCCGACCGCTCGCTCTCGCTCGCGTCCGGACGGACGACGTGTACGACTTCGACGGTCGCGTCGTTCGAACGTGCGACGTGTTCGGCCACCTCGACGGCGAGTTCGGCGTGTGGGCCACCGGCGGTCGGGACGAGGATGGATTCGACCCGCTTTTCATCCGGTCCGATTCGTTCGACCAACACGTCACAAGGGGCATTTTGGACGACTTCGTCCACGTTGCTTCCGAGGACGATATCGCGTCGGGCGCTCGTGCGCTGGCCCTTCCACCCCATCAGCACGGTGTCGCTGTCGTACTGTTCGACGGTGTTGAGGATGGCCTTCGAGATGTCGTGGCCGATCCGGATCGTCCCGCTGACGGGAACGTCGCTGTCCTTGGCGACTTCCATCGCCTCCCGCAACACCGCACGCTTGGGGTCCACGAACTTCCGACCTTCCTCGATCGGCGTCTGCTGTGGTACCGTGACGATGCTCATGACGAGAATCTCGGCGTTCCGATCACGCGCGATGCTGATCGCGGTACGCATCAATTGCGGTACGCTCTCGGGGTTGGCGATGGGGACGACGATCTGGTTGTCGGTCTCCGACGGGACGCGTTCGGTGACGATGGTCGGCGTCTCCTTCTCCAACTTCTCGACTTCCTTGTTGCGGGAGTAGCCGTAGTAGATGGCGAGACCAAGCCCCATCCAGATGACGGTCGTGACGAGCGCGACGAACCCCTCCGAATTCGCTCCGATTCCGGGTTCGAGTCCCAGTTCGAGCAGGAGGAACGGCGTCAGGAGGAACTGGAGGACGAGGCCGATGAGCGGCGGCCACGGCATGTATGGAATCCTGTACGTCCGGGGCAAGTCGGGATGCGTCTGGCGCATCCGAATGACCGTCCAGTTCACCTGCACGAACAGCAGGATGAACATGAGGTCGGCCGAGGCCGCGACGCTCTCGATGGGGAGCGTGACGGCCATGGCGATGATAAGGACCGAAGAAAGCGCGAGTGCGATGTGCGGCGTGCGCTTTTCCGGGTGGATGTTGTCGAACATCGCCGGAAGCACTCGATCACGACCCATCGCGAACGACACTCGACTGGACGAGAAGATGGTCGCGTTGAGCGCCGAGAGCGTCGCCGCCAATCCTGCGATCAACAGGAGCGGGATACCGTACGGGACGAACGACCCCGCCGCTTGGATGATACCGAGTTCTCCGAGGTCGCCGAGGAGATTCCACGTCGGGACGTTCGCGGGCGACCCGCTTATGCCTGCGATGTTGAGCAGGTGCTGGGTCACGTCGATACCGCCGATGGCGGCGAACGAGACGAGGACGTAGATGGGGACGACGATGATCATCGAGTAGAAGATTGCTTTCGGGATGTTTTTCCCAGGGCTGACGACTTCCTCTCCCGACTGAACGATGATCTCGTACCCCTCGAAGGCGATGTAGGTGAACCCCATCGCGCCGAGGATGCCGACGAAGCCGTTCGGTGCGAACGACGGATTACTGACGAACTTCGCGGTCCAATCGGGCGTGGTCAGCGTCGCTTTGATGCCAAAGACGACGAAGACGCCGAGGATTATCAGTTTGAGACCGGTGACGATAATCCCGGCAGTGCCGGTCTCCTCCGCGCCGCGGAAGTTGATGTAGGCGAAGAGGAGGACGACCAGCACGGCCATCCCCTTCTCGGCCACGATGGGCGTCACAAAGCCGAACAACGCGAAGTCGTGCGTGAGGCCGGTTCCGTAGATGACGAACTCGACGAAGAACGTCCCGAAGGTGACGGCGTACAGGGCACACGCGACGGCGTGTGCGAACCAACTCATCCATCCGGCGTAGAACCCGTTGGGGTCCACGAGCGCCTCCTTTACCCAGAGGTAGCCCCCACCGGCCTCCGGGAACGCCGCGCCGAGTTCCGCGTAGGAGATGGCGGTGAACATCGCCACGAACCCGTTGAGGATGAACGCGACGGTGAGCGCCGGACCGGCGATACCCGCCGCGAATCCGGTCAGGGCGAAGACGCCCGCCCCGATCATCGCGCCGACACCGATGAACGTGATATCGAACAGGCTCATGTCGCGCGAGAGTTCGGTCTCGACGGAACCGTCCTCGACGCCCCCACTCGCCGCGTCCGACTCGGTCGAACTACGGTCCATCTTCCTCACCTCGCTCCCCACCGAGTAAAGCTCTGCCGTGGTCGTTTGTTATCGGCACCATTATTTCGTATTCCCCAATATAGTTGGAGGTATAATACTGTTTCCGTATTCTATTTATAAGGATGTTTCTGGGAGTCCATCCCTGGCGCGAAAATAGTTCCGATGGTACCTTCGCTTTAGAGCTCTTCGTGAATCCAATAATGGGAGATTTGGGAGGCATCCACCCAGTGGACCTGGTCGTCGGCGTCGATGCGGATGAACGGCTCCTCCTCGAACTCGACATTGTGAGTGTGGAGTTCGAGCTCCTCCCCATCCCCGAGCTTGACCATTATCTCACCCTTCTCCTGAAGGCCGTCTTCCAGCCGTTGGTAAATGGATGTCATTCCATCGATTTCGACATCGGGATCACTCAAAAGATTTGTTGCCAACGGAAGGAAATATTATTAGACGAGAGTCCTTTCTGCGGAATCCGACGGTCGGAATTTCGGTTCACGCAACGCCGTTGTCCCGGAGCAGGTCAGCCAGCACGTGAAAGTACAGTACGATGGCGGTGAAGACGGCGACAGGCGGCCAGAGGACGATCAACACGCCGACGAGAACGCCGCCGATGGCGACGTGTGAGAGGATACGCAGGTGTTCCAGTTCCGCATTGTCCACGTCCTCGAACACCCAATCCTGATCACCGAACGCGTCCCGAGGGTTCGCCAGACATGCACGGAGATGCCGCCAACTGCCCGTTTCGAAACGCGTGAGAACGAAGTGATCCAGATCGATGAAGACGCTCAACAGCACCCCGTAGACGAACAGGGCGGCGAGCAGTGGCGTACCGAATCGACCCGAAAGCGGAACGAGGAGAAGCGCCGAAACCACGGCACCGATGGCGAAGTGTTCCCGCGAGTACATTGATCAGGCGAATCGACATCGTCTCCGGGCTAAAAGATGGCGTTCGTCACATCTTCCTTATCACTTTCACTAGATGGTGAATATATTTATACTATAGTTCTCCCGTGTGAATACGAACCACGGTACCGGAAAACGAACTTCGCTACGTTCAAGGTGTCTCTCCCGCAGTACTGCATTCAATGGGAGGACACAGCGCGGAGCGAATCCCGCTCGCCCGACTGCCGTCGGGCGTCGAACTCGAAACGACGATACACACTTACGAAGGTGCCGAAGACGGCCCGACCCTCTACGTGCAGGCGGCCCAGCACGGCCGCGAAATCAACGGAAGCGAAGTGCTCCGACGGTTCCACGAGGAGATCGAGACGGAGACCCTCGCGGGCCGAATCGTGGCGGTACCGGTCGCCGACCCGCTCACGTTCGACCGGGTGTCGTACACCACGCCCGAGCAGTTGGACAGCATCAACCCGAACATGAACCGGGTCTGGCCCGGCGACCCCGACGGCACGATTCACGAGCGCATGGCGGCGACGCTCTGGGAGTACGCCAGCGAGGCGGACGCCATCGTGGACCTCCACACCGGCAGCCCGAACATGATGACCCACGTCGTCTTCATGGAAGGCGACGAGGAGTCACGGGCGTTGGCGGAAGCCTTCGGCACCAACCTCCTGCTCTCTGAAGAGGCGGGCGACGACGCCGACGTGGAGTGGTCCGAGCGCAACTTCGGCGGCAAGTTCCGCGTCGCGGCCACGCGCGAAGGAATCCCGTCCATCACGCCGGAGCTCGCACACAACAAGGAAGTCGTCGAAAACGCGGTCGAAACCGGGCTTACCGGACTCACGAACGTCTGCCGACAGCTCGGAATGCTCCCCGCATCGCCGCTGGAGAACGGGGAGAAAATACTTGCCCGAAATCATCTCGGTCGCGTCGATGCCGACGATTCCGGATTGTTCGTCGTGGAGTCGAACCACGAAATCGGCGACGAAGTCGAGGCAGGAGAGCGCATCGGGACCCTGTACGACCCGGCGACGTACGAGGTTCGACAAGAAGTAGAAACCGACCGCGACGGAATCCTCTACGCGCTAACCCGCGAATCGACCGTATGCGGGGGCGGCAAGCTGTTGAGTGTGGCGCTCCTCCGCGAGGAGTGAGAGCGCCGTACCGTTCCGTTCCATCCCCGAGCCAGTTCGTGAAGAACGGGACCCCGTGAACGTCACGCTGTTCTTCGAGGAATGAGAGAGCGCCGGTGACAGTTCCCCGATTTTCGGGACGCGAACGATAGCAACGCCGATGATCCAGTCGGGACGAACCGGCGAGGAGATGCCGACCGCTTGGTCGTAATACCCGTTCGCGTCCCCTTTGGTGATGAATCCCGAATGCGGTGCCGGACAGTTCCGAAGTTGGGCACAGCTATCCGCACCCGCGACGTACGATGCATTCGCTTTGTCGTACCAGTTTTCGCCCTTCGTGACCCAGAACCGCGCTCGATGGAGGACGGGAATCGCCGAGTCGTTTCCGTACGGATGGTAGACGAGGACGTTGCCGGGACCACCGAGCGTCTCGAAACCGTCCTCCTTCCCGCTCTGTGCCGAAACGACGCCATCCCGACTGTCCGGCGGCGTGACGCGGTGTTTGTCCATCACCACGACCACGTCCGTCCGGTTGACGTGCGGCGACATGCTCCCGCTGATGACGGTGTACGCGGGCGGCCAGACGCCCAGCGTCACCACGAAGAGAATACTCACGACGAGAACGACGGCGACCACGCTGGCAATCAATCGACGGAGGCTGAACACGACACGGTGGGACGCGAACTACGAGCTTTGTTATCGTCCACCTGCAAAACGGAACGTAGTCCTTTCCGCCGAGCTAGCGAGTGACAGTGACAGCGATACTGCCGGGCAGTGACGGCGATACTGCCGGACAGTGACGACTATACTGCCGATAAGTATCGTGCGCGACAGGAACCGAAAGGCGGGACCCATCCCCCGGAAATCGAACGCTACCCGTCGTAGTCACTCGCTTCCGAAGTCGAGAAGCGACCGCTGGTGGCGCATCAACGGACGAGCGTCGTATCCGAGCTTCTGGAGGTGCCCCGCGAACTCGTCGGCGAATCCGTGTTGCGTGTAGACGATTTCGGGGTCCACCGCTTCCACGGTCGAAACGAGTTCGTCGAAATCGCAGTGATCGGAGAGCGGAAACGTCACGTCGTAGCCCCCGCGGTAGCGATAGGAACTCGTGACGGCCCAACCGGAGAAGCCGACCATCGACCCGCCGACCCGCTCAACGAGGTCCCGAACCCAGTCCGTTCGGGAGCGGTTGGACGGGAGCACGACGATTTCGTCGCCCGCGAGCCCGTTCGCCTCGAACGGTCCCGCGTCGAAGGTGATGTCCGTCGTCGCCTCGATGGCCTCGTTCACGTTCCGAATCGCGTCGCTGACGACGATGGGGCGGTTCGTCGCCCGCCGAGCGAGATGCTGGAGTTTCCCCGCCCGTCCGAGCGAGTAGCCGAACAGGAACAGCGGTTCGTCGTGGTCGGCGAGCCAATCGCAGATTTCGCCCTCCAACTCCTCCTGGGGCGGAAAGCGATACTGCGGGTCGCCGTATGTCGTCTCCATCACCAGCACGTCGGCGGGGACCGGGTCGAACCCGTCGAGGTACTGTCTGTCCCGAGTCGAGAAGTCCCCGGTGTACAGATACCGGCGGTCGTCCTCGCCCTCGACGAGCGTCGCCCGCGACCCGACGACGTGTCCCGCCGGGAGGAGTTCGATGCCCGGAACGGTGTCGGTGTACTCGAACTCCGCGCCCGTCCGCGCTCGAACGAGCGCGGCGGTTTCGGCCGAACAGAGCACCGTCTCCGGCGTCGTCCGAAACGTGTGGTCGGCGTGGGCGTGGCTCACGACGTTCACGTCACCCACGGCGCTGCGGGCGTCCGCGACGATGGTCCGGTCCGTCTCGATGTGGATGCCGTCCCGCAGTCGAATCACGGTCGATGTTGGGACGCGATGGATTTGAACCCGCCGAGACGGTCCTGCTCATCTCACGTCCGTTCGACTGCGCGGGCGTGCGACTCGTCTGCTCAAATCCCAGTGGACAGTTTCACTGACACGAGTCGTCAGCGCCACCTAGCGGCGTCGCTTACGGAGTTGCGTCAGTGAAAAGTGCGCTGGCTGGGATTTGAACTCGCCGAGACGGTTTCGTGATTCAGACGGTTTCACTTGGAATCTGCGAGGATAGTCGAGTAGGTGACAACCATTCGACTATTGTGGGCCTGTCGATCCCGCATGGCCAGTCAAGCGTTGCGTTGAAGTCGTCGTGACGAACCACTCTCCCTATGGACAAAGCCGACCTCCGCGACAGAATCTGGACGCAGTTGGAGGACGAGGGAATCGCTCGGTTTCCGTTCCCTCCACACGGTCGGATTCCGAACTTCGCAGGCGCGAAGGAGGCGGCCGACCGACTCGCCGAACTTCCGGAGTGGCAGGAGGCGTCGGTCATCAAGGCGAATCCAGACGCGCCACAGTTGCCGGTTCGACGGCGGGCGCTCCGGGAGGGGAAGGTCGTCTACATGGCCCAACCACGCCTTCGGGACGAAAAGCCGTTCATGAAACTCGACCCGCCGGAAATCGAGGACACGGACGCCGCGGCGACGGTGTCGAAGATGGACGGCTACGCCGAACCCGTCGCACCGGACGACGTTCCCCACGTGGATTTCATCGTCTCCGGGAGCGTCGCGGTGACGGAGGCGGGAACCCGGATCGGAAAGGGCGAGGGATACAGCGACCTCGAATTCGCCGTCCTGCACGCGTTGGGGGCGGCGGACGACGATACGACGATAGCGACGACGGTCCACGAAGTACAACTGGTCGACGACGCGCCAGCGCCGGAACCCCACGACGTGCCGATGGACGTCGTGGTGACGCCCGAGCGCGTCGTCCGGACGGAGACGACGGTCGAGCGACCGGACGGTATCGACTGGGAGGTACTTCCGGAGGAAAAGATCGAGGAGATTCCGCTTCTCCAGCGATTACAGCCGTGATTTCGAATCCGGTTGTCACCGCAACCCGAAGACAACGGACGGTTATACGAGGGAGATGAGCAAATAACGAACCGTGAGCACGGCGAGTGTGTTGACATGCGCCGCGACGTTCCGAGGCTACTCACGACGCTACTCATCGTTTCGCTGGTCGTCGTCTCCCTCACCGCAGGTGCTGGAGTCCGCCCCGCTGCGGGGCAGGAAAACGCCGCTGACGGCACGGGGATCGATAGCTGTACGACGATTTCGTCGCCGGGACGCTACACGCTCACCGGCGATATCCGAAACGTGACGGTCGGTACGTGCCTTCGAATCACGGCGAACGACGTGACGCTCGACGGACGCGGGCACCGAGTCGACGGCGTCCGTGCGTTCGGTACCTCCGGCGTCCTCGTGACCGGCGGATCGAACGTCACGGTCCGGAACGTTGGGGCGACCGACTGGGACGATGGAATCCGGTTCGTCGGAACCCGGAACGCGAGGGTGGCCGAAACGACCACCGCCCGCAACCGCGTCGGACTGTCCCTCGTTTCGTTTCGGGATAGCGAGGTCGTGGACAACGTCGCCCGCTCGAACGCCGTGGCTGGCGTCTTCCTCGTCGGCAGCAGTTCGAACAACACCCTCCGAAACACCACGGTGAACGACAACGCCTTGGTCGGCATCCAACTCGTGGAAGCCACTCGAAACACCGTCGTTGGCACCGTCGCGCGCGGAAACGAGTTCGGCGTCGCCCTGCTTGGTGCCAACCGAAACACGGTCCGTGGGAGCGTGGCGACCGGAAACCACATCGCTGGACTGTGGCTCTCCGCGGCGAGCGACAACCGAATCCGCAACAACCGCGTTTCGAACCGATTCTACGGCATCTACCTCGCCGACGGTGCCCGGAACAACACGATCGAATCGAACGTCGCCCGTGAGAACTCCGTCGGCATCCGGTTGCGGTCGAGCGACCGCAACGCCATTCTCGACAATCGGCTCGTGAACAGCCGAGACGCCGGAATCCTCCTCATTTCGAGCGACCGAAATCGCCTCGTCGGAAACCGAGGAACCGGAAATCGACGGAGAATCGCCGTTTCGTCGTCGTCCGACGGAAACACGCGGTCGAACAACTCCGTGGAGTAGTTTCGTCGAACATTCACACGTCGGCGTACTCGCGGGCGAACACCGTGAGCAGTATGCGGAGCATCCCGAGGACGATGGGGCCGAAGAACAGCCCCATGAAGCCGAACACGTAGACGCCGCCGAAGATGCCGACCACGAGGATGCCCGGATTCAGCTTCGCCTCCCGCCCGCTGACTATCGGTCGAAGGTAGTTGTCCGAGAGGCTGATGACGAAGGTGCCGTAGAGGAACAGGAACCCTGCCGCAACCGGCCGATTTACGAGGAGGAGGTAGGCGGACGCCGGGAGCCAGACGACGGAGGCTCCGACGAGCGGAAGCAGGGAGAGCAGCGTCGTCACGACCGTCCAGAACACCACGCCCGGGACTCCCGCGATGACGAATCCGATGCCGGTCAGGATGCCCTGTACGATTGCGACGAGGACGTTGCCGACCAACACGCCCCACATCACCCGGTCCATCTCGGAGTACAGTTCGTCCTGTACGTCGTCGTGGAGGGGCGTACACCGGCGAATCCAGGCGACGAACTCCTCCCCGCCGGTGAGCAGGTAGTAGAGCACGAACACCATCACGGTGAGACCGATGAGGGCGTTCGAGACGCCGCCGAAGATACCGAGCGCGTTGTCCACCAGACGTGAGGAACTTCCCGCTGGCAGGAGTTCCTGTAACGTTCGACCGTGGATGGTGATGCCGGTGTATCGTTCGACCAACGCGATGAGTTCGGCGACCTGCTGGTCGCCACGAGCGATCACTCGGAGGAGCGTGAGCGCCTGCCGGGCGGCGATTGCCAGGAGCGCCGTGACGGGAACGAGGACGACGAGCGTGGTGAGGACGAGGAGCGAGAGTGCGGATACCCGAGTGCCGACGCGGTGTTTCAACCGGCGTTGAACGGGGAACAGGACGTATCCCAACAGGATTGCGGCCAACACGTACTGGAGAAACGGTTTGACGAGCAGAATTGAGAGGAGGCCGAACACGGCGATGAGAAACAGTAGGAATCCGCGTTCCCGATTCATGCCGGAGAAACGACGGGAGGGCGTATAAATCAGCACGAAGGACATCGAATGGAGTCCGCGGTACCGAAGCGTTCAATCGTCGAACTCGATCTCGATGTCGTCCTCCAACGCGTCCAACGTCCGAACCGCCGATTCGACCTCACAGCCTTTCGTTCGGCGGGCCGATTTCATCGTCCGTGCGATCGTGCGTATTCGCTCGGCACTCACGTCGAGGTCGAGCACGTCGATGATCACATCGTCGATGGCGGTTTGTCCACTGTCGTCGCCAGCGGCTAATCGCTCGAACCCCTCCCGAACCGTCGCTTTCTGCTCGTCCGTCAACGCTTCCGGGTCGACGACCCGAAGGGTTCGAAGGTCGGAACTGGAGAGGTTGATCGCTCCCCCACCCGTCACCCTCCCGTGGCTCTCGATCACGATTTTCGAGAGGCTGGCGTTCAACAACCCGAGCAGGAGCGTCACGTCCCCCTGTCGAGGGTGGACGAGCAGGAACCGGTTGCTGGCAACGACTTCCCCATCAGTTCGGAAGAAGAACCGACGCGTGTCCATCGCCTGCGGGCAGACGATGGGTGCCGTTTTGTCGTCCAATCCACCCATCGCGAACCACGGGTCGTTGATCCGCACGGAGTCGTTCGTGCTCGATGGGTGATCGTCGGCCCATCGAAGATAGGCGGCCACGCCGTCGTGGCCATCCCATTCGAGCGCCGAGATGACGCGAGTTTCGTTGGAGACCGTGGCGACATCGTCGCAGTCCCCATCGGCGGATTCGGACGAGGAGAGCACCGTCTCCGCGTATTTGGCAACGTCCAGCATCCACTTCTCCGCGTCGTCCACCGAGTGCTCGTACCCATCGACTTCCTTCACGCTCTTTATCGCCGGGCGGAGGAATCCGTCTTCGATTCGGCGGACCCAGTCTCCGTCCGTATCGAGGATGAAGACGGGGTTCGCTCCGGTTTTCTTCCCCCGCGTGACGGTGGCAATCTCGGACAGCGAAACCGTCTCGGGGTGTTCGAGAACCACGGTGTAGAGTGCCGGAGCCGTGACGTAGTGATGCAATTTCCCGCCGAGACGTGCCATCAAATGCGACTGAGCGACGGTAATGGTCCGATGGCTCCGTTCGCTTCTGATTCGAAGGTTCCCGGAACCCGTCGCGTCACGGTCGATCACGTCGATGACGTCGTCCGGGTCCATCCGCTCGTTGAGACGGACGAAGTTCGTCCGCGTGTTCCGTCGTGCCGTCGCGTCGTCGGTCCGTTCCAATAGCAACAACACCGTGTCCACGAGCGCATCCTCGAACAGGCGGTTTCGAAACCCGACCACCGCTTCGACCTTGTAGTGGTCGTAGAGGAATCGCTGCAGCGACGGACCGTAATCCGCGGTCATCCACTTCGTCGGCACGATCCACGCCACCCGTGCGCCCTCCCGAAGAAAGCCCGTGACGTGCGTCAGAAAGTAACAGTACAGATCGCTCCGTCCGTCGAGCGCTTCCCCCGAATCCAGCGCTTCGAGATGCTCGCGGAAATGCTCCCGATCCGTGGCGATGGACTCCTGTCGAACGTAGGGTGGATTCGCAACCGTCGCGTCGAACGTTCCGACGGCTTCCGGGTCGAGGTCGAAGAAGTCACGGTGATGAACGAAGCGTTCGTCCGCCTGTTCGTGGCTGTTTCGCGCCGCCAGGTTCACCTCGGTCAGCAGAAGCGGGAACTCGTCGATGTCCACGGCCGTGAGTTGCCGAAGCAGATCCCGATGCGAACGGTCCCCTGACCCCAACGTATCCAGTCGCCTATAGGCCTCCACGAGAAGCGACCCGGACCCGCTCGCCGGGTCGAGTACCCTGTCGCTCGGTGACCGAACCGCCCAGCGGGCGAGCAGTCGCCCGATTTCGTCCGGCGTGTAGAACTGGCCGAGTTCCGCCCGTTCCTCGGCCGGGATGAGCTTCTGGTACACACGCCCGAGAACGTCGGTTTCGATGTCGTCCAACGGTTCGCGCTCGACGCTCCTCGCGAACCCTTCCAATCGTTCCAGCGTCCCACCGTCGTTCGGTATCTTGCTCCAAAACCCGTCGCTCGAATCCTTCCACGCCTCGGTTGCAGATTCCGCTCCCGCTTCGTTCGATTCATGGTCGACATCTCGAAGGCGTCCATCGAACACGATGCGTGCCACCAGTAAACAGCCGTACTGTTGGGCGGCGATCCGAACCGCTCGGTCGAAATCCGAATCGAGGGGATAGCCGTTTTCGTCCGCCCACGTCGCCATCGAGTCGTGAAAGCCGTCGTCCTCCTCGAACGCGTCGGCGATGAGCGACTCGTATCGCGGCACGAGGGTGGCGTGAAAGCTTCGAAGCCGACCGACGAAGAAATCGCCGAACCGAATCGGCGATTCCGTGCCCTCCTGTAGCGCCACCGCGTCCCGAAGGAGTTCCCCGCAGAATTCGGCCATCGACCGGGTTCGCAAGTTGTACCCTCGCCGGGTGAACTCCGAGACGTCGGTCGTCGGGGATGCGCTCTCGGAGTTCGGACGACGAAAGAGGAACGCGTCGTTCTCGTTGACCGTCGCAAAGACGCGGGTTCCGTTCTCACGGGCGTTCCGTATCCCTCGCTCGATCACGTCTCCGAGTGCGGGTCCACATCGGACGGTACCGCTTCGAGTACGACGGCGTCACGGCGGGACGACGGAACGAGAACGCTTGCGCTGTCACCGTCCGCACGAGATTCGTCGGGAACCTCGAACGGCGTCTCGTGTGCCGAAACGTACGTCGCCATCGCGGAACGGAGACGGGAACGAAACACGAACGCCGAGTCCATGGTCCGTGCATCACCGGCATTATTCAAGAAGTTTCCCCGGGTTCGGCTGATACGCTTTGCCAAACTGGTGGTGAAAAAACGGAACCGCAGTGAAAATCGGAAGTCTGTGACGACCTTATCCGCCGAACATCTCGCGCATCATCGGATGCATCTCCATTAGCTGCTCTTCAGCGATCTCCTCGTACAACTTGTACGTGATGGACACCGCGAGCAGCAGCGAGGTACCGGAGGTGCCACCGATGGTACCGAGCATGTTCGCCAGGACGGCCAGCAGGCCGACCAGCGCGCCGCCGAGGACGGTGACCTGCGGGATGTACCGCTCCATCACCTTCTCGATGACGCCCGTGTTCTGACGGAAACCGGGAATCTGCATCCCGGAGTTCTGGATCTGTTTCGCGGTCGATTCGGGACCCATGTCCGCCGTCTCCACCCAGAAGACCGCGAAGATGGCACCGCCGACGACCATGAACCCGAGGTCAAGACCGACGCGGACCAGGACCTGCCACCATGCTTGGGGGAGGGAGTTGGCCCACCACATCCACTGATTCGGACTCTGGATGGGTGCGAGGTAGTAGAATATCCCGCCGGTAGGGTATCCGCTACTACCGTAGACACCGAGCCACGCGGGCATGTTCCCGTGGAATTGCTGGTTCAGGATGCGCCCGAGGAACTGGATGTTCGCCTGCAGGGCGCGGACGAGGATCATCGGCAGGACGCTCGCGTAGATGAGCTTCACGGGGAAGCGACCGCGCGCACCCTTCACTCGTGCGTGGCTCAACGGTATCTCGACGCGCACGCTCTCCGCGTACACGACGACGATGAAGATGAGTATCGTCGTGGTGAGCGCGATGATTTGCCCACCGCCGAACAGGAGGTACTGGATACCTCCCGCCGTGAGCAGCGAGATGTTCTCCGCGTTCCCGGTGATGATGTCGATCCACTGCGGGATGAGGCCGGTGTAGGTACCGAGGCCCTTCGGCGAGATGAGACCGCCGACGAGGCTCTGGCTGACGTTGGCGACGATGAACAGCCCGATACCGCTCCCGACACCCCACTTGCTGACGATCTCGTCCATGAACAGGATGAGGATCGCGCCGATGAAGATCTGGGCGAAGATGAGCCACTGGACGCCGAAGTCGCCGATGCCGAGGCTGGCAGCGACCTGGTCGTTCACCGGCAGGAACCCGCCGATGAACACCATCGGCAGCCCTTCGAGACAGACCATCACGACGACCAGCAGCTTTTGTAGGCCCTGATAGAGCACTTGGTCGCGTGGGTCGTCAGTGTCCAGTCCCAACAGGTCCGCACCGCCGAGCAACTGGAGGACGATGCTCGCGGTGACGATCGGTCCGATACCGAGGTGCAGGACAGTTCCTCGTCCACCGCCGAGTATCGAACGGAAGTTACCGAAGATATCGGCACCTTGGTTCGCCCCGTATAGGTAGACGTTTGTCAGGAAGAAGTACAGCAGTAACACTCCCCCCGTCCACATCAGCTTGCGCTTGAAGGGTATGTGTCCCTCCGGGCGCTGGACGGCGGGCATTCGTGTGAGGACTGGTTCAGCAGTCTCTTTCCAACCCATGTTCAACATCAATTCGCACCTCCCTACATGTATCTCCTTCGACTCGCATCACAGACAAAAATAGATAGTATAATGTAGCGAGGGGGCCACAGAATACGGTCTCGGGCGGTTTAGGGTAATCCAAGAAACGGCCACAAAGTTTTAAGCTCGAAGCCACACTTCATTCTCAACTCAGAAAAACGCAATTATGTCTCGATCAGCGTTGCTACTCGACAGGGAACTGCATCAAAAAACGGTCAACGAACGGAGTTATTCCGCGTCGTCTTCGTCTTCGCTTTCGCCGAACTCCTCTTCCTGGGCCCGGTCGCTCAGGACGGCGTCGCCGTCCGCTTCCTCGATGAGTTCGACCGCGGATGCCGAGAAGGCGTCCGCAGTGATGTCGAGGCTGTTGCGAACCTGACCGCTGCCGAGCACCTTGACGGCGTCAGCGTCCCAGCCGTCGTCGACGACATCGCGTGCGTCGAGCTGGTAGCCGTCGTCGGTCTCCTCGGCGACTCCCTCGGCCGCGTACAGCGCGGCGTCTTCGTCGAGTTTCTGCACGGAAACGGTGAGCACCGTTTCCTTCGAGTCTTCGGGTCGGGAGAACCCGTGCTTTCCGAGCGGTTCGTAGTTGTGGAACTCGTGTTTTGCGCGACCGGCGCGTCCGCGACCACCACGGTGTCCGGCACCGCGGCGGTTCTTGTGGGTTCCGCCCCCGTGCGTCCGCGAGCCACGCTGGCGTCGTTTCTTGCTCGTCATGGTTATCGCATCGCCTTGAGGAGCGTGCTGATTTCCTCTGTCGTGTGTTTGCCGAGCTGGCCTCCTTCCTTCGTCGGGTGCTTGATACCCTCGTGTCCACCACGCGGTGGGTGAAGGCGGAGGACGGGCGTCAGGCCCTGCTCACGGAGCGTCGTCTCGTCGTCGAGGAGCGCGCTCGTGAGGTCGGCAACGTCGTCGTAGTCGGTGTTCTCTGCGATCCACTCGTCGTCGACCTCGTCGCTGCCTTCGAGCGGCTGTGCTCGCTTGGCGAGAACCGTCTCCAAGACCTCCTGGTCGGGTTCCCCGTGGGCGACGAAGTCGTTGACCTTCGTGATCATGCCGCGGTAGGTCTCCGATTCCGGAACCAGCGCGCAGTGATTGACCTTGTGGATGTTGAGCATCGACAGGGTGTCACGAATGTCCTGGTTCATGTTGACCTCACCGCGAACTTGGACGACTGCTTCCATCAGTCAGCCACCTCCGGTTCCTCGTCGGGACGGGCGCGCGGCCCACGCGCTTGGGAGGCGTTCTCCAGCGCGTTGTACGTCGCCTTGGCGAGGTTGAGCGTCGTTCGCGTGTTGCCGTGGCTCTTCGTCCAGGCGTTCTCGACTCCCGCGAGTTCGAGGATTTTGCGAACGGTGTCGGTCGCTGCGAGACCCAATCCGGCCGGTGCCGGGATGAGTTCGACCTCGACACTGCCCGCCTTCCCCTTCGTTCGGTGGGTGAGCGAGTGCGGTCGGTCGCTTCGGTCTTCCCACGACCCTGCGCCGCGGGGAACGTCGATGATGTTCAGCTTTGCAATCTCGATAGCCTTCTGGATGGCACCACCGACCTGATCGTCTCGACCTTCCGCGTAGCCGACGAAGCCGTCGCGGTTGCCGATAGCACAGACGCAGCGGAACTTCACCCGCCGACCGGAGTCGGTCATGCGCTGGACCATGTTGATGTCCAGCACTTCGTCTTCGAGACCGGGAAGGAGCTGATCGACGAGCTCCGGCTCCTTGAGCGGAAGGCCGGAGTTCAGCGCCTCCTCCATCGTCTCGATGTCGCCATCGGCGACCTTTCGGCCGAGACGAGTCTGGGGTTGCCAGCCGTTTCTGTTACTCATATTATTCGTCCTCCTGGAGCTTCGAGAGCACTTCGTCGAAGTGCTCGGGTAGTTCTGTGGCGTCGAAATCCCCGCTGTACAGCGGGTCGTCCAGCTGTTCAGCGTACTCGGCGATGTGCTCGCCGCGGTTACGCGACCAGTCAGCCATCACGCTTTCGTTGTGGGGGATGTCGAGACCAGCGTCGATTGCACCTTCCTGTACTGCGAACGCCTTACTGCCGGGCGTCGCCGTGTTGAGACCGATGTCGAGCACTGCCTCATCGTAATCAGTGTCGAGTGCGCGTTTGCCGAGCAGATATCCAGTGAGGTACGCGCTGGGGATGTTGCCCGTCGGGGCCTCCCAGCCGTACTCCGCCAGATCGCCGGAGTAAGCACTCGCAACTGTGTTGTCGCCGTCGGGACCCATCGTGACCAGCTGTGCCCTGACATGCTGGTTGCTCTTCCGAGCGACCAGACGTGGCTTACCCGATTTCAGCAGGCGCAACCTTTGATGGTAGTCAGTCCGGACCTCACGGCGGCGGCGCATCGGCACCTTGTATCGTGGTCCAGTTGCCATTGTTAGTAGTTGTTCTCTATGTAGTTCAGCAGGTATTGCACGCTACGGAACTCCCCGCCTTTGGCCTTGTCGTACAGAGCGCGGTACTGCGTCTGCGTGATTTCGCCGTCAGCACGGAGTTCGCGGAGCTTGCGTCGCTGTGCGCGGATTTGGTTCGTCCATTCCTCTTTCGAGTTCTTACGGCCGCCCTTCTTCCCTTTGCGGGTTCCGGGTCCGGTTCGATGTCCGTAAGCGCGTTTCGCGTTGCGCTCACGGGCACGGCCGCGGGAGTTGCTCTTTGCATCCTTCGACTGGATCGACCCGTCGTCGACCAGTTCGCGGATGTCCTCTCGGGTAATCGCGTCAGCGATGGCACCCTGTGC
Organism: Haladaptatus sp. AB643; assembly: GCF_024136975.1. NCBI lineage: Archaea > Methanobacteriati > Methanobacteriota > Halobacteria > Halobacteriales > Haladaptataceae > Haladaptatus > Haladaptatus sp. AB643. Next base: position 930,736 of record NZ_JAMYJW010000001.1, read on the forward strand.
GTCGGGGTCGAACCAAACGCGGTTCTTACCGACGTCGAGGACGTCCGATGCGAGTTTCTTCTGTGCACTCAAGTCACTCATTGTCTACCTCCACTTCGACGTAGGTTGGGTTGAGCACGCGAATGCCGTCGTCCTCGGCGACTTCCTCGATACGCTCGCGTTTGCGAGCGCCGACTTTCGAGGCGATGCGAACCGCTTCGGTGTCGCCGTCCACGCCGTCGAGATCATCGACGTTGTGAACGCGAACCTCGTCGAAGCCGCTCGGGTGCTTGCCCCGAACCGCTTTCGGCGTGCGGTAGCCCGCCTCGACCATGTCGCCTTTGCCCTTGATTCCCCGGCGCTGCTTGCTGAGGTTTCCGCGCGGCTTGCGCCACGACGAGGGCGTGCGCTTTTTCTTGTGGTAGTCCTGTCGATTGAACTGCGGGGTCCCGACACGCTCTCGCTGCTTGAGCAGTCGTGCCTCCTCGTCTTCGAGGTCGGGCGTCTTCTCGGTCAGCCCGCGGGGTTGCAGTTCGGTTTCGACGTCTTCGGCCGGTTCTTCCTCCTCGGCCTCCGATTCCTCTTCTTCGATCTCGGCTTCGGTCTCCTCTTCGACTTCGAGGCTTCCGACGTCCGCCTTGATACGGGCAGCGAGTGCGTTGCCGATTCCGTCGACTTCCGCGAGGTCCGATTGCTCGGCGGCTTTGATGTCCTCGACGGACTCGAAGCCTTCCTCACGGAGCGATTCGGCCTTGCTCTCGCCAACACCGCTGATGTCTTCGATCTGTTCTGGTTCGTCTGCCATCTATCAGGCACCTCCCGTGGACGGCTTCTCGGTAATGTAGACGCCGTCCTGGAACACGCGCGTGTCTTTACCCGACACGCGGGTGAGTTGTTCGATGTCTGCGGCGGTCTGACCGACGTCTTCGATACTTGGGCCGCGCAGGCTCAGTTCCTCGTCGCTGACCTCGACGACGGTGTCCCCGTGGACGTTCGTTCGTCGTGGCGCTTTCTCTCCGAGGAAGTTCTCGATGACGACTTCGTCGCCCTCGGAACGGACCTGCATCGGGAAGTGAGAGTAGAAGACTTCCATCTTGTACTCCCACTCCTCGCTCACGCCGTGGACCATGTTTCGCACGTGGCTCTCGAACGTTCCCACCGTCGCGTTCGTTTTCGCGTCGGTGACGTCGCTCTCGATGACCACTGCGTCGTCTTCGACCGTGACACTGATGTTCGGGTACCAGAGCCGTCGCGTGACGGATCCCTCCGGCCCTTCGATGGTCACGTCGAGGTGGTCTACGTCGGCGGACACCTCGTCCGGAATTTCGATTTCTACTCGTGGCATTGTTAGTAGACGTATGCGATGACCTGGCCACCGATGCCCTCCTCACGGGCTTCGTAGTGGCTCATGACGCCGTGGCTGGTCGTGACGACGAGTGCCCCGTAGTCACGGGCGGGGAGGAACCGTTTCTCCCACTTCTCGAAGTCGTCCTTGCCCACCGAATAGCGGGGCTTGACCGCGCCACATTCGTTGATAGCGCCTTTTAGTTCGACCTCGAACCGACCGGCTTTACCGTCATCGACGAAGTCGAAGCCGTCGATGTACCCGTGGTCGTAGAAGACCTCGAGCACGCTGCCGATCTCGTTCGAAGCGGGCTGTACCGTGTGGGACAGATGACCGACACCTTCGGCGTTGTCCACGCCGGAGAGTGCGTTGCTAAGGGGGTCGTTTCCTGCCATTGTTATCGGTACTTCCTGAATCCCATGTCGCGTGCGATCTCACGGAAGCACTGTCGACACAGATTGATGTCGTACTTGCCGACCAGACCTTGCTTTCGACCACATCGTTGGCACGTTTCCATTTGGCCAGTGCGCTTGGTCGAATGCTCGCCGGTCGCATCGTTTTCACTTTCGCTCATTCATCCACCTCAACGTCGAAGCTGGCCTGGAGGAACGCTAGCGCGTCCTCGGCCGTCAGTCGGTGGTTCGACGGAATCTGGCGGGTGACCTTGTCGCGCTTTGCGACGCGGTATCCCGGCCGAACGAGGTTGACGGTCACGTCAAGCCCGTAGATTCCGACGTTCGGGTCGTACTCCTGGCTCGGGAACTCGGTGTGCTCGTTGATACCGAAGCTGAAGTTCCCGGTCTCGTCGAACTGCTTCGACGAGAGGCTCACGAGCGGGAGCGCCGTTTCGAGGAAGTCGTGTGCTTCCTCGCCACGGAGCGTCACCTTCGCACCGATCGGGTCGCCCTGACGGATACCGAAATCCGGCAGAGTGGACTTCGCCAACGTGCGGACGCTCTGTTGGTCCGTCACGTTTTCGAGGATCTCCTCGGCGTTGGCGAGTTCGCGACCACCTTCACCGACGCCCATGTGGACGACGACTTTCTCCACTTTCGGCTCTCGCATCTCGTGGAATTCGGCTTCGCTCATTCGTCATCCCCTCCCGTGAAGTTCTCGTCGATGACGACGAGGTACTCCTCGACGGTCTCGAACTCGTTCTCGTCGCCGGAAACGGCGACGGTGTTCGAACCGCTGCCGGGCGTCACCGTGATGTCGGTGACTTCGCCGATCTCGCCGGCGTGCTGCCCGCGAACGGCGGTAACGAGACTACCTTCCTCGTACGGGAAGTGGGCAAGGATTTCCTTGTCCTCCGTCCCGACGACGATGGAGTCCTTCGTGTTGTAGTCCGAATCGGACTCGACACGGAGGTTGCTGCCGTCGTGGAGATTGAGTTGCGTTTCGCCACCGGGGACGTTCGTCTTGTCCTCGATTTTCGCCAGTCGGCCGTTCGCCGCATCCTCGTCGATGGGGGTCAGCGCGAGGCGACCACCCTCGTCGGGGAAGACGCGGTAGTACTCGTCGCGTTCTGGGAACGCGAGGATATCGAACATGCCGATGGGTCGCTGTTCGTCACTCACTGATTGTCCGTTCACGAGTACGGAATCTTGGTTGAGCGCGTAGCGGGCTTCCTTCTTCGAAGCAGTGTAGCCCAGCACGTCCCGCAGGATGATGAGGAGCGGGACACCGTCACGACCGTGCGGGCCGGCGCCGGCCTTCACGGTGAACGTGGCGGTCTTTCGCTCGACCGGCCAAGAGTTCGGAACGGAGAGTCGTTTCTGATGGTTGCTCATTCGGAATCACCTTCCAGACGTGCCTCACGGCGGTCGTCGGACAGGTCGAGGTCTGTCACGCGGACGTTGCTCGCCTCGAGCGGTCGCGCGACATCCTCACCGTCGGCCTTTTCGAGGACGACGTCCTCGACGCGAATGGTCGCCGACTTCAGGTCGACGTCCACGACTTCGCCTTCTTCGCCGGCGAAATCGCCGCGCATGACTTCGACCGTGTCGCCCGCGTTGACGCGGACGCTACGCTGGCCGAACTCCTCTCGGAGGTCGTCGGACAACGGCGCTTTGACCTGTTCGTGCCGCTCGTGGAGCGGTGCGCGTTCGGTCCGGTTTCGCTGTTTGCGTGGTTGTCGAGTCATACTATCATCGTAGCTGTGCTTGCGATACTTCCGAACCGCTCTGCGACTTCCTGCGCGATGGGACCCTTGATCTCGGTCCCTCGCGGTTCTTCCACGTCGTCGATGACGACGGCCGCGTTGTCTTCGAATTTGACACGCGTGCCGTCGGGACGACGGATGGACTTTCGCTGTCGGATGATGACGGCTTCGAGCACCTGACGGCGCATCTCCGGCGTCCCCTTCGTGACGGACACGGTGATCTTGTCACCGATGCCTGCCTTGGGATGGCGGCTCTTCGTGCCGTGGTAGCCGGAAACGCTGATGACCTTGAGCTCGCGTGCGCCGGTGTTGTCGGCACAGTTGAGCAGGGAGCCTTTCTCGACGCCCTGTGTCACGTCAGCCTTCAGTGCTTCCATTATTCGTCACCCTCCTCGGTCAGGTTCTCGACGACGACGTGTGATTTCGTCTTCGAGAGCGGTCGGGTCTCTGCGATACGAACCGTGTCGCCAACTGCGAGCGACATGCATTCCGGCGCGTGGGCCGGAACGCGGGAGCGACGCTTCATCTGCCGATCGTATTTCGGCACTGCAACGTCGTACTCTCGCTCGACGACAACGGTTTTATCCATGTCAGTGGAGGCGACTTCGCCCTCGATGATCTGTCCGCGCACGGAAAGCGTTCCGTGGAACGGGCAGTCATCGTGGGAGCAGGTCTCCTCCGGTTCTGGTACATTCAATCCTAACGCCATTTCGAATTTCCTCCAATTTCGGTACGCAATGCGGGTCGTGAGAGCAAATTCGTGCCATCCACCGTAACGTAAGCCACGCCCTCGCCACCGTCGGAAGTGTTCCGACGTGTCTCCGAGCAAGACTCGGAGAAAAGACCAGACTGACCGGAGCGGACTCCAGCAGTTTCCGACCTCCGTTTGGACGCGGTCCCCGCTTCCTTGACGGAAGCGGCGGCTTCATCTGTGAGTTCGAATTCGAACGTCGTGCCCTGTTTTGGTACCTGCCACGACCGAGACGCGGACTCGACCGTAAGCGTGTTCATCGTCTCGGAAACGACCCGTCCCTCGATCGATTCGAGGGATGGGTTCGTCGCCGAGGCGACTCGCACGCGGAGACCGGCGAGTTCGTGTTTCGTTATCGTCTCGGGTGTTAGTGGCATGGTTATGAGGTGTGTGCGATTATTCGTCGTCGTCCGACGCGTCGCCTTCCTCTTGCTGAATCGTCTTGATTCGAGCGATGGTTCGACGGAGTTCCTTGATGCGACCCGGATTCTCCGGGGCACCACCGGCCGCTTTGACTGCCTTCGCGTTGAGCAGTTCCGTCTCGAGCTCTTCGAGTTCGGAACCGCGCTCTGCGGGCGTCATGTCGCGGATCTCTTCGGTGTGAAGGATGGCCATTATTCCTCAGCCTCCTCCTCGGCCTCGTCGTCTTCTTGCGATTCGTCACTCGAACTTTCCGAGGAGCCTTGCTCCTCGCCTTCCATCTCTTCGAGGAGTTCCTCGGCTTCGGCTTCGACTTCCTCTTCGAGCTCGTCGAGTTCCTCCTCGACGGACTCGGTTTCGGACTCGTCAGCTTCCGCTTCGGACTCGTCGTCGATGACTTCCTCGACGACTTCCTCTTCGACTTCGGTCTCGCCGGGTTCCGGCGATTCCTCGTCCTCGTCGGCGCGAAGCTCTTCGAGCTCCTCGTCGCTCGGCTCTTCGATGAGGTCCGCGGCCTCGTTGGCCTCGACCGCTTCCGGAACGAGTTCCTCGGGGCTTGCGCCCTCCTCGATCTGGAAGTCGTCGGGGAGGTCCGCTCCCGGCGGGATGATCTTCACGTCGACACCGATGGTGCCGAGTTTCATCACCGCGACGCCTTGACCGTGATCGACGATGGTCTGTGCGGGTTCACCGTTGTGCTTGATGTAGCCTCGGTTGAACTTCTCCACGCGCGAGCGTGCGCCAGTAACCTTGCCGGACAGGACGATCTCGGCGCCGAGTGCACCGGAGTCCATGATTCGGTCGATGGTCGTGTGACCCGCCTTCCGGAAGTACCAACCGCGTTCGAGCGCGTTGGCGAGCCGATCGGCGACGATACGAGCGTTCAGATCCGGTTCGTCGACCTCTTGAACGTCGATCTGCGGGTCGTCGAGGTTGAACCGCTCACCGAGTTCTCGGGTGATCTTCCGGATGTTCTTCCCGCCCTTTCCGATGACCATACCGGGTTTTTCCGCCTTGAGGACGATCTGGGTCCCCATCGGCGTCTTGGCGACATCCATGCCGCCGTACCCTGCGCGGCCGAGTTCTTCCGCGAAGAACTCGTCTATCTGTGACCGCTGTAGGCCGTCCTGAATGAACTGATGTTCGTCTGCCATTAGTTGTCGACCTCCTCAAGGATGAGTTCGACGTCGACCTCGGGCGTGTTCCACGCGCTTGCGCGGCCGAACGCACGGGGTTTTCGACCCTGCACTTCGCCGACCTTGTGGGCGGCGACGTGCTTGATCTTCATCGATTCGCCGTCGAATCCTTGGGCGTCCGCATTGCTCACGACGTTGTCGAGCAGCGTGATGAACGCCTTGCTCGCCTTCTCCGGGTAGCGACCTGCGTCCCAGCCGTCGATGTCCGAACGGTGACCGACGCCGCTGTTGTGCTGCTTAAACGGCACCGATCGCTCTTCGTTCACGACCTGCTGGAGGTACGCTTTCGCGTCCCTGGCGGTTTTGCCCTTGATCTCTCGGGCAATCGCCTTGCTGTGCTTGTGGCTCATGTGCTGATCCCGAAGCATCCCCTTGGCGGTGGTGTCCGGGTCGGCATCGATGCTGTAGCTGATTCCCATGGTTTATTTGAGTGGTACGAACTTCGAGGAACGGGTCGCACCGATTCCCGCCTGTCCGTGTTCGACCGATGTGCGGGTCAGCTGGAACTCGCCGAGATAGTGGCCCAACATTTCCGGCTCGATTCGCACGCGCTCGAAGTCGCTGCCGTTGTAGACGGCGAACGTCTTGTTCACGAACGATGGGAGCACGGGCATGTCGCGCAGGTGCGTCCGAATCGGGCTGTTCGCCGATTCTTCCTCGGTTTTGTCCTGGGCCTTGTCGAGCAGTTTCTCCTGTTCGACGGTCAACCCGCGAAGGATGCTTCGCCGCATTCGTGCGGGCAACAGTTCCGCGACTTCCTCAAGACTCATGTCCTGCAGTTCGTCGAGGTCGTAGCCGCGATAGGTGAACTCACCCTCGCGTCCTGTTCGGTATTCGTTTCCGCTCATTTGTTACCTCCACGTCCAGTTCGCTTGGACGCGATGTCCCCGACCTTTCGTCCCGGCGGAGCGTCTCGGGAGACACTCTTCGGGCGTCCGGGGTGCTGGCGGCCACCGCCACCGAACGGGTGGTCGACGGCGTTCATCGCCACACCACGCACGTTCGGCCACTTCGTACCGCGAGCCTTCATTTTGTGATATTTGTTACCGGCTTTGACCATCGGTTTCTCCGTCCGTCCGCCACCGGCGACGACGCCGATGGTGGCACGGCACTGGGGCGAGAGTCGTCGGACTTCGCCGCTCGGGAGTTCCACGACAGCAGCCTCTCGGTCGTGCGTGATGAGGTTCGCCCCGACGCCGGATGCGCGGGCGAACTTGCCGCCGTCACCGGGCTGACGCTCGACGTTGCACACCGGAACCCCTTCCGGGATTTCGGCGAGCGGGAGCGTGTTGCCCGGCTTGATTTCGGCGGAAACGCCGACCTGAATCTCTTCGCCAACGCCGACACCTTCGGGTGCGAGGACGAGTCGCTGGTCGCCGTCCTCGAACTCGATGGCCGCGACGGGTGCACTACGGGCGGGGTCGTGTTCGATACCGACCACCGTTCCGGTGACCAAGTCGCCGTCTTCGGCGTTCTTGTGGCTCAGTTCTGCCTTGTATCGGTGCGACGGTGCGCGGAAGGTCGGTCCACCACGTCCACGTCGCTGTCCCTGAATCCTTCGTCCCATTATCAGAACACCCCGATTCGGGAGGCGACGTCCTGTGCGTCGTCGTCGTCCGACAACGAGACGGTCGCCTTCTTCTTCCCTTTCATGGTGACTTGGGTGTTGATCTTCTCGATGGTGACATCGTAGCGGTCCTCGATTTCGTCGCGGATTTCGGGTTTTGTCGCGTCGAGCGACACGATGAACTGGAGCTTGTTCTCGAAGTCCATCTCGTTCATCGCTTTCTCCGTAACCCACGGGTATTCGACGATGCTCATCGGTCAGCCACCTCTTCAAGTGCGCTTTCGGTCCAGACGGTCAGTCGTCCTGCCTGCGTACCGGGGGCGAGGTCTTCCGTGTTGACCTCGCGCGCCGTCGCAACGTCGGCACCGGCGAGGTTTCGCGCTGCGCGCGACGGCTCCTCACTGGTGACAAAGAGGATCGACTTGGGCGTCTTGTACTTGCGGCCACGGGTCGTCCCACGGCCGGCGCGAACCTTCTTGTTGTCCTCCGCGCGTGCGATGTCGGCGTCGATGCCGACGGCTTCGAGGAAGGAAACGACCTCCTGAGTCTTCACGAGGTCTTCGAAGTCGTCGCTCACGACGAGGGGGAGTTCCGTATCCTCGTCGAAGCGGTGTCCGCGCTCCGAGACGCGTTCGGCGTCCGTCGTCGCCGCGATGGCGCTTCGGACGGCCAATTTACGCTCCTTCTTGTTGATCGAGCGGGAGCGGTCCTTCTCCGCTTTCGGCGGGTGTGCGACACGACCGCCCACGGTGAATGGAACGCGAGCACCTCGTCCGTTCGTCTGCGGGACGTGGGCCATACCGCGGCCACTGCCCGGCGACTCGGCGGAGGTACGCATCCCGGCGTGGGGGTCGGTACCGTAGTCCTGTTTCCGGTTTGCCTGTGCGGCGAGCACTGCTCGCTTGATGAGGTCGGTGCGGACGGTCGTTTCGAACACGTCCGGCAGGTCGACCGTATCAGCGTCCTCGCCATTCAGGTTACGTACTGTTGCCTGCATGGGTTATCCCTGGTTGGACTCCGTACTTACGTAGCGCACCTCGGGGTCGAGGCGCGGTTGGTCGGTCGGTCGAACGGCAGGGCGGAAGCGCACGAGGCGCTTGTTCGGGCCCGGCACCGAACCCTTGATGAGCGCGTACGGACCATCGACCTCGCCGTAGTTGACGAAGCCACCGTCGACGGAGGCTTCATCGTCGTCGCCGAGGGAGATGAGACGCTTGTTGAGTTCGGTACGCTGGTGGTAGCCCATCTGACCCAGCTGCGGAACCGTCGAGCGAACGCGCGACGGATTCCACGGGCCGAGGTTACCGATGCGGCGTCTCCAGCCTTGGCGGGCGTGTTTGCCCTTCCGCTTCTGGACGCCCCATCGCTTGACGGGACCCTGCGTTCCTTTTCCTTTCGTGACGCCGCTGGTGTCGAGGTACTCGCCTGCGCGGAACACGTCAGTGATGTCGTGTTCCCCGCCGTCTTCGAGTAGTTCGAGGGCGAAATCGGCGCGCTCGTCGAGGGAGCCGCCGCCGATCCGCGTTTCCATGACGTCCGGTCGTTTCTTCGGTACGTTCTTGAGGTCGCTGGGAACGGTGTGTGTGATGACCCGGAGGTCAGCCACGTCGCCTGCCTCGATGGCCGCGCGGAGGTCCTCCTCCGCGGCGTCGGCGTCGTGGTTCTCCGGAACGTTGAGCGTGCGGCCGAGTTCGTCGTGGAACTCGGTACCCCACACTTCCGTCAGTGGTTTCTTCCCATACGGCGTGTCTTCGTAGGCTCGAAGAGCGACGGCGCGCATTGGGGGCGTCTCGACGATGGTGACCGGTACGGTCTCCTCCATCCCTTCGCGGGGGGAGTTTGCCTCGTCGTTGACCATCACCACATGGGTCATTCCAGCCTTGTAACCCGCGAATCCCTGCAGCGACGGCTGACCGTCACTGTCGGGCCACGAGTTGAAGCGCGGAACTTCGCTCGTCGCGCGCTTTCGGGGGCCGAAGCCCAGCGAACCTTTGCGTGGTCTGCTTGTTTCTGGCATCGTATCACTCGATGTTGAGGGTAAGGCAGCCGAGGGAGGCGAACATCGCTTCTTCAGTTCGCACGACCCCGCTGCCTTGGTTTGGAACCGTATTTAGCCAGAGGTCGAACCGGGCTAGGACGCCGGATTCGACCGTGGAGATTCCTTCGGGTTCTACCCCGAACATCTCCGGCAGTCCTCGACCCGGCGAACCAAAGGCGACGGTCATTCCGTCGCGGTTGGTTCGTCTGACGACTTCGTCGAGTCGTCGAACGGAGAGTGGTTCTCCGTGACGCGACGTGCCGATTGTGACACCGGCATCGTCGCGGTCGAGGGCCGCCGAGAGGTCCGTGCGCGTCACTGTGAGACCCGGAATGGGGTCATCCACGAGCTTCGCACGGACCGGTCTTCTCGAAGAGATCCTGACGGTAACGCGTTCCCCCTCGGCGACCGTCATGGAAGACGGTACGACGAGTGAGATCGGGTGTTGCAGTCCGCAATTGACCCGAACGCGCCCTTCAGGTCCGACCTCGGTCACGATTCCCTGTCTTAACGACCCCGAACCCTCCGATTCGGAGCCGGTCTGTGATGGGGCGCGGAGCGGCGGTAGGACGCCCACGTACTCCAATTCGTCCCGCCTCCCGAATGCCTCCTTTCGGAGGTAGGGCGGTGTGGCGGCGTACTTGAGCACGGTTTCGACGAATCCACCGCCCCACTTGTTCTCGCCTTCCACGTCGTGGAAGACGGTCAAGCGGTCCGCCCGGAATACGGTCGCCGCGCGGGCGACGTAGCCGATCTTACGAGTTGCCTCGCGTTTGTCTTCGGCTTCCCGGACGAGGGACGATGGTACGAGTAGGTTGACGCTCATACCGTTACGCTTCGACGCCTCATCACTAGACTGTAGCGAAGTTTTCGTACTGACGGTTAAAAGAGTGCCGCTTCGGATTCAGCCGCGTGACGTATTCACACGCCCGGTATCCTCGAAATTACGAGAAAAAGAGTGAGTGAATAGTTCACGGGGAGAGTCCGAACTCGCAAGTCTTATACTGTAGTCGGGAATACGAAAGAGTGCAAGCAGCACTGCGCTGGTAGTGTAGTGGTATCACGTGACCTTGCCATGGTCACAACCTGGGTTCAAATCCCAGCCAGCGCATTTCTATCGGGAGCAAACCGTCGAGCACCGCGTGTAGCGCGTGCTCGCCATGGCGTGAGCGATGAAATCGTAGCTGGTGATTTGAATCCTGCGAGTCGCAAGCCCGGAAGCGCAACGACCGAAGGGAAGTGAGCATCCCGGACCGTCTTGCTCTGGTTCAAATCCCAGCCAGCGCACTTCTCTTCGAACCCAAATCCGCGAGCGACTGC